>NZ_CAJPNR010000015.1 GCF_905372115.1 uncultured Streptococcus sp.
AAAAAAGGCAAAATCATTGAAAATAAGAAAGCGATTCCTTGGGGACCAACTAGACGACAGAGACATGAAAAAATAAAACCTTTTGATGATATTTTTAATGAAATTCGTGTCTCAGACAGTCAGCCTCTGACAAATGATGATTTAATTCTTGTTCAAAAGTGGGATTTCACTCCAGATAAAGATACAAAACCACATTCACTAAGTATCTATCGTGAAGCTCTGAGACCTGGAACCAAGCTGGAATTTGAAATTATTGCCGCTTTAGGTTTCGAAGGTGGAAGAGCTGGTGAGCTCATTTCTTCTCTTGGGGAATATGCACAAAAATTTTACTTTGGAATGACAGAAGATGAAGGCTATGAAGGATATAAAGATTTCTTTCTAAAAAAATTTCCTAATCATTTAATTCAAAACAATCTATCCTATCCCCTCTATCTAGGTGGTGGTAGCGGTGCTTGGACCAAAACAGTATTTAGGCAAGCGGATGGCGAAGTTCAAAAACGACATAAGAAAATGTCTGAACGAGGAGCTCTAAAATTGACAAAGGCGCCTTTTTTAACCGTTGAGGGTGAAATAGAATTAATTAATAATGCAGAGAATTTCTATGAAATGGGTAAAACCTGTTTTACGATTACGGAGGTAGGTACAAGATGAAGACATTAATCACATTTATCAGTCAGTATGATCCGATTGGTGTAAAATTTAAACATCCTACAAAAAAAGATGAAACGGGTCGAGAAAAAACGGACAATTTTCGAAGAGCCTTGTCTATAGGGGACATTCATACATATGAGCATGATGGATACCAACAGGAAATTTCAGATGGTCCTGCACTCGTAATTATTAAAGATGAATTACCTGACAAGCTTATTGTTATATATAGTGATGAGATGAAGGTAAAGCAGGAAAACTTTGAAAGGACTGTTAAAACTGTTTATAGAAAAAAAGCAGTCCAAATCCCTGTGATTCAAAATGAGTATGTAACAGAGGGTGTTCATGAATTTGAAGCAATGTATAAATTTGTAGAAAAAATCCTTGATAGAGAAGATATGTCCAACGGAGATTATATTTTAAATATTACAAGTGGTACTGCTCAATGCCAGGCTGCCATGTACTTTATCAATTTTATCAAGGATTATCATACAAGACTTGCTCGGGTAGATTCTCCAAATGGGAAGAAAACAAATAGGTCTAATCAGGGCGCTCCTTATTTTGAAGAAGTTGTTTTAGATGATTTATTGAAAAAACAAACAGCAGAAAAGGAAGATGAGCGTAAACCAGAAATTGAAACAGGCGAAAAGTTAAAAAACAATTTATTGCAACGGACCTATAAAGATTTCATTTTGAAGTATGAATACAAGGCAGCGTTAGATATCTTAAAGGGAAATCCCGATATCATTTCTGATAAACAAGATCAAGAAAAATCAAAAAATATATTAGAAAGCATGATTAGTGTTTTTCAAAAACAGAGAGTTCTTGAAGAGATTGTAGCTGATGATAATTTGCAATATGGTGACACAGATGAGTTTCAAAAAGTGTTAAACTATTATCTGATGATTGATATTCTAAACCGTAGAGGTCAAGTGACTGATGTGCTTGTCAAGGCAAAATCCTTTGCGGAGTTTATCTTAAAATCTGTAATTGAAAGAAGACATCCGGATTTAAAAGTAATTAAAAAAATTAAGAAAATTAATATCTTTGATATGATTAAAATTCTCAACCATTATCATGAATATTCTGAATTTGAAACTTCAATTTCTAAAGTTCAGGATGTAAATTCTCAAAGAAACAAAGTTGCTCATGGACTGGCTGATATTTCAGTGGAGCAAGAGGAATTGGACGAATTAGTGAATGATTTGAAAGAGCTCGTCATTGCTGCATACTCTGATATGAATGCCTCTTTATATCAGAAATATTTTGATTACTACGATCAAAAGAATCAAGATTTAATTAGCTGTCTTAAATAGACTTCCACTTTCCCTACCTCTTTCCTCCATCTGATAGACCTGAAGGGAAAACAGGTCTGAAAAATAGAAAAACACCTATAGCCTGCAGTAAGCTGCCTGCTTCTAGGTGTTTTACTTTATTTATCAAATTTCACTTCCTCAATCAGATACTCAATGAAGCGTTCTCCCATTTTGGATAGGCTGGCTTTTTCATGCTGGATGTAGACCAGCTCAATCGGATCATCAATGTCCAGTGGGATTGACACGATATTATCTCCGTTGAGGTTGCTGTTGAGAATACCGGTAGCAATTGTGTAGCCATCCAGACCAATCAAAAGGTTAAAGAGGGTCGCACGGTCGCTGACCACGATGGATTTTTTATGGTGTTCCTGAGAGAGAATTTCCTCAGAAAAGTAGAAGGAGTTGTGAGTCCCTTGGTCATAGCTGAGGTAGGGGAAGTTTTCTAAGTCAGATAATTGAACCAGCTTTTTCTTGGCTAGCGGATTGGACTTGCTGACAAAGATATGGGGCTGCGCTGTGAAGAGATGAGTGGCAATCAAGTGATTGTCATCCAGCATCTTGGATAGGACATCTCGGTTGTAGCTATTGAGAAAGAGGACGCCGATTTCGCTGCGGAAGTTTTTTACGTCGTCAATAATTTCCCAAGTCCGAGTTTCCCGCAAAAAGAGCTCGTATTTCTCCATATCGCTTTTTTTAAGCAGGGAGACAAAGGCATTGACCACAAAAGCATAGTGCTGGGCAGAAACGCTGAAAAGCTCGCGGTGGGCGACAGGGTTTTTGTATCGCTCCTCTAGAAGTTGCGTCTGCTCAACTACCTGCCGAGCATAAGAAAGAAACTCCATGCCGTCCTTGGTCAAGGTAATTCCTTTGGGATTGCGAATAAAAATCTCGATGCCCATTTCATTTTCCAAATCCCGCACAGCATTGGACAAGCTAGGCTGAGTAATGAAAAGTTGCTTGGCAGCTTCGTTCATACTACCAGTCTCGACGATTTTGATAATATAATGTAACTGTTGAATTCTCATAGGACTATTTTATCACAAACTGGGGATTTTTTTCCAATAAATCAGAAGATTAGAAAATGTTTGCTTGCTAAAGTTGCCTGTGCTAGGATGAAGGAAATGAGGAGGACTATATAGCCAAATATAATGACTATAAAAATCGTTCGGTAGTTCTAGCCATTGCCATTACTATTTTTATTGTATGTATTATGTTTTGTATGATGGTTCTGATTGGGAAGGTGATGATCATGTGGGGTATTAAATCTGCTTATGAGGAACTCGAGCGAACATGAAAATTCTGATATTTTTATGCCTTGACATTCCTCATCGCTAACGATATAATGTTTACAATTTAACCTTTAATCAAGTCCAGTGAGGCTGCAAGGTAGGAAAAACGGTATAAGAGGCAGTTGGCTGCCTTGTTTTTTGCGAAACCTTGCTGCGGCGAGGTTTTTTCTTGTAGAAAGTGAGGTTGTCATGGTTAGTGACAGTTGTAAAAAGAGATTTGGAAAGATTATGCTGGAGCAGATGGAGCTGCTGGAGCAAGTAGAAATTGCACCTAATATTTTTTCTATGCTCCTAAAGGGCCAAATGGTCAGCCAGATGCAGGCTGGACAGTTTTTACACATTCGTGTACCAGATGACAGCAAGCTTTTGCGCCGGCCTATCTCAATCGCAGAGATTGACCGAGACAATCTGACTTGTCGCATCATCTATCGGATAGAAGGCGGCGGCACGGCTATTTTTTCTCAACTTTCAGTTGGGTCTTTTCTTGATGTTATGGGTCCTCAGGGCAATGGCTTTGATTTGAGTCCTGTAAGGGCAGGTGACCACGCTTTAATTATAGGTGGTGGGATTGGTGTCCCTCCCCTGCTTGAGGTTGCCAAAGACTTGTATGCCAAGGCAGCTCAAGTGACAGCTGTTCTGGGGTTTTCTGATAAATCTGCTGTCATTTTAGAGGAAGAAATAAAAAAATACGCCGAGGTCATTGTCACGACGGATAATGGTTCTTATGGTCGCAAAGGCTATGTATCAGCAGTTGTGGATGAGTTGTCCCAAGACTATGCGGCTGTCTATTCCTGTGGAGCGCCAGCCATGCTCCAGTATGTCGATCGTAAGTTTCAGGATCATCCGCATGCTTATCTCTCCATGGAGTCTCGTATGGCTTGTGGTATGGGTGCCTGCTATGCCTGCGTCGTTCATGTGGCTGGTCAGGACGAGTCGGTCAATAAGCGCGTTTGTGAAGACGGTCCGGTCTTTGAGACGGGCACGATTATTGTTTAGGAGGGGAAAGAATGAGTGACCAACGTTTAAGAGTTTCCTTGCCAGGATTGGACTTGAAAAATCCAATTATTCCGGCATCTGGCTGCTTTGGCTTCGGTCAAGAATATGCCAAGTACTATGACTTGGACTTGTTGGGTTCTATCATGATAAAGGCTACGACTTTGGACCCCCGCTTTGGCAATCCCACTCCACGTGTGGCAGAAACGCCAGCTGGTATGCTCAATGCCATTGGCCTACAAAATCCAGGTGTTGAGGTTGTTCTAGCTGAAAAACTGCCCTGGCTGGAAAAACATTATCCCGACCTACCAATCATAGCCAATGTAGCGGGCTTTTCTAATCAAGAGTATGCCACAGTTGCTGGAAAAATTTCTCAAGCCCCCAATGTCAAGGCTATTGAGCTCAATATCTCCTGTCCTAATGTTGACCATGGAAATGCTGGACTGTTGATTGGTCAAGTTCCGGAACTAGCTTACGAAGCAACCAAGGCAGCAGTAGAGACTTCTGCTGTACCAGTCTATGTCAAATTAACTCCGAGCGTAGCAGACATTACTCAGGTAGCCAAGGCTGTTGAAGACGCTGGTGCTGCTGGTTTTACCATGATTAACACCTTAGTAGGTATGCGATTTAACTTGAAGTCGCGCAAGCCTATTATCGCTAATGGAACTGGTGGCATGTCAGGTCCGGCTGTCTTTCCGGTAGCGCTCAAGCTGATCCGTCAAGTGGCTCAAGCAAGCAAACTTCCCATTATTGGTATGGGGGGAGTTGATTCGGCGGAGGCTGCTCTGGAGATGTTTATAGCAGGTGCTTCAGCTATTGGAGTGGGAACTGCCAATTTCACGGATCCCTATGCCTGCCCGATCATCATTGAAGATTTGCCTAAGGCTATGGATAAATACTGCATCGAAAGTCTTGAAAGCTTTCGTAAAGAAGTTCGAGAGAATTTGCTTTAAAGTTACATTTTTACTTGACAATACTGCTGTGAAATTATAGAATGAATTAAATATAACCTTTAAAGAAGTCCAGAGAGGCTACTAAGGTACATACGTTTGAATGGCATATACTGCCACATTTTCGTGTAACCTTGCTCTCGGGCAAGGTTTTTCTATGTCTCTGAACCTAGCGTGAAGGTCGATTTGGATAAAAGAGTGCCTAGCAGAGTTCTTTAAAGTTAAAAATTAAAAAGGAGATTTTCCCCTCATGCGTGAAGAACGGCCTATTATCGCCCTCGACTTTCCATCTTTTGACGATGTCAAAGATTTCTTGGAGCATTTTCCGGAAGATGAAAAACTCTATGTCAAAATCGGTATGGAATTCTTCTATGCCATCGGTCCAGAAATCGTTCATTATCTGAAAGCTCTGGGACACAGCATTTTCTTGGATTTGAAACTGCACGACATTCCCAATACGGTGCGCTCAGCCATGTCTGTCCTAGGTACCTTTGGTATTGACATGGTGACAGTTCATGCAGCGGGTGGTGTGGAAATGATGAGCGAGGCCAAGAAGGTTTTGGGAGATAAGGCTAAGTTGGTTGCGGTGACCCAGCTGACCTCGACCAGTGAGGAAGATATGCGGGATTGCCAAAACATCCAGACTACGGTTCAGGAGTCAGTTGTCAATTACGCTCGGAAGGCCAAAGAAGCTGGTTTGGATGGCGTAGTTTGCTCAGCTCAAGAGGTTGAACTAATCAAGGCAGCAACGGCCAAAGACTTTCTCTGTGTGACGCCGGGTATTCGGCCAGCTGGATCAGAAATCGGTGACCAAAAGCGGGTCATGACTCCGCAGGAAGCCCATCAAATCGGCAGTGATTATATTGTAGTAGGTCGTCCAATTATCCAAGCTGAAAATCCTTGGGATGCCTATCACGAGATTAAGAAGCAGTGGAATAGCTAAGTAAGAACAAGTGATACGATTTAAATCGTTATACGAAATTGACGGCATCATAAAAATTAAATTTATAAGGAGCAAAAAATGACTTTAGCAAAAGAGATTGCGCGTGATCTATTGAAAATCAAAGCTGTGTATTTGAAGCCAGAAGAGCCTTTTACATGGGCGTCGGGCATCAAGTCACCTATATATACGGACAACCGTGTGACCTTGGCTTATCCAGAGACTCGGACCTTGATTGAGGATGGTTTCGTTGAAAAGATTCGGGCGGAATTTCCTGATGTAGAAGTCATTGCTGGAACTGCGACAGCAGGCATTCCTCATGGAGCCATTATTGCGGATAAGATGAACCTGCCATTTGCCTATATCCGCAGCAAACCAAAAGATCACGGAGCGGGCAATCAAATCGAAGGTCGCGTAGCGCCTGGACAGAAGATGGTTGTCATTGAAGACTTAATCTCGACTGGCGGTTCGGTCTTGGATGCTATCGTTGCCGCTAAACGTGAAGGTGCGGATGTGATTGGTGCAGCGGCTATCTTTACCTATGAGCTGCCAAAGGCAGAAAAGAACTTCAATGAAGCGGATGTGAAATTAGTAACCCTTTCTAACTATACTGAACTAATCACTCTGGCTGAAGCAGAAGGGTATGTCAGTCCTGAGGGCTTGGCCTTGCTTGAGAAATTTAAGCATGACCAAGAGAATTGGCAGTCTTAGACCGAATACAAATAAAATGATCTGACCTTTATTCAGGTCATTTTTCAGTAAAACGTCCTTGTATTGCCTTTAAAAATGGCTTAAAGTCTCGGTGTTTGGTATAATAGAGCTATGTCTAAGATTTATCATCTATCCTTTTCAATATTACAGAAAGTTATGCTGATTACGGCTGTTCACTGGTTTCTGATTGCCATCTGGCATGTTGCAGAGCTGAATAGTATAGCTATGATTGCTTTTGCTGGCTTGACTTATCTGGCCTATCGCTATCGGCATTTGCTAGAAAAAGCTTATCATTGGCTGATGAAGCATAAACTTCTTATTATGCTAGCTGTCTTTATTTTTCAGCTGATTATGCTCTTTTCAGCAGAACTTTTGATTAGGCGGGATGCAGCAGTTGTCTTTACAGGGGCTTTCAAAACTCTGAAAGAAAGCTCCATTTCTAACTATCTGACCCGCAATCCTAACAATGTCTCTCTCTTTCTATACGAGCGTTTTTTCTTTAATATATTTGGGGAATCTGGTTTATGGGTCATGCAGGCCTTGAATATTGTTTATACTAACGTAACGGCCTTGATTCTCTATAAGGGCTGCCAAAAGTATTTTTCCAAAAAAACTGCAGATGCTGTCTTTAGTTTATATATGCTCTTACTGGGCTTTTCTCCTTATTTCTTTTCAATGTATACGGATATTCCGCCCCTGCCTTTCATCAGTTTGCAGATTTTCCTAGTTCTGGGATTGCTGAAGGGAGAGGAAACTAGTAGACAGCTGGTTTGGCGCAGTATTTTGCTTGGGCTAATGACTAGTCTGGCTTTCTTTTTTAGACCAACAGTAATGATTCTGCTGATAGCTGTCTTCGGAGTCCTCTTTTTCAAAAAGAATTGGAAGAAGTTCTTTTTGGCACTAGTCGTTTTTACTTGCAGTTTTGCGATGAGCTATGCACCGCTGCACTACTGGTCCAAGCACCAGACGGAAGTGCCGATTATGGAGGGAGAGGGATTGGCAAAAGGTCCCTTGCTCTTTATTAATCTAGGTCTGACCTTCAATGGCCACAATCAGGAAGATATGAAAGAAGGGCTCTTGCAGTATATTGAGCCTGATAAGCAATATGACTATAACAATGGCATGTTTGCCAAGGAATATGTTATCAAGGAAATCAAGCGGCGCTTAAGTGAATATAATCCTTTGACTTTAGCGCATCATCTCTTCCATAAGCAGTCTCTGACTGTAGCTGAAGGAGATTTGGGCTGGCTCTATCGCAGTGTTGAAAATGAAAAGACGCCTTATATATCGCCTTTTTACCAAGATACGAAAGATAATCCTTTAACTCAGTTTGTCCGTGACTTCTTCCTGAACACTGACAAGTCAGAATTTGTCTATTTCTCGCTGTCCAAGCAGGTGGTTTGGATTGTCATGGCAGCAGGACTTGTTTTTGCGCTTTGGAAATATCGCTCCAGTGATGAGCTGAATTTTCTGACCTTAGCTGTTTTTGGTGGTCTGCTCTTTTTACAGATTTTCGAGGGAGGAAAGACGAGATATCTGATTCAGTTTTTGCCTCAGATACTGATTCTGTCCGCCCTAGGATTAGCCCAGTATCCTCAAGCTCTAGGGAAGTTTCGCTTTTGGACTAGAAAGAAGGAGTATTTAGAATGAAAAGACCTATTCCTATCTATGAACCGCTTTATACCTTGAAGACCATTGCTGAGAATATCTGGATTGTCGACGGTGATTTAATTGAGATGGATGCGGTGGTTACAAAGTTGCCCTTTTCCACTCGCATGACTGTCATCAAGTTAGCAAATGGCCAGCTCTGGTGCCATTCACCAATCCAGCCAAATCAAGCCTTGTTTGACCAGTTGGACGCTTTGGGACCAGTCGCACATCTCGTTTCGCCTAATAAGATTCACTATGCCTATATAGCTGACTGGAAGAAGCGTTATCCTGAGGCAATTGCTTGGTCTAGCCCAGGAGTTGAGGAGAGAGCAGCCAAGCAGAAAATCCCGGTCTCTTTTGATGAAAAACTGACGGATGAGGCTCCTGAAGCTTGGACAGGTCAGATAGATCAGTTGGTTTTCAAGGGAAGTTCTTATATTGAGGAAGTTGTCTTTTTTCACAAGGACAGTCAAACCTTGATTTTGACGGATTTAATCGAGAATTTTGAAACAGATCATTTTGCAAGTCAGCTTCGCGGCAATGCTTATAAATTAGTTCGAGTTGCAGCTCCGGATGGCCAGACACCTATTGACTACCGTATGACTTTTATCGGTCATCAAAAAGAAGCCAAGGAATGTCTAGAGCAGATGCTGGCTTGGCAACCGGAAAAAATCATTCTGGCTCACGGTTCTTGTTTTCTGGAAAATGGTATAGCAGAACTCAAAAGAGCGCTTAGGTGGATTAGATAAGAGAATTTTATCGAAGGAAATGAGAGGAGACATATATGCAGCATTCAGCTTGGCACGCTTTGATTAAGGAGCAGCTGCCGGAAGGTTATTTTGCAAAAATCAATCATTTTTTAGACGAAGTGTATGCTTCAGGGACCATTTACCCGCCTCGGGAAAAGGTTTTTAATGCGATTCAGACGACAGATTTAGCAGATGTTAAGGTGGTTATTTTGGGGCAAGATCCCTACCACGGACCGAGACAGGCACAGGGCTTGAGTTTTTCGGTACCTGATGATATTCCAGCTCCGCCTTCTTTGCAGAATATTCTCAAAGAACTGGCTGATGATATTGGCGTCAAGGAGTCGCATGATTTGACTTCCTGGGCTCAGCAGGGTGTTCTCTTGCTTAATGCTGGTCTGACAGTGCCTGCTGGTCAGGCCAATGAGCATGCCGGCTTAATCTGGGAGCCATTTACAGATGCGATTATCAAAGTAGTCAATGAAAAGTCTGATCCAGTTGTCTTTATCCTCTGGGGTTCTTACGCCCGCAAGAAAAAAGCGCTGATTAGCAATTCCCAACATTTGATTATCGAGTCAGCTCATCCAAGTCCACTGTCTGCGTATCGTGGTTTCTTTGGCAGCAAACCTTTTTCTCGTACCAATGATTTCTTAGTGGCTAAGGGCTTGGAGCCTATTGATTGGTTAACTTAGGAGGTAGTATGGTTCAGTTAGCGACGATTTGTTATATTGATAATGGCCGGGAGTTTCTCATGCTGCACCGCAACAAAAAGCCCAATGATGTTCATGCTGGGAAGTGGATTGGTGTCGGTGGCAAGCTAGAGCGAGGAGAAACTCCGCAGGAATGCGCGGCGCGCGAGATTCTAGAGGAAACAGGTCTAAAGGCCAAGCCTGTTCTTAAAGGCATTATCACTTTTCCGGAGTTTACTCCCAACTTGGACTGGTACACCTATGTTTTCAAGGTGACTGAGTTTGAGGGGGAACTGATTGACTGCAACGAAGGGACTTTGGAATGGGTGCCCTATAACCAGGTTTTGTCTAAACCAACTTGGGAAGGCGATCATACCTTTGTTGAGTGGCTTTTAGAAGACAAGCCTTTCTTTTCTGCAAAGTTTGTTTATGACGGGGATAAACTGCTGGATACTCAGGTGGACTTTTACGAATAAGGAGATAAGACGATGCTATTAATCAAAAACGGACGAGTTATGGATCCTAAGACTGGTTTTGACCAAATTACTGACCTCTTGGTTGAGGGGAAGAAAATTGTCAAAATCGGTCAAGATTTGCAGGCAGAAGATGCAAAAGTTATTGATGCCAGTGGTTTGGTGGTGGCTCCAGGTTTGGTGGATATACACGTTCATTTTCGGGAGCCAGGCCAGACTCATAAGGAAGATATTCATACGGGGGCTTTGGCAGCAGCAGCAGGTGGCTTTACGACTGTTGTTATGATGGCTAATACCAATCCGACCATCTCTACGGTCGAAACCCTGAAAGAAGTACTGGAATCGGCTAGTCGTGAAAATATCCATATCAAGTCGGTCGCGACGATTACAGAGAATTTTGATGGGCAGCATCTGACAGATTTCCAAGGTCTCTTGGCAGCAGGTGCAGTAGGTTTTTCTGATGACGGTATTCCGCTGACCAACGCTGGCATTGTCCGCCAGGCCCTCGTAGAAGCGCGTAAATATAACACCTTTATCAGCTTGCACGAGGAAGATCCAAATCTCAATGGCATACTTGGTTTCAACGAGCATATCGCTAAAGAGCATTTTCATATCTGCGGCGCGACAGGTGTGGCAGAATACAGCATGATTGCCCGCGATGTCATGATTGCTTATGATGCAAAGGCTCATGTGCATATCCAGCATTTGTCCAAGGCTGAGAGTGTAAAGGTGGTGGAATTCGCTCAGAAGCTAGGCGCTCAAGTCACTGCTGAAGCAGCACCTCAGCACTTCTCTAAAACAGAAGCTCTGCTATTGACCAAGGGCAGCAATGCTAAGATGAATCCGCCTCTGCGCTTAGAATCGGATCGTCTGGCGGTTATTGAGGGGCTCAAATCTGGTGTCATTTCTGTCATTGCGACGGACCATGCTCCACATCATGCTGACGAGAAAAATGTAGCCGATATCACTCAGGCGCCTTCTGGCATGACTGGGCTTGAGACTTCGCTTTCTCTTGGCCTAACCTACTTGGTAGAGGCTGGTCATCTGAGCTTGATGGGACTTTTGGAAAAAATGACGATCAATCCGGCTCAGTTGTATGGCTTTGATGCTGGTTTCATCGCTCAGGATGGTCCAGCCGATTTGACAATATTTGACCCAGCAGCAGATAGACTTGTGACTGATCATTTTGCCTCCAAAGCAGCTAATTCACCTTTCGTTGGTGAAAATCTTAAAGGCCAAGTGAAGTTTACCATCTGTGATGGGGAAGTTGTCTTTGAGGGATAATATAGTTCAGACTCTGATGAATTTCAGAGTCTTTTTAACACAGAAAATTTTCTAGTAATTTTCTGAAAACCGAATGTTTGTTAAAATAGTAGTGGTTTAGTTCCTTTTTGAGCCAAAAAGATGTATAATATAACAAAATACTAAAGAGGAGTGTTCGTTATATGAAGAAGAAATTTTTCATCTTACCTGTTCTATCAACAGTGCTTTTGGCACCTGCTTTTTTGGCACATCAAGTCTCTGCAGAAGAGGCTCAGGCTAGTCCAGAGCCGGCAACGACTGAGTTGACCAATCAGCCAGCTGCTGAGATAACATCTGCAGATCAACCAACTGCTCCAGTAGCTTCAGCAGAAGAAAAGCCAGCAGCAGATAGTCAGAATGTGGCTGCTCCGGCTGGTCCAGCTACGACAGAAGCCGCTGCAGCACCAGCCCAGTCTGAAAATCTACCAGAGGCTACGATTCTCCATACCAACGATGTTCACGGTCGCATCGTAGAGGAAAAAGGCGTTATCGGTGATGCCAAGCTAGCTACTGTTATCAAGGAAGAACGTGCTAAAAATCCTAAAGTGCTAGTCGTGGATGCGGGTGATGCCTTCCAAGGACTGCCAATTTCCAATAGTTCAAAAGGAGAAGAACGTGCGAAAATCCTCAACGAAATTGGCTACGATGCTATGGCAGTCGGTAACCATGAGTTTGACTTTGGTCTGGATGAGGCAAAGAAATACAAGGAAATTCTTAAATTCCCACTTCTTAGTTCTAACACCTACGCCAACAATGCTCGAGTTTTCCAAGCCTCTACCATTGTAGACAAGGATCCAGCGGTTGAGGGAGATGAGTTTGTGGTAATCGGTGTGACAACACCTGAAACTGCTACAAAAACTCACCCTAAAAACGTTCAAGGCGTGACCTTCACTGATCCAATTACAGAGGTTAATCGGGTTATTGACGAAATCGAAGCACGCGCAGCGGCAGAAGGAAAGAACTACAAAAACTACGTTGTTCTAGCTCATTTGGGTGTTGACACGACAACTCCAACTGAGTGGCGCGGCTCAACATTGGCTGAAGCCCTTTCTAAAAATCCTAAGCTCAAAGGCAAGCGCGTAACCGTTATTGACGGCCACTCCCACACAGTAGAGTCTACGACTTATGGTGATAATGTTACTTATAACCAGACTGGTAGCTACCTACACAATATCGGAAAAGTAACTTTCAAGGCCAATCAACTTCTGGGTAATCCTCAGCAAATCCCTGCTGAAACTGCTAAGAAAGTCGCTCCAGACCCAGTTGTAGCAGACATGGTCAGCAAGATTAAAGCTAGGTACGACGCTGATAATGCCAAGGTTATCGTGGCAAACAGCCCAGTAGAGCTTAATGGCGACCGTGAAAATGTCCGCGTTCGGGAAACTAATCTGGGTAATGTGGTCGCAGATGCTCTCTATGATTATGGTCAAACTGGCTTTGCCAATAAAACAGATCTAGCTGTCACTAACGGAGGCGGCCTGCGCGAAACTATTGCCAAAGACAAGCCAATCACCAAGGGAAATGTCATCGCTGTATTGCCTTTTGGGAACACTATTTCACAAATCAAGGTAACCGGTCAAAATATCGCAGATATGTTTGCCAAATCTCTGGGCTCTATTCTTCAGGAAAAAGATGGCAAGCCTGTGCTGGATGAGAACGGACAACCTTTGCTAGAACCAAGTGGTGGTTACCTGCAAATCTCTGGAGCTAAAGTCTACTACGACACCACTCTGCCAGCTAATCAGCGTGTCCTCCACATCGAGATTAAGAACAAAGAAACGGGTGTTTATGAGCCTCTTGATCCAAATAAGACCTACTATCTGACGACCAATGACTTCTTGGCTGCTGGTGGTGACGGCTATACCATGTTGGGCGGCCCTCGCGAGGAAGGACCATCTATGGATGTGGCCTTCGCAGACTATTTGGCAAAAGCTGATTTGACAGCCTATGCAGTTATCAATCCAAACTCACGGGCTATCTCTATTTCATCTACTAAAGATACAGATGGTGATGGCTACACTGATATTGAAGAAATCAAGCAAGGAACGGATCCGGCTGATGCAGCTTCCTACCCAGCTGGTGCCAAAGCAGCTGATCCTGCAAAACAGGCAGCTCCAATGGCTAACACGCCAAATCAAACTAAGCAAGTACCTGTCCATGTTGCCAAGACCTTCACTAAGGACCCTGCAGCTAAAGAACTGCCACAAACAGGCAGCGAATCAGCAGTTGCCTTGAGCCTAGTTGGTGTGGTTTTAGGATTCTTTGGATTGGCAGGAATCAAGAAAAGTCACAAAGAAGACTAGTTAAAAGACACAATAAAACGGAAGTTGTTCACTTCCGTTTTATTTCTTAGCCTCAGGATTTTGATGTGTAATATTCAAGCCCCAAGGGATTAAGTTTTCTTTTTTCTGTTTGATACGTTGGATATTGTCCTTGTGCCGGAGAACAATAATCAAAGCCAGCGCAATGATAATCAGAGTGAAGAAGAGGTCATAGCTGGTCAGTATAAAGCCGACTAGAGGAAAAAGCAGCGCCGACAGGATAGCGATGACTGCTGAGAGAACACTTGCCAGAGAAATCATACTCCCCAGATAGAGGATGCTGGCAAAGATGATAATCAGATAGACAAAGAAGGCTGGTGAGAAGCCCAGAACAACCCCTGCACTGGTTGCCACAGCCTTGCCGCCCTTAAAGCCAGCAAAGATGGGAAAAGTATGGCCAATCACGGCCAAGAGGCCAAAGACAAGCGGCGAAACTCCCTCAATATGCAAAAAGAAAGGCAGCAGGGTCGCTGCAGTTCCTTTGAGAAAGTCGATAGCAAAAGTAGCCGTTCCCGCTGTCTTTCCCAAAATACGGAAGGTATTGGTCGTTCCGGTATTGCCGCTGCCGTATTCTCTCAGGTTCTTTTTAAAGAAAATTTGCCCAATCCAAAGTCCAGTCGGAATAGAGCCCAGTAAGTATGCCAGTATTAATCCAATTATCGTGTTCATCATGATTTTATTATACCATTATTTCGCTTTCTTACAATAGAAAAGGATAGAATTTATAGCAGGAAATGTCTACTCGGATATTGGATTGTTCTCCGTTTGAAATCCGTTCTCATCAGCATTTTTTTCAAAAAAATCTTTGCAATATTTGCCAAAAACTTGTAAGATAGAAAAGATGAATCATTAGGAGGTTCTTGTGGCAAAAAAGGAAATCAATATTAACAATTATAATGACGATGCCATTCAGGTATTAGAAGGGTTGGATGCAGTCCGCAAACGTCCGGGTATGTATATCGGATCGACCGACGGAGCTGGACTCCACCATTTGGTCTGGGAAATTGTGGACAATGCTGTCGATGAAGCCCTGTCTGGCTTCGGTGACCGGATCGATGTGACTATCAACAAGGACGGCAGTCTGACCGTCGCAGACCACGGACGCGGGATGCCAGTTGGCAAGCACGCCATGGGTATTCCCACGGTTGAGGTTATCTTCACCGTTCTCCACGCTGGCGGTAAGTTCGGCCAAGGTGGCTATAAGACCTCGGGCGGTCTCCACGGTGTAGGTTCCTCTGTTGTCAATGCCCTGTCCAGCTGGCTGGAAGTGGAAATCACGCGGGATGGAACTGTTTACAAGCAGCGCTTTGAAAATGGCGGAAAACCAGTCACTACGCTCAAGAAAATCGGCACTGCACCTAAGTCCAAGTCTGGGACCAAAGTGACCTTCATGCCAGACGATACGATTTTTTCAACGACGGACTTCAAGTACAACACTATTGCTGAGCGGCTTAAGGAATCAGCCTTCCTGCTCAAGAATGTCCGCTTGTCACTGACCGATGCGAGGACTGGCGAAGAAGTAGAGTTCCACTATGAGAACGGGGTTGAAGACTTTGTCAGCTATCTCAATGAAGACAAGGAAACCCTGACTCCTGTCCTCTATTTCGAGGGCGAGGAGAGCGGCTTCCAAGTTCAGGTGGCCCTCCAGTACAACGACGGCTATGCCGATAATATCCTGTCTTTTGTCAATAATGTCCGCACTAAGGACGGCGGTACCCACGAGACGGGGCTCAAGACTGCAATTACCAAGGCCATGAACGACTATGCCAGAAAGACCGGCCTGCTCAAGGAAAAGGACAAGAATCTGGAAGGATCAGACTACCGTGAAGGTTTGGCTGCTGTCCTGTCCATCCTGGTCCCTGAGGCGCACCTGCAGTTTGAAGGCCAGACCAAGGACAAGCTGGGCAGTCCTTTGGCTCGTCCGGCCGTGGACTCCATCGTCTCTGACAAGCTGACCTTCTTCCTCTTGGAAAATGGCGAGCTGGCATCTAACCTCATCCGCAAGGCCATCAAGGCCAGAGATGCCAGGGAAGCGGCCCGCAAGGCGCGTGACGAAAGCCGGAACGGCAAGAAGAATAAGAAAGATAAGGGCTTGCTCTCAGGTAAGCTGACTCCAGCCCAGTCCAAGAATCCAGCCAAGAACGAACTCTATCTGGTCGAGGGAGATTCTGCCGGTGGGTCTGCTAAGCAAGGCCGTGACCGTAAGTTCCAAGCCATCCTGCCCTTGCGCGGTAAGGTTATCAATACCGCCAAGGCTAAGATGGCTGATATTCTCAAGAACGAAGAAATCAACACTATGATTTACACGATTGGAGCGGGTGTTGGGACAGACTTTACTCTTGAGGATGCCAACTATGACAAGATCATCATCATGACCGATGCGGACACCGACGGTGCCCATATCCAGACCTTGCTGCTGACCTTTTTCTATCGCTATATGCGCCCGCTGGTCGAGGCTGGCCGCGTCTATATCGCCCTGCCGCCTCTCTACAAGATGTCCAAGGGCAAGGGCAAGAACGAAGTCGTCGAGTATGCCTGGACCGATGGCGAGCTGGATGACCTGCGCCGCAAGTTTGGCAAGGGAGCCCTGCTTCAGCGCTACAAGGGGCTCGGTGAAATGAACGCTGATCAGCTTTGGGAGACGACCATGAATCCCGACACCCGCACCCTCATCCGTGTCACCATCGAAGACCTGGCCCGCGCCGAACGCCGTGTCAATGTCCTCATGGGCGACAAGGTCGAACCACGCCGCAAGTGGATTGAGGATAACGTTAAGTTTACGCTTGAGGAGAGTGGGGAGATGGTGTTTTAGGGGGATATAGCAAAGTATGTTTATAGCAATACAAAATGTTCAGCAAAATAATTTACAAATATCACAAGAGTGGTGGTGGGTAGTATTTGCTCTGATAATGACTACGATTTTGGGACCGATTATAGTACATAGTTTAAAAAATAGATTTGACAATGCAAAAAAGATAGATATAATTGGAAATAGTATTTTAAACATAAATAACAGAACCGGAGTGCCTGAACTGGCAACTTCTGGACAACAATTATATTCAAATTTTATATTAAACACTCTAACTGTAGAAAATAAAAGAAGTGCTAATCAATCAGTAACAGAAATTGAATTATATAATATCAGGAAAAGCAAAAATGATTTTCAAGATATTCAATACGATGGTGGTTTTTTTGAAAAAAGCCAAAAATTTGTACTCCTAGCTTATAATAACGGAACTGAAGAAGCGATACTAAACCAATATACTATTAAGTTTATTAGGCGTGAGAAAGACACTTTTAAAGAAATCTACGAAACAGAGAAAGTTCTACAAAAACCCTTGATGTTAAAATCTGGAGATATTAAGAGTTTAATCATATATTCATTCGAGGAGTTTATTTCTGAATTCGAACGAAACAGCCAGTTAGAATTTATAAATGTTTTAGTTTTTGATAACAATGGAAAAAATATTCCAGAATTGATATTAGCTTTAGACTTCAATAGAAAAGAAAAGAGATTTCATGTTGGTCAACGAGGTGCTGCTGGTTCCAGGATTGGCGAGGTTCCATTGATTAATTTGCTTGAAGATACCAAACAAAAATCTGTTGCTTGCTCCCAACGATTAACTCCTGGCGCTAATGATGTTAAGTTTTCCATTTTAGTCGATAGAAGTTGTAAATTGAAGTATAATGTAGCTGTTAAATGTGGTAAGAAAATAATAAAGGATAAACAAAAATATTCTATAGATATTCGAGTTCCTGTGTATAAACAGGAAAGGGGGACTCTTTTTGGTGATTTTTATACATTCTTATTTAAAATGAATCATGCATTAAATGATGATATTGATTATAATAAAGATCTAATCAATACTTTAAATAGCGATTTAATTTATGATAAATATTATGCTGCTAGAACCTTTGCTAACGCAAAAATATAGTTAGCACTGTGATGAATGCTGCCATAGCATACAACAAACACCTCACCAGATTTTCTGACAAACTCGCCAGAGCTTAAGTGAGACCGTCAGATTTTCTGACGAAGTGTTTTGGGGCAAATTCTGTTTGGCAGAAAATCTGGCGAGTGTTTTTTGAGTAAAAGACGAACGTTTGTTTTTCTGGCAAGTAGTTTTAAAGCAAAAAACCTTTTCAGAAAATCAGAAAAGGTAAAAAGGGAATTAAAGTTAAAATAAATAAAAAATTTAGGAGATTATAAAAATGAAAAAAATTTATGGAATTACTAGTGTAGATGTTCAGACTTTGGAAAACAACGAATTTTTCCAGCTCATGTCCGAGAGTCGGAGCGAGGTTGCGGCATTTATCAAGGAAAATAAGGTGGACGGCATTTACACGACCAAGCTGGATGAGATGGACAAACTTCTGGAACAGTTGCAGGGCGGGCTTCATCAGACCAAGTCCAGTAAGCTGGTGGCTAGTCTGGATCAGGCTGACCGCGAGCGTGATGATGCCTTGGGCACGCTCCAATCTTTAGTTCGGGCCTTTGCACGGGTCAAGGATGTAGCGACCAAGGAAGCTTATGAGACCCTGTCTCAGCTTCTGAAAAACTACACCGGCCTAGCTGTAACTAGCTTGGAAAAGGAGACCGAGGGCATCAACCACCTACTCCAAGAGCTGAAAAAGCCGGCCTACCAGACAGCACTGGCTAAGCTCCATCTGGAAGCCCATGTCGACAGTCTGGCAGCTGCTCAGAAGGCTTTTGAAAAGGTCTACAAGGAGCGACTAACTGAGCTTAAGGGCAAGACACCGAGCCAGAATAAGAACGTCCGCCTCAAGCTGCAAGAAATCTATGATTTTCTAGTGGATTTCACTGTAATCATCGCCTACGCTTATGCTGAAAGAACTCATGTGGTCAATCTCCGCGACCACCTCAACACTATCCGCAGCCGCTACAAAAAACGAAAACCAGCTAAGAAGGTGAAAGAAGAAGTGGTGGCGGAGGCGAAGTAGCAACTTCTGACGAAAGGAGAAAGCCAATGACGCTTGACAATAAACTGGGTCTGACAGATTCGCTTGAACTAGCCAAGATGGAAGAGAAAATCAGCAAGACCCG
The DNA here is from genome assembly GCF_905372115.1 of uncultured Streptococcus sp. Classification (GTDB taxonomy): domain Bacteria; phylum Bacillota; class Bacilli; order Lactobacillales; family Streptococcaceae; genus Streptococcus. The sequence continues at coordinate 19,094 of NZ_CAJPNR010000015.1, forward strand.
AGCTAAAGAGCTTTTTGAAGAGCAGCTTCTGGACGATAAAGCAGCTGGAACTTACGCTACTCTGGCCTTTATTCATAGGTTCTTGTTTGAAGAAATCTATGACTTCGCTGGCCAGATTCGGACAGTCAATCTCTCCAAAGGGAATGTTCGCTTTGCTCCTGTCATGTATCTGGCAACTTCCTTGGAAAATATCGACCGCATGCCTCAGCAGACCTTTGATCAGATTGTCGAAAAGTATGTGGAGCTAAATATTGCCCATCCTTTCCGCGAGGGAAATGGCAGAAGCATGAGGCTTTGGCTGGACCACCTAATCAAGGCTGAGCTGGGGCAAGTCGTGGACTGGTCTCAAGTCGACAAGGAAGATTACCTCCTAGCTATGGAGCGCAGCCCCATTCGAGACACAGAAATCAAGCACGTCCTCAAGCAAGCCCTCACAAAGGACATTCATAACCGCAACCTCTACATGAAGGGCGTAGACCATAGTTACTACTATGAAGGCTATAGCCTATATAAAGCTGAGGACTTGTGAGGTAAGATAGTTTGCAGAGGAGTGATTAGATGACAATGCTTGAAACAGACCGTCTCATCCTACGAGACTTCCAGGAATCTGATTTGTCGGCTTTGATTGCTTTGAATCAGGATCCGGAGGTCATGCAGTATTTCCCGAAGCCATATAGTCAAGCGGAGTCCTTGCGCCTTTATCAGGGCATTCAAGATGAAGTTACGGCTTATGGCTACAGTCTTTGGGCTGTTGAAGAAAAGGACAGTCAGGAGTTTATCGGCTTGGTAGGTCTGCACCATTCGGATTTACGAATTTTTGCTGGAAAAGAAGCTGTAGAAATCGGCTGGCGTCTGCGAAAAGAGTTTTGGAATCGTGGTTATGCGACGGAGGCCGCCCAAGCCTGTCTAGACTTTGCTTTTCAGCAAGCTGTTTTGTCAGAAGTTTACTCTTTTACATCCTTACTCAATCACCCTTCGCAGAAAGTCATGCAAAAGCTAGGCATGGAATTTGTCAAAGAATTCGATAATGAAAAAGTTCCAGCTGACAGTCCACTTTATAGACATGTCCTCTACAGAATCAAGAGTTTCCACTAAAAAGGTAGGTATTCCCATGAGAACTGAAACCGAGATGTTTAATGTGATTTTGCAAACCGCAAAAGCGCTACAGGTCGAGGCTGTTGCTATGTCCGGCTCGCGGACAAACCCAAATGCTCCCAGGGACGAGTTCCAAGACTATGATGTAGTCTACATTGTAGAGGATTTGGATGGTCTGGTGGCTGACCTGACTTGGTTGGAAAAGTTTGGCAAGCGCATGATTGAGCAGCATGTCCTAGTAGACCATCGACGCCTCTATCTCATGCTCTTTGAAGATGGCAATCGGATAGATTTGACCCTTTGTCCTAAGGAGCACATCGAAGAGTGGGTGGATAGCGAAGCGGATTTCACGGTTCTGGATGACCCGCAGGGACTGTTTTCTCCTTATACACCAACACCTAAGCGTTATTGGACCGCACCCGCCAGTGCAACTGACTTTGATAAATCCTGCAATGAATTCTGGTGGGTCTCAGCTTATGTGGTCAAGGGCATTCATCGAAATCACCTGGTCTATGCGACGGATCATCTGTATGGAATCTGTCAGCAAGAATTGCTCAAGCTCTTAGCTTGGCAAGTTGCAGCAGATAAGGGGACGGTTGATGTTGGCAAGAACTACAAATACCTCTTTCAGTATTTGCCTACTGAGAAAGAGAAAGAATTTACAGCCTTGCTTGACTTTTCTGACCAGAAAAGCCTCACTAAGTCTCTCTTGGCTACCATGGATTTTTTCCACAAAGAAGCCCAAGATTTCTCTCTCAAAACAGGCTTCCACTATGACAAAGCAACCGCAGAGAAGATGATTGAGTATGCTGAGGAGAAGTTGAAATAGTTTCAGAGACACTTGCAAGATGAACAAAATCTTTGGTTAATAATAGTTATTGAGGTGAAATAGTATGTTGGATTTTATGTTTGGAATATTTGCTATGTTATTCCCATTTCTTCCGATTGTGTCCATAATCTTATCAATATATATTGCCTTACAAAATAATAAACTTGGCAAAAGATTTTATGGTTTATTTTTTCCTGTGATTATTAGCATATGTAATATTTGGTTGTTTCCCATAGATCGGACAGATATGTTTCACGATGCTTTAAGGTTTTATTTTTTTCTAATTGATTTTTGTTTACCTATGCTTATTTCTTCCACGCTCTATCACTCAATACGCTTATATTATTTATACAAATCAATCAAGTGGAGAGTCTTCCCTATAAGTATCTGTTATTTATTCGGTTTAATTTTTCATTATCTTAATACAATGCATTGGGAGGAGCTATTTCGAGGGCAAAAGTTTGTATTTGATATCTTGCTGATATCAACTGCTATAATTTCTTATTTACCTTGTCTATATTTGTACATACTTCAAAGAAGAAAGAACAATCCATAGGGAATAGTTGCATTTGCTTAATCTAAATAAGTGTTTGTGAATGACTTAAATAGTATCTAAAAATATTTTTCTTAAGTACCAATTTTAATGTAAAAATCTACTCCACATTCTTTGAAAGGAGTTGAACACGCCCTAAATGATGTGTGAAAACTCCTTCCCCACCATTTAACAACGTATTTAAACTACAGAAAGGATAGTTTGGTTACTTATAGTAACTGAACACGGGACTAAGACTTAGGAAAAAAGGTAAATCGCTTAAGGTTCATCGAACCCTGCATCGATTTTCTATTTTTCTACAGAGATTTTCTGCAAGCCGAAACGTCCCTTTGTATCTTATGAGTAACATTCAAAACATGTCCCTTGAGGACATCATGGGAGAGCGCTTTGGTCGCTACTCCAAATATATCATTCAAGAGCGAGCCTTGCCGGATATTCGCGATGGCTTGAAGCCTGTTCAGCGCCGTATTCTTTATTCGATGAACAAGGATGGCAACACCTTTGACAAGGGCTACCGCAAGTCAGCCAAGTCAGTTGGGAACATCATGGGGAATTTCCACCCCCACGGTGACAGCTCCATCTACGATGCCATGGTCCGCATGTCTCAGGATTGGAAAAACCGTGAGATTCTCGTTGAGATGCACGGGAACAATGGTTCTATGGACGGTGATCCGCCGGCGGCTATGCGTTATACTGAGGCGCGGCTGTCTGAGATGGCTGGCTATCTTTTGCAGGATATCGAGAAAGATACCGTTCCTTTTGCTTGGAACTTTGACGATACCGAAAAGGAGCCGACTGTTCTGCCGGCAGCCTTTCCTAACCTCTTGGTCAATGGAGCAACTGGGATTTCCGCTGGTTATGCGACTGATATTCCACCTCATAATCTAGCGGAAGTCATTGACGCAGTTATCTATATGATTGACCATCCGTCTGCCAAGGTTGACAAACTTATGGAGTTTCTGCCTGGTCCAGACTTCCCGACAGGAGCTATTGTCCAAGGCCGAGATGAGATTAAGAAAGCCTACGAGACTGGTAAAGGTCGCGTCGTGGTGCGCTCCAGAACTGAGATTGAAAAGCTGAAGGGCGGAAAAGAGCAAATCGTCATCACCGAGATTCCTTACGAGATTAATAAGGCGGTCTTAGTCAAGAAGATAGACGATGTGCGGGTCAACAATAAGGTGGCTGGCATAGCTGAGGTGCGGGACGAATCCGACCGGGACGGTCTTCGCATTGCCATTGAGCTCAAGAAAGACGCCAATACCGAGCTGATTCTCAACTATCTCTTTAAGTACACTGATTTGCAGGTGAATTATAACTTCAACATGGTGGCTATCGACAATTTCACGCCTCGTTTGGTGGGAATTGTGTCAATCTTAACCAGCTACATTGCCCACCGCAAGGAGATTATTCTGGCTCGCAGCCGTTTTGACAAGGCCAAGGCTGAGAAACGGCTCCATATCGTGGAAGGACTGATTCGGGTGCTTTCCATCTTGGACGAGGTGATTGCCCTGATTCGTGCTTCAGAAAACAAAGCAGACGCCAAGGAAAATCTTAAAGTCAGCTATGATTTCACTGAGGAGCAGGCTGAGGCTATTGTCACTCTCCAACTCTACCGTTTGACCAATACAGACGTCGTGGTTCTGGAAGAGGAAGAAGCAGAGCTGCGCGAGAAGATTTCCATGCTGGCAGCCATTATTGGTGATGAGCGAACTATGTATAACCTCATGAAGCGTGAGCTCCGCGATGTCAAGAAGAAGTTCGGCAATCCGCGTCTCAGTGAGCTGCAGGATACGGCAAACGCCATCGAGATTGATACAGCTAGTCTCATCGTTGAGGAAGAAACTTATGTCAGCGTGACTCGTTCTGGTTATATCAAGCGGACAAGTCCGCGTTCCTTCTCAGCTTCGACCCTAGAAGAGATGGGCAAGCGTGATGATGACCGACTGATTTTTGTTAGTCCGGCCAAGACGACCCAGCATTTATTGATTTTCACGAGTCTTGGAAATGTCATTTACCGGCCTGTTCATGAGCTTGCAGACATCCGCTGGAAAGAAATCGGAGAACACCTCAGCCAGACTATCAGTAACTTTGATACCAAGGAAGAGGTTATCTATACAGAATTGCTAGACAGCTTTGAGGAGGGCACTTACTTTGCAGCGACCAAGTTAGGTCAAATCAAGCGTGTAGAGCGCAAGGAATTCAGTCCTTGGCGGACCTACAAGTCTAAGTCGCTCAAGTTTGCCAAGCTGAAAAATGAAGACGATCAGGTCATTGCTCTGGCGCCGATTAAGCTGGATGATGTCATGCTCGTGACTAGGAATGGCTATGCCCTTCGCTTCAATATTGAGGAAGTACCAGTTATCGGAGCTAAGGCGGCTGGGGTTAAAGCCATCAACCTTAAGAAAGACGATGTCCTAGCGGCAGCCTTTATCGCCAATACTGACTCACTTTACCTCCTGACTCAGCGAGGTTCGCTCAAGCGTATGGTAGTCGCTGATATTCCTGTTACCAGTCGGGCAAATCGCGGTCTTCAAGTTCTGAGAGAGCTTAAGACCAAGCCACATCGTGTCTTTGCAGCTGGACCGGTCTTTGGCCAAGCAGTGGACTTTGACCTCTTCACAACAGAAGCAGAAGCTAGTGAGGATCAGATTTTGCAGGTGCTTTCTAATAAAGGAACTGCCTATGAGATTAATCTAGCTGATCTCAGCCTGTCTGAGAGAACCAGTAACGGCAGCTTCATTTCTGATACTATTTCAGACGAAGAAGTCTTCTCAGCTTATATCAAATAATCATCAAACCAGTTCACACGAGCTGGTTTTTTTTCAATTTCTAAAAGTTTGATAGTGGCACAAAAGATTGAATAACAAAATTTTCTGAAAATTGAAAATAATACTTGAAAATATCTTAAAAAGGTGTAAAATAGGGAGTATCTAAAAATGAAGTTTGGAAGAAGAGGAGAAAGACCATGACTGTAAATCTTGACTGGGAAAATCTAGGATTCTCATATATGAAATTACCTTATCGCTATTTAGCTTACTATCGCAATGGCCAGTGGGAAGAAGGAACGTTAACGGAGGACGCTACGCTCCATATCTCTGAGTCGTCTCCCTGCCTTCACTATGGTCAGCAGGCTTTTGAAGGTCTGAAGGCTTATCGAACTAAGGATGGCAGTATTCAGCTTTTCCGTCCGGATAAAAATGCGGAGCGTCTGCAGCGGACAGCTGACCGCTTGCTCATGCCGCAAGTTCCTACGGAAATGTTTGTGGATGCAGTCAAGCAGGTTGTCCGAGCTAATGAAGAATATGTTCCACCTTATGGAACAGGGGGAACCCTTTATATTCGACCTCTCTTGATTGGAGTCGGCGATATTATTGGCGTAAAACCAGCTGAAGAATACATTTTCACTATCTTTGTAATGCCTGTCGGCAATTACTTCAAAGGCGGTCTGACTCCGACTAACTTCATTGTCTCAGATGACTATGATCGCGCGGCACCGCACGGAACTGGTGCGGCAAAAGTGGGTGGCAATTACGCTGCTAGTTTATTACCAGGAAAGATTGCTAAAGATAAGCATTTCTCAGATGTGATTTATCTAGATCCTGCAACCCATACCAAGATTGAAGAAGTGGGATCTGCCAACTTCTTTGGCATCACTAAGGATAATGAGTTTATAACGCCGCTCAGTCCCTCAATCTTGCCATCCATCACCAAGTACTCTTTGCTTTATCTGGCGGAGCATAGACTAGGACTCAAACCGATTGAGGGTGATGTTCCTCTGGCAGACTTGGGTAAATTTACTGAAGCTGGAGCTTGCGGAACAGCTGCAGTTATCTCCCCTATCGGAGGTATCCAGCACGGCGAAGATTTCCATGTCTTTTATAGCGAAACAGAAGTCGGCCCAGTCACTCGCAAGCTGTATGACGAATTGACTGGTATCCAATTTGGTGATGTTGAAGCACCAGAAGGTTGGATTGTGAAAGTATAATCTAAAAACTGTCCTTGATTGGGCAGTTTTTCTTCGATTCTAGCCTAAGATAGCTTGCGTACTCAGTCTTTTTCGTGTACAATAGAAATTTGAAAGAGGTAAGTTATGAGTAAAAAAGATAAAAAGATTGAAATTCAAATCACAGATAGCAAAGTGAAAGTCGGAGCAGACCAATTTGACGGTTATCGTCTTGCTATTGGCAAGAAGGTTATCGGAGAGATTGCCGAACTAGATGGCCAGTTTGCAATTATCAAAAATGGAAATGCTGAAAGTTTTTATAAAAAACTTGAAAGAGCCGTGGAAACTTTGATTGAAACCTATAATTTAAGCAAATAGGGCTTGCATTTTCATTGTATCAATGTTATAATAGATAGCGTTGATTGTCGGAGAGATAGCGAAGAGGCTAAACGCGGCGGACTGTAAATCCGCTCCTTCGGGTTCGGGGGTTCGAATCCCTCTCTCTCCATTCTTTATATTAATGGGGTATAGCCAAGCGGTAAGGCAAGGGACTTTGACTCCCTCATGCGTTGGTTCGAATCCAGCTACCCCAGTTCTTAGGTAATAGATCTGATAAAATAATAAAATGTCTTCAGGTGTTTTATTTCTTTATAGGATGGAAATCGTTAACGATAGATCAATGTCATTTGCGGGTGCTTAGGAAAATAAATAAGTAGTATGTCAAGCGAAAGTTTGATTGTTGGAGGATTTTTTTAGATGAATGAATTTGAAGATTTGCTAAACAGTGTTAGCCAAGTTGAGCCAGGTGACGTCGTTACTGCTGAAGTATTGACTGTTGACGCTAACCAAGCTAATGTTGCAATCGCTGGAACTGGTGTTGAAGGTGTTTTGACTCTTCGTGAGTTGACAAACGACCGCGACGCTGATATCAACGACCTTGTGAAACCAGGTGAAACACTTGAATTGCTTGTTCTTCGTCAAGTAGTAGGTAAAGATACAGACACAGTAACTTACCTGGTATCTAAAAAACGTTTGGAAGCTCGCAAAGCTTGGGACAAATTGGTTGGTCGTGAAGAAGAAGTTGTCACTGTTAAGGGCACTCGTGCTGTTAAAGGTGGACTTTCAGTTGAGTTTGAAGGACTTCGTGGATTTATCCCTGCTTCAATGCTTGATACTCGTTTCGTTCGCAACACTGAGCGTTTTGTAGGTCAAGAGTTTGATGCTAAGATCAAAGAAGTAGATCCAAAAGAAAACCGCTTCATCCTTTCACGTCGTGAAGTTGTAGAAGCTGAAGCTGCAGCAGCACGTGCTGAAGTCTTTGGTAAGTTGAATGTTGGCGATGTTGTAACTGGTAAGGTTGCTCGCATCACTAGTTTTGGTGCTTTCATTGACCTTGGCGGAGTTGACGGATTGGTTCACTTGACTGAATTGTCACATGAGCGCAATGTATCACCTAAGTCTGTTGTATCAGTTGGTGATGAAATCGAAGTGAAAGTTCTTGACTTGAACGAAGAAGAAGGACGCGTGTCCCTCTCTCTTAAAGCAACAACACCTGGACCATGGGATGGCGTTGAGCAAAAACTTGCTGCAGGCGATGTGATTGAAGGAACTGTAAAACGTTTGACTGATTTCGGTGCTTTCGTTGAAGTATTGCCAGGAATTGATGGACTGGTTCACATTTCACAAATTTCACACAAACGTGTTGAAAGCCCTAAAGATGCCCTTAAGGTTGGTCAAGAAGTGACTGTTAAGGTTCTTGAAGTGAATGCTGCTGATGAGCGTGTATCACTTTCTATCAAGGCTCTTGAAGAACGTCCAGCTCAAGAAGAAGGACAAAAAGATGAGAAACGTCAATCACGTCCTCGTCGTCCAAAACGTCAAGAAAAACGTGACTTTGAACTTCCAGAAACTCAAACTGGATTCTCAATGGCTGATTTGTTTGGCGATATTGAATTGTAATTAGATAAAAGAAGTTGAGAAATCTCAACTTCTTTTTCTGATTTTCACTTGTATTTTCAAAGAAAATCAGTTATAATGAATTAGTTGCCACCCTTAGTGTAATGGATATCACGCAAGATTCCGGTTCTTGAGATGGGAGTTCGATTCTCTCAGGGTGGATGACTTAAAATTGGGCTCCTCGGAGTCTTTTTTTGCTCTTTTTTTTGGAGGAAAATGCAATGACAGTAAAATTAATCGCCATACCTTGATCAAGAAAGACGGGAAGTATTTGCTTATCAAACGCTCGAAAATAAAGCGAGGTCGTCCTAATGTCTATCCATCTTATTGGGATATTCCTGGTGGGAGTGTAGAAGAGAATGAAATGCCTAGAGAGGCAGCTCTACGTGAGGCTATGGAGGAGGTTAATCAAAAACTTCAGATTGATAAGATTATTCACGAAGATAGTCAGTTTGATGCTAGCAAAGATACTGTCTTTACACGCCTAGTTTATGCTGGCGAGATTTTGGCAGAGCGTGATATTATATTGGATTTAGAAGAGCACACAGACTTTGTCTGGATTTCTTCTTTGAAAGACATAGAGAGCGAGCTCATCGTACCTTATTTTATAGATATTTTTGCTGACAAATCCATTTAAAGCAACTAAAAAACATCCCCTTTAATCAGGAGATGTTTTTATAATTAGTTTTTAGATGCTTCTTGGAATTCTGGATTCTTCCATGCTTCATCAATAATTGCTTGCAATTCTTTAGCAGAAGCTTGCATTTTTTGAGTTTCAGCATCATTCAGAGGGATGTTTACTGGACGTACGATACCGTGAGCACCAACGATAGCAGGCTGACCAATGAAGACATTTTCAACACCATATTGGCCTTCTTGGAAGACTGACAAAGGCAATACAGCATTTTCATCGTCAAGGATAGCTTTTGTGATACGAGCCAAAGCAACCGCGATACCGTAGTAAGTTGCACCTTTTTTGTTGATGATAGAGTAAGCTGCGTCACGAACGGAGATAAAAAGATCAACCAAGTCTTGTTCGTTCAAGTCACGGTTAGCTTGCAACCATTGCTCCAATTTCACACCTGCAACGTTAGCGTGTGACCAAACCGCAAATTCAGAGTCACCGTGCTCACCCATGATGTAGGCATGGACAGAACGAGCATCGATACCAATCTTTTCAGCAAGAGCTTGACGGAAGCGAGCTGAATCAAGTGAAGTACCTGAACCAATAACACGCTCTTTAGGGAAACCGGAAAATTTCCAAGTTGAGTAAGTCAAAACGTCAACTGGGTTAGCAGCAACGAGGAAGATACCGTTGAAGCCTGATTCTACGACTTGAGTAACGATAGATTTGTTGATAGCCAAGTTTTTACCAACAAGGTCAAGACGAGTTTCACCTGGTTTTTGAGGTGCACCTGCAGTGATAACAACGAGGTCAGCATCCGCACAGTCTGCATAAGTAGCTGCATAGATTTTTTTAGGTGAAGTGAAAGCAAGGGCGTGGCTAAGGTCTTCAGCATCACCGACAGCCTTTTCAAATAATTGAGGGATTTCAATGATACCAAGTTCTTGAGCAATACCTTGGTTTACAAGAGCAAATGCGTAAGATGAACCTACAGCACCGTCACCGACAAGGATGACTTTTTTATGTTGTTTAGTAGCAGTCATTTCTAAACATCTCCTTATTTTTTTAGGGAATATTTCCCACACATATTCATTCTACCACTTTTGACATATTTTGTCACGGTCAACTTGTGTATCTAGCGATGTAAACGTTTTTACAAACGGTTCAAAATGCTGAAAAATTAAAGAAAATGTGGTATAATATAGGATAGTTTAATATGAAAGAAAGGCATTTTTTAATGCAAGACAGAAACTTAGTAAATGTTAATCTGACTAGTGAAATGAAGACTAGTTTCATCGATTACGCAATGAGTGTTATCGTGGCTCGGGCCCTTCCAGATGTTCGTGATGGTCTCAAGCCAGTTCACCGTCGGATTCTCTATGGTATGAATGAGCTGGGAGTAAGCCCTGACAAGCCTCATAAGAAATCAGCCCGTATTACAGGGGATGTCATGGGTAAGTACCATCCACATGGCGACTCCTCTATTTATGAAGCGATGGTGCGGATGGCTCAATGGTGGAGCTATCGCTATATGCTAGTAGACGGTCATGGAAATTTCGGTTCTATGGACGGAGACGGAGCCGCTGCCCAGCGTTATACAGAAGCACGTATGAGTAAGATTGCTCTAGAGATGCTTCGTGATATTAATAAAAACACTGTTGATTATATCGATAACTATGATGCCAGCGAGAGAGAGCCTGTAGTTCTTCCTGCTCGCTTCCCTAACTTGCTTGTAAATGGAGCGACAGGGATTGCGGTTGGGATGGCAACTAATATTCCTCCACATAATCTTGGTGAGTCTATTGATGCAGTTAAGCTTGTCATGGACAATCCGGAAGCAACAACTCGCGACATCATGGAAGTCCTGCCTGGACCAGATTTTCCAACAGGAGCACTGGTTATGGGCAAGTCTGGCATTCACCGGGCTTATGAAACAGGGAAGGGTTCGATTGTTCTTCGTTCTCGCATTGAAATTGAAGAGATGAAAAATGGCCGTGAGCGAATTGTCGTAACCGAGTTTCCATACATGGTTAATAAGACCAAGGTCCATGAGCATATTGTTCGTTTGGTGCAGGAAAAACGCATTGATGGTATCACAGCTGTTCGTGATGAGTCCAACCGTGAAGGGGTTCGTTTTGTCATTGAGGTACGTCGTGATGCCTCTGCTCATGTCATTCTAAACAATCTTTTCAAGCTAACTCAGATGCAGACCAATTTCAGCTTCAATATGCTGGCTATTCAAAATGGTGTGCCGAAGATTCTATCTCTCCGTGAGATTTTGTTAGCCTACATTGAGCACCAAAAAGAAGTGGTGACTCGACGGACGGCCTTTGATAAAGAAAAGGCGGAAGCGCGAGCTCACATCTTGGCTGGTTTGCTGATTGCGTTGGATCATATTGATGAAGTAATTCGCATTATCCGTAATAGCGAGACGGACGCAGAGGCCCAAGCTGAATTGATGGCTAAGTTTGAGCTGTCTGAGCGCCAGAGTCAGGCTATCCTCGATATGCGTTTGCGTCGTCTGACTGGTTTGGAACGTGATAAGATTCAGTCAGAGTATGATGAGCTGATTGCCTTGATTGCGGACTTAGCTGATATTTTGGCTAAGCCAGAGCGCGTTATCGCTATTATCAAGGAAGAGTTAGATGAGGTCAAGCGTAAATTTGCTGATGACCGCCGAACTGAGCTGATGGTTGGAGAAGTTCTTTCTCTTGAAGATGAAGATTTGATTGAGGAAGCGGATGTTTTGATTACCTTGTCTAATAAAGGCTATATCAAACGTCTGAATCAAACTGAATTTACTGCTCAAAAACGCGGAGGCCGCGGTGTTCAAGGAACTGGCGTCAAAGACGATGACTTCGTCAAAGAGCTGGTTTCAACTAGTACTCACGATAGACTGCTCTTCTTTACTAACAAAGGCCGAGTCTATCGTCTCAAAGGATATGAAATTCCTGAGTATGGTCGGACAGCTAAGGGCTTGCCAGTAGTCAATCTCTTGAAGCTTGAAGAAGGAGAGACTATTCAGACCATTATTAATGTCCAGCAAGATCGCAGTGATGATTCCTATCTCTTCTTTACTACTCGTCATGGGGTGGTCAAACGGACCAGTGTAACGGAATTTGCTAATATTCGTCAGAATGGTCTTAAGGCTTTGAATTTGAAAGATGAAGACGAGTTAATTAATGTTTTTCTGACGGATGGTGCTGCAGACGTTATCATTGGTACTAAGTTTGGTTATTCTGTCCGCTTCAATGAGACAGCTGTTCGGAGCATGAGCCGTATAGCGACTGGTGTTCGCGGGGTCAATCTTCGAGATGGTGACCAGGTCGTTGGAGCTGGTGTGATTGCTGAGGGAGACGAAGTGCTTGTTATTACTGAAAAAGGCTATGGTAAGCGTACTCTTGCCAGCGAGTATCCAACCAAGGGCCGTGGCGGTAAAGGGATTAAAACAGCCAATATCACTGATAAGAATGGACCTCTTGCTGGTCTGATGACTGTTACTGGTGAGGAAGATTTGATGATTATCACTAATACAGGCGTCATCATTCGGACCAGTGTGGCTAATATTTCTCAGACCGGTCGCTCAACCATGGGAGTTAAGGTCATGCGTCTGGACCAAAATGCTCAGATTGTCACCTTTACAAGCGTCGAAGCAGACGATAAAGAAGATGTAGCAGAGGAAGAAAACGAATCGTAAAAGAGGACCTCTATATGGTACAAGGAAAAAGAAGTCGAAAAAGAAAACAAAGAAGTAAAAGAAATATTTTTATCAATATTGTTGCGACATTATTAATTATTGTGGCTCTTGGCTTAATCTTTAATGCGCAAATCCGAAACATGATTATGGTTTGGCATACCAACCAATATCAGGTCAGCAAGGTTTCCAAAGACTCTATTAATAAAAATAAAAATGTTGAGACTAGCTTTGATTTTAATAAGGTAGAGTCACTTTCTACAGAAGCAGTTATCAATGCTCAGTGGAAAGCTCAGCAACTGCCTGTTATCGGAGGCATCTCTATTCCGGAAGTTTCCATGAATTTGCCGATCTTCAAAGGACTGGATAATGCCGGATTGTATTATGGTGCTGGTACGATGAAAGAGACTCAGCAGATGGGGCAGGGAAATTATGCCTTGGCTAGCCACCATGTCTTTGGCATCACAGGGGCTAGTAACATGCTCTTTTCCCCACTGGACCGTGCTAAGGCTGGTATGAAGATTTATATCACCGATAAAGAGCAAGTCTATACTTATGTAATCACCAGTGTTGAAACGGTAACTCCGGATCGAACGGATTTGATTGAGGATACTGAAGGCGTTACTGAGATTACTTTGGTTACTTGTGAGGATGCCGCGGCAACCAACCGGACTATTGTCAAGGGAACAATAGAAGGTTCTGTCGAGTATGATAAGGCTCCTAAGGAAGTTCTTGAATCTTTCAGTAAGTCTTATAACCAAATGCAGATTTAAAGACAAAAAACTAAAAAAATTTCACTCTAAAGGTTAGGAAGAACTCTAACTTTTGGAGTTTTTTTATCTAAATTTTGTTTTAGGCGAAAGATTTTTTATATCAATTCTTGCTGATTCTGACTCTTTTTCCGAATAATAAGGTAAGGAGGTTTCTATGTATAGCATTTCATTTCAAGATGATATTAGCATGATGCCGCGTGAGCGCTTGATGAGAGAAGGGGCTGAAAAACTCAGTAACCAGGAGCTTCTATCAATCTTTCTCAGAACAGGCAACAAAAAAGAAACTGTTTTTCAAGTTTCTCAAAGAATTTTATCATCAATTTCTAGTTTGAACGATCTCAAGTATTTAACTTTGCAGGAATTGCAGACTATTTCTGGAATAGGTCCGATTAAGGCTGTGGAGCTACAGGCCATTATCGAATTGGGTCGTCGGATTAACCGAGCAGAAGTTCTGCAGAAAGAGCAGATTATGGGCAGTCAAAAATTAGCCCAGAAAATGCAACAAGAACTAGGAGATATGAGGCAGGAGTGCTTGGTTGCTATTTATCTTAATAGTCAAAATCAAATCTTGCATCAGCAGACCATTTTCATGGGGACGGTAAGCAGAAGCATTGCTGAGCCGAGAGAAATTCTCCACTACGCTCTCAAGCATCTGGCGACATCTATCATACTGGTACACAATCATCCATCTGGCTCAGTAGTTCCTAGCAGAAACGATGATGAAGTGACTCAGCATATGAAAGAAGCGTGTGAGATGATGGGCTTGGTTCTTTTGGATCATTTAATTGTGTCCAAGTCCAACTACTATAGCTACCGAGAAGAGACAGATATGATATAATTTGATTTACTTGAATATAAAAAACTTCTATTCTTGTAGAACAGAAGTTTAGCTAGGAATAGAGGCTTTTAAAGAATATTGACAACATAATCAAACAGAGCTAAGTCTCCTTCTCTGGAGCCAAACAAGAACTCTGGGTGCCATTGGACGCCAAGGAAAGGACTGCCGTCAGTAGAAGTGATGGCTTCAATAATCTTATCGCGCGGATCATAGGCGATGACTTCTAGTCCGGCCGCTAAATCCTTGATACTTTGATGATGGAAAGAGTTGATTTCAGATGCAGGGCCATAGATTTCGTGCAGAATAGAGCCGTTCTTGGTCACCATGCTTTGAGTTGTGTACTCAGCAGAGCTGTCTTGCCAATGATCTTCAATGTCTTGATGAAGAGTACCACCCAGTGCGACATTATAAAGTTGGGTTCCGCGGCAGACAGTGAAGATTGGTTTATTTTGACGGCGGGCTTCCTTGATTAAAGCTAATTCAAAAATATCTCGTTTGAGTAGATAATCATTGCTGTCAATGGCTTTTTCTTCTCCATAGAACTGCGGACATACATTCTGACCGCCTGTGATAATTAATTTGTCAACAATGGAAACATACTGTTTTGCCATTTCTTCATCACCAATTGGCAAAATCATTGGAATTCCGCCAACTTCTTTAACTCCCTCAACGAATCCTGTCGCCGTATAGCTCATATGGATGAAGTGATCGTCTGGGATTTCTCTTTCATTTCCGGTTATTCCAATAATTGGTTTACTCATTGAGTGTTAAATACCTCTTTCAAATTAATGTTCATTTTTTCTCATGAAGTAGAGCAGAGTCTGCAGTTCGCTAGTCAGGTCAACATACTGAACGACCACGTCCTTAGGTAGGGATAGATTTACTGGTGAAAAGCAGAGAATGCCCTTGACACCAGCCTGAACTAAGATTGATGCAACTTCTTGAGCTTTTACGCTAGGTACAGTTAGGATGGCAGTTTGCACATTTCCTGACTGTATTTTTTCTTTGATTTGGGAAATTCCATAGATAGGAATCCTATCGCTGGTTGTGCTGCCAACTTCTGGATGATCATCTGTGTCAAAAGCCATTACAACCTTCATTTTATTGCGCTCATGAAAACGATAGTGCAGCAGAGCACGTCCCATATTACCAACGCCAACAATCATGACATTGGTAATAGCATTGTCGTTCAAGAGGTCAGCAAAAAAGTTCATCAATTTCTTGACATCGTAACCAAATCCTCTGCGGCCAAGTTCACCGAAATAAGAAAAATCTCGTCTGACAGTAGCAGAGTCAATACCAATGGCTTCTGCAATTTGCTTGGAGTTTGCTTTTTCAATCTTCTCAGCATTAAAACGTTTAAAAATACGATAGTAGAGCGATAGCCTTTTAGCAGTAGCTCGGGGAATTGTAGTATTTTTTTCAGTTTTCACAAAATCACAACCTTTCTAATTCTATTTTATAGGAAGTTTGTGAAAAAATCAACTAATTAAGGATGTTTGATTTATAAAAAAGAAAATCAGTAATCGCTGGGAATAGTAGCGTTGAAAAACTTAGTCCTGATAGGGACTTAGGTCTAACTGGTACACCTGGCGGTATAAGTCCCCAATTAGGCCTGTAAAAGGCAGCTGGTGTCCGTTATAAGTAACAGAAAGCACCTTGAGCGAGTCAGGAACCGTGACGCAGCCAGAGAAGGCTAGAAGAAATTCGTCGAAGTCTTCATAGGTAAGTGTTCGTTTCACCTTATATGAGTCTAAATAGGTCAGTTCAACCATCGTTAATCCTTTCTTTGGAATCTGTTGATCTTTTCTTCAAATGTTCTAAGCAGAAGTCAAGCTCGTTTGTTTTTTTAAGAGCCTAAATCAAAAAAGCAAAATTGCGAGAATCTTGCTTATTGTGGTGTCTTTTCAAAAATATTTCTTTCAACCAGGCTATCCATCAAGAAATAAAATTTTTGCTGGATAATGTGATGGTCTTCTGATTTGAAAATATTGACCAAGCGCAGGCCTGATTTGTCAGTGATGTTAATTTTAAAACCATTCAAATCTTTATTGACGATGATTTTCAGCAGAAAGCCATTTCCGCTGTTGGGAACAGATTCCAGCAGACGAGAGAGTTCATAGTTGCCAACCTTGCTTTCAGCGAATGTATTGTCGCGCAAGGTGAATTTCTTGACATTTGGGTGAAGTGAATAGGTATATTCACAGTTTGCTAAGCTAACAGATGTTTGAAAGGCCATCTTATCCTCCTAAAATTTCTTTTAATTTCTTTGTAAATGATTGAATCTCTTGCAAAGTCGTTTGGTCCGAAGTGCTGATCCGAATGGACTCATACAAGCGATTGGAATCCCTGCCATACATAGCTTGCAAGACATGACTGGGTTGTATAGCTCCGGCTGTGCAGGCTGAGCCTGTTGAAATGGAAAAGCCATTTAAATCCATTTGAAGCAGGAGCAGGTCATTCTTTTGATTGGGAAATCCCAAATTGATGACGTAAGGCAAGCTTGGCTGACTTTCATTTAAGTAATAGTCAATGTCCGATAAGTCAGCAAGTAAGCTGTTTTTTAAGTATTGCGCATGCTCTAGATTTTCCTCTAGATGTTCCATGCTCTCTGACAGAGCCGCCGCCATGCCTGTGATAGAGATTAGATTTTCAGTTCCGGCCCGGTGTTTTTCTTCCTGATCACCACCGTGCATGAAATTGTCAAAATCCATCTTCTTGACATAAAGGAAGCCAACGCCTTTGGGACCATGAAACTTATGAGCTGAAGCAGATAAAAAGTCAATTCCTAGCTCGTCAGGGTAGATGGGAAGTTTACCAATTGCTTGGACAGCATCAACGTGAAAAGCAGCAGGATGTTCTTGCAGCTTTTCACCAATTTCCTTAATGGGGAGAATGGCACCCGTTTCGTTATTAACCGCCATGACAGATACAAGAATAGTGTCAGGTCTAAGAGCCTTCTCAATATCCTCCGCTCGAATCTGACCATCCACTGGCTGAACAAAAGTAGCTTCGAAGCCGAATTTGTCTACTAAGTACTCCACCACTTCTAAGACAGCATGGTGCTCAATTGCGGTGGTGACAATATGCTTCCCTCGGTTCTGGTGACGAAGGGCATAGCCTTTGATTGCAGTATTGTTGCTTTCAGTTCCGCCTGAAGTAAAAAGAATCTTATTGCTTTGAGTATGCAGGGCTTGAGCAATATCCTCACGCGCCTGTCTGAGCAGTTTACTAGCTTCTCGTCCATGGCTGTGCGTACTGGAAGGATTTCCAAAGACAGTCATAGTCTTGGTCATTGCTTGGATTGTAGCGGGCGACAAAGCAGTTGTAGCAGCATTATCTAAATAAATCACTCCGGTTACCTTATTTCTTTTGATAGGCAAAGAGTGGGCTGACTGGTCTTCTTTCTTGGATACGGACAATGGCATCACCAATCAGTTCACTAGCTGTAATGTAGTGGAGATTCTTAGGTGTTTTTTCTTTGGTATCAACAGAGTCGGTCACAAGAATTTCCCTGATAGGAGAATTATCCAGTAATTCCGCAGCCTTTCCGGCAAAGAGTCCGTGACTGGATACAGCATAGATTTCGATTGCGCCTTCACGACTGACAATTTTTGAAGCTTCAGAGAAAGTCCGCCCCGTATTCAAAATATCGTCGATCAAAATAGCCTTCTTGCCTTCGACATCTCCGATAATGTAGCCCTCAGAGCGACCAGCCTCATCTTCGCCATAATCAATAATAGCGATAGGGGCATCCAAATATTCAGCCAAGTTACGAGCTCGTTTTACGCCAGAGTTTTTAGGACTGACTACAACGACATCTTCGCCAGTTAGTCCCTTATTGCAGTAGTGTTTGGCAAAGAGTGGGATAGTGAAAAGGTTGTCGACTGGGATATCAAAGAAACCTTGTACCTGCACGGCATGAAGATCCAGAGAAATCACGCGATCTACTCCAGCACCGACTAACATGTTGGCAACCAACTTAGCTGTGATTGGCTCGCGTGGAGCAGCTGTCCGATCCTGACGGGCGTAACCAAAATAAGGCATCACAACATTAATCGTATTGGCACTGGCACGCTTGCAGGCATCCACCATAATCAAGAGCTCCATCAAGTGATTATTGACAGGGAAGCTAGTGGACTGAATGATATAAATATCATAGCCGCGGACACTTTCTTCGATATTAATCTGAATCTCGCCGTCCGAGAATTGACGGGAGGAAAGTTTTCCCAAAGGAACCCCAGCAGCCTCAGCGATTTTTTCAGCTATGGAATGATTGGAGTTGAGGGAAAAAAGCTTCATATTTTTTTTATCTGACATGAGTTGGACCGTCCTCTTTTTGTCTCTTTTTATATTTAATGCTCTATGAATTTTATTTTTCAATAGGCTTTAAATTGCTACCTTTTATTTTACCAAAAAAAATAGATTATTTCAGCTATTTTGTGGTCTTGGATTTACAAGTTTTCAGAAAATCTTGCTATTTTACTCTTGCCAGGTTTGTAGTCGATTTTGTGCTGCTTTAGGAAGTCAAGGAAATTTTCCTTTCCTTTTTCGAAATCTTCAACTTCGACTTCGAGTTCGAAGTCTGTTTTGCCCAAGTAGTGACTCTCATCCAGAGCAAGGAGGCCAATTTCGTCTTCTTTTTCATAGCGGATAGTCTCTAGAGAGCCAAGAATCTTCAAGTCTTGGATGGGTATTTCTTTCTGAAGCAGCGTCTCTAAAATCTCTCCCGTAGGAAATTTATTGTTCTGCAAAATATTTTCGGTCTCTTCTGGTGTCAAGTTCTGATTGAGTTCCAAGGATCCGACTTCTTGAGGAATCTTGAGCGTCAGCTCAGCTTCGCGATGGTTAAAAGTTCGTACTCGAAAAGCCATGTGGGCGTGACGGATACTTTGCTGATCTGAATCGATGTAGTGGTTGGTTTGGCTAATAGGCGAAATATCAGCAAAAAACTGGAGCAGACGGTCGTGCTCTTCTTTGCTCAGCATGGTTTTGAATTCAATTTCTAAGTGATTCATTTTCATATCCTTTTCTTTTTTTTGAAAGCGATTTATGTTATAATAACAGTTGTGTTTATTTTATACAAAAAATAATGATATGACAAGGTAAGTGTATGACAATAGAATGGGAAGAGTTTTTAGACCCCTATATTCAAGCGGTTGGAGAGCTGAAAATTAAGTTGCGTGGAGTGCGAAAGCAATACCGCAAGCAGCAGCGTCATTCCCCGATTGAGTTTGTGACCGGGCGTGTCAAGCCGATTGAGAGCATTAAAGAAAAGATGATTCTGCGAGGCATTCGTGAGGAAAATATCGAGCAGGAGATGCAGGATATTGCTGGCTTACGAGTCATGGTTCAGTTTGTCGATGATGTGGATGAAATTTTAGAAGTCTTGCGAAACCGGACTGATATGCGCATTGTCCAGGAGAGGGATTACATCAAAAACAAAAAAGCCAGTGGCTATCGAAGCTATCATGTGATTGTAGAGTATCCAGTCGATACCATTAATGGTCATAGGCTTATTCTGGCTGAAATTCAGATTCGCACCCTTTCGATGAATTTTTGGGCAACGATTGAGCATTCTTTGAATTACAAGTATAAAGGAGAATTTCCCGAGGAAATCAAATGCCGCTTGGAAACCACAGCTAATCTTGCTTATCAGCTGGATGAGGAGATGGGTGCTATCCGTGACGCTATCCAGGAGGCGCAGGCCCTCTTTGACCCTCTTCACCGCAAGTTAAATGACGGTGTGGGAAATAGTGATGATACAGATGAAGAATACAGATAAAAAAATAGCGATTATCCGCAATCGGAAAAGACAGAGCGAACAAGTTTATCAGGATTTGAAGCAGAAGCTGAAACAGAACGGCTTTATTTTAACTCCTAAGAATCCCGACATCGTGATTTCGGTGGGTGGTGACGGCATGTTGCTATCGGCTTTTCATATGTATGAAGAACAGCTGGATCGGGTTCGCTTTGTTGGTGTGCATACAGGCCATCTCGGATTTTATACGGACTACCGTGATTTTGAACTAGATAAGTTGGTAGAAAATCTCAAATTAGACTCCGGCGCTCAGGTTTCTTATCCAATTTTAAATGTCAAAATTATTTTTGAAAATGGTGATACACGCATCATTCGTGCTTTGAACGAAGCAACAATCAAGCGCTCGGATCGGACTATGGTAGCCGATGTCATTATCAATCGGGTTCATTTCGAGCGTTTCCGAGGAGATGGGATTTCTGTTTCTACTCCGACGGGCAGTACAGCCTATAACAAATCTCTGGGCGGGGCGGTATTGCATCCGACCATTGAAGCCTTGCAGGTGACAGAAATTGCCAGTCTCAACAATCGGGTTTATCGGACGTTGGGCTCGTCAGTCATTGTTCCCAAAAAAGATAAGATCGAGTTAGTACCGACCCGCAGTGACTATCACACTATTGCGGTCGATAATCAGACTTTCTCTTTCAAAAATATTGTCCGTATTGAGTATCAGATTGACAATCATAAGATACATTTTGTGGCATCGCCAAGTCATACCAGCTTTTGGAATCGTGTCAGAGACTCCTTTATTGGAGAGTGCCAGGAATGAGGTTTGAGTTTATTGCCGATGAGCATGTCAAGGTGAAGACCTTTTTAAGACGGCACGAAATTTCCAAAGGCCTCTTGGCAAAGGTAAAATTTTCCGGCGGAAACATTCTTGTCAACCATCAACCTCAGAACGCTATTTATCTCTTGGATATTGGCGATAGGGTGACGATTGATATCCCGTCTGAAAAGGGATTTGAGAGTCTGATGGCTGTTGATAAGGATTTGTCTGTCATCTATGAAGATGAGCATTTCTTGGTTTTGGATAAGCCGGCAGGGGTAGCTAGTATTCCCAGTGTTAACCATTCCAATACTATGGCTAATTTCGTCAAGGCTTACTATATTCGTCAGGGCTATGAAAACCAGCAGGTGCATATCGTGACGCGTCTGGATAAGGATACAAGTGGGCTCATGCTCTTTGCCAAGCATGGCTATGCTCATGCCAGATTGGACAAGCAGCTGCAGAAGAAGCTGATAGAAAAGCGTTATTACGCTCTGGTTAGGGGTAGTGGCCTCTTAGAAGAACAAGGCGAGATTATTGCTCCGATTGGGCGCAACCCTGAGAGTATCATTACGAGACGCGTGACAGAGGATGGCAAGTATGCTCATACCAGTTACAAGGTCATAGAGCAGTTCGGAGATGTCTATCTGGTGGATATCCATCTTCATACTGGGCGGACTCATCAAATCCGCGTTCACTTTTCACATATTGGCTTTCCACTTTTGGGTGACGACCTTTATGGAGGGAGTTTGGAACGCGGAATAGAGCGCCAGGCTTTGCACTGTCATTCTTTGAAATTTTATAATCCTTTTAGTGGCCAGGAGGTTGAGCGTGCCAGTCCTTTGCCGGAAGATTTTAAGCAAGTTATTGAGAAATTAAAAGATTAAGAGATAAAGGAGTGTTAAGAACCATGAAAATTTTTGACTCAATTCGTGAAGCCTTGAAAGATAAGGAAGTAAAAATTGTCTTGCCAGAGGGTGAAGAACCACGAATTCTGCAGGCGACTAAACTATTGGTGAAAGAAACCAGTATTACACCAGTTCTTTTGGGGAATCCAGATAAAATCCGTATTTATCTGGAAATTGAGGGAGTAAAAGAAGGATATCAGGTTATTGATCCTTCAAACTGTTCTTGCTTTGAGGAACTGGTAGAAGCATTCGTTGATCGTCGAAAAGGGAAAATCACTGCAGATGAAGCACGTCAGTTGCTCAAGGAAGACGTCAACTACTTTGGTGTTATGTTGGTTTATCTTGGTAAAGTCCAAGGGATGGTTTCAGGAGCGATTCACTCTACTGCAGCGACTGTTCGGCCAGCTCTCCAAATCATCAAGACACTGCCTTGGGTGTCTCGTACTTCAGGAGCCTTCCTCATGGTGCGTGATGACGAACGATACATTTTCAGTGACTGTGCCATTAATATCAATCCAGATGCCAATATCTTGGCAGAGATTGCTGTTAATTCAGCCCTAACAGCGCAGATTTTCGGTATCGATCCTAAAGTTGCTATGCTCAGCTATTCGACCAAGGGCTCTGGTTTCGGAGAGAAGGTTGATAAGGTAGTAGAGGCAACTAAGCTAGCTCGGGAAATGCGTCCAGACTTGGTTATCGATGGTGAATTGCAGTTTGATGCAGCTTTCGTTCCTGCAACAGCAGAGCTGAAAGCACCTGGCAGCCCGGTGGCTGGTCAAGCGACCGTCTTTGTCTTCCCAAGTATTGAGGCTGGTAATATCAGCTACAAGATGGCAGAGCGTTTGGGTGGCTTTTCAGCAGTAGGACCTATCCTGCAGGGCCTTAACCATCCAGTTAATGACCTTTCCCGAGGATGTAATGCGGATGATGTTTATAAGCTGACTTTGATTACAGCCAGCCAGGCAGTCGGTCATTATTAAACGATAGGAAACAATTGGAGGGCATAAGCTCTTCAATTTTTCTTGCCTTATGCTATACTAGATTTATGTTAGATTTGAAAGAATACGGAATTGAAATGTGGGAGGCAGATAAAATCGCCTCTTTTAGAAAGAAATTATTAACTTGGTATGATGAAAATAAACGTGATCTACCTTGGCGCAGAACAAATAATCCTTATCATATCTGGGTTTCTGAGATTATGCTGCAGCAGACTTGGGTGGATACGGTAATTCCTTATTATGAGCGTTTTCTTGACTGGTTCCCGACTGTAGCTGACTTAGCGCAGGCGCCAGAGGATAGACTCCTCAAGGCTTGGGAAGGATTGGGATATTATTCGCGTGTGAGAAATATGCAAAAAGCAGCCCAGCAGATAATGACGGATTTCGCTGGAAAATTTCCTGATAGCTATGAAGGAATTGCTAGCCTCAAAGGGATTGGACCTTATACAGCTGGTGCCATTGCTAGTATTGCCTTTGACCTAGCTGAGCCTGCGGTAGACGGCAATGTCATGCGGGTGCTGAGTCGATTGTTTGAAGTTGGTTTAGATATTGGCCAACCTAGCAATCGTAAGGTATTTCAGGCTATGATGGAGATTCTGATTGATCCATACAGACCCGGAGATTTCAATCAGGCGCTGATGGACCTGGGGTCAGATATCGAAGCTCCTGTTAATCCTCATCCAGAAGACAGTCCTGTAAAAGAGTTCAGCGCAGCTTATTTGCACGGAACTATGGATAAATATCCAATCAAAGCACCTAAAAAGAAGCCAGTTCCGGTCTATCTGCAAGGCTTGATTATCGAAAACGAACAGGGACAGTTCTTACTTGAAAAGAATGAGGCTGCTGGCTTGTTATCAGGTTTTTGGCATTTTCCCTTGATTGAAGTCGAGGATTTTCAAACTGAAAATCAGATGTCCCTCTTTGAGGTGGCAGAAAATCAGCCCAGTCTGGATCTGTCTCCTCAAGAAAGCTTTGAGCAGGATTATGATTTGATTGTTGATTGGCAGCAGGAGTCCTTTTCAAAAGTGCAACATGTCTTCAGCCATCGCAAGTGGCATATCCAGCTGGCTTATGGCCGAGTTAAAGATAGCAAGCACGCAGCGGAGGGAGAGGTCTTGTGGCTTCATCCAGAAGACTTTGGCAATTACCCCTTTGCCAAACCCCAGCAGAAGATGTGGGAGGCTTTTCAGAAAGTTAGAAATTAATAAAAAATCTGAGACCCTTTTTGTCTCAGATTTTTGAATTGAATCAATTTTATAAGTTTGCAAAAGCTTTAATCTCATCTGCAGTCATAGAAGAATCACAACGAACAGATACTTGGCCGTCTTGAACATGAACAAAACCAGGAACCGTCGGAATGCTGTATTCAGAGCGGAAGGTTTGCAGTTTATCTAATTCGCTGACTTCTTCACTGTTGATAAAGAAAATATGTGCCTTGGTATCAGCTACCACGCCAGCGAGAGTAGCAGCGAATTTACGGCAGTAAGGGCAAGTTTTGCGACCGACGAAGAAAGTTGCTGTCTCTTTATCAGCAATCACTTGACGAGCACGGTCAACAGTTGTGACTTCCAAGTCTTTAATATTTTGAGCAAATTGTTCCATAAAACATCCTCATTTCTTTTAATAAAACTAGTATGCCATAAAAAGCAGAAAAATGCTTGATTTGGAAACGAAAAACCAGAGAATGTGAAATTCATCCTCTGGTTGCTTGTTTGATAGTGTTATTTTACTTGATAAAGGCATTAATCTCTGCTTCAATAGCAGCAATTTTTGCTTGGGCATCTTCATTGCTGTCACCGACAACGGCAATGTAGAACTTGATTTTTGGTTCTGTTCCGGATGGGCGAACAGCAATCCAAGAACCATCAGCCAAAGTGTATTTCAGTACATCGCTTGGAGGAGTCGTCAGAGCTGTAACAGTACCGTCTGCAGCCGTAGAAGTCTGCGCCTTAAAGTCTTCTGTAACAGAAATAGCAGTAGCGTTGAATTCTTTCGGACCATTGTCACGGAACTTAGCCATGATAGCCTTGATTTGCTCTGCTCCATCAACACCGGACAAGGTTACAGAGATAGTCTTTTCAGCAAAGTAACCATACTCTTTGTAGATTTCTTCAATACCATCAGCCAGAGTTAAGCCACGTGAACGGTAGTAGGCAGCAAGCTCAGCCACAACCAAAACAGCTTGGATAGCATCTTTATCACGTACAAATGGCTTAATCAGATAGCCGAAGCTTTCTTCAAATCCCATCATGTAGGTGTGGTTGTGTTTTTCTTCGAATTCTTGAATCTTTTCAGCGATGAATTTGAAACCAGTCAAGACGTTGAACATGGTTGCGCCGTAGCTTTCAGCAATCTT
>NZ_CAJPNR010000016.1 GCF_905372115.1 uncultured Streptococcus sp.
GCCAATGATACCAAGATTGACCAAGAAGGTAAGCTAATTGGTGACCCAACAGAAACAGCCTTTATCCAATATGCTCTAGACAAGGGCTATGATGTGAAGGCCTTTTTAGAGAAATATCCTCGAGTAGCTGAGCTGCCCTTTGATTCAGATCGTAAGCTCATGTCTACTATCCATCCATTGCCAGATGGGAAATTCTTAGTGGCAGTAAAGGGAGCGCCAGATCAACTCTTGAAACGCTGTGTTGCCCGTGATAAGGTTGGAGATGTTGCAGCGATTGATGATGCTACTTCACAGCTGATTAAGTCTAACAACTCAGAGATGGCTCACCAAGCCCTGCGCGTGCTGGCTGGCGCCTACAAGATTATTGATGCAGTTCCGACTGACTTGACATCTGAAAATCTAGAAAATGATTTAATCTTTACTGGTTTAATCGGTATGATTGACCCAGAACGTGCAGAAGCAGCAGAAGCTGTTCGTGTAGCCAAGGAAGCAGGTATTCGTCCGATTATGATTACCGGTGACCATCAGGATACAGCAGAAGCTATCGCTAAGCGCTTGGGTATCATCGAAGAAGGAGATACTGAAGACCATGTCTTGACTGGTGCAGAGCTCAATGAGCTTTCTGATGCAGAATTCGAAAAGGTTGTTGGTCAATACTCTGTCTATGCCCGAGTTTCGCCTGAGCACAAGGTACGGATTGTCAAAGCTTGGCAAAACCAAGGTAAGGTTGTAGCTATGACAGGTGATGGCGTCAATGATGCACCAGCTCTGAAGACAGCTGATATCGGTATCGGTATGGGAATTACCGGTACAGAGGTTTCTAAAGGTGCTTCAGATATCATTTTAGCAGATGATAATTTTGCGACCATTATCGTAGCTGTTGAAGAGGGAAGGAAAATATTTTCTAATATTCAAAAGACTATTCAATACCTACTTTCAGCTAATATAGCAGAAGTATTAACGATATTTTTTGCAACCTTATTTGGTTGGGATGTGTTGCAGCCAGTTCATTTGCTTTGGATTAACCTAGTAACGGATACCTTCCCTGCTATTGCTCTGGGAGTTGAACCAGCTGAGCCTGGTGCTATGAGTCATAAACCTCGTGGCCGTAAGTCTAGCTTCTTCTCAGGTGGAGTTATGAGCTCTATCATCTATCAGGGTGTTCTGCAAGGGGCTTTGGTTTTAGCGGTTTATGGTTATGCTATCTCTAATCCCGTCCATGTTGGTGATATCAAGGCTATCCATGCGGACGCTCTTACAATGGCCTTTGCAACGCTTGGCCTCATCCAGCTCGTCCATGCTTACAATGTGAAATCTGTTTACCAATCTATCTTTACAGTTGGTCCATTCAAGTCTAAGACCTTTAACTGGTCTATTCTGGTTTCTTTCATCCTATTGACTTCAACTATTGTAATTGATCCACTGGAAAAGATTTTCCATGTGACCAAGCTGGACTTGTCACAATGGACGGTTGTTTTGATTGGTAGCTTTGCCATGATTGTCATTGTTGAAATTGTTAAGTTCATCCAGCGTAAATTAGGTATGGACAAAAACGCTATTTAACAGCAAAAAGTCATCTGCGGATGGCTTTTTTGCGTACAAGGCGATATAATCAAATTCAAAGAAAGGAACTCGAAAGGACGGTGAAAGTATGTATCAAAACTTACGAAAGAAGTTGGAAGAGGCTTCTCCTTTATATTATGAGGAAGAAATCTTATGGTTACTGGATCATATTGGTCATCCAGAAGCGACAATCCGTGATGAGTTAGTCTTTTCGTCCTTAGCGAGGGGACTTCAGGCTGACCTATTTTCAGCTGAACAGTTTCGTTTCTTGGCTCAAGAAGCAGTCAAAAGACAAGGACTTTTTTACGAGAGTGATAAAAATGGTCAAGCTACCTTAACACGTTCCTTCACGGCTTTACTTTATGCCAATCTCTTAAACTGTGATGGCAATCTAAACTCTTCGTATTATCAGGCTTTATCAGTGCAAGGAAGAAAATACTTACTAGATAAGGGGTTAAGCTACTTGTCAGTCGAAAGAGACACAAGGGGTTACTCCAGGAAATACGGTTGGGTCCATGCCTTCGCTCATGGAGCAGACTTATTGACAGAAGTGGCTTGTCATCCGGACTTTCCCTCCAGTAGGATGCCAGAGGTTTTAGAGATCATTCATCAAGTTTTTAAAAGAGTCTCAGTTCGTTTCGGAAATGATGAGGATTGGCGCTTAGCCCAGGTGTTCTATCAAGCCGTCTTAAAGGAAAAATTGTCGCAGCATGAACTTAGACTGTGGCTTCAATCACAGAGTTTTCCATTGGAAAGCAACCAGGACTTCATTGCTTTTTCCAATTTTCGCTCCTGTTTATTAGAAGTCTATGTGCAGTTGGACAGCAAAAAACAGCTATCAGATGAGCTGAGAGCTGCTATTCAACATTTCCATTACTGAACTTCAATGACCGTTAAAGCATCTCGCAGTTCAGCTGCCAGGTGTTTTTTCTTATAGTCTCGGAATTCGGCTAAATCTTTAATAGCATTATAACGCTTGTGCAGGCGATACATCTGGGGAATCTTATACTGAGGAAAATCTTCAAAAAAGTTCTGAGTCAGTTCCCATTCGCGGATGTAGCCCAGAGGACGCATATGGTAGCGGACCCCTTCGATAACACGGCTTTGATGGCGGTGGTGGAGATGACCAAAAACCACCTCTTTCACCTTGTATTTGACAAAGAGCCGATGAAAAGCTTGGCTTCCTAGGAAGGCGTTGAAGCGCTGGAAATAGGGATGGTCGTATAGAAAGTCTTGATGGGGGACAAAATGCAGAGCAACAATAATGGGATCATCTAAAGTCGCCAGCAATTTTTCTAACTCTTGCAGCGTCTGAACTGTAATACTAGGGTCGTCGAGTTGACGCTCCAATCTGCGGTCAAACCAGAAATTGGTCTTGGTTCTCAGATGTTCTTCCTTGCTTTTTTCTGGAACAAAGCTGTAGTCATACCAGCCAGAAAAGCTGACGAGCGTGGTCCGGCCGAACTGCTGGATCTGAAAATCATAGTTTAAAATTTCTTGCTCAGAAAGTCCCAGCATATCGTGATTTCCCAGATTAAAAGAAAGAGGAATCTCTTGCTTCAAAGTTTCAAGAAAGGGCAAACTAATCTTGGTCAGGTCGTTGGACAGGTCACCAGCGATGTGTAGGTGGTCAATACCTTCCTCTTTTAAAAGCTGGCGAAGAGCTTGGTGTTCAAAATTCCCAAACTGATTTGAGTCCAGATGGAGGTCGCTCATAAATCCGATTCTTGTCATGGTTTTAGTCTAGCATATTTTTCAAAACTTGAAAATGCTTAAGCACCTATGGAGAGTTCCCCTTTTATCTGAACACCTCATAAATTATCGTAATCTTATATTTCGTTTATTCATGGACGAGGCCTAGGAAGGCTTGAAATAATTCTTCCAACCCCATGTCATTATATTACTTTTCTAACAATTAGGTGACAAGGAGTCGCTTGTCTTGCCTAGCTAGGGAAAATCCGATAAAATGTAAGCTGCTGAATGTGAGATTAGGCAAACTGTTTAATTTATGTTATAATTAAACGATATGTGAAAAGAGGTATTTATGGACATTTCAGAAATTCGTCAAAAGATTGACGCAAATCGTGAAAAATTAGCTTCTTTTAGGGGGTCTCTTTGACTTAGAAGGTCTGGAAGAAGAAATTGCCATCTTAGAAAATAAGATGACAGAACCCGACTTTTGGGATGACAACATTGCAGCCCAGAAGACATCTCAAGAGCTGAATGAACTCAAGCAAACCTATGAAAATTTCCATCAGATGACTGAGCTTTTTGATGAATCGGAAATCTTGCTTGATTTTCTTGCCGAGGATGAGTCGGTTCAGGGAGAGTTGGAAGAAAAGCTGGACGAACTCGAGAAAATGATGACCAGCTATGAAATGACCCTGCTCCTATCTGAGCCTTATGACAATAACAATGCTATCCTTGAAATTCACCCGGGCTCTGGTGGTACAGAGGCCCAGGATTGGGGAGATATGCTGCTGCGTATGTATACGCGCTTTGGCAATGCCAAGGGCTTCAAAGTTGAGGTCTTGGACTATCAGGCGGGAGACGAAGCGGGAATTAAGTCAGTGACTCTTTCATTTGAAGGTCCGCACGCTTATGGTCTGCTCAAGTCAGAAATGGGAGTCCACCGTTTGGTTCGGATTTCACCATTTGACTCAGCTAAACGTCGCCATACTTCTTTTACCTCAGTAGAGGTCATGCCAGAGCTGGATGACACCATTGAAGTGGAAATTCGCGATGACGATATTAAGATGGACACTTTCCGCTCGGGAGGAGCCGGCGGACAGAATGTCAATAAAGTTTCTACTGGTGTGCGGCTGACCCATATTCCTACAGGAATTGTGGTGCAGTCTACGGTTGACCGGACCCAGTATGGAAACCGTGATCGGGCGATGAAGATGCTGCAGGCCAAGCTTTATCAGCTAGAGCAAGAGAAACAAGCAGCCGAAGTCGATTCACTCAAGGGAGATAAGAAGGAAATTTCCTGGGGCAGCCAAATCCGCTCCTATGTCTTTACGCCTTATACCATGGTCAAAGACCATCGGACCAGTTACGAAGTAGCACAGGTGGACAAGGTTATGGACGGAGATTTGGATGGTTTCATCGACGCTTATTTGAAATGGCGTTTGAACTAGGAAATGTAAGAGATTAGAATTAGATTGAAAGGAAATTTCAATAGATGTCAATAATTGAAATGAAAGATGTTGTCAAGAAGTATGGCAACGGGACCACTGCCCTGCGTAGTGTGTCTATTAATGTAGAACCTGGGGAGTTTGCCTATATTGTTGGCCCTTCAGGAGCAGGAAAGTCAACCTTTATTCGTTTGCTTTACAGGGAGATAAAGCTGGATAAGGGAAGTCTGAAAGTAGCTGATTTTGACTTAGCTAAGATTAAGAAGCGTGATGTTCCAATGTTGCGCCGTCAGGTCGGAGTCGTCTTCCAAGACTACAAACTTCTTCCTAAAAAGACAGTGTATGAGAATATTGCCTACGCCATGGAAGTTATCGGTGAACGCCGCCGCAATATTAAAAAGCGGGTTATGGAAGTGCTGGACCTGGTTGGTCTTAAGCACAAGGTTCG
Source organism: uncultured Streptococcus sp. (assembly GCF_905372115.1). Lineage (GTDB taxonomy): Bacteria > Bacillota > Bacilli > Lactobacillales > Streptococcaceae > Streptococcus. Next base: position 5,149 of record NZ_CAJPNR010000016.1, read on the forward strand.
CTCATTCCCTAATGAGCTTTCCGGTGGTGAGCAGCAGCGGATTGCCATTGCGCGTGCGATTGCCAACAACCCAAAAGTCCTGATTGCGGATGAGCCGACAGGAAACTTGGACCCAGATAATTCTTGGGAGATTATGAACCTGCTGGAGCGGATTAACCTTCAGGGAACAACTGTCCTGATGGCAACCCACAACAGCCAGATTGTAAATACTCTGCGTCACCGCGTTATTGCTATTGAAAATGGCCGTGTGGTACGTGATGAAGCGGAAGGAGAATACGGATACGATGATTAGAAGATTTTTTCGTCATTTGATTGAGTCGCTTAAGAGTCTTACGCGGAATGGTTGGATGACTGTAGCGGCTGTCAGCTCGGTTATGATTACCTTGAGCTTAGTGGCTGTCTTTGCTTCAGTAATTTTAAATACAGCCAAGCTGGCAAATGATATTTCCAATAATGTCCGCGTCATGGTATACATGCGTAAGGATGTTTTCGATAATAGCGAAACGATTGTAAAAGAAGGCCAAACAGTTCAGAATGAGGACTACCACAAGGTCTATGATGCTCTGACTTCTATGAAAAATGTAGAGAAGGTTACTTTTTCTAGCAAGCAAGAGCAGTATAATAAGCTAACAGAGACCATGGGTAGTGAGTGGGATGTTTTTGATGAAGAAAATAATCCACTTTACGATGCTTATATTGTTGAGACCAAGGCACCTAAGTATGTAGAATCTGTTACAAAAGATGCTCGTAAGATTGATGGTGTTTCAGAGGTTCAAAATGGTGGTACCAATACCAAAAATCTCTTTGCGTTTTCTAATTTCATCCAAACATGGGGATTGATTGGGACAGCGCTTCTGATTTTCATTGCTATCCTTCTCATTTCCAATACTATTCGGATTACTATTATTTCCCGAAGTCGCGAGATTCAAATCATGCGCTTGGTTGGTGCCAAGAATAGCTATATCCGCGGACCATTTCTGTTTGAAGGAGCATGGATTGGCTTGTTAGGAGCAACAGTTCCGTCACTTGTAGTGTATTTGACATATGGTATAGCCTACAAGACTATGAATAAGAGCTTAGTAGGTCAAGGACTTTCTATGATTGATCCAAAACTCTTTAGTCCGATTATGATAGCAGCACTCTTTGTGTTGGGAATTCTTATCGGATCATTGGGATCTATCATCTCTATGAGACGCTTCTTGAAGATTTAACAAATCATAAAAAACAGAGTTTGAAGTTCTTCAAACTCTGTTTTTGTTATAGTTAATTACTTTAATGGCTACTGAGCTAAAAATGGATTAAAGATTTTTTCATGTGAAATAGTGGTATCATGACCATGACCAGGATAAACAGCATAGTCTTTGGGTAATACCAGAAGTTTCTCACGAATGGATGTTAGCAATTGCTCCATGTTTCCTGTCGGCAGATCCGTTCGTCCGATGCTTTCCCGAAAGAGGGCATCACCCGTCAAAACAAGATGGTCATCTGGAAAGACTAGCGAGATACCTCCGACAGAGTGGCCAGGTGTTGCAAGCACATAGAAGTGAAAGCCTCCAAGATCATAGTCTGTCTCGTAGGAGAAAAACTCTTCTGCTGGTCGACAGATAATATCATCCTTATCAGCATGGCGCGCCAGACCAGATAGGTTATCTGTCGGTGTGTAGAGCCAGCTGCTTTCACTCTCAGCCACATAGACAGGTGGGGCCGCATAGTGCTCTCGAACCTTTTCTAAGCTCATAATATGGTCATAATGGGTGTGGGTTAGGAGAATAGCAATAACAGGCTTGGCGAATTCCTCCAGCTTGCGCTCAATCTTTTTCCAGTCACTGCCAGGATCGACGACTAGGAGACCCTGATTATTTTCTAAGATATAGGTGTTTTCAAAAGCTACAAGGTTGATAATTTTATGAATCTTCATCTGATTTCCTCGGAAAATGTATTCTGCTATTGAGTGTAACAGAAAAGAGAATTTTTTGCACAGAATTGCTTCATAGACTATGGCTGAAAATTTTCAGATGTCTCAGAATGGCTTTTATGATATAATCATAGCAGTATGACACAAAATGATTATAAGTATGCCGTTGTGGATTTGGAGGCTACAGGAACGGGCAGTAGTGCAAAGATTATCCAGATTGGCATTGTTCTGATTGAGAATGGAATTATTACCAAGACTTATGAAACAGATGTCAATCCTCATGAGGAACTGGATGAGCATATCAAAGAGCTGACAGGTTTAGATGATGAGCGACTGAGCCAAGCCCCAGAGTTTTCACAGGTAGCGGCTGAAGTATATGAGCTGATTCAGGATGCGATTTTTGTCGCTCATAATGTCAAGTTTGATGCCAATCTACTAGCGGAGGCCCTTTTCTGGGAAGGGTTTGACTTGCTGACACCGCGTGTGGACACGGTAGAGCTGGCTCAGGTCTTCTACCCGACCTTTGATAAATATTCTTTGGGTAATCTCTGCGATCTGCTGGATATTTCTTTGGAAAACGCCCACACTGCTTTGGCAGATGCTCAAGCAACGGCTCAGCTATTTTTAAAAATACAAGACAAAATCAAGAGCCTGCCCAAGGCCTTGGTTGAGAAAATGCTAACTTTGGCGGACAGCATTATCTATGAGTCTCGCTTGGCTATCGAGGAAGTTTATCAGACGATGCCGGATCAGCAAAATAAGGAACTGCAATCCTGCCATGGTATTTTCCTACAACGTCCCCAAAAGCTGACTTCGGAAAAGAAATTGTCGCAAGATTTCCTGACCAATCTATACTTGCTGGGATTAGAAGAGCGGCCTGAACAGCTCAAGTTTGCTCGTTTTATGGAGGAAGCTCTGAACCAGCAGGAGGCTAGTTTTTTAGAGGCGCAGACAGGTTTGGGCAAGACCTTCGGCTACTTGCTGCCCATTCTGTCTAGAGGTCAAGAAAAAGTACTAGTGACGGTTCCGACTAAGATTCTGCAAGACCAGCTGCTGCAAAAGGAAGGACGATTGTTGGAGGAAGTCTTTGGTATTTCCTTTCACAGTCTCAAGAGTCCGGAGAATTATCTCAAGCTGGACCATTTCTATCAGACACTGGATAGGGAATATGACAACCATTTGGTTAATCGTTGCAAGTTGCAACTCTTGGTCTGGCTGACAGAAACTAAAACAGGTGACTTGAATGAAATCGGGCAGGCTCATCGCTTTTCAAGCTACTTCAATGAAATCCGTCATGATGGCAAGCTAAGCAAACATTCTCTTTTTTATGAGGAAGATTTTTGGCGGCTGGGACAGGTCAAGGCGGCCACCAGTCGAGTCGTGATTACCAATCATGCTTACCTGCTGACGCGTTTAGAGGATGACCAGTCTTTGCTGGACAATCGTATTCTGGTAGTTGATGAAGCTCAGAAGATGTTTTTTGCCTTGGAAAGCTTCTCTCAGGCCAGTATAAATCTAACTAAAACGCTGCAACAGATAAATCATCTCCTTCAGGAAGAAGGGGAACTTCTGCAGCAACGACTTTTGCAAAGTATTCAGTTTGAGCTGGCTGATGCAGCTGAGCGACATCGCAAGAAAACGCCTGAGTTAAGTTCAGAAAAAATTGCACGGCTGCTTCAGGATGTGTCCGAGTTAAAGACAAGTGCACTGCCTGAGCTACAGCACTTGTTCAGTGGCAAATACCAGTATTATTGGTTGGTTGATGAAGTTTTGGCAGATCATCGCTTGATGACTCTGCATGCTGGCCGTTCAGAATTGCTGCATTTTACAGACTTTTTGCCTGAAAGGGCCAAGGTTATCTTGGTTTCGTCTACTCTGGAAATCAGCTCTAAGGTCAATCTGGCCCAGTTGCTAGGCTTTGAAAGTTATCACTTTTACAAGCTGAAAAGCAAGAAGAAGCCACTGCAGAAGCTCTTTTTAGATGAAAGTTTTCCAGCAGTAGTGGATTTGTCAACTGATGATTTTGCTCGAGAGATTGTTGCTTGCCTGCAGGAAGTGGCAGAACTTGGTCTGCCTATCGTCGTCCTCTTCACTTCTAAAGACTTGCTTTTGGCTGTTTCGGACTTGCTGGCTCTGCCGCATTTGGCCCAATATAAAAATGGCGATGCCGGCAATATCAAGCGGCGTTTTGATAGAGGAGAGGCAGGAATTCTTTTGGGCTCTGGCAGCTTCTGGGAGGGGGCGGATTTTGCTGAGCAAGAACAGATTATTCAGCTGATCACTCGGATTCCATTTGACAATCCCAAGGATTTCTTTGTGCAGAAGATCAACAGCCGCCTGAAAGCGGAAGGTAAGAATGCCTTTTATGATTATCAACTGCCTCTTGCCATCTTGCGGCTTAAGCAGGCCATTGGCCGGACCCGGCGCAATGAACATCAGAAGTCAGCTGTTATTCTTTTGGACAATCGAATCTCTAGTAAACGCTATGGCAAGCAGATTCAGCATCATCTGTCACAATTAGCTTCTTTGGATATTCTGCCGGAGGCAGCCATTATGCAGGAATTACAAGACTTTTTTGACTGAATCTATCTCAAATCAGCTGAGCTTTATCGGCTGATTTTTTAGGTTCATTCAGATTTTTTGGACAAAATTTGTTATAATGAGAGGCATAGGAAAGAAGGGGTGTTCGTGAAAAAATATTTACCAGGAATTCTGTTATCCTTTGGCATAGCGGCTGTTTCTATCTTTTTAGGCGGTTTGCTTCCCTTGATAGGCTCTAGTGTTTTGGCTATTGTCTTTGGGATGGTTTTGAATAACAGCATGAAGCTGCCGGCTGTATTTCAGGAAGGTCTCAGCTTTTCGGGGAAGAAATTGCTGCAGTATTCCATTATCTTTTTAGGATTTTCCATGTCCATAGGTCAGGTTTCTGAGACGGGAATTTCTTCTCTTCGTATCAGTCTTATCACTATTCTGATAGCCTTTCTGGCTGCCTATTTGGCTGGCCGTTTCTTTAAGATGAACCGCGTCTTGACTATTTTAATCGGTTTTGGAACAGCTATCTGCGGCGGCTCTGCCATTGCGGCTGCTTCACCAATCTTGGATGCTGATGAAGAGGATATTGCCTTGTCCATCTCCACTATTTTCTTTTTCAATATTTTAGCAGTATTCATTTTCCCTTTTTTAGGGCATTTGTTACAGATGTCGGATGCCTTTTTCGGGACTTGGGCTGGAACGGCCATCAATGATACTTCGTCAGTAGTGGCGGCAGGCTATACTTACAGCCCCTCAGCTGGTGATTTGGCGACCATTGTCAAGCTCAGCAGAGCTTTAATGATTGTACCAGCCTGCTTGATTTTCGTATCTTACCGCTATGTCAAATCCAAGCAATCCGCTCAAAAGACAAATTTGAAACAGATTTTTCCTTGGTTTATAGCTTGGTTTGTACTAGCCTCACTTGTCAGCAGTCTTGGATTTTTGCCGGCTGCTGTCATCCCCTATACAAAATTCATTTCTCAGTGGCTGATGGCTATGGCCTTGGCAGCTATTGGCGCAAAGGTTTCCTTTAAGCAGTTTAAGCAAGCAGGAGCAGCGCCTTTGCTGACTGGTGCCTTCGCTTGGTTTTGCGTCGCTGTTTCTAGCTTGATTATCCAGTATTTTTTCTAAAAAGGAGGGACTATGCCCTATCAAAGACGGACGTTTGAGTCTCGGATTGATTATAGTTTAATTTTGCCTGTTTTGATGCTGCTATCAATCGGTGTTGTGGCTATTTACATTGCTGTTAGTCATGATTATCCTGACAATGCCTGGCCCATGGTTGGTCAGCAGATTGCTTGGATTGCGGTGGGCTTCCTGCTCAGCTTTATCCTCATGTTTTTTAACACCAAGTTTCTCTGGGGAATCACACCTTATCTCTATGTTTTTGGTCTTGGCCTCATGGTCTTGCCTCTGATTTTTTACAGTGAATCGCTGGTAGCCTCCACTGGTGCCAAAAACTGGATTGCTATTCGTGGTGTGACCCTCTTTCAGCCCTCGGAGTTCATGAAGATTTCATATATTCTCATGCTATCGCGGCTGGTGGTTCATTTTCTCCAGAAACACAAGCAGGATGAGCGAACCCTGGCTTTAGACTTTTTTTTGATCCTGAAACTTGGGCTCTATACTTTGCCTGTTCTGGTTCTGTTAACCCTTCAGAGTGATTTGGGGACGGCTCTGGTTTTTGTTGCTATATACGGCGGCATCGTTCTACTGTCAGGTGTTTCTTGGAAGATTATCCTGCCGGTCTTTCTGACGGGAGTCCTGCTGTTGGGAGGATTTCTCTTTATCTTTATTTCCGATGGCGGCCGTGCCTTTCTGCATAATCTAGGAATGCCAACCTACCAAATCAATCGGATTTTGGCTTGGCTTCATCCTTTTGACTACGCTCAGACGACTACCTTTCAGCAAGCACAGGGACAAATCGCTGTCGGAAGCGGCGGTTTGACTGGTCAAGGCTTTAATGTTTCTAATCTCTTGGTTCCTGTTCGGGAAAGCGATATGATTTTCACCGTCATTGCAGAAGATTTTGGCTTTTTGGGCTCAACCTTGGTTATCATGCTCTATTTACTGCTGATTTATCGCATGCTCAAGATTACGATTAAATCCAACAACCAGTTTTATACTTATATCTCAACTGGCTTTATCATGATGCTGCTCTTCCATATCTTTGAAAATATTGGAGCGGTGACAGGAATTCTACCTCTGACAGGGATTCCGCTGCCCTTTATTTCACAGGGCGGTTCTTCCATCATCAGTAATCTTATCGGTGTTGGTCTCCTGCTGTCCGTCTCCTATCAGAACAGCTTGACGGATGAAAAGAAGGAGCGAATTCCAGCTGTCCGTAAAAAAGTCGTACTGAAGAAATTAAAATAAAGATAAAGCAAGTTTTTGACTCACAAATCAGATGTGTTTTTGTGATTGGCTCATATCAGAAAGGATATTTTCATGAAAAAAGCAGCTTTACTCCTAGCTCCCGGCTTTGAAGAAATCGAGGCCTTGACAGTTGTGGATGTCTTGCGCCGTGCAGGTCTTGTCTGTCATATGATTGGTTTTGATGAATCAGTGACTGGCTCTCACGCCATCACTGTTCAAGCGGATCAGGTCTGGAAGGGGCGACTGGATGACTACGATATGGTCATTTTGCCAGGTGGGATGCCAGGATCGGCCAATCTTCGTGATGATGACAGCCTGATGCAGGTTTTGCAGGACTTTCAGCAGTCGGATAAATTCATCGCTGCCATTTGTTCCGCTCCCATTGCTCTTGACCGCGCAGGTATTTTGACTGGTAAGTATTTCACTTGCTATGATGGTGCGCAAGACAATATTAAAAATGGAACTTACCGTAAAGAAACAGTTCTTGTTGATGGGAAGCTGATTACTAGCCGTGGTCCATCGACTGCCTTGGCTTTCGCCTATGAGCTGGTTCGTCAGCTGGGAGGAGACGCTGACCAGTTGGCTGATGCCATGCTTTATACAGATGTATTTGGGAATTAAAAATATGCTGGGATTCATAATGTTTCCCAGTTTTTTTGAAGTCTTATTTATCTTCGCAGTCCTCTATATGGAAAGGGTTTAGAGATGTTGAAAAGGACGAAATCAGCAGCCATTTTTAAATTTTAGATTCTTTGAGATATTTTGTTTAGAAAAAGGGTTGAAAAAGTCGGAAAAGTGCTGGATTCGGGCAAATATTAGCCCCTTTTTCATGAAAATTATGGTATAATGAAAGGTATGAATTATCAAGATTACATCTGGGATTTAGGTGGAACACTCTTGGATAATTATGAAACTTCGACAGCAGCTTTTGTTCAAACCTTGAAAGAGTACGGTCTGCAAGCTGGTCATGACGAAGTTTATAAGGCCCTCAAGGTGTCTACGGCCTATGCTGTCCAGCAGTTTGCTCCCCAAGAAAAAGACTTTTTAAAGTTTTATAAGGCCAATGAAGCAGAAGAGTTGACTCACCCTGTCTTATTTGACGGAGCGGCAGACTTACTTAGGCGGATTGTGGCTAAGGGTGGTCGGAACTTTCTGGTCTCCCATCGGGATGACCAAGTGCTGGAAATCTTGGAAAAGACTGCCGTTGCATCAGCATTTACAGAAGTGGTGACATCGGCGAATGGTTTTCCAAGGAAACCCTTACCAGACTCCATGCTCTATCTAAAAGACAAGTATCAGATTGTCTCTGGCTTGGTCATTGGTGACCGGCCGCTGGATATTGAAGCAGGGCAGGAAGCTGGCTTTGATACCTATCTCTTTGATAATATGCAGCATCTTGAAGAATTTATAGATATTGATTAGAAAAGGAACACTATGACAGAAGAAAAGCAACAAGATATACAGGCCCAAGAATATGATGCCAGTCAGATCCAGGTCTTAGAAGGCTTAGAAGCCGTTCGTATGCGTCCGGGGATGTATATCGGTTCGACCTCCAAGGAAGGTCTTCACCATTTAGTATGGGAAATTGTTGACAACTCGATTGATGAGGCGTTGGCTGGTTTTGCTAGCCACATTCAGGTCTTTATTGAAAAAGACAATTCCATCACAGTAGTAGATAACGGTCGGGGAATTCCTGTTGATATTCAGGAGAAAACAGGCCGTCCGGCCGTAGAAACCGTCTTTACTGTTCTCCATGCAGGAGGAAAATTCGGCGGTGGCGGATACAAGGTATCGGGAGGTCTGCACGGTGTGGGTTCTTCCGTTGTAAATGCCCTCTCCACTCAGCTGGATGTCCGTGTTTATAAAAATGGTCAGATTCATTACCAAGAATACCGTCGCGGTCATGTAGTCGCGGACCTAGAAATCATCGGTGAGACAGACCGTACTGGTACGACAGTTCACTTTACACCAGATCCAGAAATTTTCACTGAAACAGTAGAATTTGACTTTGAAAAGCTCAATAAGCGGGTACAAGAACTGGCCTTCCTCAATCGTGGTCTCAGAATTTCCATCACCGATAAGCGAGACGGAATGGAGCAGGTCAAGGATTACCACTATGAGGGTGGGATTGCTAGCTATGTCCAATACATCAATGAAAACAAGGATGTAATCTTTGAAACGCCGATTTATACCGACGGCGAAATGGACGATATTACGGTTGAAGTAGCTATGCAGTATACGACTGGCTACCACGAAACAGTCATGAGCTTTGCTAATAACATCCATACCCACGAGGGTGGAACGCATGAGCAAGGTTTTCGTACTGCACTGACACGGGTTATCAATGACTATGCCAAGAAAAATAAGCTTCTCAAAGAAAATGAGGACAATCTGACTGGAGAAGATGTTCGTGAAGGCTTGACAGCGGTCATCTCTGTCAAGCATCCCAACCCTCAGTTTGAAGGTCAGACCAAGACCAAGCTGGGCAATAGCGAAGTGGTCAAGATTACCAATCGCCTCTTTAGTGAAGCTTTCTCAGATTTCCTTTTGGAAAATCCTGCGGTAGCTCGAAAAATCGTTGAAAAAGGAATTTTGGCTTCTAAGGCCAGAATTGCTGCTAAGAGAGCTCGGGAAGTAACTCGCAAGAAGTCTGGCTTGGAAATCTCCAATCTGCCAGGTAAATTGGCCGACTGCTCGTCTAACGACCCTCAGGAAACTGAACTTTTCATCGTGGAGGGGGATTCAGCGGGTGGTTCAGCTAAGTCCGGTCGTAACCGTGAATTTCAGGCCATTCTGCCAATTCGTGGTAAGATTCTCAACGTTGAAAAAGCCAGCATGGATAAGATATTGGCCAATGAAGAAATCCGCAGTCTCTTTACTGCTATGGGAACTGGCTTCGGTGCTGACTTTGATGTCAGCAAGGCCCGCTACCAAAAATTAGTCATCATGACCGATGCCGATGTAGACGGAGCTCATATTCGGACCCTGCTCTTGACTTTGATTTACCGCTATATGAAGCCGGTTCTGGAAGCTGGATTTGTCTATATCGCTCAGCCGCCAATCTATGGTGTCAAGGTCGGAAGTGAAGTCAAAGAATACATCCAGCCAGGTGCTAATCAGGAAGAAGAGCTTCAAGCTGCTTTGGCTCGCTACAGTGAAGGTCGCTCCAAGCCAACCATTCAACGCTATAAAGGGCTCGGAGAGATGGATGACCATCAGCTGTGGGAGACGACTATGAATCCTGAACATCGCTTGATGGCACGGGTTTCAGTGGATGATGCAGCGGAAGCTGACAAGATTTTTGACATGCTGATGGGGGATCGCGTTGAACCTCGTCGTGAATTTATCGAAGAAAATGCTGTATACAGTACGCTCGACGTCTAAAAAAATCAGAAAAATCAACCATTATGGGCAAAAATATGATATAATCATTATGTTTGCTTTATAGTAACAATGTGAAGGAGTTCTATATGTCTATTGGACTAGTTATTCTCGTTGCTGTGGTAGCTCTGCTTTTGGTTGTCGGCTATGGTACTGCAGTTCTGATGAGAAAGAGAAATGAAGCTTTACTTCAAAATTTGGAGGAGAGAAAAGAAGCACTCTATAATCTTCCTGTGAATGATGAAGTTGAAGAAGTAAAAAATATGCATTTGATTGGGCAGAGTCAGGTAGCCTTCCGTGAATGGAATCAAAAATGGGTAGACCTGTCCTTAAATTCATTTGCTGATATCGAAAATAATCTATTTGAAGCAGAAGGTTACAATAATTCTTTCCGTTTCATAAAAGCCAAGCATGCCATCGGCAATATTGAGAGTCAGATTGATTTGATTGACGAAGATATCAAGATGATTCGTGCTGCCTTGGAAGATCTTAAAGAGCAAGAGTCTAAAAACAGCGGTCGTGTGCTCCATGCCTTGGATTTGTTTGAAAAACTGCAAACTCAGGTGGCGGAGAATGCGGACTCGTATGGACAAGCCTTAGCTGAGATTGAAAAACAGCTGGAAAATATCCAGTCAGAGTTTTCTCAGTTTGTAACCCTTAATTCTTCGGGTGACCCGGTTGAAGCAGCTGAAATCTTGGATAAGGCAGAGGATCATATCCTTGCTCTGACACATATCGTTGAGAAAGTTCCTGCCATTGTCGAAGAGTTGACTGTGAAATTGCCAGATCAGTTGGAAGACTTAGAATCTGGTCACCGTAAGCTCTTGGAATCTGGTTATCACTTTATCGAAACTGATATAGAGTCACGCTTCCAGCAGCTTCATGCAAGTCTCAAACGCAACGAAGCCAACATTTCTGCCTTAGAGCTGGATAATGCTGAGTATGAAAATGAGCAGGCGCAAGAAGAGATTAACGCTCTCTATGAAATTTTTACGCGGGAAATTGAAGCCCACAAAGTAGTGGAGAAGTTGATTAAAAACTTACCAAGCTATCTGGCTCATACAAAGGAAAACAACCAGCAACTCCAAAAAGAGATAGAACGTTTATCTCAAACCTTCCTTCTCTCTGATACAGAAACTTCTCATGTCAAGGAGTTGCAGGCTGAGCTTTCTGCCCAGGAAGATGTGGTGCTTAGCGCGGTAGAAGATTCTTCTGAAACCAAGCAAGCTTATTCTGTGGTTCAGGAAGAGTTGGAAGCTATCCAAGAGCGTTTGAAAGAAATCGAAGATGAGCAGATCTCTCTTGGCGAAGCACTTGCAGAGATTGAAAAAGATGATGCTAATGCTCGTCAGAAAGTCAATATCTATGCTAACAAATTGCATACCATTAAGAGATATATGGAAAAACGCAATTTGCCAGGGATTCCAGACTCTTTCTTAGAAATTTTCTTCTCAACCAGCAACAATATTGAAGAGTTGGTTAAGGAGTTGGAAGCTACACGAGTCAATATCGAATCAGTTAACCGTTGGCTGGAAATTCTAGGAAATGATATGGAGCAATTGGAAGAAGAAACCTATCGTATCGTCCAAGATGCTACCTTGACTGAGCAGCTACTGCAGTATTCAAACCGCTATCGTTCCTTTGATGATAATGTACAAGCAGCCTTCAACAAGTCCTTGTATGTCTTTGAACATGACTACGACTATGCTCAATCCTTGGAAATCATTTCAAAAGCTTTAGATCTTGTCGAGCCAGGCGTGACCGAGCGTTTTGTGACATCCTACGAAAAAACACGCGAGAATATTCGTTTTTAAAAGAAGTTCCTTCGGGAACTTTTTTCTTTTGCAAAGAGAACGCTAGAGAACAGTCAGTAACAAGGATTCTGAGACTTCAATTTTTCCCAGCTTGTTTTGAAATAGAATTTCCTGTATAATACAAAAAATAGAAAGAATGAGGTCGGACAATGAAAACAGTCAAAGGCTTGTTAGTCATGGATGTAGACAGCACCTTAATCATGGAAGAGGGGATTGATCTGCTAGGTGAGGAAGCGGGTGTAGGAGCTCAGGTTGCGGCTATTACGGAGCGTGCCATGCGAGGAGAGTTGGACTTTGAAGCTGCCTTACGTGAGCGTGTCGCTCTTTTAAAAGGACTGCCAGAGGATATTTTTGCTCGAATTGCAGAAAGGATCCACTTCACGCAAGGAGCCGAGGAACTGGTCAAAGAGCTGCATAAACGTGGTTATAAAGTAGGCTTGGTGTCAGGTGGTTTTCATGAGACGGTGGACAGACTGGCTGAGCAGCTTGAAATTGACTACGTCAAGGCAAATCGTTTGGAAATCCAGCAGGGCTTTTTAACAGGCCAAGTCTTAGGAGAGATTGTCACTAAGGATACAAAGCTTGCCATGTTAAAAGCATGGGCAGCTGAAAACAAGTTGGAATTAAATCAAACGATTGCTATGGGAGATGGCGCCAATGATCTGCCTATGATTCAGGCGGCAGGAATGGGAATTGCCTTTATGGCCAAGCCAATCGTGCGCGAGCAAGCTCCTTACCAGATTCAAGAATGCAATCTCTACCGGGTCATTGATCTTTTAGACAATAGAAAAGCATAGGAGAGAGGCATGCATATTCTAATTGCACCGGATTCTTTCAAGGAAAGTTTGTCAGCTGCTCAGGTTGCTCAAGCTCTTCAGACAGGCTTTTCTCAGGCCTTGCCAGATGCCAGCTTTGACTTGCTGCCAGTTGGTGACGGGGGCGAGGGGACAATGGCTGCCCTGACAGCTGCCTTGGGCTGGGCTGAATTTTACCACACTGTGACTGGACCTTTTGGCCAGCCAGTAAAAATGCCCTACGCCAGAAATGGTCAGCAAGCGCTTTTTGAGATGGCTGATTTGGTCGGACTCGCCTCTATTCCTCAGGAAAAACGAAATCCCTTGGCCATAGAGACCAAAGGGTTGGGAGAATTGATTTTGCATCTGGCTGAAGACGATATCAGAAAGATTTTAGTTGGTGTTGGGGGGTCGGCCAGCAATGACGGTGGAATTGGACTGGCAGCAGGCCTAGGCTATGAATTTTTCGATGCAGATAATCATAGACTGCGCCCCATTGGCTCGTCTTTGGGAAAGGTCGCTCGTATTTCAGCTGAGCAGGTTCCCGCTTTCTTGAAGGAAGTTCAGATTGAGATTTTGACGGATGTAGATAATCCTCTTTGCGGAGTGCGCGGTGCGACAACTGTTTTCGGAGGTCAGAAAAGTCTATCTCCCTTATTATTCTCTCAAGTGGATCAAGCCATGGCAGATTTCTATCAGTTGGTTGATCCTCAGGTGATTGATATGAATGGCGCTGGAGCCGGAGGCGGAATGGCAGCAGGACTGGTTGCTTTTGCCGGAGGAAAAATCGTTTCGGGTATTGAAACCTGTCTAGATTTACTGGATTTTGATGAAAGAGTTAAAAAGGCTGACTTGGTCGTAGTTGGCGAAGGGAGGATGGATCGTCAGTCTTTGGCGGGCAAGGCACCAGTCGGGGTCGCAAGACGAACGCCAGAAGGTATCCCTGTACTGGCGATTTGCGGTAGCCTGGCTGAAGATTTATCGGATTTCCCAGTTGAGAATATCCAGGCAGCTTTTCCGATTATTGCGCGAGCAGATAGCTTGGATAGGATTCTAGAGCAGGCGGAGCAAAATTTGATTCGCACAGCCAGAAATATTGGCAATCTACTAAAAATGAAAAAAAGCGGTTAGTCCGTTTTTTTTAGTAGATATTCAATTTCTTTGACAATCATGCCCTTTTCAAAGAAGAAGATGTCACAAGAAAGGTCACCAACGTCATTTTCTAGAAGGGTCACAATCCGATTCTGGTCGGGACTAAGCTGATAATGAGTGCAAGAAAATTGGACGGGGTTGTTATGGTAGACTTTTTGAATTTTAGTCAGGTAGTCCGCTTTGCCTTTGATGATTTCGATTGTGTCACCCTCTAATTCCCAGCTAACATGATCAGAAAGAAAGGTCTCATAGGTTTGCCAATCACGCTGATTTTCTGCTTCAAAGAAGGCAAAAAGTTTTTCTAAATTTGTCATCCTAGCTAAACCATTTTTTCCATAGGGAGCGCTTTTCTTTTGCTGGTTTTTCTGCTGGCTGAAGGAGACTAGCAAACTGTTGGCTCATGTCCTTGTCATCTACTTGGACCAGATGGTCGCTATGGACAATCAGGCCAAAAGGAGAAGCCTGGTAATCACTTGAGACGATAGTCGCTTCGCAGCCTAGTTCCTTAGAGGTTTTTAGATAAAAGATTTGATTGCTAGACTCGACTTCTGGGGAAATTTTGACAATTACTGGTTGGCAGTTTTTCATGATGCTGCTGAGCATTTCTTTGAAATGACCGCGAATGAGGGTCTCATTGGCTTGCTCAATAGAGCAGGAAGCCAGCACTCGCTCCTCAAAAGTCCCTAAAAACCTACGCTGTTCATCAGGGTTGAGCTTGACTCCGCCCTGAGCTTTTTCCATGATTACTTTATTAATATCAGTCATAATAAAATTGTACCATAAAAGGAGAAATTCTAAAAGGTCGAATCTTCTTTCTGATTTGCCGGAAAAACATTTATATAGTAAATTTGGAATCGTTTTCTTGTGCAAAATTTCTCAAATTTGCTTAGATTCTCTATTTTTCCTTGAAAAAAAAGCGTTTTTGAGGTATCATAGACTAGTAAATAATTTTAAATAATAAGGAGAGTAAGAAATGTCAATTATTACTGATGTTTACGCTCGCGAAGTCCTAGACTCACGCGGTAACCCAACACTTGAAGTAGAAGTTTATACTGAATCAGGTGCTTTCGGACGTGGTATGGTTCCTTCAGGAGCTTCTACAGGTGAGCACGAAGCAGTTGAACTTCGTGATGGCGACAAATCTCGTTACGGTGGTCTTGGTACACAAAAAGCAGTTGATAATGTAAACAACGTTATCGCTGAAGCTATTATCGGTTACGATGTTCGTGACCAACAAGCCATCGACCGTGCAATGATCGCTTTGGACGGTACTCCTAACAAAGGTAAATTGGGTGCTAATGCAATCCTTGGTGTGTCTATCGCTGTAGCTCGTGCTGCTGCTGACTACCTTGAAGTGCCACTTTACAGCTACCTTGGCGGATTCAACACTAAAGTTCTTCCAACTCCAATGATGAACATCATCAATGGTGGATCTCACTCAGATGCTCCAATCGCATTCCAAGAGTTCATGATCTTGCCAGTTGGTGCTCCAACATTTAAAGAAGCTCTTCGTTACGGTGCTGAAATCTTCCACGCTCTTAAGAAAATCCTTAAATCTCGTGGTTTAGAAACTGCCGTTGGTGACGAAGGTGGATTCGCTCCTCGTTTTGAAGGAACTGAAGATGGTGTAGAAACTATCATCGCTGCTATCGAAGCTGCTGGTTATGTTCCAGGTAAAGACGTATTTATCGGATTTGACTGTGCATCATCAGAATTCTACGATAAAGAACGTAAAGTATACGACTACACTAAATTTGAAGGTGAAGGCGCTGCTGTTCGTACATCTGCAGAACAAATCGACTACCTTGAAGAATTGGTTAACAAATACCCAATCATCACTATCGAAGATGGTATGGATGAAAATGACTGGGATGGTTGGAAAGCTCTTACTGAACGTCTTGGTAAGAAAGTACAACTTGTTGGTGACGACTTCTTCGTAACAAACACTGACTACCTTGCACGTGGTATCAAAGAAGGTGCTGCTAACTCAATCCTTATCAAAGTTAACCAAATCGGTACTCTTACTGAAACTTTTGAAGCGATTGAAATGGCTAAAGAAGCTGGTTACACTGCAGTTGTATCACACCGTTCAGGTGAAACTGAAGATTCAACAATCGCTGACATCGCAGTTGCAACTAACGCAGGTCAAATCAAGACTGGTTCACTTTCACGTACAGACCGTATTGCTAAATACAACCAATTGCTTCGTATCGAAGATCAACTTGGTGAAGTTGCTCAATACAAAGGTCTTCAAGCTTTCTATAACTTGAAAAAATAATCTAACAAGATATAAGAGGAGCTAGGGCTTAGTCCTAGCTTTTTTGATGTGTAAAGATATAACAATGGATATTTTTTGATTTAGGAACCACCCTAATTGATGAGAGGGAGATTTATCATCTTTTCCTAGAGCATTGCCTAGAAGTACTGTGTAGGGCTGGTCATGCTCTTTCCCTTGAAAAATTGGAGGACAAGATGCTAGCTTTTGCTAAGGAAAATATAATCAAGAGATTCCTGCGTTTCCTTGTGACTACATGGTTGAAAAAGTGAGTGATTTACTGAAGATTTTATAGCTTTCTTGTATCAAAATCAGTCTTTTATGGTATACTAGCAAAGTGGAAGGAGGAGTACAATGGAAGAATTATTAAATCAGGTCTTACTATCACAGGATAGGGAAGTTTTCAATCAGATATTTGACGATTACTATCCCATTGATATTGCTCTTTCTTTGGAGGCCTTGGAGGATGAGGAAGGGAATCTCCTCAAAACCTTTACGGAAATGGCTAGTGATGATCAATTGGTAGAGATTTTAAAAGAAGCCGAGCCGGAGTTGCAACGACAGATTATCCAATCGATTTCTTTTAAACGTACCAGCACTCTTTTTCATCTTATGCCAGATGATGATGTGGTAGATATTTTGGGTTACTTGAGTGTGGACTTGCGTAAGCAATACTTAAGTATGATGAAAAATACCAGTCAAGAGAATTTGAAAGCTATGTTGGCTTACGATCCTCAGACAGCTGGTGGTCTGATGACGACAGAATTCATCACCTTAAATGAAAATCTGACCGTCTCAGCAACTCTCAATAAATTGAGGGAGATTTCGCCCAATACGGAAGTTATTGATACCTTATTTATTAGAAATGTGCATCATTCGCTAGTTGGCTGGATTGATATTCGTGATTTGTTTATTCATGATGCGGAGATGAAACTCAGTGAATTTATGAATACTCAGATAGTGAGCGTAACGCCAGAGGTTGACCAAGAGGAAGTGGCACAGCTTTCTGCCAAATATAATTTATCTGTCGTACCGGTCGTCAATCATCGGCAGGTATTGTTAGGAATCATCACTATTGACGATATCGTCGATGTTTTGCAAGAAGAGTATCAAGAAGATATCTTGCGGATGGGTGGTGTCCAAGAAAGTGAAGAAATTGGAGGACCTTTCAAAGAATCACTCAAGAAACGCTTACCTTGGTTGATGATTAACCTAGTGACAGCCTTTCTAGCTTCTGCGACAGTAGCACTTTTTGATGATACGATTTCAAAAGTTGTAGCATTAGCAGCGATTAGTCCTATTATTACGGGAATGGGCGGAAATTCTGCCTCTCAGACACTTGCTTTGGTTATCCAGGGAATTGCTTTGGGGAAACTGGATCTGAAAGAAGATCGGAATTTAGTATTCAAAGAAATCGTGCTAGCTTTGGTTAATGGTTTCTTTACTGGCTTGATTGCAGCGATTGTTATGTTTGTCTTCTATCAAAATTTCTATCTGTCTGTTATTGTTGTATTGGCTATGATGATCAATCTAGCATGTGGTGCTCTTTTTGGTTACTTTGTACCGCTGATTATCAAGACACTGAATCAGGATCCAGCTCTAGCTTCGACCATTTTCATTACCACGGCAACAGATGTGTTAGGTTATCTAGCTTTTCTAGGCTTAGCACAAATTTTCTTACCATTGATTGTATAAAAAATGATACACAAAAAACGCTTGATTTTTCAAGCGTTTTTGTTTTCTTAGTTGTCGAACAAACCTTTAACTTTATCAATAGCACCGCTGGCCATTTCATTTCCAGCTACTAATTTTTTAGCTTGATCAAGGTATTCACCGAGTTTGTCTTTGTTTTCTTCGATAAACTTTTTAGCGCCATCAAAGTCTTTCTTTTCAATCATTTCTTTTACTTGGTTAAATAAATCTACTGGATTCATAGTTGTTGCTCCTTAGTAATTTTTTATATTATTTAATCAAATTTCTAGTAGAAAGACAAGAAATCTGCTTATTTAAAAGTCACGCAAACAGCTTCAGGAACATAGAAATCGCTGGAGATTTCTGTTAATTTTCCACTCTCTGCATCGCGTTTGAAAATGGTTGCATTGTCAGAGTCTTGATGGACCGCAATGATATAGTTTTGGTCTGGTGTGATGTTGAAATCCCGTGGATTTTTGCCATTGGTAGGTGCAATCTGGATTAACCCCAAGCTGCCGTCAGCTAAGATTTTGTAGACGGCAAGAGAGTCATGACCGCGGTTGGAACCGTAGAGGAACTTGCCATCAGCAGACAGACGGATAGCAGCTGTTCCGTTTGCACCTTCAAAGTCCTCTGGTAAGGTGGAGACAGTTTGCAGGTGTTCAAAATAGCCGACTCCATCGTAAATTAGGACTTCAATAGTAGAATTAAGCTCACAAATCAAATAGGCGATTTTATAATGATGGTGGAAAACGATATGGCGGGCACCAGCTCCAGCGGCACACTTGTAGGTATCCAGAGGAGTAATCTTTCCGTCTTCAGCAACATCATAAGTGGTTACTTCATCAGTTCCCAAGTCGCAGGTGATCAGGTATTGATCTGGTGTAAGGTCAGCATAGTGGACGTGGGCTGAAGCTTGGTTGGCATGCGGTCCTTGACCTTGATGGATAGCTGAGTCAGCCAGTTCCAGTCTGCCATCAGCCAGTCGTCTGTAGACCAAGACTTGTCCCTTATGATAATTGGCACCGTAAACCAAGTCGCGTTCTTCGTCAACTGCCACATAGCAGAGCGGAGCTCCTTCTTCAACGACATGGTTGAGGAGCTGACCTGCCTTGTCAAAGGCTGCAATTCCCCCCTGTCCGTCCTTTGCCCCAACAGAATAGAGATGTCCAGTCTTGTCAAAGGCTAGGTAGGTTGGACTGGGCTCTTCAGCAAGCAAGGTCAAGTTTTCTAAAGTTCCTTTCTTAGAATTAAAATCTGCCTTGTAAATTCCCTTGGAATCTCTGCGAGTATAAGTTCCAAAGTAAACCGTTTGTGTCATGACATTACCTCTTATATATTTAAATTGCTTGCTACTATTATATCATAAAAGTAGATGATAGAGTTTAGTGCGGAGAATTTGACTGATTTTCAAAAGAATAGTATTGGTTTGGAAAAAACAGATAAAAAACAGATAGCGGGTAGGAAGGGGATAGATGGCTTTGTTAGAATAGAATTGTTCAAAAAAACAATTACTGTCAGGAAGCAACAAAATTCCTGCTTGCTAAACAAAGGAGAAATCAAATGAACGTTAAAAAAATTGCTATGCTCGTTGCCCTTATCGGAATGTCAGGATTCTTTTTAGCCGCATGCGGAAATAAAGAAGCAGATAACTCAGAAATTAAGGACGGGAAACAAGTAGACTTCCAAAAGGATGCTGTTGATAAGAAGACCAAGACAGTCGATGGCAAAGAAGTAACAGAATACACAATGCCGGATGGAAATGTTATCCAAATCCCAGCAGATGGTGAAGAAATTCCAGAAGATGGATCAGGATCTAGCTCAGAAGCTGAATAAAGATTAAAACATGTAGGTTGGAGGCAATATGTTTCGAAGAAAAAAAATGAATCGTAAGACCATTCTATTGGGCAGCACGGTCATTCTCGCTTGTGTTGGGCTGGGAGGCTATCTGTATTTTAGACAGATCAATCAACAACAGGCCATGAAAATGGTAGATAAGACGATTGATTCGCTGACAGTCCAAGAAGCTGTCAATAACAGCAAAAAAACAAGCCTGGTTTTATCTGGGGAAGTAGTTGCCAACAATAGCAGTAAGGTCAAGATTGACCCGTCTAAAGGGGAAGTCAAGGAAGTATTTGTCAAAAATGGTGATACCGTTACACAAGGACAGCCGCTCTTTTCCTATGCGACAGAGCAGCAATTGACAGCTCAATCGGCTCAATATGATGCCCAGTCCAAGGCTAATGGCATTACAGCCGCTCAAAACAGCGCTGCGATTAAATGGGAAACCTATAATCGCAAGTTGGCCAGTCTCAATGCTCTCAAGGACAAATACAATTCCAGTCAGGATGAGTCACTGCTAGAGCAGATTAAGTCTGCTGAAGACGAGCTGGCTCAAGCGCTGAGCGATGCCAAGACGGCGGATAATGAAGTAACGACAGCTCAGATTGAGGCTGAAAAGGCTCAGGTGACAGCTCAGACAGAATCAGATCGAATGAAGTATGATACTGTGACTGCCGATACAGCAGGAACGATTACAGCTATGAATGAAGATTTGCCCAATCAGTCCAAGGCCAAAAAGGAAGAAGAAAACTTTATTGAGATTATGGACAAGTCCAAAACTCTGGTTAAAGGAACTGTCAGTGAATTTGACCGTGAAAAGCTGAGTGTCGGTCAGAAAGTGGAAGTGGTGGATCGCAAGGATCCTAAGAAACGCTGGAGTGGTACGGTAACTCAGGTCGGCACTCTGACAGCGGAAAATACTTCCAATAATAATGGTGGGAATAAGCAACAGGAAAATCCCAACCAAGGTAAATATCCTTATACAGTTGAGCTGGATCAAGGTGGCGAAATGCCACTGGTGGGCTCCCATTCCTATGTCAATATCGTGGAAAATGCTCCTGAGGCTGGAAAGGTAGTTGTCAATAAGGCCTATACTTTCAGTAAAAACGGCAAGACCTATGTCTGGAAGGTAGAGGGCAAGACTCTGAAAATGCAGGAAGTCAAGACCAAGAAAGTTTCTGACCGTTTGGTGGAGATTACAGAAGGTTTGACTATGCAGGATACCATTTCAACACCGAGAGCAGGTATGGAAGAAGGGATGGAGGTAGGACAGCATGTTAAAGCTTAAGGACATCCACAAATCTTATCAGCAGGGCAGTCAGGAATTTCCAATTTTAAAAGGAATTGATCTGCATGTGAAAGAGGGGGATTTTCTGGCTATCATGGGACCGTCTGGATCTGGCAAGTCCACTCTGATGAACATTATCGGCTGTCTGGATAAGGCAAGTTCAGGGACTTATCATATTGAAGGGACCGATGTGTCTGAGCTGTCTGACAATCAGCTGTCCGATCTGCGCAATCAGAAGATTGGCTTTGTTTTTCAAAATTTTAATCTTATGCCCAAGCTGACGGCCTGCCAAAATGTGGAACTGCCTCTGACTTACATGAAAATTCCTAAAAAAGAGAGACGGGAGCGGGCACTGGAAATGCTGCGATTGGTCGGGCTGGAAGAAAGAAGTGATTTCAAGCCGATGGAGTTGTCTGGCGGTCAGAAGCAGCGGGTAGCCATTGCACGAGCCTTGGTAACCAACCCTAGCTTCATCCTTGGCGATGAACCGACGGGTGCTCTGGATACCAAGACCAGTGTCCAGATTATGGACCTCTTCAAGCAGTTTAATGATGAGGGCAAGACCATTGTCATCATTACCCATGAGCCGGAAGTAGCTCAACTCTGCAAGCAGACGGTTATCCTGCGGGACGGTAATATAGAGAGCAAAGCGATAGGATAGAAAGGAAGCTGTATGGAAGATATTTTTGTAGCTCTGAATTCAATCTTGTCGCATAAAATGCGCTCTATGCTGACCATGTTGGGGATTATCATCGGGATAGGCGCTATCATCGCTATCTTTTCTATCATTGAGGGAAATACGGAAAATACCAAGCGTCAGCTCATCGGTGGCAACAATAACACAATCAAGGTCGTCTATGACAAGAAAAGCGCCATAGATCCGACTATTCCAGAGAAATCTCAAGCTCAGAAGCCTTCTTATATTCCCTTTATGGGTGAGGATGTTCTTAGTAAGATTAAGGAAATCTCTGGGGTCAAGAATGCTCTGCTGACCTATGGTACAGATGAGAAGATTTACTACCTGAGCCAAAAGTCATCTGGGAAGATTCAGGCGGTTTCGCAGACAGCCGCTGATATCAAGCAGCAACGTCTGCTGGAAGGTGAAGGATTTGACTCAGAAGCCTTTAAAAATCAAGAGCAGGTGACCTATCTGGAAAAGTCCCTTTATGACAGTCTTTTTCCAAAGGGGGATGGTATTGGCAAATATGTTGAAGTCTTAGGAAATCCCTTTAAGGTTATTGGCGTATTTGAGTCAACTGAACAGAGTGGCTTAACAGCTGGTGCGGAAAAGGTGGCCTATATTCCCCTGCAGCAGTGGCATCGGATTTTTGATACCATTAATGTCAGTCCTGAAGTGACTGTCCAAACCCACAAGGCCGATGATTTGAAGAAGGTGGCCAAGAAGGTCAGTGATTATCTCAATCAGCAAATGCCACCGTCAGACTATATGTTTGGTGTGCTCAACCTGCAGGAATTTGAACGGCAACTGGACAATCTCAACAAATCTAACTTCGTCTTGCTAGCAGGTATTGCCAGCATCTCTCTCCTAGTCGGAGGTATCGGTGTTATGAATATCATGCTGGTTTCAGTGACAGAGCGGACTCGTGAAATCGGGATTAAAAAGGCTCTGGGAGCTAGACGGAAGATCATCCTCAAGCAGTTCCTGATTGAGGCGGTCATCCTGACCCTGATGGGAGGAATTATTGGCGTGGTGGCTGGTATCGCCTCTGGCTTTGCCATCACCCAGTCTCTAGCTTATCCGTATATTCTATCCCTCTTTTCTGTCTTTGTAAGTTTGATCTTTTGTTGTATAATAGGAGTAGTATTTGGGCTCCTGCCAGCTGTAAAAGCATCTAAGCTGGATCCAATCGAGGCCCTGCGATTTGAATAGGTAAAGGAGAAAAATCTAAGTATGCACAAGATTCTAGTGGTGGAAGATGATACGACGATTAATCAAGTGATTTGCGAGTTTTTAAAGGAAAGTCAGTATGAGGTGAGACCAGTATTTGATGGTGGCGACGCCTTGCAGGCTTTTGAAGAAGAGCCCTTCGATCTGGTCATCTTAGATATGATGCTGCCGACCAAGAGCGGTCTGGAAGTGTTGAAGGAAATCCGCAAGACTTCTCAGATTCCGGTCATGATTTTGACAGCACTTGATGACGAGTATACCCAGCTGGTCAGCTTTAACCACCTCATCAGTGATTATGTAACCAAGCCTTTTTCACCGCTAATCTTGGTCAAACGGATTGAGAATATTCTGCGCAGAAATACTGTTGCTTCAGAGATTGCTGTTGGCGATCTGACGGTTTCTATTGATGACTGCACGGTTTACTGGCAGGGTGAGAAAATGCCTCTGACCAAGAAAGAATATGAAATCTTGCAGACTCTGGCTAAGAGAAAGGGCCACTTGGTGACCCGTGATCAGCTGATGAATACCATTTGGGGTTACAGTGAGCTGGATAGCCGGGTACTGGATAATCATATCAAGAATATCCGTAAAAAGATTCCGGGTGTGCCGCTGAAAACCATTACAGGTATGGGCTATCAGCTTGGAGGAGAAGACAAGTGAAAATTGTCAAAAAGAACTTTCTCTTGACCTCGTCCATCATTTTCGTGGTGGTGACTATCGTTCTAGCCAGTCTTTACTTTGCCATGCCGGTGTACTATCAGCAGGTTAAGAGCGGAGAAGCTCAGCGAGAATTTGACCAAGTTTCCAAGCAAGTCAAGGGAAAGTCCAGTCAGGAAATCGGCGAGCTGTTGAGTGATTATAGTAAAAAGAGCAATCTGATTTGGTTTACCTTGCTGGCGAAAGACAATACGATTCTCTATCCTTCACTCGAAGCTGGCGATGAAAGTTCTCTGCAGCTGACCATCGTCCCAACGATTGCCAACAGTGACTATGAGAGCAAGAGTTTATCAGAAAGTTTTCGAACTTCAGATGGTAAAGAAGTTGTCCTGAGAGGAGAATATTCCTTACAGCCTGTTTCTGATGCTAGTCGGATTTTGCTCAATCTCTATCCATTTGTCTTGCTTGTGTCTCTGAGTCTAGGTGGTCTGGCTGCCTATCTCTATAGCCGGACTTCCAGTCAGCGTATCAAAGCCATCTCTAAGAGCACCCGTCAAATGACGAGTCTGGCGCCCGATGTGACCTGTCAGGTCAAGGGGCGTGATGAGATTGCTGAACTGGCCCAAGACATCAATCATCTCTATGCTAATCTACTGACCAGTATCGAGGCTCTGCGCCTAGAAAATGAAAAGGTAGCAGAAAGCGAGCGGGAAAAGGCTGAGTTTCTGCGGATGACATCGCATGAGCTCAAGACACCCATTACCAGCATGATGGGGATGGTTGATGGCATGATCTATGGAGTAGGAGAGTTCAAGGATCGAGACAAGTACTTGCAGAAGTGCCGAGAAATCCTAGAGGAGCAGTCGGAGTTAGTCCAGTCTATCTTAGCCATTTCTAAACTGGAGATGAAGACTGAAACCGAACAGGAAGTCTTTTCACTCAAGCAGGTCTTGGAGGAAAATCTGAGCACCTATCGAGTTTTAGCAGATGTCAGACACTACCGTTTTCAGGTTAAGCTGACAGAAGCGAAGGTCAAGGGTAACCGCACCTATCTGCTCAAGGCTATCAAGAATCTTCTGGACAATGCCTTTCATTATACAGTAGAAGGCGGACAGATTCTACTCAGGCTGGAAGAGCGTAAGCTAGTCATCGAAAATGAGGCAGAACGAGTCTTAAACAAAGATCAAATTCAGCAGATTTTTCAGCCTTTCTACCGGCCAGACTATAGTCGCAATCGCAAGGATGGCGGGACTGGTCTGGGACTCTTTATCGTTCAGCAGATTTTGGACAAGCATGGTCTGCGATATCAGTTTGAAGCCGTTGATGGGAGGAAGATGCGCTTTAGCATTTCTCTGCCGGCTGTCGAGAAATAGCCTTGCATTCTAGCTGGCTGTGCAGGAACCGAAGAGAGAAGTCAGAAGCTGTATTTTGCGAAAAATACAAGTCTTCTGGCACCTCTCTTTTTTTGCTTTTCCCTATAGCTGAGCAGAGAATTTTTCTCTGAAAAATGTTACAATGAAATGACAAGTTAAAGGAGGAGAATATGGAGCACAAAGAAAAAGATTTTAGCCTATCTTGGTTTTTTAAATGGTTTTTAGATAACAAGGCCATTACAGTATTTCTAGTAACCCTTTTGATAGGGCTGAATATTTTTATACTTAGTAAAATCAGTTTTATTTTTAGCCCAGTCATTGAATTTTTGGGAGTAATCATGCTGCCGGTTATTTTAGCTGGTCTACTTTATTATCTGTTAAATCCCATCGTCGATTGGATGGAAAAGTACAAGATTAATCGACTGGTTGCTATTACCATTGTCTTTGTTTTAATTGCTTTTTTGATTATCTGGGGCTTGGCTGTTGCTATTCCTAGTTTGCAGCATCAGGTCATGGCCTTTGTTAGAAATGTTCCAGCTTATCTGAAGCAGGCTGACAAGTTTATCGACGATGTCGTGACTAAGTATATTTCAGCAGATTTCAAGCCGCAGATTGAAGAATACACTAGCAATCTGTCTAGCCAGATTACCGATTGGGCCAGCAATTTTTCATCGCGGGCAGTCAATTGGGCGGGGAACTTAATTAGTACAACTTCGCAGATTGTCGTGGCTATTATCATCATGCCGTTTATCCTTTTTTACCTGCTGAGAGACGGGAAAAATCTGAAAGGCTATGTAACCCAGTTTCTGCCAACTAAATTCCGAGAATCCTTTGGTCAAGTGATGACGGATATCAACAGTCAGCTGGCCAACTATGTGCGAGGTCAGGTGACGGTTGCTATCATTGTAGCTCTGATGTTTATCGTTTTCTTCAAGATTATTGGTCTGCGCTATGGTGTCACTCTTGGAGTCATTGCAGGCGTTCTCAATCTGGTACCTTACCTGGGCAGCTTTTTGGCTATGCTTCCGGCTATGGCAATCGGTTTGATTGCTGGGGGTCCGGTGATGCTGGCTAAGGTCATTGTCGTTTTCATCATTGAGCAGACTATCGAGGGGCGTTTTGTTTCTCCTCTGGTCTTGGGCAGTCAGCTCAGCATTCATCCGATTACGATTTTATTCGTATTATTGACTTCTGGTACCATGTTTGGCATTTGGGGCGTTTTCCTGGGAATTCCTGCCTATGCTTCGGCCAAGGTTGCCATTGCAGCCATCTTTAAGTGGTATCAGAAAGTAAGTGGCCTCTATGAAGCCGATTTTGAACAAGAAGGAGAAATCAGTGAGCAAGAGTGAGCAAATGTTGGCAGCTTTACAGGAGCAGGACCTAGCTCTGGCTGATCGCTATTTCGAGCAAGCCCTGACTGCAGATAATGAAGAAGAATTATTGGATTTGGCCGATTACTTAGAGAGTATCGGCTTTTTCCCTCAGGCCAAACGTATTTTTGAAAAGTTGGCTCCTGACTATCCAGCTTCTTATATCAGTCTGGCAGCTATTGCCAGTGACGATGGGGACTTGGAGCAGGCTTTTGCCTATCTGGAGGAAATTCAGCCAGACAGTGACTGGTATGTTGCTGCTCTCTTGGCTAAGGCTGACCTCTATCAGCTAGAGGGGTTGCCTGATGTAGCTCGAGAAAAACTGGCTCAGGCAGCGGAGCTGAGTGATGAGCCTTTGGTAACCTTTGGTCTGGCTGAGATAGATTTGGAGCTGGGGGATTTTTCTCAGGCGATTAAGGAATACGCCCAGCTAGACAATCGTACAATCTTTGAGCAGACAGGCGTCTCAACCTATCAGCGGATTGGGGTCTGCTATGCTAGTCTTGGAAAATTTGCGCCGGCCATTGAGTTTTTGGAGAAAGCAGTTGAGCTGGAATACGACGATGCTGCGGTTTATGAGCTGGCAACTATATTAGCGGATCAGGAAGAATACCAGAAGGCCAATCTTTATTTCAAGCAGCTGGATACTCTGTCGCCGGATTTTGAAGGCTACGAATATGGCTATGCCCTGTCTCTTCATGCGGAGCATCGGACGGCCGAAGCTCTGACTCTTGCCCAGCAGGGCTTGGCTAAGAATCCTTTTGAGACTCGGCTCTTGCTCCTAGCATCACAGCTTTCTTATGAACTTCATGATGAGAAAGCTGCTGAAAATTATCTTTTGCATGCTCAGGAAGATGCGGATGATTTGGAAGAGATTGCCTTGCGACTGACCACTCTTTACTTGGAACAGGAGCGCTATGAGGATATTTTAGAATTTGCAGAGCAAGAAGTCGATAATGCCTTGACTCGCTGGAATTTGGCGCGTGCTTATCAGGCCTTGGAAAATCTGGAAAAAGCAGAGGAACTTTATAATCAACTGGCTCATGAACTGCAAGACAATCCAGAATTTCTGGAGCAGTATGTCTATCTTTTGCGAGAACTAGGCAGATTCGAAGAAGCTAAAAAGGCTGCGGCTTCTTACTTGAGATTGGTACCTGATGATGCTAGTATGCAGGAGCTTTATGAAAGCTTATAAGAGCTCAAGAAGCACTTGCTCAGCTCTTTCCCACAATTTATGGTATAATGATTGGCGGTAGAAATTCAGTAAGTACATGTAATTAGGATGAAAAAATTTTAGCTGGATGGGCAATAGTATTTATAAGAAGAGAAAGATTAAGGAAAAAGAATGGCAGAACCAATCAAATTATTTCAATATAATACTTTGGGAGCTTTGATGGCTGGTCTTTACGACGGCAGTATGACTGTTGGAGAGCTGCTGCAGTATGGAGATTTGGGTTTGGGGACACTAGACTCTATTGATGGTGAGCTTATTATTCTTGATGGTAAGGCTTATCAAGCAAAGGGCTCTGGAGAAGTGCCAGAAGTCGTTGAGGTGTCACCGGATATGACAGTGCCTTATGCGGCAGTGGTTCCTCACCAAGCGGAAGTCATTTTCCGTCAGCGTTTTGAGATGGATGACAAGGAACTGGAGAAGCGGATTGAGTCTTATTATGATGGGGAAAATCTTTTCCGCTCTATCAAGATTCATGGTGATTTCGCCCGCATGCACGTCCGGATGATTCCCAAGTCTACGACAGAGCGGAAGTTTGCAGAAGTAGCGGTTAATCAGCCTGAGTACTGTAAGGAAAATATCACAGGCACAATCGTTGGTATCTGGACGCCAGAGATTTTCCACGGAGTCAGTCTAGCAGGTTATCATCTGCATTTTGTATCGGATGATCTGACTTTTGGCGGACATGTCATGGACTTTGTTATCAAGGAAGGTGTTGTCGAGTTGGGCGCTGTAGACCAGCTGGATCAGCGTTTCCCAGTACAAGATCGCAAGTATCTCTTTGCTAAGTTTAATATGGATGAGATGAAAGAAGATATGGAAAAGTCGGAATAAATAGCAGGGGCTAGCATTGTTTGCTGCCCTCTTTTTTGATATAATTGGAAAAAGAACAGAGGAGAAGAAAAGCTATGATTTATTTGGTAAACGCTAGCCCAAATAGGAATGGTAATAGTTTTAAGCTGGGGCACTTTTTTCTGCGAGATAGAGATTATGAGGCTCTTCAATTAGTGGACTATCATATTGAGCAATATGGCCAGTCAGCAGAAAACGATCAGTTCTTTCAAGTCTATGAGCCGTTTTTG
Source organism: uncultured Streptococcus sp. (assembly GCF_905372115.1). Taxonomy (GTDB): domain Bacteria; phylum Bacillota; class Bacilli; order Lactobacillales; family Streptococcaceae; genus Streptococcus. Next base: position 33,832 of record NZ_CAJPNR010000016.1, read on the forward strand.
CCAGAATTGCGGACTCGAATATGAGGGGCTGGCAGTAACCACTCATGAACTGAAAGAAAGCGACGGTTGGGAATTAGCAGCCCTGAAAGAAAAATTAGATAAGGTTTTATCTGAAGGTTAAAAGTAAGAAGATTCGCGAACGAATCTTCTTTATTTTGCTTTAAAAATGGAGTTTTTTTTTCAGGTGTCTATTTTTGGACACTATGCCCCTCAACTACAGTCATATCCATAGCTAACTAAATATAAATGGTGTATAATACCTATTGCTATTAAATATTAATATAGGAGATTCTATGGGAAAAGAATTATTTAACTCCCGTTTAAATAAGTTTTCAATTCGAAAATTAAATGTCGGAGTTTGCTCGGTATTATTATCTACCGTTTTCCTTTTAGGTACTGCGGCTACAGTCAATGCAGATGAAACTGCCAGCGGAACTGTGGATGATAATATCTCACTGCCAGAAAAAGCGACGGAGTCTGCTGTAAGTCAGCCTGCTCTTGAGAATACAGCAACATCTGCAGTTTCTGAAACAACTAACTTAGAAGCAAGTGCTGATCAAAATCAGCTGGTAAGTCCAGCTGCAGCTCCAGAGCAAGCGGCACCTGAAAAGCCACAAGAAACTAATCAAACGGCTACAACTTCCAATGAAGCAAGACCTGCTGAAGCTAGTCGGACGCGTTCTTATTCGGTGCAATATACGCCAAAACCAAGTTCTGCAGCTATGCCTAAGTCTGAGCGTAATGGCCAGCCAATGGAGACAGGAACATCATTTCGTACTACCAGTCCTGCTGGCCAAGCTAGCTCTGCTATACAAGATGCAACAGCTAATCCTACAGTTTCTAAACCAACACTGGAAGAATCTGTAAGAAAACGCTCTGATGAGTTGATGAAGCAAGTAAACTGGCTAGATTTTGGTGATACGAAATCACTGAGAAATCTAGATAGAGATGGCTCCTTTAAAGTTGGAACGGTTTATGAAAAAGAGATTTCTCCAGGCTATGTGGTCAAACTGACCGTTACGGAATTGAAACCTTTCTATGCGACAGAGATCTATCGTGATCGAGTAAAGGGAACTGAGTACGAAAGCAGTTATGATCCCAATGCAAAAAATACTTGGCTTCAATATAACAATAGTAATAATTATGCCTATCAGTATTGGTATGGTGATGATTACCGTCCTAAAATTACTGGTGCTGCTCAGAATCAATATTCAGCTATTAAGTCAGAAGGAATTGATACCAAAGGTCGTAAGACCCAACTGCAGGTTCCTAAAGATGAAGCCAACTATGGTGTGAAGTTCAAAGTTGAAGCTAGATATCGTGGGAAGCCAGTTAAAGCAACAGTTGTCATGGCTGATGGCGAAGAGGCAAATCCTGGTGAGTATGCTATCTTTACAACCAATGGTAAGGGTTGGGAACATTTGGCCGAGTGGAAGCGAACAGTTACAGACGCAAATGGTGTGACTACTGAGATTACAGAAACCTATAAGCCAATGAAGCCTACTACAGAAGGCCAATTTATTGGAAATGACGGTACTGGTGTTCATTGGCAGGCCTATGTCAGTCCTGACCAAAAGACTGGCGGACTGGGAAGTCAAGTATTTGGACCGAACGTTTCTAGAAGCAATACAATTCCGCTTGTCATGACACGTGGTGCATCAGAGGTTGGTATTTACATAGCTTCTTCTGGCCAGCAGGCTGCGATGATTGGTTTTATGGCAATCGATGAAGGTGATGCACCGGATTCCTATGGAAAAGCTATCCATGCTATTTCAAGATACAATGCAGAAACTGGCGGTCAAAATCCACAGCCATTCTTGGGCCGTGTTGCGGCTGATATTGATACCACATCTGGAAACAACTGGAAGCATGACGATCAGAATGATTTAGCTGATGAAGGTATTAATCAGCTCTTGTCTGATGATTTAGTCGGGAAAACCAATGGTCTTTTTCCAGTAAACCGTCTGCACGACGGAGATTATTCTCTCCGCATCCATGCTTCGGCTAACGGATACGAAAAAGCCTATGTCCGTGCCTGGATTGATTTCAATAATAATGGTGTCTTTGACGAAGACGAAGCCAGTGAATTTACCGAAGTAACAACTGCGGGAGATTATACTGTCAACTTTAAGAAGAATCCAGCCATGACCAATCCTGAACTTAGCAAGCTTGGAATGCGGGTTCGTATCGCCTTGAACAAGGGAGATATTGAAAAGCCAACTGGAACTGCATTTAGTGGTGAGGTGGAAGACCTAGAAGTTGAACTGACTTACCCACCAAAAGGTGAGAAGAAGGAAAGTACTGGAATCCGTGATCAGAGACAGACAGCCACTCTTCATTTCACTCCTCAGGGGATTGCTCAAAATACTGAAAATAAGAAAGTAGCGATTGATACTACTAAATCTCCGATTGTATTGGATGCGAGAGGAAATGCCCTGACTGCTGATGCAACAGGCTGGTACAACACTGTTGATGGCCGTTATAAAGTAACAGCAAATGGTGCTGATGTAGACGTGGTATATGAGCCTAAGGCTGGCTTTATCGGCACAGCTCAGGGGATTAACATCCGTCGTTTTGATACTAACGGGGCAAGTACAGACTGGGTTGCTAAGAATCAAGCTGAAGCAGTCATCAACGACCAGCTCAACACTATGGATGGACGCTATGTGCCAACCGTGCTCAATGTTCCTAAGTATGAAACAAGGGATGCTCAAGGACTAACGCAAGAAAAGACGCCTATCTTTAATGATGGTGATGCTGGCAAAACCCCGGCAAGTCCGACTGCAGCAAATCCTGTGAAATTTGTGAAAGCGGATGGAACGACTACAGATGATACTAGAGTTTCAGCTTTATCAAATGGTCGGGAAGTCGGTCGTTTTGAAGTCGAATCTGCAACAGGTAAGATTACTTTCAAACCAAACAAAAACTTTGTTGGTACTGTAGACCCTGTGTCTGTTCGGATGCTTGATGGCAAAGGTATTCCGCACCAAGCTGTTTATCAGCCAAAGGTGACTCCTGTTAAACCATCTGCTCAAGGTGCCAGCAGCGAGGGCATTCAAGGTGCAGTTCAGACAGGACAGCTGACCTTCAATCCGGGCAATAATCGTGTACCTATTGATAGCAAGAAGTTGCCAACCTTTGATAATGGCAGCCAGACTAAAACAGTTGCTGGTCTTGGTACCTATCAGGTTGATAATCAAGGTCTAGTTACCTTTACTCCACTGCTGACCTATACTGGACGTCCAGCAGCAGAGACTATCAAGCGAGTAGATGTCAATGGAACAGAAGTAACAGCTACCTATCAGGCTGATGTAAAAGCAGCAGCACCAAGTGCGACGAATGCTGAAACCAGTGGCATACAGGGCCAAGTGCAGCAAGGGAAAGTCAGCTTCACAGAAGGTTCTGCGCAAGTCAACGGTCAAAAACAAACAGTGGTCTTTCCGGCTGGCTCAACTCCGCTCTTTGACAATGGTTCGACTGTTAAAGAAGTGCCTACTGTTGGTAAGTTTGAAGTGGACGTGAATGGAAATGTAACCTTTACTCCAGAGAAACAATTTAAAGGCCTTACGCCGGAGATCAGGATTACTCGTACAGATACGAATGGCAGCACAGCTACAGCTATCTACAAGGCAACAGTCACTGCTGTAACTCCAACCGGAACAAACATTACCAGCACTGGTAAACAAGGCCGTCCACAGACAGGTAAGCCAAACTTTGTCAGTGGCAACCCAGATGTACCATTGGATAATGATACTCCAGCGACTTTCGAAGATGGAAGCAAGCGCAAGGTGGTTCCAAATGTCGGAATCTTTGAAGTGGCACCAGATGGATCTGTTACTTTCACACCGGACAAGCAATATGTTGGCACACCAGATCCAGTAACAGTTAAACGTGTCGATAAGAATGGCACTCCAGTGACGGCTAAGTACACGCCTACTGTTGAGAAAGTGACTCCAAGAGCAACAGGTGCTCAGACAAAAGGCCCTCAAGGTCAAGTTCAAAAAGGCAAGGTTACTTTTGAACCAGGAAGTCCTCAAGTTGGTTTCCCAGAAAACAGCACGCCAGTCTTTGATACCGGCACGAATGTGAAAGAAATTGCCAAAGTCGGTACGTTCGAAGTGGACGGAGAGGGGAATGTTACCTTTACTCCAGTCAAAACCTTTGTCGGTAAGACACCAGAAGTTGAACTCAGCCGTGCAGATGTCAATGGCACAGTAGCTAAGGCCAAATATCGGGCGACTGTGACCGCTGTGACTCCGACGGGAACTGGAGATCAGACAGAAGGTCCGCAAGGCCAAGTTCAAAAAGGCCGTGTAACTTTTAAAGCTGGCGATCCTAAAGTAGGATTCCCAGCCAACAGCACGCCAGTCTTTGACACGGGTACAAATGTCAAAGAAATTGCCAAAGTTGGTAAGTTTGAAGTAGATGCGGAGGGCAATGTCACCTTCACACCAGACAAGCGCTTTGTAGGTGAGACTCCAGAAATTAGCATTTCTCGCAAAGATGCAAATGGTATTGCCGCGAAAGTCACTTATGTTGCGACGGTCACATCAGTAACTCCAACGGGCACTAATGCGACTAGTACTGGCCCACAAGGTCTTCCTCAGACGGGTACCCCAACTTTCCAAGGTGGTGATCCACTGGTTCCGATTGATGAAGCAGTCGAGCCAACTTTCGAAGATGGTAGCAAGGAAAAGGCTATACCAGGTCAAGGAACTTATATCATTGCACCAGATGGCACAGTAACCTTCACACCAGAGAAGCAGTTTGTAGGCACACCAGAGCTGGTGACAGTGAAACGTGTCGATAAGAATGGTACACCAGTGACCGCGACTTACATTCCAGAGTTCACCAAGGTGACTCCAACGGGCACTAATGCGACTAGTACTGGCCCACAAGGTCTTCCTCAGACGGATACCCCAACTTTCCAAGGTGGTGATCCGCTAGTTCCGATTGATGAAGCAGTCGAGCCAACTTTCGAAGATGACAGCAAGGAAAAAACCATTCCAGGTCAAGGAACTTACACCATTGCTCCAGATGGCTCAGTGACATTCACACCAGAGAAGCAGTTTGTAGGAAAGCCAGATCCAATCACTGTAAAACGTGTCGATAAGAATGGCACATCGGTGACGGCAACTTACAGCCCAGAGTTTACAAAGGTGACTCCAACAGGAACTGGTGATAAGACAGAAGGCCTGCAAGGCCAGGTTCAAGAAGGCCATGTTACCTTCACACCAGGTCATGATTCTGTACCGTTTCCAGCTGAAACAACTCCACTCTTTGACAATGGTTTGACTGTTAAAGAGATTCCAACCGTTGGTAAATTTGAAG
>NZ_CAJPNR010000017.1 GCF_905372115.1 uncultured Streptococcus sp.
ATGTTACAAAATATTTCAAATAGATGAAAACATATCATTTTTTTCAAAACTTGCTTACAGTCGAAAATAAAAGACTCCTATGACTTTTTTATTTTCACAAAAAAAGGTAAAATAGAATGAAGTATGAATGGAAGAGGTTGCTTATGAAAAATATAGCAAATTTTGCCAATAAGAAGGTCTTGGTCCTAGGATTGGCCAAGTCGGGTGAGTCAGCTGCTCGCCTTTTAGATAAATTAGGAGCTATCGTGACAGTTAACGATGGGAAGACTTTCGAGGAAAATCCTGCTGCCCAATCCTTGCTAGAAGAAGGTATAAAAGTGGTGACAGGAGGTCATCCTTTGGAGTTGCTGGACGAAGACTTTGAACTGATGGTGAAAAATCCGGGTATTCCTTATGACAATGACATGGTCGTTCGAGCTCTGGAGAAGAAGATTCCAGTCATTACTGAAGTCGAGTTGGCTTATCTGATTTCTGAAGCACCGATTATTGGTATTACGGGTTCAAATGGTAAGACGACGACCACAACCATGATTGCGCAAGTCTTGACAGCTGGCGGTCAAAATGGTCTCTTGTCTGGTAATATCGGCTTTCCTGCCAGTCAAGTAGCTCAAACAGCCAGCAGCAAGGATACACTGGTCATGGAACTGTCTTCCTTCCAGTTGATGGGAATTGAAGCTTTTCATCCGCAAATCGCTGTTATTACTAATCTCATGCCGACTCATTTGGATTATCACGGCTCTGTTGAGGAATATGCAGCTGCCAAGTGGAATATCCAGAAAAACATGACAGCTGATGATTATCTGGTTTTGAATTTCAATCAAGACTGGGCCAAGGAAATGGCTAGCCAGGCTCAGGCTACTGTTGTGCCTTTTTCAACGACTGAAAAGGTGGATGGTGCCTATCTAGAGGGTGATGTCTTGACCTTCCGCGGAGAGGCGATTATGCAGGCGACTGAAATCGGCGTTCCTGGCAGTCATAATGTCGAAAATGCTCTGGCTACGATTGCAGTAGCCAAGCTGCGTGGTATTGACAATCAGACGATTAAAGAAGTCTTGTCAGCTTTTGGGGGTGTTAAGCACCGCCTCCAGTATGTGGGGCAGGTAAATGAGGTTGCCTTTTACAATGATAGTAAGTCTACCAATATCTTGGCAACCCAGAAAGCCTTATCTGGTTTTGACAATAGCAAGGTGATTCTGATTGCGGGCGGCTTGGACCGTGGCAATGAATTTGACGAGTTGGTGCCTGATATTAAAGGGCTCAAGAAAATGGTGATCTTAGGACAATCAGCTCCGCGTGTAAAGAGAGCGGCTGATCAGGCTGGCGTTTCTTATCTGGATGCGACTGATGTCCGAGATGCAGCTCATAAGGCCTTTGATCAAGCGAAGCCAGGAGACATTGTCTTGCTTAGTCCTGCCAATGCCAGCTGGGATATGTATAGTAATTTTGAAGTCCGTGGCGATGAGTTTCTCGCTGCATTTGAAGAATTAAAAGGTTAAAATGAAAAAGATTGTATTTACAGGCGGAGGAACGGTTGGGCATGTAACTCTCAACCTTCTCCTGATTCCGAAATTTATCAAAGAAGGCTGGCAGGTCCACTATATTGGTGATAAGCATGGGATTGAGTATCAGGAAATCCAAAAGTCTGGACTGGACGTGACCTTCCATTCGGTAGCTACGGGTAAGCTTCGTCGCTATTTTTCATGGCAGAATCTGCTGGATGGCTTTAAGGTCGTCTGTGGCATTTTCCAATCGCTGGGCATTATGCTGAAAGTGCGTCCGCAGGCTCTCTTTTCAAAGGGTGGCTTTGTATCTGTTCCGCCCGTGATTGCAGCCCGACTATCCGGAGTGCCCGTCTATGTTCATGAGTCGGATCTATCCATTGGCTTGGCCAATAAAATCGCCTATAAGTGTGCGACCAAGATGTATGCGACCTTTGAGCAAAGTTCCAGTTTGACCAAGATTGAGCATGTCGGCGCTGTGACCAAGGTCGGCAACCAAGAGTCAGTCCTACCGCAGGAACTAGAAGAAATTCGTCAGTATTTTGATAAAGAGCTGCCCACCCTGCTTTTTGTCGGTGGTTCTGCTGGTGCTAAGGTCTTTAATGACTTTGTCAGCAAAAATCAAGCTGCGCTGACCGAGCGTTATAATATCATTAATCTGACTGGTGATGAGAGTTTGGATGTTCTGTCTGACCGTCTCTTTCGCAGAGCCTATGTAACCAACCTCTACCAGCCTTTGATGGACTTGGCAGATGTAGTGGTGACACGCGGCGGTTCCAATACAATCTTTGAGCTCTTGGCCATGGCCAAGCTGCATATTATCGTTCCTCTGGGACGCGAAGCCAGCCGCGGCGATCAGATTGAAAATGCCGATTATTTTGTGAAAAAGGGATATGCCAAGCAATTGGCAGAGGAACAGCTGGATATGAGCAATTTACAGGCAGCCCTTGATGACCTTTTGGCTAACCAAGCTTCTTATCATCAAGCTATGAAAAATTCTCAGGAAATCAAGTCTGTAGATGAATTTTATGCTTTATTGAAGGCGGATATTGACAAAGGAAAGAAATGAGCAAGAAAAACCACGATGAGCCAAAGGAAGAGGTAAGTGAGCCCCTCTCTGAATGGCAGAAACGAAATAAAGAATATCTTGAAAAGAAGGCTCAGGAAGAGGCCAGCAAACAAAAGGAGCTGGAAGAAGAGGAATCAAAAGAAGCTGAAGACTCAATCGAAGGCGGAGAAATAGCTGAAGAGACGGAAGAAGATGACTCATCTTATGAAGAGGAAGAAACAGAATATTTGGAAGAAGACTCAACTGAAGCTGAGCTAGAGACTGAATTGAGCGAGAAAGAGCGCAAAAAACTGGAGAAACTTCAGAAAAAGGCAGAAAAAGAAGCTGCCAAGGTTCATATCTCGAGGATTCATATTTATCGAGCGCTGCCGGTTTTGCTAGGCAGTGGCTTGATTTTTCTCCTGTCAGTTTATTTTTTGACGCCACTAGCAACCATGAAGACAATCAAATTTTCAGGGAATCAAATGGTCAGTCAGGAAGACCTGCTCAAAAGCAGTAAGATTGATGAGAAGGACTATACTTTAACGACCTTTATCAATGGCGGTAATCATATCCGCAATATGAAAGCGTCTAGTCCTTGGATTAACAATCTGGAGATGGCTTATCAGTTTCCGATTACTTTTCAGGTAAAGGTCAAGGAGTACGGAGTTCTGGCCTATCTGCATGAGGGTGGTCAGTATTATCCTATTCTGACAAATGGGCAGGTTATTTCGGACCCGACTGCTGCAGATTCTTTGCCAGAAACCCATATTTCGATAGAGTTTTCAGATAAAAAATTGATTAAGGAATTTGCCCTTCAAATTGAAAAGGTACCGGCTTCGGTTAAGAAAAATATTAAGACAGTTCAGCTGACTCCAAGCAATGTGACACCGGACTTGGTTACGCTGACCATGCATGATGGCAATAAAATTTTGGTACCAATTTCGCATATTGCCAAAAAACTGCCATATTACAAGGGAATCCAATCGCAGCTGGAAGAGGGTGTACCTAGTGTTGTAGATATGGAAGCAGGGATTTTTAGTTATGTTGAAGGAGCTCAAAACGAGTCGTCTTCTTCTGACGAAGAAAAGCAAAAAACAGAAGAGGAACCGACGGGACGGCCAACAGAACAAGCGGCTGAGCAGGTGACAGAAAGTCCGGAAGAAGAACCTGCAGAGCCGCAAAATTCGACAGAAAACCCGGTAAATAACGAAAATCGCTAAATTATATGTAGAAAAACTGCACATTTTCATTTTCTTTATGTTATAATAAAGCTTGGATAACTCTAATTTTTAGCGTTATTAGTATAGACCGGAAACATGGAAGATAGAGAGGACTGGTGTAATGGCTAGAGACGGCTTTTTTACTGGATTAGATATAGGAACTAGCTCAATTAAAGTGTTGGTGGCAGAGCACATCAACGATGAAATGAATGTTATTGGAGTCAGCAACGCAAAAAGTGCTGGCGTTAAAGATGGAATTATTGTTGATATTGAGGCTGCTGCTGCTGCCATTAAGACAGCTATTTCTCAAGCAGAAGAAAAGGCAGGCATTTCAATTGGTTTAGTCAATGTCGGACTTCCGGCTAATCTCTTACAGATTGAGCCTACTCAGGGTATGATTCCTGTGACTAGTGATTCTAAGGAAATCACAGATACAGATGTAGAGAATGTTGTTAGATCTGCTCTGACTAAGAGTATGACTCCTGACCGCGAAGTGATTACTTTCATCCCAGAAGAGTTTGTAGTGGATGGTTTCCAAGGGATTCGTGATCCGCGTGGTATGATGGGGATTCGCTTAGAAATGCGGGGACTTCTCTACACTGGACCACGGACTATTCTCCACAACCTCCGCAAGACAGTGGAGCGTGCGGGAGTTCAGCTTGAGAACGTTATTATCTCCCCATTGGCTATGACTAAGTCAATCTTGAACGAAGGGGAACGTGAGTTTGGTGCAACTGTTATTGATATGGGCGGCGGCCAAACTACAGTGGCTTCTGTTAAAGGTCAAGAGCTTCAATATACGAATATATACCAAGAAGGTGGCGACTACGTAACCAAGGACATCTCCAAGGTTTTGAAGACTTCGCAAAAGTTAGCTGAAAGTCTCAAGTTTAACTATGGTTCTGCTTATGTTCCTGAAGCTGGCACAGAGTCCTTCCAAGTAGAAGTGATTGGCGAGATTGAGCCGGTTGAAGTAACTGAAAAGTATCTGGCTGAGATTATTTCTGCTCGTATCCAACACATTTTTGAGCAAATCAAACGCGATTTGGATAGAAGGCATCTTCTCGAGTTGCCAGGTGGTATTGTGATTATTGGTGGAGCAGCTATTCTTCCAGGAGTGGTTGAGCTGGCTCAGGAAGTGTTTGGCGTGAATGTCAAGCTTTATGTGCCAAATCAAATCGGCATTCGTAATCCAGCCTTTGCACATGTTATCAGTCTGTCAGAGTATGCCGGAAACTTAACAGATGTGGATATGCTGGCTCAGGTTGCTGTTCATGGTGATGAGCAACTGCGCCATCGACCTGTATCCTTTGAGCGTCCTGCTCAGTCAGTACCGCGCTTTGAACCTCAACCAGCTGATGAGATTCCTGAGGAACCGGTCCAAGAAGTTCCAGTTGCCAGTACTGATGTGCCAAACCAAGAACCAAAAACCGGTATTACAGATCGGATGCGCAACCTAATTGGCAAAATGTTTGATTAAGGAGAATACAGAGAATATGACATTTTCATTTGACGCTGCTGCTGCACAAGGCGCAGTAATTAAAGTTATTGGTGTCGGTGGAGGTGGCGGCAATGCCATCAACCGAATGATTGATGAAGGTGTTGCTGGTGTTGAATTCATCGCAGCAAATACAGATGTTCAAGCTCTTAGCAGTGCCAAAGCTGAAACAGTTATTCAGCTCGGTCCTAAGTTGACTCGCGGACTCGGTGCCGGAGGTCAGCCTGAAGTTGGCCGCAAGGCTGCTGAAGAAAGCGAAGAAGTCCTGACTGAAGCTCTGCAAGGAGCAGATATGGTCTTCATCACTGCTGGTATGGGTGGTGGATCTGGGACAGGTGCTGCTCCAGTGATTGCTCGTATCGCAAAAAATGTTGGTGCTCTGACTGTTGCTGTAGTTACACGTCCTTTCGGTTTTGAAGGAAGCAAGCGTGGAACCTTTGCAGTAGAAGGAATCAACGAACTTCGCGAGCATGTTGACACACTCTTGATTATCTCAAATAACAACTTGCTTGAAATTGTAGACAAGAAGACTCCGCTCCTTGAAGCACTCAGTGAAGCAGATAATGTTCTTCGCCAAGGTGTCCAAGGGATTACCGACTTAATTACCAGCCCAGGGCTGATTAACCTTGACTTTGCCGATGTAAAAACAGTTATGGCAGACAAGGGTAATGCTCTGATGGGGATTGGTGTTGGTAGTGGTGAAGAACGTGTCATCGAAGCTGCTCGCAAAGCCATCTACTCACCTCTTTTGGAAACAACCATTGATGGTGCAGAGGACGTAATTGTCAACGTTACTGGTGGCTTAGATATGACCTTGATTGAAGCAGAAGAAGCTTCAGAAATTGTCAACCAAGCAGCAGGTCATGGTGTGAACATCTGGCTCGGTACTGCTATTGATGAGTCCATGAAGGATGAAATCCGTGTGACTGTTGTAGCTACTGGTGTCCGTCAGGACAAGGTTGAAAAGGTCAGCGGTATTCGTCAGACACAGCAGCCTACTGGCCCAAACCGTCCGCAGCAAGTTGAGCCAAACCGCGAAGTTCGCTCAGGGCAGTTTGAACGAAATTTTGATATGACCGAAACGGTTGATATTCCTGCTCCAAGCCGTCAAAGAACGGATGCGCCTAAAGGTTCAGCCTTTGGTGATTGGGATCTTCGCCGAGAAGCGATTGTTCGTCAGGCAGAACCAAGTTCCTCAGCCCGCGTGGAGCGCTATGCAGAAACTAATGAAGATGATGATGAATTGGAAACACCTCCGTTCTTCAGAAATCGTTAATCTAGATCATGAATTTGCAGAATAATAAAGAGTTGGTCTTTCAGTCCGTCGCTCAGGCGGCGGAGCAAGCCCAGCGTTTGAAAGATTCAGTGAATATCATTGCAGTTACCAAATATGTTGACTGCGAAACAACTCAGGAGCTTGTTCGTACAGGTATTCAGCATATCGGAGAAAATCGGGTAGATAAATTTCTAGATAAATACCATGCTCTGAAAGGTGAGAATCTAACCTGGCACCTGATCGGCAGTTTGCAGAGGAGAAAAGTCAAGGATGTGATTAACTATGTTGATTACTTTCACGCTTTAGATTCTGTAAAATTGGCCAAGGAGATTGACAAACGGGCTGAACATGTGATTAAATGTTTTCTGCAGGTGAATATTTCTAAAGAAGAGAGCAAGCATGGCTTTTTGATTGAAGAACTTGAAGTTGTCCTGCCTGAACTTGAAAAATTAGAGAATGTTCAAATTGTGGGATTGATGACAATGGCTCCGTTTGAAGCTAGTCATGAGGAGCTGAACCAAATTTTTGAAAAGGCTCATCAACTACAAAAAGAATTAAAAAAGAAACAGTTAAATAATATGCCCTTTTCTGAATTAAGCATGGGAATGAGCCGTGATTATCCAGAAGCAATTGCCCATGGCTCGACCTATGTCAGAATCGGTACAGCATTTTTTAAATAGGAAAGAAATATGTCATTAAAAGATAGATTTGATAAATTTATAGATTATTTTACAGAAGATGGAGATGAGACTGAGCTTCAGGAGCAGACAGTCAGCAGACCTGCAGCGCCTGCCAAACAGAAGCCTGAGTTGGTTCAGCCTAAACCAGTCAGAGAGACTAAGCCAGCTCCTCGTCCGGCTGCTGCGGCTAAGCCACAGCCTAAACCACAGCCTCAACAGAAATCTTCGACTGAGAATATTACCAGACTGCATGCACGTCAGCAGGAATTGGCTCAGCACCGTGCAAATGCGGATGAGAAGATTACGATTGATGTTCGTTATCCGAGGAGATATGAGGAAGCGACTGAAATTGTTGACCTGCTTTTGGCCAATGAAAGCATCCTGATTGACTTCCAGTATATGACTGAGGTACAGGCTCGTCGCTGTTTAGACTACTTAGACGGTGCGCGTTATGTCTTGGCAGGAAATTTGAAAAAAGTTGCAAGCACTATGTATTTGCTGACTCCGATTAATGTAGTGGTAAATGTGGAAGATATCCGCCTGCCAAACGATGTTGAAATCAGCGAATTCGACTTTGATATGAAGCGCAGTAGATAAGAGATATGTTATATTTTGTAATTCGTGCCATCTCTAATCTTTTCGATCTTTATAGCATTGCCTTGATTGTCTATGCACTTCTATCTTGGTTTCCAGGAGCCTATCAAACTAAATTCGGAGAGTTTCTAACACGCATTGTAGAACCGTATTTAAAACTTTTCCGCCGTCTTCCCTTGCAGTTTGCAGGGCTGGACTTTACCGTTTGGGTTGCAATTCTGGCTTTAAACCTTTTAAATCGTGTGGTCTTTTATTTAATAAGCGTCTTACTAATGTTATTATGATGAAAGATTTATATCAACACTTTTCGCATGAGGATCGAGAGTTTATTGATAGGAGTCTGGAGTTGCTTCAGCGGGTTCAAGATACCTATGCCTTTGAAACAACATCTTTTCTGAATCCCCATCAGGTCTCAATCCTGAAGAATATTGGCAAGCAATATGATGTGCAAGTCTTTGCTAGTTCGGATTATTTTCCAAGTGAACTGGCAAGAGTTCTTGTGGCGCCTTCTTATTACCAACTGAATATGGATGATTTTGAATTGAGCTTGCTGGAAATTTCCTATGCAAGCAAATTTTATAAAATCAGTCATTCGCAGATTATGGGCACTCTTCTCAATCAATTAGGGATTGAAAGACGAACCTTTGGCGATATTCTTGTAGTTGGAGACCGTGCTCAGCTCTTTGTAGATAAAAGACTAGCCCAGTATTTTATAGATCATGTCACTAAAGTAGCAAAGATGCCTGTCAAATTAAAGGAAGTATCCTTTGCAGAGCAGCTGAAAGAGCAGAAGCAGACTGTTACCAGAGAAATTTTAGCATCTAGCCTTCGCTTGGATAAGTTGGTAGCCAGCACCTTTAAGTTGTCAAGGAGCCATGCTGCTCAGCTGATTTCTGGCAAGCATGTGAAAATGAACTATGCTGTTAATGACAATCCCAGTCAGCAGGTCGGGCTTGAAGACTTGATTAGCGTTAGACGATTTGGAAGATTTAAGGTTTTAAGAGAAAATGGCCTTTCCAAGAATGGAAAACATAAGTTAACCGTTGAATTATTAGCTAGTAAATGAGGAGGAACTATGACACTTACAGCATTAGAAATTAAAGATAAATCCTTTGGAACCAAGTTTAGAGGCTATGATGTTGAAGAGGTAGATGAATTCCTTGACATCGTTGTCCGCGATTATGAGGACTTGGTTCGTGAAAATCACGAAAAAGAAGCAAAAATTCGCAATCTGGAAGAACGTCTGACATATTTTGATGAGATGAAAGACTCTCTCAGCCAGTCTGTTTTGATTGCTCAGGATACGGCTGAGCGTGTTAAAGTTGCTGCCAACGAGCGATCTACGAATATTGTTCGTCAGGCAGAGCAGGATGCGCAGCATTTGTTGGATGGAGCTAAGTACAAGGCTGATGAGATTTTACGTCAGGCAGCTGATAATGCTAAGAAAGTAGCCATTGAAACAGAAGAACTGAAAAACAAAACACGTGTCTTCCATCAACGTTTGAAATCAACCATTGAGAGCCAGCTCAGCATTGTGGATTCTTCTGAGTGGGAAGAAATCCTGCGTCCGACAGCTACTTATCTGCAGACCAGCGATGAAGCTTTCAAGGAAGTTGTATCTGAGGTTCTTGGCGAAGAAGCAGTTGTTCGTGAGGAAGAAGTGGATGTGACTCGTCAATTTTCTCCAGAAGAAATGGCTGAGCTGCAAGAGCGCATTGAAGCTGCTAACCGTGAATTAGCTGCGACCCAAGCTTTTTCTCCGCTCAGCGATGAAGATATAGAAGCTCACGCAGCTGGGGAGAACTCAGAAGCTGATCATCACGATGATGATACAAATGGGGAACAAAAAGTTCCAGTAAATATTTTATAATTTTTAAAGAAACTAAGATTGTAAAAACACAGACCAAGCAAAATACTTTCAGCGAGCAGATGATGGTGAGAGATCTGCAGTCCATCTTGCTTGGGCTATCATTTTACAGAACTTTCGTCTGAAATCAGTAGGATGAGACGGCAGTCCACGTTACGGACAAAGAGGGGCAAGAGGAGCACTATGCTATTGTCTTGCCTAAACAAAGGTGGTACCGCGAATTTTCGTCCTTTTTGGAGAAGTTTGCGGTTTTTAATTTGTAATTTTAAAAATAAAGAGGAATAGAATGAAACTGAAAGAAACACTTAACCTTGGAAAAACTGCTTTTCCTATGCGGGCCGGTCTTCCAAATAAGGAGCCAATCTGGCAGAAGGAATGGGATCAAGCTAAGCTTTATCAACGCCGTCAGGAACTGAATGAAGGCAAGCCGCACTTTATCCTGCATGATGGCCCTCCTTATGCTAACGGGAATATTCACGTCGGCCACGCCATGAACCATATTTCTAAAGATATTATCATTCGTTCAAAATCCATGACTGGTTTTTATGCACCGTATATTCCAGGTTGGGATACACATGGTTTGCCAATCGAGCAAGTCTTGGCAAAGCAAGGTGTCAAACGTAAAGAAATGGACTTGGTTGAGTACTTGAAACTTTGCCATGAATACGCTCTTTCTCAAGTGTACAAACAACGTGATGATTTCAAGCGCTTAGGTATGTCAGGTGATTGGGAAAATCTATATGTGACCTTAACTCCCGATTATGAAGCCGCTCAGATCCGCGTCTTTGGCGAAATGGCTAAAAAAGGTTATATCTATCGTGGCGCTAAGCCCGTTTACTGGTCTTGGTCTTCTGAGTCAGCTTTGGCTGAAGCGGAAATTGAATACCATGATTTGGTTTCCACATCTCTTTACTATGCCAACCGAGTTAAAGACGGAAAAGGGGTACTGGACACAGATACTTACATCGTCGTATGGACAACAACTCCATTTACCATTACAGCTTCCCGTGGTTTGACAGTTGGAGCAGATATTGACTATGTTTTGGTCCAGCCTGCGGGTGAAAGTCGCAAGTTTATTGTAGCGTCTGAATTATTGAACAGCTTGTCCGAGAAATTTGGCTGGGCCGATGTTCAAGTTTTAGCTACCTACCGTGGTCAAGAATTGAACCAGATCGTGACGGTTCACCCATGGGATACTGCTGTAGATGAGTTGGTCATTTTGGGTGACCACGTTACGACAGACTCTGGTACGGGTATCGTTCATACAGCGCCTGGTTTTGGTGAGGACGACTACCATGTCGGTGTAGCCAATGGACTGGAAGTTGCTGTGACAGTCAATGAGCGCGGTATCATGATGGAAAATGCTGGTCCTGACTTTGCAGGCCAGTTCTATGACAAGGTTGCACCAACAGTTATTGAAAAGCTTGGTGACTTGCTCCTTGCTCAGGAAGAAATTTCTCACTCTTATCCATTTGACTGGCGTACTAAGAAGCCAATCATCTGGCGGGCAGTACCACAGTGGTTTGCATCTGTTTCTAAATTCCGTCAAGAAATTTTAGATGAAATTGAAAAGGTTAAATTCCATTCTGAATGGGGGAAAGTACGCCTCTACAATATGATTCGTGACCGTGGTGACTGGGTTATCTCTCGTCAGCGGGCTTGGGGTGTGCCGTTGCCAATCTTCTATGCCGAAGACGGAACACCAATCATGACGGCCGAAACCATCGAGCACGTAGCTCAGCTCTTTGAGGAGCACGGCTCTATCGTCTGGTGGAAGCGTGAAGCCAAAGACCTCTTACCAGAAGGATTTACTCATCCAGGTTCTCCAAACGGCGAGTTTACTAAGGAAACGGACATCATGGACGTTTGGTTTGACTCAGGTTCATCATGGAATGGGGTTTTGGTTAACCGTCCAGAATTGACTTATCCGGCTGATCTTTACCTAGAAGGCTCTGACCAATACCGAGGTTGGTTCAATTCATCCCTTATCACATCAGTTGCCAACCATGGTGTAGCTCCTTACAAACAAATCTTGTCACAAGGATTTGCCCTAGATGGTAAGGGTGAAAAGATGTCTAAATCCCTTGGAAATACCATTGCTCCAAGTGATGTGGAAAAACAATTTGGTGCGGAAATCTTGCGTCTCTGGGTAACCAGTGTCGACTCCAGCAACGACGTTCGTATCTCTATGGATATCTTGGGTCAAGTTTCTGAAACCTACCGTAAGATTCGGAATACGCTTCGTTTCTTGATTGCTAATACCTCTGACTTTAATCCAGCTGAGGATGCCGTAGCTTACGAAGAACTTCGCTCCGTTGATAAATACATGACTATCCGCTTCAATCAATTAGTAGAGACTATTCGCAAGGCTTATGCGGACTTTGAGTTTCTAACTATTTATAAAGCGATTGTCAACTTTGTGACTGTTGACTTGTCTGCTTTCTATCTGGACTTTGCCAAAGATGTCGTCTATATCGAAGCAGCTAAATCATTGGAACGACGTCAGATGCAGACTGTCTTCTATGATATTTTGGTTAAAATCACCAAGCTTCTGACTCCAATCTTGCCGCACACAGCAGAAGAGATTTGGTCTTACCTAGAGCATGAAGAGGAAGAATTTGTTCAGTTATCTGAATTGCCAGAAGCTCAGACTTTCCCAAATCAAGAAGAAATCTTGGACACTTGGTCTGCCTTTATGGACTTCCGTAGTCAGGCTCAGAAAGCCTTGGAAGAAGCCCGCAATGAGAAGGTTATTGGGAAATCGTTGGAAGCACATCTGACTGTCTATCCGAATGAAGTCATCAAGACCTTGTTGGAAGCAGTTAACAGCGATGTGGCTCAGCTTCTTATCGTTTCACAATTAACGATTGCTGAAGGACCTGCTCCAGAAGGCGCTCTAGTCTTTGAAGATGTAGCTTTTGTCGTAGAGCATGCGCAGGGGCAAGTCTGTGATCGCTGCCGCCGCATTGACACAACAGTTAAAGAGCGCAGTTATCAAGCCCTTGTCTGTGATCACTGTGCAGAAATTTTAGAAGAAAATTTTGCTCAAGCTGTCTCAGAAGGCTTTGAGAGCAAGTAAGTTTCCAAAATAAAAAATGGCTTTGCCCTTTAGTGGTAAGCCATTTTTTAGATAGATTTGAGGATGTTTTGGTTTGGAGCTAGATTAGAAGAAAGAAACAGTTGCATTTACAACTGTTTCTTGTTATACTAGTTATACCTTAGGAGTGTCTATTTTAGCTAGAATGTTTTGGAGCTGAAAGAGCTCAGAGGAAGTCAGTTGCTGCAGCGCCTGACTGGCGTAGGTATTTTCAAAGCCAATTAGCTGGTCGTAGAGTTTGAGAGCCTGATTGCTAGGATAGAGCTCTTTGAACTTCTTATTTTGAGCTTTGGTCTTTTTGATAATCAAGCCCCTATCTTCCAGCTTTCCTAGGGATCGGCTGAGGGTAGTCTTGTCAATCTGCACCATCTCTGCCAGTTGTGATTGGCTGAGACCTTCATTTTCGACGATGCGAATGAGCAGTAGAAACAAATTATTGTCTAGGCCATAGTTACCGGCTTTCTGATTCATTTTTATCATAGCCTGTCTAGAAATAAAGCCCATTTGTCGGAAAAGTTGACGGTAATCCATAGGAACTCCTTTATAGATGCATTTGCATTTATTATACATTAAAAAGTTAGAGGAAACAAGTATGTGGTCTAGGAAAAAATTAACAGAGTTGAAGCCGATAGAATTTTATCAAATCTTAAAATTGCGCATTGACACCTTTGTGGTGGAGCAGGAGCGCATCTATCATGAACTGGATGAGAAGGACCTGGAAGCAGTGCACGTTTACCATGCTAATGAACAAGGGGAAATTGATGCTTATGCTCGGGTCTTTGAAGAGGGAGAGCATTTAGTCTTTGGTCGAGTAGTCACAGCTCAGTCAGCACGAGGACAGGGATTAGGAGGACAGCTTATTAGAGAAATCTTACAATTATGTGCTGAAAAATGGCCAGGAAAGGAAATTGAAATAGAAGCTCAGGAGCAGGTGGCTGCTCTCTATGAAAAGTATGGCTTCAAGGTGGTTGGTCAACCCTTTATTTTTGAATCGACGCCTCACATTACCATGATCTATAAACAATAAAAAAACTAAGGCCTGGCCTTAGTTTTTACTGTTTAACAGGAATGGAAATTTCGATGAGATTATTAGCGTAAATCGTTCGGATAGCAGCTTTATCAATAGCGTTTGCATCAATTTTTCTCTTCAAGAAAAATTCTCTAATTTTTTCGATTTCCTGTTCGCGTACAGCACGGTGCATGTTTGAAATCAAAATTTCATAGTGAAGAGGAGCTTGTGTAAAAACAACATCGCTGTTTCCAGCAGAATAAACTTCGACTAATATCGCATCGGTGCTTTCCAATTGGCTTTTGACAAGGTCAGCATGACTGTTTGTTGTATTAATAAGCTTCATACGATTTCCTCCTGCTTTATACCTGCTATTATTATAACATGTTTGCTATGAATTGTGAATGATTTCTTTAAGCTTTAAGCGTATTTTTCCAAGCTTGGATACCCCATTTATGGCTGCCGCGTTTGAGTGTTTCAATAGCTTCTTCGACTGGGAACCAGGCTAGCTGATTGAAATCTTCCAACGGTTTTTGGACTTCTTGGAAAGAGGTGACCTCATACAGGTAGGCTGGGTTGTAAAAATAGGTGTCGCGATGGCGGGAGTAAAAATATTCATCAGCTTGTCCAAGATAGCGTCCAAGCTGGGCTGTGAATCCAAGTTCTTCCATCAGCTCGCGTTCAAGGGCAGTCTGATGGTTTTCCCCCTCTTCAATCTCTCCACCGGGCAGAAACCAAGCCCCATTAGGCGCCTGGACCAAAATAATTTTTTCTTTCTTTTCATCTGGGATGACAGCATAGACTCCGTAGCGGGTCACATATTCTACATTTGCTTCCTTTTCACCAAAGGTTGGATTTGTCATTCTAATATCCTCAATCTCTAGTCAGTTTACTATCTATCATAATGGACTAAGGTCCAGCTGTCAAGAATTTACTCGGTTTATTGGACAGAAAAAGAATGATAGTCCTTGAAAGAAATCCCCTTCAAATTAATAAATTCCTTCCTCCGACCGTTTAAAAAAATCTTCTTTATGGGAATGGTAAAACATTTATAGAAGAAATTGTTATAATAGTAGCGAGGTGGTTTTATGACAGAAAGCAGACTTTTTAAAATCTTATATCTTCTTTTAGAGCAAGGCCGCACAACAGCTCCCGAATTAGCCTCACTATTTGAAGTATCCATCCGGACCATCTATCGAGATGTGGATAAGCTAAGTTTGGCAGGAATCCCTATCTATTGCAGCCCAGGCAAGGGCGGGGGCATTTTTCTGATGAAGGATTTTGTCTTAGACAAGGCCTTGTTTTCAGAGTCTGAGAGGGATGAGCTATTAGCTGCTCTTCAAGGCTTGCAGATTTTAACAGATGGCGAGCAAGTAGAGACCTTGTCTAAACTGCAGTCCTTGTTTCAGGTTCAGGCAACTTCCTGGCTGGAGGTGGATTTTACCGACTGGCGCAAAAAAGCAGATCAGAAAGAACTGTTTGATACCATTAAGCAAGCAATCTTGCAAAGAAGAGTCTTGTCGTTTTCTTACTTGAATGGGCGTGGAGAAAGAGGGCAGCGCAGGATAGAGGCGTTGAAGTTAGTATTTAAAAGCCAAAACTGGTATGTTGCTGGCTTTTGTCGTTTAAGACAAGCTCCGCGTTTTTTTAAACTCAACAGAATGAGAGACTGTCAGATGTTAGAGGAAAGATTTAAACAGAGAGTCTTGGATGAGACATTTAGTCCTGAGGAGCGGCTAGGAGGCACTGTAAAAGTCCTCTTGAAATTTGACCGGAAGCATGCCTTTCGAGTGTACGAGGAGTTTTCAGAAGCAGAGATAGAGGAGACTGATGGGAGCCTTTCTGTCCAAACGCATTTGCCGAGTCACGATAGTCTTTATACCTACTTGCTATCCTTTTTGGATGGAGTTGAAATCATGGAGCCGCCTCGGTTACGGGAAGAATTCAAAGAAAAGTTAAAAGCTATTACCGATATTTATAAAAGCTGACAGAGGTTGTCAGCTTTTCTTTGCTATACTGTTTGTAGTAAAGAAAGGAGGGCTCTCTCATGAAATATGAATGGAGAAAAGCCAATCGAGAAATATATCAAATCAAGTCTGTACCCTGTCTCATAGATCTTCCTGCCCAGTCTTTTATCATGATTGACGGCAAGGGCAATCCTAATGCTGCTGACTTTTCGGAACGAGTTGGTGCTTTGTACAGCTTAGCCTATGCTATCAAGATGAACTACAAAAAGACAGCGACAGAGCAAGAATTTACTGACTTCACGGTCTATCCCTTGGAAGGACTTTGGCAGCAAGAGCAAGAAGGAGAACTGATTAAAGAAGAATTGATTTATACTATCATGATTGGGCAGCCGGACTTTATCACTGGAGAGATGGTGAAAAAGGCCCTAGAACAAGTCCGTGTCAAAAAGCCTAATCCTCTCTATGATGAGATTCGCTTTGAAGAAATGACGGAAGGAGTGTGTGTCGCCATGCTGCACCTAGGACCTTTTGACGAAGAACCTCACTCCTTCGCTAAAATGGATACCTTTTGCCAGAATCACCAGCTGACACGGATTTCAAACACTCATAGAGAAATCTATCTCAATAATCTGAATCGGACAGACCCTAGCAAGCTGAAAACAATTCTGCGCTACAAGGTTCAGAAGGAATAATAAAGAAATAGAGCAGAAAACTAACTGTTTTCTGCTCTATTTTGTCGAAATTTATTTTTCTTCTTGTGATGAATTAACGGACTCTGTGCTTTCAGTTTTCTTGGCTGACTTGATGAGAATCTTGCCATTGCTGGTCATGATAGCTTTGAGATCTTTTTCGCTTGGATTTTCCAGATAGAAGTCAGTGATAGCATCTTCGATATGGTCCTGAATGGTACGGCGCAGTGGGCGAGCCCCCATTTTCGGATCGTAGCCCAGATCAACCAATTTTTCCTTGACCTTCTCCGTAACATCCAGATGAATATCGTTGGTTGCCAAGCGTTGATTGACATCGTCTAGCATCAGGTTGACGATTTGCAGCAGGTTGTCCTTGCTGAGCGCCTGGAATTCGATAATGCCGTCAAAGCGGTTCATAAACTCTGGACTGAAGAAGTTGCCCAATTCACCCAAGACGGAGTTGGTGCGGCCTTCACGCGCTGCCCCAAAGCCAACGCTGGCTTCAGCTTTGCCAGTTCCGGCATTGGATGTCATGATGATAATGGTGTCCTTGAAGCTGACAGTACGGCCTTGGCCATCAGTCAGGCGGCCATCATCTAGAACCTGCAGGAACATGTGCATAACATCGGGATGGGCCTTTTCCACCTCATCCAGCAGAATGAGTGAGTATGGATTGCGGCGTACGCGCTCAGTCAATTGACCAGCTTCATCATAGCCGACATAGCCCGGAGGGGCACCGACTAGCTTGGCCACGCTGTGTTTTTCCATATATTCACTCATATCAAAGCGAATCATGCTGTCAGCCGAGCCAAAGAGCTCAATGGCTAGTTGCTTAGACAGCTCGGTTTTACCGACACCAGTTGGTCCGACAAAGAGGAAGCTACCGATTGGGCGATTGGGACTCCCTAGTCCGACCCGGTTGCGGCGGATGGCCTTGGCAATCTTATCCACAGCATCGTCTTGACCGATGACATGAGCCTTTAAGTCACTGGCAAGATTGACCAGCTGAGACTGTTCCTTTTCTTTGAGGTCGCCAACTGGGATATTAGTCTTTTGCTCTACGATGTGCTCAATCGTTTTCTCGCTGATAATCGGAGTATCCTTGTCTAGTACACTTGTCTGCTGGAGTTCCTTGTACTTGGCAATCTGGTCGCGGAAGTAAGCTGCTTTCTCGAAGTCTTCGTCGCGGGTTGCCTGAGCCTTGAGATTTTCGGCCTCAATCAGACGTTGGTCAATGACCTTGGGATCAACGAAGTTGAGGGTCAGATTCATCTTGGATCCAGCCTCATCCAAGAGGTCAATGGCCTTGTCTGGTAGGAAGCGATCTTGGATATAGCGATTGGAGAGAAGGGCAGCAGCTTCAATGGCCGCATCCGTGTACTTGACGTGATGGTAGTCTTCGTATTTTTTCTGAATCCCTTTGAGGATGGTAATCGTTTCCTCTACCGTCGGCTCGTCTACCTTAACGGGCTGCATGCGGCGCTCCAGTGCAGCATCCTTCTCAATGATGCGATATTCGTTGAGGGTAGTCGCTCCGACCATTTGGAGTTCTCCGCGAGCCAGAGCTGGTTTGAGGATGTTCCCAGCGTCCATATTGCCATCGCCAGCAGAGCCTGCTCCGACAATTTCATGGATTTCATCAATAAAGAGAATGACATCCTGACGAGAACGAATCTCATCAATGAGCTTCTGCATTCTCTCCTCAAATTGGCCACGGATACCAGTTCCCTGTACTAAGCTGACAACGTCTAGGCGGATAACTTCTTTGCCTTGGAGTTTATGAGGCACATCACCATCAACAATTTTTTGGGCTAAGCCTTCCACCACGGCAGTTTTTCCGACTCCTGGCTCTCCTATGAGAACAGGATTGTTTTTGGTGCGGCGGTTGAGGATTTCAATGACACGGACGATTTCTTCATCACGGCCAATAACAGGATCAATCTCGCCTCGGCGAGCCAACTCAGTTACATTGATACCAAACTCTTCCAGCAGGCCTTTTGGCTTTTGCGGACTTGGCTGAGGCTGACCACCCTTGCTAGGATTGGAGCCATAGCCGCCACCGCCCCCATAGGCTCCGCCAGATTGGGTGGGAGGAGTAGTTGGTTCCTGAGGCTGTTGGAAATTGCTGAGGCTGTTGAAGAAGTCATCAATCGGATCCGTACCATGATTGTTGGCATTGGCAATTCCACCGAACAAGGAATGTTCAGGGTCTGTTTTCATGATTTGGTAGCAGTTTTGGCACAAATCCACCTGTTGTTTATGACCATTTACGTTGGTATAAAGGTGAATCGTAGATTCATTGATTTTACAATTTTGGCAAAGCATGCAGTTACCTCTTTTCTTTTAGTGTGCAAGCTATTTATAGAAATAATTAAAGGTCAAAAATAGTCAAAGTTTTATAGTTTCATTATATCAGTATTCTCGAACTTTGCAAGAATTTACTACAAAATCCTCCCTTAGACTGAGCAGAATGAAAACAAATTCTTGAAAAATTACAAAAAATTGGCTTTTAGTGGTATTTCAGTCGCTATTTATGGTAAAATAAGAGGGAACTAAGTAAATAGGAGAAACAAAATGGAATCACATTTAGTTAGAATTATTAACCGCTTAGAAGCTATGGCTAAGGATGGCGGAAATTTAAAACGTAATTTTGAGCGTGAAGGAGTGGTTGTAGCAGAAGTAGCTTACAGTTACGACGAAGAAAACGGCTCTGTCTTCACCTTGCGTGACGTTGCAGCGCGTGAGACCTATACTTTCGATAGCATCGATTTGATTGCAATGGAAATTTATGAATTACTCTACTAAAAAGCACTTAGCTGCTTTTTATTTTTTACCCTTTTTATCTTGTTTTGAAAAAGATTTAGTAGGTCTGAAAATTTTACCACTAGCTGCCAATGAATCCTCGTCTTATAACCTTGTATAAGAAAAAGTTATAGGCTGGACACAGATTTTTTTGGTATAATGAAAAAGATAATGAAAAAGAAATGAGAATGACATGGCGCAGATTATTGATGGTAGAGGTTTGGCAGAGAAGCTTCAGAAAAAATTAGCCGAAAAAACGGCTCGCCTCAAAGAAAAGACAGGTCAGGTACCGGGCTTGGTAGTGATTGTGGTGGGAAATAATCCAGCCAGTCAAATCTACGTCCGTAATAAAGAGCGCTCGGCCTTGGCTGCTGGCTTTCGGAGTAAGATAGAACGTCTGCCAGAAGAAACCAGCCAGGAAGAGCTCTTGAGCTTGATTGAAACTTATAATCAAAATCCTGATTGGCATGGGATTTTGGTCCAGCTGCCCTTGCCTGAACATATTGATGATGAAGCTGTGCTTCTAGCCATTGATCCAGACAAGGATGTTGATGGCTTTCATCCGCTTAATATGGGCAAGCTATGGAGCGGTCATCCTGTTATGATTCCGGCTACTCCTGCAGGCATTATGGCTATGTTCCATGAATATGGTGTTGAACTAGAAGGCAAGCGAGCGGTCGTCATCGGGCGAAGTAATATTGTCGGTAAGCCCATGGCTCAGCTCCTTTTAGCTAAGAATGCGACAGTGACCCTAACGCATTCGCGGACCCACAATCTAGCCAAGACTGCGAAACGGGCAGATATTTTGGTGGTGGCCATCGGACGTGGACATTTTGTGACCAAGGACTTTGTCAAGGAAGGAGCTGTTGTCATTGATGTTGGTATGAACCGAGATGAAAATGGTAAGCTGATTGGCGATGTTAAGTTTGATGAAGTGTCTGAAATTGCCAGTCTGATTACCCCTGTACCTGGAGGTGTTGGTCCTATGACCATTACCATGCTGATGGAGCAGACCTACCAAGCCTTTAAACGGAGTCTTGAATCATGAAATTTGTTTTTGATTTGGATGGGACCTTGTCCTTTGATTATATGACGATTGATGAGGAGATTAAGCAGGTTCTGCTGACGGCTCCTCAGTTTGGGCATGAAGTTTTGTTTGCTTCGGCGCGCTCCTATCGGGATTGTCTGGGACTATTGGGTCCGGAATTGAGCCAGCATATAGTGATTGGCCTGAACGGCGGAGTAGCTTATCAGAATGGACAGCTGATGTTTGAGCGTCAGCTGCCTCAGACAAGTTATCAAGCCATTTTAGATACTTGTTTGACCTATAATTTGCCTTTTTTCGTTGATAATACTTTTGACTACAGCGGCCAGATTTTAGAAAAAATCCCTTTTATTGCCAGTGTAGATCCTCTCAAGCGGGCAAGACGGCTGGAACTGACTGAACTCCAGCATCCTATTAAGCTTGTTATTTACATGGGGAATCATGAGCAACTCTTAGACGATTTACAGGCTCGTTTTGCAAACTTGCCCAATCTGAGTCTAGACTATCATGAACATGAGAAATGTTTTTATATCAATCCAGCTGAAACCAATAAGGCTTCGACTGTAAAGGAACTCTGCGGTTCGGATTATGTGGCTTTTGGTAATGATCAAAATGATATCCAGCTCTTTAAGAATTCTCTCTACGCTGTGCAGGTTGGGGATTTCTCAGGATTGAGCGATTATGCTGATGAGCAGGTTGCCTTTCAGGAAAATTTACCCAAGGCAGTCGCAGCAAGAATCTTACAAAAATTTGCAGATTTCCGAAGAAAATAACTTTCCTGCGATACGAGGCACCTGTTTAGGTGCCTTTTGGTGTATAATGAAGATATGTTTGGTCATCTTGAGACAAGTGCAGGATGAAGTTGGTCTAGGAGAATATCATGTCAAAAAATGCTGAAAATATTTTAAAAAGAGTCATTCGGAAACGCCCCTTGGACAGTCACAAGGGAGATTACGGTCGTCTTTTACTGATTGGAGGGACTTATCCTTATGGTGGTGCCATCATCATGGCAGCTTTAGCAGCAGTCAATAGCGGAGCTGGTCTGGTGACTGTTGCTACAGATAGAGACAATATCGCCCCTCTGCACAGTCATTTACCGGAGGCCATGGCCTTTGACTTAGAGGAGCAAGACCGATTGACAGAGCAGCTGACCAAATCAGATCTAGTCTTGATTGGTCCTGGACTGGCGGAAAATCAACTAGGTCTAGATATCCTACAAAAGGTAATCCAGACTGTGGCAGAACAGCAGATACTTATCATGGATGGCGGCGCCATTTCACTTTTTAGCAAAGGAGCTTTGCCATTTCCAAAAGCCCAAACAGTTTTTACCCCTCACCAGAAGGAGTGGGAAGGCTTATCGGGTTTGAGCTTGTCAGATCAGACAGCGGCAGCCAATCAGGCGGCGGTCAATCAACTGCCTCTGGGCAGTATTGTCGTACAGAAAAAGCATGGGACGACCATCTATCAAAGTGGGCAAGAGCAGGTCTTTGAGCTGACAGTAGGCGGACCTTATCAGGCAACTGGCGGCATGGGGGATACGCTGGCCGGTATGATTGCTGCTTTTGCAGGACAGTTCAAGTCAAGCAGTCTCTTTGAGCGAGTGGCGGCTGCAACCCTTCTTCATTCCCTTATCGCAGATGATTTGAGTCATGAAGCTTATGTCGTCCTGCCAACGGCAATCAGTAGAGCCATTCCAAGGTGGATGAAGAAGATGAGTCGGTAGACTTTTTCTTGGGTTTTAAGTCAGCTGGGGTTCTTTTGTGGAAGCCCAGTTTTTTTCTTGCTTTTCAGGGGATTTTTAGACTTTGTAATCGGTTTTTTATGCAGTTTTTTGTTATAATAAAAGTTACGGAAAAACTAGAAAAGAAAGGAAAAGGACATGCCAGAGTATTTGTCGGTTTCGACCTTGACCAAGTATCTGAAGATGAAGTTTGAGAGGGATCCTTATTTGGAGCGGGTCTATCTGACTGGCCAGGTGTCCAATTTTCGCCGACGTCCTAATCATCAATATTTTTCATTAAAAGATGAGAAGGCCGTCATTCAGGTTACGATTTGGTCTGGTGTCTACCAGAAGTTGGGCTTTGAGCTGGAAGAAGGCATGAAAATCAATGTAATTGGCCGGGTGCAGCTCTATGAGCCGAGTGGTTCCTATTCTATTATCATTGAAAAGGCAGAGCCGGATGGTATCGGAGCTTTAGCTATCCAGTTTGAACAGCTTAAGAAAAAATTGGGGGAAGAAGGGCTTTTTCAAGAGAAATTCAAGCAAGCCTTGACCCAATTTCCTAAGAAAATCGGCGTTGTAACCAGTCCTAGCGGAGCGGTCATCCGAGACATTATCACGACGGTCAGCCGTCGCTTCCCGGGAGTGGAGATTGTCCTTTATCCTACCAAGGTACAGGGAGATGGGGCTGCAGCTCAGGTTGCTGACCACATCAGACTGGCCAATGAGCGGTCGGATTTGGATGTACTGATTATTGGTCGAGGCGGTGGTTCTATCGAAGATCTCTGGGCTTTCAACGAAGAGGAAACAGTTCGGGCCATTTTTGAGTCTCGGATTCCTGTTATTTCTAGTGTCGGCCATGAGACAGATACGACTTTGGCAGACTTTGTGGCAGATCGCAGGGCTGCGACTCCGACGGCTGCGGCTGAACTAGCTACACCGGTTACCAAACTAGATCTGCTGGGACATTTGCAGCAGCAGGAAAACCGCATGTCACGAGCGATTTCCAATCGCCTGAGCTATTATCGGGAGCGGCTGAATAAACTGACCCAGTCGGTTATCTTCCGACAGCCAGAGCGGCTTTACGATGCCCATCTGCAGAAATTAGACCAGCTCAACCTGCGACTGAAGCAAAAAATTCGCGAATATTATAGTGAAGAGCAACAGCGGGTCAAAATCTTGCAGCATCGTTTGGAAGCATTGAATCCGCTCAGTCGCGTTCAGCGTCTTCAAGAGCAGACTGCCCAGCTGGAGCGTTTGCTGCGCAGCAATATGGCGGTCATTTATGATAACAAGGTAGCTCAAGTCAGGAGATTGTCCGAGGCCTTGCTTATGCTGGATACCAGTCGAATCGTGGCGCGTGGCTATGCTATTGTCCAAAAGAATCAAAAGGTTGTCGAGTCAAGTTCTGGCATTGAAGAAAAAGATGAGCTGACCCTGCTTATGCGGGATGGGCAGCTGGAAGTAGAGGTAAAACATGTCCAAAGAAAAGAAATTTGAAGAGAGTTTAGCAGACTTGGAAGTGATTGTCCAAAAGCTGGAAAATGGTGATGTAGCGCTGGAAGAGGCGATTGCGGAATTTCAAAAGGGGATGAAGCTTTCAAAGGAACTCCAGGCTAGTCTGGACAAGGCAGAAAAGACCTTAGTTAAGGTCATGCAGGCAGACGGCACAGAAACGGAAATGGAATGACAAGAAACGAGAAACTGGAAAAGATTGGTCTGACGATTGAGGATTTTTATAAGTCTCAACAAGTGTCGTCGGATTTATCAGAAGTTATTTTGTACTCGGTGCAGGCTGGAGGCAAGCGGATTCGTCCCTTATTGCTATTGGAGTTGATTCAAGCTTTTGGCCTAGAGCTGGCTGAGGCCCACTATCAGGTCGCGGCGGCTCTTGAGATGATTCACACTGGCAGCCTTATCCATGATGATTTACCGGCTATGGATGATGACGACTATCGTCGCGGCCGCTTGACTAGCCATAAGAAGTTTGGAGAGGATATGGCTATTTTAGCGGGTGACTCTCTCTTTTTGGACCCCTATGGTCTATTGGCAAGAGCCGAGCTGCCTAGTCGGGTCAAGGTGGAATTAATTTCTGAGTTGTCTCTGGCAGCAGGGAGCTTTGGTATGGTCGCAGGACAAGTTCTGGACATGCAAGGCGAAGGCCAAGCAATTAGTTTAGAAGACTTAAAAACCATCCATGCCAATAAGACTGGAAAACTTCTGACGTATCCTTTTGTCGCAGCTGGTTTGATTGCTGGGGCCGAGCAGTCTGTTCAAGATAAGCTTCGTCGGATTGGAGAGCTCTTGGGCTTGGCCTTTCAAGTGCGGGATGATATTTTGGATGTGACAGCTAGTTTTGAAGAGCTTGGTAAAACCCCGCAGAAGGATTTAGCTGCGGCCAAGTCGACTTATCCAGCCTTTCTGGGTCTAGATGGAGCTAAGAGTTTTTTCAATCAGACTCTTGCTGAAGCTATGGACATTCTGACAGACTTGGAAGAAAAGACAGAGTTTTCAGGCGGAGAAATTCAACAGATAATAGAAAGTTTGAGATTGAATGGCTAAGGAAAGAGTAGATGTGCTGGCCTACAGACAAGGGCTCTTTGAGACCAGAGAGCAGGCTAAGCGTGGTGTAATGGCTGGGCTGGTTATTGCTGCAGCTAATGGCCAGCGCTTTGACAAGCCAGGTGAAAAGATTGACACGGCCACAGAGCTACGCTTAAAAGGTGAGAAACTCAGATATGTCAGCCGAGGCGGTCTCAAGCTAGAAAAGGCTTTGCAAGTCTTTGATATTTCGGTCACTGACCGAGTGACCTTGGATATCGGAGCTTCGACCGGCGGTTTTACAGATGTCATGCTGCAGCACGGAGCTAAGCTGGTCTATGCGGTAGATGTAGGCACCAATCAGTTGGCTTGGAAGCTCAGACAGGATGAGCGGGTTGTCAGCATGGAGCAGTTTAATTTTCGCTATGCCCAAAGGACTGACTTTGAGCAGGAGCCGAGCTTTGCCAGTATTGACGTCAGTTTTATATCGCTGAGCTTGATTTTGCCAGCTCTGCATGAGATTTTGACTCGGGATGGCCAAGTGGTCGCCTTGATCAAGCCCCAGTTTGAAGCGGGCCGCGAGCAGATTGGAAAAAAAGGGATTGTCAAGGATAAAAAGGTCCATTTAGCAGTTCTGGAAAAGGTCACAGCATTTATGATGGAGGCTGGTTTTTCTGTCAGGGGACTGGATTTTTCGCCTATTCAGGGAGGTCAGGGCAATGTAGAATTTCTGGCCTATTTAGAAAAGAGCACAGAGCCGCAGTCTCTTGATTCAGCAATGATAACAGCTGTCGTAGAGGCAGCACACAAGGAATTTAAGGATGAATAAGAAGGATAGATTAGAAAAGATTAGACGCTTTGTCAGTGACTATGACATTGGCACACAGGAGGAAATTGTAGAACATCTCAGGGAATCTGGGATTACAGCGACCCAGGCTACGGTCTCTAGGGATATCAAAGAGCTGGGGATTGTCAAGATACCACTCAAGGACAACACTTATATCTACGAGCTGCCTAAGACCATGACTAGCAGTCTGGGCTTGGCTGAAAATAACATCCTGTCCTGTCAGGTTTTGGGAAATATGATAAATCTCAGTCTGGTACCGGGGAGCACAGCACTGGTCAAGCGTCATCTTAGAAATGAATTTGCTGAAGATATTTTCAGTATCTTGGCAGATAACGACAGTATTTTGATGGTTATGATGACAGAGGAAGCAGCCGCAAGGATTGCGACCATCATTCACCATTGGTAGGAAAGCCTATGTTATTAGAAATTTCGATTAAAAATTTTGCCATTATTGAGGAGATTTCTCTTAATTTTGAGCAAGGTATGACGGTTTTGACCGGGGAAACCGGAGCCGGCAAGTCTATTATTATTGATGCGATGAACATGATGCTGGGCAGCCGTGCTACGACGGATGTTATTCGTCATGGGGCACCCAAAGCTGAGATAGAGGGACTTTTTTCGCTGGAAAATAGCAGAGCTTTGCGAGAGATTTTTGAGGAGCAGGGCTGGGAGCTGACCGATGAGCTGATTATCCGTCGGGAAATTCTGCAAAACGGCCGCAGTGTTAGTCGTATCAATGGCCAGATGGTTAATTTGTCTGTTCTAAAGGCTGTTGGCCAGCATTTGGTAGATATACATGGTCAGCACGATCAGGAAGAATTGATGAGACCCCAGCTTCATATCGCTATGCTAGATGAGTTTGGAACAGCAGACTTTTTAAATCTCAAGGGTCGCTATCAGGAAACCTTTGACCGCTATCGAAGCCTGCGTAAGCAATTGCTGACTCTACAGAAAAATCAGCAGGAGCATAAGGCCAGAATTGAGATGCTGGAGTTTCAGATGGCGGAGATTGAGAGCGCAGCCCTCAAAAGTGGTGAAGATACTGCTCTGCATCAGGAGCGGGATCGCTTGCTCAACCACAAGCTCATTGCCGATACGCTGACGAACGCCTATACCATGCTGGATAATGAAGATTTTTCCAGTCTGACCAATGTCCGATCAGCTATGAATGACCTTGAGTCTATCGAGGATTACGATCCAGCCTACAAGGAGCTTTCAGGCAGCTTGTCAGAGACTTATTATGTCTTGGAAGATGTCAGCAAGCGCTTAGAGGATATTTTAGATGAACTGGACTTTGACGGAGATCGGCTGCTGCAGGTGGAGAGTCGCTTAGACTTGATTAACAGCATCACGCGTAAATACGGCGGCCAAGTAGATGATGTGCTGGATTACTTTGCTCAGATTTCCAAAGAATACAGCCTTTTGACCGGAAGTAATTTGTCCTCAGAGGATATGGATCGAGAGCTGAAGGTCTTGGAGAGAGAGCTGGTAGAGCTGGCTCAGGAGCTGAGTCAGGCTCGTCACGGCCTAGCAGCCCAGCTGGAAGCAGAAATCAAGCAAGAGCTGCAAGACCTCTATATGGAAAAGGCGCGCTTTAAAGTGCAGTTCAATAAGGGCAAGTTCAACCGTGAAGGCAATGAACAAGTAGAGTTTTACATCTCAGCCAATCCGGGCGAGGATTTCAAACCTTTGGTGAAGGTTGCCTCTGGAGGCGAGCTCTCCCGTCTCATGCTGGCTATCAAGTCTGCCTTTTCTCGTAAGGAAGGTAAGACCAGCATTGTCTTTGACGAAGTGGATACGGGCGTTTCTGGCCGAGTGGCCCAGGCTATTGCTCAGAAGATTTACAAAATTGGCTCCAATGGGCAAGTCTTGGCAATTTCCCATCTGCCGCAGGTCATTGCGATTGCCGATTATCAGTTCTTTATTGAGAAGATTTCGGATGAGAATTCGACCGTCTCAACGGTGCGGCTGCTGACGGCTGACGAGCGTGTTCAGGAAGTCGCTAAGATGCTGGCTGGCGAAGATGTGACGGAGGCTGCTTTGACTCAAGCCAGAGAATTATTAAAAAAATAAACAAGCGAGGCTGAGACACTAGTGTTTCGGTCTCCTTTAGGAGGTGGCGCGTATGACAGAATATTTTGCAATAGGTGATGTCCATGGTAAGGTTGGTATGCTAGATGAGCTGCTCCAGCACTGGGACGGTCGCAGCCAACCAGTCTTTCTAGGCGACTTGATCGATCGAGGCGAGGACAGCCGAGCAGTTTTGGAGCGGGTCAAGGATTTAGTGGATCAGAAAGGAGCTATCTGTCTTTCTGGTAATCATGAGTATATGTTTCTGACCTGGTTGGACAATCCTGAAAAGTCTTATGACCACTACCGACGCAATGGCGGAGATACGACGATTAATTCGCTTTTAGGCCGACCTCTCAATGCTCCTGTAGATGGACTAGCAGATGCGGAACGTGTCAAGACGGAGGCGGCCGATTTAGTAGATTTTATTCGTCAGATGCCCTTCCTATTGGAAACAGAGCGGTACATTTTTGTCCATGCTGGTCTAGATTTGGAGTTGAAAGACTGGCGAGAGACCAGTGATTATCAAAAAGTTTGGATTCGCGCGCCTTTTCACGAAGGCAGCAATCAGACTGGCAAAACGATTGTCTTTGGCCATACACCAACATTTTACCTCTTGCATGAGGCACCGGGAACTGATCAGCTATGGATGACTGAGGATGGCAAGATTGGCATGGATGGCGGAGCTGTTTATGGCGGAGTCCTCCACGGAGTTCTCTTTGGTCATAATGGCATCATAGAGCAGTATGCTATAAAAAATGATGGTTTGGTAGCTGAAGACTGAAAAAAGATTGGGAAAATCCAATCTTTTTTTGCGGAGATTCTCTTTGAAAACCAGCTTTTTCCTAAAATTTTCCCCAATAAAGCTAAAAAAGCTGCATGTAAACACTTTTTCATCTAATTTTAAAGAAGCGCAAAAAGATTAAAAAACTAAAACAGGCAGATTAAATTTAGGAAACGCTTGGACCGAGCTGTGATTTTAGCGAATATTCCCCCACAAAACCATAAAAATTTGGTATAATGTAGTGTAATAACAAGTTAAAATTTAGATACAGAGTAGGAAATCTATGACAAAAATAAAAATCGTAACAGACTCATCTGTAACCATTGAACCAGAGGTTGCTAAGGAATTAGACATTACAATTGTACCTCTCTCTGTTATGGTGGACGGGGTGGTCTATTCGGATGCAGATCTAGAGGAAGGTGAGTTTCTTCGTCTCATGCAGTCTAGTCGCAATCTTCCTAAAACCAGCCAGCCGCCTGTCGGAGTCTTTGCTGATGTTTTTGAGCAATTGGCTGAGGATGGAGCGCAGATTATCTCCATTCACATGTCTCACGCTTTATCAGGAACTGTCGAAGCAGCCCGTCAGGGAGCGACTTTGGCTAATGCTGATGTGACGGTTGTTGACAGCTCTTTTACTGATCAGGCTATGAAGTTCCAAGTTACAGAAGCAGCTAAGCTGGCCAAGGAAGGAGTTAGACTAGAGGATATTCTGGCTAAAATAGAGGAAGTGAAGCAAAAGACTGAACTCTACATTGGTCTCTCTACCTTAGAAAATTTGGTTAAAGGAGGCCGTATTGGCCGAGTTTCTGGCCTGATTAGCTCCTTGCTTAATATCCGAGTCATCATGCAAATGAAGAACCATCAGCTGGAGCCCATTGTCAAGGGGAGGGGTGCTAAGACCTTTAAAAAATGGCTGGATGATTTGACAGCAAGCCTGCAAAACAAGCAAGTGGCTAAGCTTGGAATTTCCTATGCAGGCAGTCCAGAATTGGCCCAGGAAATGAAGGAAAGTTTACAGCCATATGTCAAGAAACCTATTTCAGTGCTGGAAACAGGGTCCATTATTCAGACACATACAGGGGAAAATGCTTGGGCTGTGCTGATTCGTTACGAATAAAACCATAATAATTTAGAAAATAGCGGTTTAGTACTTGACCTGAATGCTTTTTTTAGATATGATAA
Organism: uncultured Streptococcus sp.; assembly: GCF_905372115.1. Classification (GTDB taxonomy): domain Bacteria; phylum Bacillota; class Bacilli; order Lactobacillales; family Streptococcaceae; genus Streptococcus. The sequence continues at coordinate 29,439 of NZ_CAJPNR010000017.1, forward strand.
TATTTGTTAGGGTTATTAACCCAGAAAAAATTTGGAGGATTTGTTAAATGGCTAACAAACAAGATTTGATCGCAAAAGTAGCAGAAGCTACAGAATTGACTAAAAAAGATTCAGCAGCAGCAGTTGACGCTGTATTCGCAGCTGTAACTGAGTACCTTTCAAAAGGTGAAAAAGTTCAACTTATCGGTTTTGGTAACTTTGAAGTTCGTGAGCGTGCAGCACGTAAAGGTCGCAACCCACAAACTGGTAAAGAAATCAAAATCGCAGCTTCTAAAGTACCAGCTTTCAAAGCAGGTAAAGCTCTTAAAGACGCTGTAAAATAATTTTGGTTAATAAAGCCTGATACACTTGCCTATGGCGAGTATGTCAGGTTTTTCTTTTTGCTCTCATTTCTTGAGCTTAATAAGAGATTTAGGTGCTTCGAGAAAGTTGATTGATGAACTTTCTTGGAGTTTTTATTTTGCAGTAAAGTGAAGAAATTTGTCTCTAAACAAAAGAGAATGATAAAGGACAAACATATTTAAAGACGTGAAATAAAAAGTTTAGGAGGTGAGAAATGAAATGGAAACCACTTCAGGGCTCATTGCGTCCTGTTAATCCTTATGGCAGCGAATTTCGCCTGCTGATGGGATTGTTTGTCGTGCTTTTTTCAATCTTTCTATTACCCATGCAGACATTGACTGCTTTGGAGGAGCAGTTGGTTTGAGCAAATGTCAGCGCGACTAAGACTTAAGCTTCAGTAAAAAGCTTTGAAAATCTAGAATATATGAGAAGTCTGTTATCTCAACTTTTGTTGGGAATAGCAGGCTTTTTATTTTCAAGGAAAGATAAGCATTAAAAGCAGTCAAATGCTTGAATTTTTCATAAAATTAAAAATGAGCTTGTATTTTTCTAGCAAATATGGTAAACTATTTTAGTAAAAAATTATACAAAGGAGACTGTTGATGAAGACAAAAACATTAGCACTCGTAAATGGACTTGTTGGACTTATCGGTGGTATTATTCTACTTTTGTGGCCTTTCTTCATTTGGGTTATTTATTTTATGCTAGGTGTATTTGACATCCTGAAAATTGCAATCCTAGCTTTGGGAATTGCTGGTATTGTCTACTATAAGGATGACAATCGTGTGGGACCAGCAGGCTCTATCTTGATGATTGTAGGTGGAATTTTTACCTTTAATGACTTCTTGGGCTGGATTGGTGCTATTCTTTCTATCATAGGCGGTTCCCTTTATTTAGCAAGCTTGAAGAGATTCCAAGCATAGAGCGAGGATTGAAAAAATACTAGTTTAAAGCTTGCATTGCCTTAAATGGATAAGCAATCATGCAGAAGCAGGATGATGAACTTTGGTTAGTTCTGTCCTGCTTTTTTCTTTTTAGCTTATTTACAATCATTCTTAATAGCCAAGTAAGCCTAGTCATGGTATAATGGTAATGACTTAGATGAGAGGCTATAACGGAGTAAATAATGAAACAAGAACATCAGCATGACTTTGACCAAGTAATTGGCCATTTGCGCGCCAAGGGTGTGCGCATTACAGAAACGCGGAAGGCGGTAATTGACTATATTATCCAAAGTCACGACCATCCTAGCGCTGAAATGATATATCAGGACTTGAAGCCCAATTTTCCTAATATGAGTCTGGCAACAGTTTATAATAATCTCAAGGTTCTGATTGATGAGGGGTTTGTCGCTGAGCTCAAGGTTCGCAATGATACGACGACCTACTTTGACTTTATGGGCCATCAGCACCTCAATGTTATCTGTGAAAAATGTGGCCGTATCGCTGATATGGAGCTGGAACTTCCTGATGTGAAGCATGAGGCTGAAGTGCAGACTGGCTATCACATCACCCAAAGCCAGACGACTGTCTATGGCCTATGCCCCCAATGCCAGTAAGAGGCGGTGTGACTGCGAGAATGATTAGGAGTTTTTGGAGTCTCAAAGACGAACAAAGTTGTGACTTGCTTCGCAAATTCTATCTGCAACTTCAAAGCAGCAATTTGACAATCGGCTATTGTGTCAAGATTCTATTTCTAATAAAAAGCAAGGCTAGAACTTATGTCTCTTAGCCTTTTTCTATGTGTTTTAGCAAGGCATGTTCGCAGGATATCATCTGAGCTTAGAGACGTTGGTACCTAGTCAAGTACAGCACTTAGCAAGATCAGATATTTTAAGTACAACCCCTTATATACTTATGCTATTATTTTACAGGCCAATTCTCTTTTGATATAATGAAAGCAGAATAAAGCCTTGTACAAAGAGATTCAAAGAGTTCTGAAGGATTTACAATATAGGTAAATTCGTCATAAGTCTGTAGTATCGAAATCTTTAAGGGGTATTACTTTGTGGGTAGGTTAGATTTTTAGGAGGTCTTATGTTCTGGTGGAGAAAGAAATGGCTGGATGAGTTGTCAGACAGTGATGAATCGCCTCTTTTGGAATGTCGTCATCTTCTCTTTGAAGAGGAAGCTGGCTATCCCATTTGCCCCTCTTGCGGTGGACTCATAAAAGAGAATTTTCCTAAGAAAGGCGCGGACAAAGCACGTCTGCACCTGATATGGGAGAAGATGCAGCGAGTATGGAGTGTAAGATTTGGAAGGGAATTTTCAGCAGCTTTGTTTGTGATACCAGCTATTTTTCTTCCAGAATTTTTAAGCCGTTGGATTTTAACCACTGGAGATTACGGCTTTTCTAGCTTTTTCATTGCTAGCCGTCATACGCCTACAATGATTAGCTTCACTTATGAAGGCTACATTCCTTTATTCATCTTTTTTATGGGCAAAGAACGCTTTAAACGTTTCTCTACTTTTTCTTTAGGATTTGAGCGTTTTCATAAAATCCTTTATTCTTGTCCTGTTCGGCTTGTTACTTTTATCGCTGTTATTTGCTTTATTAATATTATTATGCCAAAGATTTATGGGGTTGAAGGAGATGTCTTTATAGGTAAACATAGCCAGCTAACTCCGGCCCAGCATGCTAAAGGTGTAGAACTTTTCATTTTTGTCAATATGCTCTCTATCTGGATTGTGTCTGGCTTACTGCTTATTTATCAGTTGATAGACAGGCGGCGGACTTGGTGGCTTAAGGAAGCCAACGAGGTTTATCTATCTGGTGGGTGTTAGGGCAAAGGTTTCTGCTCGGAAATACAAAAGCGCTTTCTTGTTGAAAAAGGTCTGATTTGACGAAATAGGCTAGCTTTTTAGGCGAAAATTTTGTAAAATAGAATAGATAAACGGGGACTGCCTCGGAAAATAAAAGGAGAATCCATCTAATGGTAAAATTAGTTTTTGCTCGCCACGGTGAGTCTGAATGGAACAAAGCTAACCTGTTCACTGGTTGGGCCGATGTTGATTTGTCTGAAAAAGGTACACAGCAAGCAATCGACGCTGGTAAACTGATTAAAGAAGCTGGTATCGAGTTTGACCAAGCTTACACTTCAGTATTGAAGCGTGCGATTAAGACAACTAACCTTGCTTTGGAAGCAGCTGATCAGCTTTGGGTACCAGTTGAAAAATCATGGCGTTTGAACGAGCGTCATTATGGCGGTCTGACTGGTAAAAACAAGGCAGAAGCAGCTGAGCAATTTGGTGATGAGCAAGTGCATATCTGGCGTCGTTCATACGATGTATTGCCTCCAAACATGGATCGCGATGATGAGCACTCAGCACACACTGACCGTCGTTATGCTTCACTTGACGACTCAGTTATTCCAGATGCTGAAAACTTGAAAGTTACTTTGGAACGTGCCCTTCCATTCTGGGAAGACAAGATTGCTCCAGCTTTGAAAGATGGCAAAAATGTCTTTGTAGGTGCACACGGTAACTCAATCCGTGCCCTTGTGAAGCACATCAAACAATTGTCTGACGATGAAATCATGGATGTGGAAATTCCAAACTTCCCACCATTGGTATTCGAATTTGACGAGAAATTGAACGTAGTAAAAGAATACTACCTTGGAAAATAAGCTTAAAGGAATCTGAGATTATTCTCAGGTTCTTTGCTTTTACAGAGAGGAAGGACAAGGATTACTAGAAGCTTAGCTGGCAAGTCTTTTCTGTTCCGAGGTTTAGCGGATCTCCTATTAACTCGTCCACATTTTCAGATTTTCTATCAGTTTTGAAACATTCATCGAGCTGGATTTATGGTAAAATAAAGGTCAGAACTTTTACTAGAATGAGAGAGAAGATGGCAAGGAAGAAGAGAAAATTTGACAGTCATTCCATCACCAGAAGACTTTATCTGCTGTTTGGAATCGTGATGCTTTTGTTTTTAGCCTTGATTGCCCGTCTGGGCTATATGCAGGTGGTCAATCAGGACTTTTACACGGATAAGTTAGCCAAGGCCAGCAAGACCAAGATTACGACTAGCTCAGTGCGGGGGCAGATTTATGATGCTACCGGCAAGCCCTTGGTGGAAAATACGACCAAGCAGGTAGTGACCTATACACGGGATAACCGGCTGACGGCTGGGGAGATTCGGGCGACTGCTCAAAAGCTCCTGACCTATGTCAGTGTCAGCGATACAGAGGTGACAGACCGCCAAGAAGTCGATTATTATTTGGCGGACAGCGCAGTCTATCAAGAAGTAGTGGAAAAGCTACCCAAGGACAAGAAATTTGATACAGACGGCAACCGCCTGCCTGAGTCCAAAATCTATAAAGCGGCAGCTGAGAGCATTGACCCTAAGCAGCTGGGCTATACGGATGAGGAAAAGAAGGCCATCGTTCTCTTTAGTCAGATGAATGCGATTTCCAACTTTGCGACGGGGACCATCCAGACAGATGCGCTAACAACAGAGCAGGTAGCTGTACTGGCTTCCAGCAGCAAAGAGCTGCCAGGTATCAGTGTCTCAACGGGCTGGGACCGCAAGGTCTTGGATACCTCACTGGCTTCTATCGTGGGTAATATCTCGACAGAAAAGACTGGACTTCCGGCTGAGGAAGTGGATGATTACCTGAAAAAAGGCTACTCCCTCAATGACCGGGTGGGGACCTCCTATCTGGAAAAGCAGTATGAGTCAGTCCTGCAAGGCAAGCGAGCTGAGAAGGAGATTCATCTGGACAAAAATGGTAATATGGAGAGTGTGGAAAATATCTCTGACGGCAGTAAGGGAGACAATCTCAAGCTGACGGTGGACTTAAGCTTCCAGCAGGGAGTGGAGGACATTCTCAAAAATGCCTTTAATGCAGAGTTGGCTAGTGGCAATGCGACCTACTCTGAGGGTGTCTATGCCGTAGCTATGGATCCCAATACTGGCGCTGTCTTGGCTATGGCAGGCATACGTCACAATCTGGAAACTGGAGAAAACTCTGTCGATGCTCTGGGAACCATGACCAATGTCTTTGTTCCGGGATCTGTGGTCAAGGCTGCAACATTGACCTCGGGCTGGGAGAATAACGCCATTAGCGGCAACCAAGTCCTGACAGACCAGCCAATTAGCTTTGGCGGTACGGACAGTATCACTTCTTGGTTCACCCAGTATGGTTCACGTGCTATCACAGCCCAAGAGGCCTTGGAATACTCTTCCAATACCTATATGGTGCAGGTAGCGCTGAAGATGATGGGGACGCCTTACTCAGCGGATATGAAGCTGGATTTTGATGAGCTGGATCCGTCCATGAAAAAGCTGCGGTCGACCTTTGCAGAATATGGTCTAGGCACTTCGACAGGGATTGATTTGCCAAATGAGTCCACAGGCTATCTTCCAGACAAGTTTACCTTTGCTAACTATCTGACCAATTCGTTCGGCCAGTTTGACAACTATACGACGCTTCAGCTGGCCCAGTATGCCTCAACAGTAGCTAATAATGGCAAGCGTGTGGCTCCGCATATCGTTGAAGGCATTTACGGCAACAGCGACCAAGGAGGACTCGGTGATTTGGTGCAGAAAATTGACACCAAAGAGCTGAACCAGGTCAATATCTCTGACGAGGATATGAGCATTATCAAGCAAGGCTTCTATCAAGTGGTTCATGGCAGCAGTGGCTTTACGACTGGTCGGACCATTTCTCAGGGAGAGAGCGTGCCAATTAGTGCCAAGACTGGTACGGCCGAGACCTTCGTGGACAAGGGCAAGAAAGAAGCCATCAATACCAATGTCGTGTCCTATGCACCGAGTGAGAAGCCGCAGATTGCGGTGGCAGTGGTGTTCCCTCACAATACAAACCTATCTTCTACTGTCAGCCACAGTATCACTCGCGATATTATCAATCTTTACAACCAACAACACCCTATGAATTAGTGCTCAATGAAAATCATCAGCAAACGGAGAAAGCTAAAGCTGTCAGTGCTCAAGTGAAGCAATCTGGTTTGAGGAGATTTTTTGAGAATAGAGAAAGGATTTTATGCTTTACCCAACCCCTATTGCCAAGCTGATTGACAGTTTTTCAAAGCTGCCCGGCATTGGCATCAAAACAGCCACTCGACTGGCTTTTTACACCATTGGCATGAGTGATGACGATGTCAATGAATTTGCCAAGAATCTGCTGGCTGCTAAGCGTGAGCTGAGCTACTGCTCTGTCTGCGGCAACCTGACGGATGAAGACCCTTGTGCTATCTGTCAAGACCAGTCGCGCGATCAATCAACTATTTTGATCGTTGAAGACAGCCGAGATGTGTCAGCCATGGAAAATATCCAGGAATACCATGGACTTTATCATGTCTTGCATGGCTTGATTTCACCTATGAACGGCGTTGGACCGGACGATATCAATCTCAAGAGTCTAATCACTCGTCTGATGGATAGTGAGGTGACGGAGGTTATCGTCGCGACCAATGCGACTGCGGATGGCGAAGCGACTTCTATGTATATTTCCCGTGTCTTGAAACCTGCTGGGATTAAGGTGACTCGCCTAGCGCGTGGTTTGGCGGTTGGCTCCGATATTGAGTATGCGGACGAGGTTACGCTGATTCGCGCTATCGAAAATCGGACGGAATTATAAACATCAAGGATTTTTCTGGCTCTAGCTGGCTGGAAGAGTCCTTTTTTCTGTTCAAAAATGCTGGGAATTGTGATATACTAAAACGGACTGATACAGAAGCTCTTGCTTAGAAGAATCGACTAGCTAGGTAGGTGTAAAACCAAGCTTTTGAGCTTGATTCTTCTCGATCTGGCAGCTTTTGTAAATTGTACTATTTTTAGAAAATGATAGGAAAAATCATGGCAAAACAAAGATTGATTTTATTGTATGGCGGACGCAGTGCAGAGCGGGAAGTTTCTGTTTTATCAGCTGAGAGCGTCATGCGGGCTGTCAATTATGATAGATTTTCAGTGAAGACTTACTTCATCACCAAGGACGGAGATTTTATTCAAACTCAGGAATTTGAAGCAAAGCCAATGGCTGATGAGAAGCTTATGACCAATGCCACAGTGGATATGTCTCGGAAGATTAAGCCTAGCGATATTTATGAAGAAGGAGCAGTGGTCTTTCCAGTTCTGCATGGTCCCATGGGTGAAGATGGCTCTATTCAAGGCTTCCTAGAAGTGCTCAAAATGCCTTATGTCGGCTGTAATATTTTATCTTCTGGCCTGGCTATGGATAAAATTACGACCAAGCGAGT
>NZ_CAJPNR010000018.1 GCF_905372115.1 uncultured Streptococcus sp.
GCATCTGCCTTACAAGCAGAGGGTCAGCGGTTCGATCCCGTTAACTCCCATATTCTGAAAAGAATAGGTCCCGTAGTGTAGCGGTTATCACGTCGCCCTGTCACGGCGAAGATCGCGGGTTCGATTCCCGTCGGGACCGTTGAAGTCGAGAAGATTTCAATAAAAGTAAGAGACTCGTTAGCTCAGTTGGTAGAGCATTTGACTTTTAATCAAAGGGTCACTGGTTCGAGCCCAGTACGGGTCATAAGAGCGGGTTTGGCGGAATTGGCAGACGCACCAGATTTAGGATCTGGCGCTTTAGGGCGTGGGGGTTCAAGTCCCTTAACCCGCATATAAGATAATAATGAGCCGGCTTAGCTCAGTTGGTAGAGCATCTGATTTGTAATCAGAGGGTCGCGTGTTCAAGTCATGTAGCCGGCATTTTTGAATAGGATGCGAACGTAGTTCAGTGGTAGAACATCACCTTGCCAAGGTGGGGGTCGCGGGTTCGAATCCCGTCGTTCGCTTGAGGCGGCCGGGGTGGCGGAACTGGCAGACGCACAGGACTTAAAATCCTGCGATTGGTAACGATCGTACCGGTTCGATTCCGGTCCTCGGCATAGACTTGTAAGAGGCAGTAGAAGAAGATGAGCACCCTTAGCTCAACTGGATAGAGTACCTGACTACGAATCAGGCGGTTAGAGGTTCGACTCCTCTAGGGTGCATTAAGTAATAACTTAAGTTCGGGAAGTAGCTCAGCTTGGTAGAGTACTTGGTTTGGGACCAAGGTGTCGCAGGTTCGAATCCTGTCTTCCCGATAGATGGCGGTGTAGCTCAGCTGGCTAGAGCGTCCGGTTCATACCCGGGAGGTCGGGGGTTCGATCCCCTTCGCCGCTATAATGATCTTGTCGGACCTTTAGCTCAGCTGGTTAGAGCTCTCGGCTCATAACCGAGTGGTCGTAGGTTCAAGTCCTACAAGGTCCATAGTGTTATCTTGGAGGATTACCCAAGTCCGGCTGAAGGGAACGGTCTTGAAAACCGTCAGGCGTGTAAAAGCGTGCGTGGGTTCGAATCCCACATCCTCCTTAGGGACGAATAGTATTGACGCGGGATGGAGCAGCTAGGTAGCTCGTCGGGCTCATAACCCGAAGGTCGTAGGTTCAAATCCTGCTCCCGCAATAGTTGGCTCGGTAGCTCAGTTGGTAGAGCAATGGATTGAAGCTCCATGTGTCGGCGGTTCGATTCCGTCTCGCGCCATACATCATCGTATTGGAAATGCGGGTGTAGTTTAGTGGTAAAACTACAGCCTTCCAAGCTGTTGTCGCGAGTTCGATTCTCGTCACCCGCTTTGAACGAAAGTTCATACCAAGTTTTCGGACTTGGGCGCGTAGCTCAGGTGGTTAGAGCGCACGCCTGATAAGCGTGAGGTCGGTGGTTCGAGTCCACTCGTGCCCATTAAATATTGGAGAATTACTCAAGAGGCTGAAGAGGACGGTTTGCTAAATCGTTAGGTCGGGTAACCGGCGCGGGGGTTCGAATCCCCCATTCTCCGTATGAATAAGGAGTTTAGCATTTGCTATCTCCTTTTCTTATACTTTCTCGTCCTGTTTAGTGAGGTTTTTCTGATGAATCGATTTAAAAAATCTAAGTTTCTGATTTCTTTTTTTGTATTAGTTGTTGCAATGACGATACTCATCCTATCTACCTCTTCTAGTTGGTTTGTATCAACTACTTCAAATATTATTTCATTGGTAGATAGACATGTCGGTTCTCCTTTTGCTTTTGTAGCCGATAAAAAGGAAGAAATGTCAGATTTGATGTCTACTTACAGAGAGAATCAACAACTCAAGAAAAATCTTTATGAGGTTGAGGAAAAGGCTGGGAAGGCAGATTCCTTAGAAGATGAGAATGAGCAGTTGCGAAAACTTCTGGAATTTAAAGAGGCTGATAAAAATCAAATACAAATTGCCAGCGAAGTGATTGCCCGTACGCCAGCATCTTGGAAAAATGAGCTGACTATTGACAAGGGGACATCTGATCATGTGACAGATGCTATGCTAGTAGTCGCTAATGGTGGTCTAGTCGGAAGTGTTTCTGAAACTAGTAGTCAGTCTAGCTTAGTATCTCTACTGACTAACGAGGAAAACTCAACTAAAATTTCTGTTAGAATTCAAACTAAGTCTGGTTCAGTTTATGGGATTATAACTGGATATGATGAAAAAAACTCAGCTTATATCATCAGTCAGTTAAATAGTGCTGAAGATATAAAAGAGGGAGATGAGGTTGCAACCAGTGGCTTGGGCGCTTATAATGCAGAAAATATTCCTGTCGGTAAGGTACTTTCCGTGTCTGAGGCTAAGGATCAGTTAAACAAGGTTGTCCTGGTTAAGCCGGCTGCTGATTTGTCGGATATCCGTGCTGTAATGTTGGTAGGGAACTGATATGAGAGATATTAAAGAACATCTTTTGACTCCTTTTGTTTTATTGATCGACGGGCAGATTTCGACTTTTCTGGCTAATATTCTGCCTTTACAATGGCATTTAGTTAGTCATTTTATCTTTATTTTCATGCTTTTTGTGTCCATCAACCTTTCTAGAAACTACAATATTCTCTTGTTTTGCTGTCTGGGGCTGATTTACGATGTTTACTATTTTCATACCATCGGTATTGCTCTTATTCTTTTTCCTCTTTTAAGTCTCTTGGTTTGTCAGTCTAGTTCGACTATGCTTTTAAATAAATTTACTCGCTTTTTATCTGTTCTGATTCTTGTATTTTTATTTGAATTAACTAGCTTTGCTTTTGCAGTATTTTTGAATCTTTCTAGTTTGAATTTACAGGATTTTGTCCTTAGCAGTCTGGTACCGACTATCCTTCTCAATAGCCTGATTTTCCTCATTTTTCAGCCTATTTTCGAAAAAATGTATTTATGATAAACAAGAAATAAAAATGTAATAAAGGCGTAACATATGATACAGCATTTTCTGGTATACTAGATAATGTCTTATAAGAAGGAGTGTATTATTTTTATGAAGAAAAAACTACTCACATCAATTTTATTGAGTACGGTTATCCTTTCACAAGGAGCTGCACTTGTGAGCGTTAAAGCGGAGACAACTGATGAAAAGATTGCTGCACAAGACAGCAAGATTAATAGTTTGACAGAGCAACAACAATCAGCTCAGGCACAAGTTAACGAGATTCAAGGACAAGTATCTGCTATTCAAAAGCAACAAGAAGAGCTTAAAGCAGAAAATGAAAAATTGTCTGCTGAATCTGCAAAACTTTCTGCTGAGATTGACGAACTGTCTAAAAATATTGTAGCTCGTAATGAGTCACTTGCAAATCAAGCGCGCAGTACCCAAACAAATGGAACTGCTACTAGCTACATCAATACAGTTGTAAATTCTAGCTCTATCACAGAAGCTATCTCTCGTGTGGCAGCTATGAGCGAAATTGTTTCAGCAAATAATAAAATGCTGGAACAACAAAAGAAAGATAAAGAAGTAATTGCTGAAAAGCAAGTTGCGAATAATGAAGCTATCAATACTGTAATTGCTAACCAAGAGAAGTTAGCTGATGATGAGCAAGCTTTGGCAACAAAACAAGCTGAACTGAAAGCAGCTCAGGCAAGTCTTGCAGCTGAAAAAGCGACTGCTGAAAACGAAAAGAATTCTCTTCTTGAAGAAAAAGCAGCAGCTGAAAAAGCAGCAGCTGAAGCAGCGGCTCGTGAAGCAGCTTATAAAGCAGAGCAAGAATCAAAACGCCAAGCAATTGAAGCTTCGGGAAATACCACCCTGCAAGCTCAAGTTCAAGCGGTTGTCAATTCAGCTCCAGCAGCTGAAGCAGCGGCTCCAGCAGCACCTGCAGTAACTCAATCTGTTGCCCGTGCAAATAGACCAGTTTATAGCTCATCTGCCTCTTCTTATCCAGTAGGTCAATGTACTTGGGGTGCTAAGACATTAGCTCCTTGGGCTGGCGATTACTGGGGTAATGGTGGACAATGGTCAGCAAGCGCAGCAGCAGCAGGCTTCCGTGTTGGTTCACAGCCAGAAGTTGGAGCAATTGCATGTTGGACTGACGGTGGATACGGACACGTTGCAGTAGTAACAGCTGTTCAATCTACTACAAGCATCCAAGTATCAGAAGCGAACTACCTTGGACAACAATCAATCGGTAACTACCGTGGATGGTTTAACCCAACAACTGCACAAGGTACAGTTTCATATATCTATCCGAACTAATCAGTAAAAAGCGCCTCTGGCGTTTTTTATTTTTAATTGAAAAATCAACTGAAAAAAGTTACAATGGTAGTTGGGAAAAGTTGTAATTGGACAATGAAAGACGATTTAGAATCTGGAGGGAATCATGTCTTTTTCTGATTTAAAACTCTTTGCTCTTTCTTCTAATCAAGAATTAGCGCAGCGTGTTGCTCAAGAGATTGGATTGCCACTTGGGAAATCAACTGTCCGTCAGTTCTCTGATGGTGAGATTCAAGTGAATATTGAAGAATCTATTCGCGGGAAACACGTCTTTATTTTGCAGTCTACCAGTTCGCCAGTCAATGATAATTTGATGGAAATTTTGATTATGGTAGATGCTTTGAAACGGGCTAGTGCTGAATCCATCAATGTTGTCATGCCTTACTATGGCTATGCTCGACAGGATCGCAAGGCTAGAGCTCGTGAGCCAATTACATCTAAATTAGTTGCCAATATGTTGGAAATCGCTGGTGTGGATCGGATGCTGACTATTGATTTGCACGCAGCACAAATCCAGGGCTTCTTTGACATCCCAGTAGACCATTTGATGGGCGCGCCTTTGATTGCTGATTACTTTGAGCGCCGTAATATGACAGGGGGCGACTATGTGGTAGTCAGTCCGGACCATGGTGGTGTGAGTCGAGCCCGTAAGTTAGCAGAGTTTCTGAAAACCCCGATTGCGATTATTGATAAGCGTCGCAGTGTAGACAAGATGAATAGCAGTGAAGTCATGAACATCATTGGTAAGGTGGAAGGAAAAACTTGTATTCTAATTGATGATATGATTGATACAGCGGGAACTATCTGTCATGCAGCTGACGCTCTCGCTGAGGCGGGGGCTGTAGAAGTCTATGCTAGCTGTACGCATCCAGTCTTGTCTGGTCCGGCTATGGATAATATCCAAAAGTCGGCGATTAAAAAATTGGTTGTGTTGGATACGATTTATCTCCCTCAAGAGCGCTTGATTGATAAGATTGATCAGATTTCCATTGCGCATCTTCTAGGGGAAGCCATTGTCCGTATTCATGAGAAACGACCGCTGTCACCCTTATTTGAAATAGGGAAAAAATAATCTGATATGTATGGCTGGGAAGTTTGATTCCTAGCTCCTTTCTATTCCTACTATCTTTTTTAAAAAAAGTCCAACATTCACTTTAAAAGAAAACTCAAATTACTTGATGTTTCAAATATAAATAAATGACCATTTAAATAGTTGGTAAATTGACAATTTGTCTCATCCCTTGGTATTCTTTGATTTTAGAAATTTTTATGTAGTAAAATTCTTGACTTTTTTTAGAGTTCGAACTATACTTAGTAGTAGGTAATATTAGGTAACGGGGAGTTACAATTATTTTTGAAAAGTAAAGAGGAGATGAGATAATGAAAAAGGTTTTACTTTCAAGTGCTGTAGCCCTTTCTCTTTTCGCGGCTGCTGCACCAGTATTTGCTGAGGGTACAGCCAGTCTTTGGGTTAATGACATTGATAATAATGAAGTTCCCCAAGGGAATACGGACGCAGAATCCGGCAAAGTTATGGATGAACTGCAGGCCTATAGAGACGCACAATCAGCTCTGGATCAGCAAGTTGCTGAAGCTAAGAAAGCACCAGTTGGTAAAAGTGCAGTGATGGAGGATCAGGCTGGTAACAAAGTTCTTGTTATTGGTGAAGGAGAGTCGGCTAATGCGGATCAGTCTTCAGCGGCACCGTCTACCACAGATCCATCTACACCGGCTTATTCGGCGGCACCTTACTCTACAGCCTCTTCATCAGTTCCGACTTTTCCGGTACCGTCTCAATCTTCGGCGGCATCCTCTTCAGCAGCAGGTAAAAAGAGGACTAAAAAATCAGAAAATAAAGCAAAAAAAGCTCCGGAAGTAAAAGAAGAAAACAAGGAAAATGAGGAAAACTCTGAAGACAAGTCACTTCCTAAAACAAGTGCGGTGAAATAATTTTGTCTTTAATTTGTGCTAACGCCTAAATATCACTGAGCCTTTGTTCGGTGATATTTTTTATCAAAAATGAAAAATAAAGGATTTTTAAATTATGCAAGAAAAAGATAGGAGTCAAGCTTCGAATAAGAAACAGCTTCTTGTTGTTGGCATCTGCCTCCTGCTGATTGTTCTGGTTATTTTTTCTGTTTTTTATGCTTTCCGTTCTTCAGGAACAGGCAGTAAGCCTAGAGTTTCGCCACCCAGCAGGATTGAAACGTCAAGCTCTTCTACAGCAGACTCCAGTCAGACAGAAAAGGATTATTTAGCAGAGCGTTTTGCTAAACTGAAGGCTGTGAATTCAGAAACGATAGGCTATGTCTATGCTCCTGGTACACAGTTGGATGAGCCGGTGGTGCAAACGAAAGATAATGAAACTTATTTGCTGAAGACTTTTGAAGGCAATCATGAGCCTTATATGGGTGCGGTCTTCATGGATAAAGATAATCATAAAGATTTCAGTGATCGTCTGACCTGGCTTTTCGCTCATGCTCGGGGCAGCAAGGCAGGAGATCATCGCATGTTTAATGATGTCAACTACTATGATCGTCAGGATTATTTTGACAAACATAGGTATGTCGTGATTGAGACTCCTGAGCGTAAGTATTATTATCAAGCTATGGGACTGGTCATCGTGCCGGAAGAGACTGCTTTTTATCGGACGGAGTTTAAGGATGACGAGGACTTTACGACTCAGCTTAGAAATATCTATGAGGCTGCTCGGACAAAGGATCCCAAGATCCAGATTAAGGCGAGCGACCGGTATTTGGTTCTTTCAACCTGCCGTGAGGAAGATGATACGATTCGTTCTAATCTTTATTTGCGGCAGATCCCTGATTCAGAACTGCCAGATTTTCTGGCCAAGCATGGCAAGGAATTGACCTATACTCCGACTCGTTGACTGGCCGGTTACATGAGATGTGGCTATATCCATTATCTGCCAGAGAAGAATTTTAAGGAAAGGAAAAAAGGGACTGAGTGCAAGCTTAGTCCTTTTTCTGCATAAGAAATCATGTAATAGCTTTTGCTATGCTTCTGCATTTATAGTATAATAGTTCTATTGAGTGGCTGGAGGTATGTATGGATTTAAGTAAGAAATTTAATAAAAACTTAGGAAAAATAGAAATTTCACTGATTCGTCAGTTCGACCAATCAATTTCTGCTATTCCCGGAGTTCTTCGGCTGACCTTAGGGGAGCCGGATTTTACAACACCGGATCATATCAAAGCAGCAGCCAAGGCAGCGATTGATGCTAATCAAAGCCACTACACTGGTATGAGCGGTCTCTTGGAGCTGCGTCAGGCGGCCAGCAGTTTTGTGAAAGAAAAGTACAATCTAAACTATCGCCCAGAAGATGAGATCTTGGTCACTATTGGCGCAACAGAGGCCTTGTCGGCTACGTTGACAGCCATTCTAGAAGAAGGTGACAAGGTCTTGCTGCCAGCTCCTGCTTACCCAGGCTATGAGCCCATTGTCAATCTAGTGGGGGCAGAGATTGTCGAGATTGATACAACGGCCAATAACTTTGTCCTCACTCCAGAGATGCTGGAAGCGGCTATTTTAGAACAGGGCGAGCAGCTAAAAGCGGTCATTCTTAATTATCCAGCCAATCCGACCGGCGTGACTTATTCGCGGGAGCAGATAAAAGCTCTGGCGGATGTCCTGGGAAAATACCAAGTCTTTGTGGTCTGCGATGAGGTCTATTCTGAGCTGACCTATACAGAGCAGGGGCATGTCTCCATCGCGGAGTATCTGCCAGAGCAAACCATTGTCATCAACGGCCTGTCTAAGTCTCATGCCATGACTGGCTGGCGGTTGGGCTTTATCTTTGCTCCAGCAGTTTTCACTGCTCAGCTGATTAAGAGCCATCAGTATCTCGTAACAGCGGCCAATACCATGGCTCAGTTTGCCGGCATTGAAGCCCTGACAGTTGGGAAAGATGATGCGGAGCCAATGAAGGCTGAATATATCCAGCGTCGTGATTACATCATAGAGAAAATGGCAGAGCTAGGCTTTAAGATTATCAAACCAGACGGGGCTTTTTATATTTTTGCTAAGATACCAGATGGTTATAATCAAGATTCTTTCGCTTTTCTGCAGGATTTTGCAGAGAAGAAGGCTGTGGCCTTTATCCCGGGAGCGGCTTTTGGTCAATACGGAGAAGGCTATATCCGGCTGTCCTATGCGGCTAGTATGGAGACGATTAGAGAAGCTCTGAAGCGCCTCAAGGACTACATGGAGGACTATGCTTAAATCTCTAACAAGTCAAGGTCTGGTTCTCTATAATCGCAATTTCCGTGAGGATGATAAGCTGGTCAAGATCTTTACGGAACAGGCTGGTAAGCGTATGTTTTTCGTCAAGCATGCTGGGAAATCTAAGCTAGCACCCGTCATTCAGCCTTTGACTGCGGCGAACTTGCTGATGAAAATCAATGATGATGGCCTTAGCTATATCGAGGACTATCAGGATGTAGTCGCCTACCATCGCATCAATGAGGATTTATTCATCATGGCCTATGCCAGCTATGTGGCGGCCTTGGCAGATGCCAGTCTTCAGGACAATCAGCCGGATCCGGCGCTCTTTGCTTTTCTGCAGAAAACCCTGGAGCTGATGAATGATGGTCTGGACTATGAAGTGCTGACTAATATCTTTGAGATTCAGATTTTGTCACGTTTTGGAGTTTCGTTAAACTTCCATGACTGTGCCTTTTGTCATCGGACGGGTCTGCCTTTTGACTTCTCTTTTAAATATAGCGGAGTCCTTTGCCCTGATCATTACCATCAGGATGAACGGCGCTGTCATCTGAATCCTAATCTTCCTTTTCTGCTGGACCAATTTCAGGCGGTCCGTTTTAGCGAATTGGAGACCATTTCTTTGAAGCCAGATATTAAAAAGCAGCTGCGGGATTTTATCGACCTGCTCTATGATGAATATGTCGGCATCCATCTCAAATCCAAAAAATTTATAGATTCTCTGGGGGACTGGGGAAGCATTTTAAAAGATAAGAACGAGGAATAAATCGAATGAAAAAAATAGCTGTTGATGCTATGGGAGGGGACAATGCCCCTCAGGCTCTGGTGGAAGGAGCCAATCAGGCGGTACAGGAGTTTTCGGATATTGAAATTCTTCTTTATGGCGATGAGGCGAAAATTAAGCCTTATCTGACTGCTGGTGAGCGGGTCCGCATCATCCACACGGAGGAAAAGATTGACTCGGACGACGAGCCGACCAAGGCCATCCGTCAGAAGAAAGAGGCTAGTATGGTTCTGGCAGCCAAGGCTGTGAAGGCAGGGGAAGCAGATGCCATGCTGTCTGCTGGAAATACTGGAGCGCTTTTGGCGGCGGGTTTCTTTATCGTAGGGCGTATCAAGAACATTGACCGACCGGGTCTCTTATCTACTATGCCAACGGTTGGCGGTCAGGGATTTGATATGCTGGATCTGGGAGCCAATGCTGAAAACACAGCCCATCATTTACACCAGTATGCGACTTTGGGTTCTTTCTATGCTGAAAATGTCCGAGGAATCAAGAAGCCGAGGGTAGGTCTCTTGAATAACGGAACAGAAAGCAGCAAAGGTGACCCTCTGCGCAAGGAATCCTATGAGCTTTTAGCTGGGGATTCAACACTTAACTTTATCGGCAATGTAGAAGCGCGTGATTTGATGGATGATGTGGCGGATGTTGTCGTTGCAGATGGCTTTACTGGTAATGCTGTTCTGAAATCAATCGAAGGAACTGCTATCAGTATCATGGGTCAGCTGAAGAAGTCTATTTTAGGCGGTGGTTTTAAGGCTAAATTGGGAGCTTGGCTGCTCAAGGACAGCCTGCGAGGACTCAAAAATAGTCTGGACTATTCTAGTGCAGGCGGTGCAGTTCTATTTGGCTTGAAGGCACCTGTTGTCAAAACGCATGGCTCTAGCGATGCTAAGGCTGTTTATAGCACGATTCGTCAAATTCGGACCATGTTGGAAACAGATGTTGTTGGTAAATCGGTTATTGAATTTTCAGATGCAAAGGAGTAAACATGAGCGAAAAAGAAATTTATGCAAAAATTGTCGAAATCATTCAAGAACATGACAGCAGCAAGCTGCATATCACTCCAGAACTGAGCTTGAAAGAGGAGCTGGGAGTGGACTCTGTTGATTTGATGGAATTTATCATCAATCTGGAAGAAGCTTTTGATATTGAGATTCCTGATGAGGATATGGATAACTTCAAAACAATTTCCGATGTGGTGGCTTATATCCATGAGAAACTGAAGAAGCAACATTAAAAATCAAAGATCGGTATCTTCCGGTCTTTTTTCGTATCTTAGAAAGGAAACGATTTCTTTAACTGGATACAGAAAGTTTATACGGAATTTCTTGTAAAATATATTCAAAGATGATAAAATGAGGGTATAAAACCACGAAAGGCGAATATTAAAATGTCTAATAAGTTGTTATATTCGGGAAAAGCCAAGGATATTTTCTCTACAGATGATGAGCAAGTCATTCTGGCACGCTACAAGGACCAGGCAACGGCCTTTAATGGAGTCAAGAAGGAGCAGATTGCTGGTAAAGGAGTGCTCAACAACCAGATTTCATCTTTTATTTTTGAGAAACTCAATGCAGCTGGTGTGGCGACGCATTTCATTAAGAAGGTTTCGGATACGGACCAGCTAAATAAAAAAGTAGAGATTATTCCTTTGGAAGTGGTGCTGCGCAACTACACAGCGGGTTCTTTTTCCAAACGTTTTGGAGTAGAAGAGGGCATCGCGCTTGAAACTCCGATTGTGGAATTTTACTACAAAAATGATGATTTGGACGATCCTTTCATCAATGACGAACATGTGAAATTCTTGAAGATTGCCAGCGACGAAGAAATTGCCTTTTTGAAAGAGGAGACTCGTCGGATCAATGAGCTCTTGTCAGACTGGTTCCGCCAAATCGGACTGAAATTGATTGATTTCAAGTTAGAGTTCGGCTTTGACAAAGATGGCAAGATTATTCTGGCAGATGAATTTTCACCAGACAATTGCCGTCTCTGGGATGCGGAAGGCCATCACATGGACAAGGACGTTTTCCGACGTGGCCTTGGTGAACTGACAGATGTCTATCAGGTTGTTTGGGAAAAATTGCAGGCGATTAAGTAAGGACAGGGTGTGAAAAATCATGGACAAGCGTATTTTTGTAGAGAAGAAGAGCAACTTCGGTGTGAAGTCACGAAGCTTGGTGAGAGAGCTGACGCACAATCTTCAGTTGAAAACATTGTCAGATCTTCGGATGATTCAAGTTTATGATGTCTTTCATCTGGCAGAAGATTTAGTTGATCGTGCTGAAAAGCATATTTTCTCCGAGCAAGTGACAGATAGATTGCTGACGGAGGAGGAAGTAGAGGCTGCACTTGCAGAGACAGCGTTTTTTGCCATCGAAGCGCTGCCGGGTCAGTTTGACCAGCGGGCAGCCAGCTCTCAGGAGGCCCTCTTTTTGCTCGGTGCTGGGACAGATGTTCTGGTGAGAACCGCTCAGCTTTATTTGGTCAATAAAGACATCTCAGACAGCGAGTTGGCAGCAATCAAGAAATACTTGCTGAATCCAGTTGATTCACGCTTTAAAGATATTGAGCAACCAATCCAGCTGGAGCAGTTCTCCGAGTCTGACAAGACCATTCCGGTTCTGGACTTCTTTAAGGACTATACGGAAGCGGACTTTAAAGCCTACAAGCAGGAGCATGGTCTGGCAATGGAAGTGGCAGATTTGCTCTTTATTCAGGACTATTTCAAATCGATTGGTCGTTTCCCGACAGAAACAGAGCTCAAGGTTCTGGACACTTACTGGTCCGACCACTGTCGACATACGACCTTTGAGACGGAGTTGAAGAAGATTGATTTTTCGGCTTCTAAGTTTGAAAAGCAGCTGCAGGCTACTTATGATAAATATTTGGCTATGCGCGATGAGCTGGGTCGTGGGGACAAACCGCAGACCCTCATGGATATGGCGACTATTTTTGGTCGCTACGAGCGAGCTAATGGCCGTCTGGATGACATGGAAGTGTCTGATGAGATCAATGCCTGCTCAGTAGAGATTGAAGTAGATGTGGATGGTGTCAAGGAGCCTTGGCTGCTGATGTTTAAAAATGAAACCCACAACCACCCAACAGAAATTGAGCCCTTTGGTGGGGCTGCGACTTGTATCGGAGGAGCCATTCGTGATCCGCTTTCTGGCCGTTCTTATGTTTATCAGGCTATGCGGATTTCAGGTGCGGGCGATATTACCCAACCGATTGCTGAAACGCGGGCTGGCAAGCTCCCTCAGCAGGTTATTTCAAAAACTGCAGCGCATGGCTATTCTTCTTACGGGAATCAAATTGGTCTAGCGACGACCTATGTCCGTGAGTATTTCCATCCAGGCTTTGTTGCTAAGCGGATGGAGCTGGGTGCGGTTGTCGGTGCGGCTCCTAAGGAAAACGTCGTCCGTGAAAAACCAGCAGAGGGTGATGTGGTCATCTTGCTGGGAGGCAAGACGGGTCGTGATGGTGTCGGTGGAGCAACTGGCTCGTCCAAGGTGCAGACAGCTGCGTCTGTGGAGACGGCTGGCGCAGAAGTACAAAAAGGAAATGCTATTGAGGAACGCAAGATTCAGCGCCTCTTCCGCGATGGCAATGTGACTCGCCTCATCAAGAAATCAAATGACTTTGGGGCCGGCGGTGTCTGTGTGGCTATTGGCGAATTGGCAGATGGGCTGGAAATTGACCTTGATAAGGTACCGCTCAAATACCAAGGACTTAACGGTACAGAAATCGCGATTTCTGAGTCGCAGGAGCGGATGGCAGTAGTGGTCCGCCCAGAAGATGTCGAACAATTTATCGCTGCGGCAGCTAAGGAAAATCTACTGGCAGTCGTTGTGGCTAAAGTGACGGAAAAGCCAAATCTAGTCATGCACTGGAACGGGGAAACCATCGTCGATATTGAGCGGAGTTTTCTGGATACCAATGGTGTGCGCGTGGTTGTGGACGCCAAGGTTGTGGATGCTCAAGCAGCACTGCCAGGGCAGACTGTGACTTCTGAAGCAACCTTGGAGCAGGACCTCAAGAGCATGCTCAGCGACCTCAACCATACCAGTCAAAAGGGGCTGCAGACTATCTTTGACAGCTCTGTTGGCCGCTCTACTGTCAATCATCCTATCGGCGGGCGCTACCAGATTACGCCGACTGAGGCTTCTGTGCAGAAATTACCAGTTGAGCATGGCAAGACTGAGACGGTCTCTGTGATGGCACAAGGCTACAATCCTTATGTGGCAGCTTGGTCGCCTTATCATGGAGCAGCTTATGCAGTGATTGAAGCGACAGCTCGCTTGGTTGCTGTTGGTTCAGACTGGTCCAAGGCTCGCTTCTCTTATCAGGAGTACTTTGAGCGGATGGACAAGCAAGCTGAGCGTTTTGGACAGCCAGTCTCTGCTCTGCTTGGTTCCATTGAAGCTCAGATTCAGCTAGGTTTGCCGTCTATCGGTGGCAAGGATTCCATGAGCGGAACTTTTGAAGAATTGACAGTACCGCCAACCTTAGTAGCTTTTGGCGTGACTACTTCAACTGCTGGGCGCATCCTGTCTCCAGAGTTTAAGGCAGCAGGAGAGTCCATCTACTATCTGCCAGGACAGGTCCTGTCTCAGGATATTGACTTTGACTTAATCAAGAATAACTTTGAAAATTTTGCGGATATTCAGTCCAAGTATCAGATTACAGCCGCCGCCGCTGTCAAATACGGTGGCCTAGCAGAGAGTCTGGCCTTGATGAGCTTTGGTAATCGTATCGGTGCCCAAGTGGATGTTGCTGACTTGTCTTCCGTTTTGCAAGCGCAACTGGGCGGATTTGTCTTTACCAGTCCTGAGCAGGATATTCCAGGTGCAGTGAAGATCGGTCAGACCAAGCCAGACTTTACACTGATTGTCAATGGTGTCCAGCTTGAGGGAGCAGAGCTTTTGGCAAGCTTTGAAGGCCGACTAGAGCCTATCTACCCGACAGAATTTAAACAGGAAACAGTTATTGAAGAAGTGCCGGCTCTTGTCGCTGATACGGTTATCAAAGCCAAAGAGACAGTGGCGGAGCCGCTGGTTTACATTCCAGTCTTCCCTGGAACCAACTCAGAATACGATTCAGCCAAAGCCTTTGAAGCAGCTGGAGCCAAGGTCAACCTAGTTCCATTCGTTACTTTGGATGAAGCAGCCATTGTCAAGTCCGTTGACACCATGGTTGACAACATTGACAAGTCCAATATCATCTTCTTTGCAGGTGGCTTCTCTGCTGCAGATGAGCCAGATGGGTCAGCTAAGTTTATCGTCAACATCCTTCTCAATGAGAAGGTCAAGAAAGCTATTGATACTTTCATTGCTCGCGGCGGTCTCATCATTGGTATCTGTAATGGCTTCCAAGCTCTGGTTAAATCTGGTCTTCTTCCTTACGGAAACTTTGAAGAAGCAGGTGCCAGCAGTCCAACTCTCTTTTACAATGATGCCAACCAGCACGTGGCCAAGATGGTGGAGACCCGCATTGCCAATACCAACTCGCCTTGGCTGGCTGGTGTACAAGTGGGAGATATCCATGCCATTCCGGTTTCACATGGTGAAGGGAAATTTGTCGTGACAGCTGAGGAATTTGCTGAGCTGCGTGACAATGGTCAGATTTGGAGTCAGTACGTAGACTTCGATGGTCAGCCAAGCATGGACAGTAAGTATAATCCAAACGGCTCTCTCTACGCTATCGAAGGGATTATGAGCAAGAACGGTCAAATCATCGGGAAGATGGGCCACTCAGAGCGTTATGAAGACGGTCTTTTCCAAAATATTCCAGGTCAGAAAGACCAGAAATTGTTTGAAAGCGCCGTTCGTTATTTCCAAGCGAGTCACGAATAAAGTTGGCTTGCAAGAGCAAGCAATCAAAAAAGGAGTCTGCTTGGCCTGAAAGGTCAGGTTTTCTCCCTTTTACAAGACAAAAGAATTTAGGTAAAACAATGACATACGAAGTAAAGTCACTGAATGAAGAGTGCGGTATTTTTGGAATCTGGGGCCATCCACAGGCGGCTCAAGTCACCTATTTCGGACTCCATAGTCTGCAGCACCGCGGTCAGGAAGGAGCTGGCATCCTGTCAAACGACCACAGGAAGCTCAAACGCCACCGCGATTTGGGATTGGTTGCAGAGGTCTTTAAGAACCCAGCAGATTTGGACAAACTGACAGGAGAAGCAGCCATCGGCCACGTCCGCTATGCAACGTCTGGCGGAGCCTCTATCAACAATGTCCAGCCTTTCTTCTTCAGTTTCTATGATATGCAGATGGGCTTGGCGCATAATGGCAATCTGACCAATGCCCACTCACTGAGACGGGAGTTGGAAAAGAGGGGTTCCATCTTTGCCAGCTCGTCTGATACGGAAATTCTCATGCACTTGATTCGCCATAGTAAGCAGGAAAATTTCTTAGACAAGCTCAAGGAATCCTTGAGACGAGTTCAGGGCGGCTTTGCCTATCTCATCATGAGAGAGGATAAGCTCTACGCTGCGCTGGATCCTAATGGCTTTCGTCCTCTGTCCATCGGCCGCATGAAAAATGGGGCCTGGGTCGTTTCCAGTGAAACCTGTGCTTTTGAAGTGGTGGGTGCCGAATGGGTGCGCGACCTTGAGCCGGGGGAAATCGTAATTATCGATGATGAAGGCGTGACCTATGACAGCTATACGACAGATACCCAGCTAGCTATTTGCTCAATGGAATATGTCTATTTTGCTCGGCCGGACAGCGTCATTCACGGGGTCAATGTCCATTCAGCCCGTAAGAGGATGGGCCGCAGACTAGCTCAGGAATTCCAACATGAGGCAGATATCGTTGTCGGCGTGCCTAATTCTTCCTTGTCAGCGGCCTCTGGCTTTTCCGAAGAATCTGGTCTGCCAAATGAAATGGGTCTGATTAAAAATCAATACATCCAACGGACTTTTATCCAGCCAACGCAGGAGTTGCGAGAGCAAGGAGTTCGTATGAAATTATCAGCTGTTTCCAGTATTGTCAAGGGCAAGCGCGTGGTCATGGTGGATGACTCTATCGTTCGGGGAACGACCAGTCGACGTATCGTCCAGCTCCTACGAGATGCAGGTGCAGCTGAAGTCCATGTAGCTATCGGCAGTCCAGAACTTAAATATCCATGTTTCTACGGCATTGATATTCAGAATCGTCGCGAGCTCATCTCGGCCAATCATACGGTTGATGAGGTCTGTGAGATTATCGGAGCTGATAGTCTGACCTACCTGTCGCTGGAAGGCCTCATTGAATCCGTCGGTATTGAGACAGATGCTCCAAATGGCGGGCTTTGTGTGGCTTACTTTGACGGTCAGTACCCAACTCCGCTCTATGATTATGAAGAGCGCTATCTGGAAAGCCTGAAGGAGAAGACGAGTTTTTATTGAGAGGTAGATAAGGTTTGATAAATGAGGACAAACTAGCTAATTTTTTGCTTTATCTTGAAAATCAATCAGAAAAAGATTTTTCAAAATGGCTCACTGGTGTAAATATTTTTGAGATTCTTGGAATAGAAAGTGCAGAAATCCGTCATAGCCGAGTCCTAGCATGGTTGCTTGATCCAAGAGAAAATCATTATTTAAAAGATAAATTTTTGAAAAAATTTTTACTTAAAGTTATTCAGAATAATTTAGTAGTACCTGAGATAGAAACAACAGAGGTGTTATTGAAAGACTTTTCTAAAGGGGAAGTTTTTAGAGAAAGTAAAAATAATATTGATATTCTATTTTCTAACTCGGAGTATAAATTTAATCTTATCATTGAAAATAAAATATTTACTTCTGATCATGATAATCAACTTACAAAGTATCGAACATTTGTTGAGAATTCCTATGTTGGATACCGGAATATATATATTTACTTGACGCCTAATGGAGATAGTCCAGTAGATGCTAGTATTGAGGAAAGAAATTATTGGAAGTTACTTTCTTACAAAGAAGTTTCAGACATTTTAGAAGAGTTATTCCACGATGATAGTACTGATGATAAAGTAGCTTATATTATCAAAGAATACAATGACAATATTAGGAGAAATATTTTGAATGATTTAGAGTTGAAAGAATTGAGTGCAGAAATTTATTTTAAATACAAGGAAATTTTGGATCTTATTATTGATAATCGACCCACTACCAGTGTTTTTCGTGAAAAACTTATTGAGATTCTAAATAGTCTAAGCGAGCAGAATAGATTAATATTTAACGAAAAATATTGCTCTAAAACTTTTTTGCGATTTAGGACAAAACAGCTAGATGATTTTTTAGAGAATGTTATTAATGATAATAATAGAGAATGGTTAACAGGTTCGTCATATTTTTATGAAATTACTTACGATAATTTTCAGGCCGCTGTATATCTATCTATTTCTTTAAAGAATCAGACAGAAGTTCAGTCTAAGAAGTTGGCTACGGTAACTCATAGTAGTTATAGTAAATATGGATTTAATACATCAAATAGATTTTTAAGTTTTGATGCTTCTGAAGAAAATTTATTGCTTACAGAGACATTCAATAGTTTAATCAAATTCTTACATGAGAATCTTCAACAGATTGATGAATTTGAAAAGGATTTAATTCTCAAGTGGACCGAGTACCAAAAGGAGGGATTGGAATGAGTAAAAATGCATACGCTCAATCCGGTGTGGATGTTGAAGCAGGTTATGAAGTTGTTGAGCGAATCAAAAAGCATGTGGCGCGTACAGAGCGGGCTGGCGTCATGGGGGCGCTGGGTGGCTTTGGCGGAATGTTCGACCTATCTCAGACTGGGGTCAAGGAGCCGGTGCTGATTTCTGGTACGGATGGCGTCGGAACCAAGCTAATGCTGGCCATTCAGTATGACAAGCACGATACCATTGGGCAGGACTGTGTGGCTATGTGTGTCAATGACATCATTGCTGCAGGGGCTGAGCCCCTTTACTTCCTGGACTATATTGCCACTGGGAAAAATGAACCAGCAAAGCTAGAGCAAGTTGTTGCTGGTGTGGCTGAAGGCTGCGTCCAGTCTGGAGCTGCCTTGATTGGCGGGGAAACCGCTGAAATGCCTGGGATGTACGGTGAAGATGATTATGATTTGGCTGGCTTTGCTGTCGGGGTTGCTGAGAAGTCAGAGATTATTGACGGTTCTAAAGTCGCTGAGGGTGATGTGCTACTGGGGCTGGCTTCCAGCGGTATTCACTCTAACGGTTATTCCCTTGTTCGCCGTGTTTTTGCGGACTATACGGGTGAGGAAGAACTGTCAGAATTGGAAGGTAAAAAACTCAAGGAAGTGTTGCTTGAGCCGACTCGTATCTATGTCAAGGCTTTGCTGCCGCTGATTAAGGAAAAGTTGGTTCATGGGATTGCCCATATTACTGGTGGCGGTTTTATCGAAAATGTGCCTCGCATGTTTGCCGATGACTTGGCTGCTGAGATTGAAGAAGACAAGATTCCAGTCTTGCCGATTTTTAAGGCCTTAGAAAAATATGGTCACATCAAGCACCAAGAAATGTTTGAAATCTTCAATATGGGACTGGGGATGATTTTGGCCGTAGCTCCTGAAAATGTGGATCGTGTCAAAGAACTTCTTGACGAGCCTGTTTATGAAGTTGGGCGGATTGTCAAAAAAGAAAGTGAAAGTGTCCTTATCAAATGAAAAAAATTGCCGTTTTTGCTTCGGGCAATGGATCAAATTTCCAAGTGATTGCTGAGCAGTTTCCTGTTGAATTTGTCTTTTCAGACCATCGAGATGCCTATGTGCTCGAGCGGGCGGATAAGCTAGGTGTCAAAAACTATGCCTTTGAGCTTAGAGAGTTTGACAGTAAGGCGGCTTACGAGCAAGCCATTGTAGACCTGCTAGAAGAGTACCAGATTGACTTAGTTTGCCTAGCAGGCTATATGAAAATCGTTGGGCCAACCTTGCTTGGCGCTTATGAAGGCCACATTATCAATATCCACCCAGCCTACTTGCCAGAATTTCCAGGAGCTCATGGGATTGAGGATGCTTGGAATGCTGGTGTTGCTGAGAGTGGTGTTACCATTCACTGGGTGGACTCCGGTGTGGATACTGGTAAGATTATCCAGCAAGTGCGCGTGCCGCGACTAGCTGATGATACGATTGAAAGTTTTGAAGAACGCATCCATGCCGCTGAGTATCAACTCTATCCACAAGTGCTGGAAAGTTTAGGGGTGGGGAGAAGATAAGAAGTAAATCAAGTTTTGATTGTGCAATATTGCTAGGAGAAAAAATGATTGAGCTGAAATTAGTAGATGAGAGCAATTTTCAGGCAGTGCTGGATTTGAAAATCTCTGAAGCTGATGAACGAGCACGTTTTGTAGCTCCAAATGTGCGCTCTTTAGCTGACGCATGGCTCTACCGGAAAAATGAAGATGTGTTTCCGATGGCAATCTATTGGGATAAGCAAGTGGTTGGCTTTCTCCTGCTGGAAATAGACAAGGATGAAGCGGAATTCTTTATCTGGCGAATAATGATTGGTCAGCAGTACCAAGGAAGAGGTTATGGTCGAAAAGCCTTGGAAGTTCTAATCAAAGAGGCTCAGATGGATAGAGCTTGCAGTCATATTATTGCAGATTATGTAGTTGGAAATGAAAAAATGAAGCACCTGCTGACTAGTCTAGGTTTTCAGGAAACAGGATTTATAGAAGAGAATAACGAAGTCGCTATGCGCTTGGACCTAAAGAAAGAGGAATAGAATGACGAAAAAAGCCTTGATCAGTGTATCAGACAAGACAGGCATTGTAGAATTTGCGAAAGAGCTGAAAGCTCTGGGCTGGGATATCATCTCAACCGGTGGGACCAAGGTTGCCCTTGATAGTGTTGGGGTGGGCACCATTGCTATTGATGATGTGACTGGTTTTCCAGAGATGATGGATGGTCGTGTCAAGACTCTCCATCCTAATATTCACGGTGGCCTCTTGGCTCGTCGGGACTTGGATAGCCACTTGCAAGCGGCCAAGGACAATCAGATTGAGCTCATTGACCTGGTCGTGGTGAACCTCTATCCTTTTAAGGAAACCATTCTGAAGACAGGTGTGGAGTATGCGGACGCGGTGGAAAATATTGACATCGGTGGGCCCTCTATGCTTCGCTCTGCGGCTAAAAATCATGCCAGCGTGACGGTTGTTGTAGATCCGGCTGATTATGCTCTTGTTCTGGAAGAGTTGGCAGCAAATGGCCAAACGACCTATGAAACGCGGCAACGCTTAGCCGCCAAGGTTTTCCGTCACACGGCTGCTTATGATGCTTTGATTGCGGACTATTTCACAGCTCAGGTGAACGAAAGCAAGCCTGAAAAGCTGACCTTGACTTATGAGCTTAAGCAGCCCATGCGCTACGGGGAAAATCCCCAGCAGGATGCTGATTTCTATCAGACTGCTTTGCCACTGGGCTATTCCATCGCTTCCGCTAAGCAGCTGAATGGAAAAGAGTTGTCTTTCAACAACATTCGCGATGCCGACGCGGCCATTCGGATTATTCGAGATTTCAAGGATCGGCCAACTGTTGTGGCGCTAAAACATATGAATCCTTGTGGCATTGGTCAAGCGGATGATATCGAGATAGCTTGGGACTATGCCTATGAGTCTGATCCAGTTTCTATTTTTGGTGGGATTGTCGTCCTCAACCGCGAAGTAGACGCTGCGACAGCTGAGAAGATGCACGGTATTTTTCTGGAAATTATCATCGCACCGAGCTATACGGCAGAAGCGCTAGCTATTTTGACCAATAAAAAGAAAAATCTGCGGATTTTGGAATTGGCTTTTGATGCGCAGGCAGCTTCTGGAGTAGAGAAGGAAGTGACTGGTGTTCTGGGCGGTCTCCTCGTGCAAAATCAAGATGTTATCGAGGAAAATCCAGCTGATTGGCAGGTCGTGACCAAGCGCCAGCCGAGCGAGCAGGAGCGCGTGGCTTTGGAATTTGCTTGGAAGTCCGTCAAATATGTCAAATCCAATGGTATCATCATCACCAATGACCGTCAGGTGCTGGGAGTCGGTCCCGGTCAGACTAACCGCGTGGCTTCTGTCAAGATTGCTATTGAGCAAGCTAAAGATTGCCTTGATGGTGCCGCTCTGGCTTCTGACGCTTTCTTCCCTTTTGCGGATAATATTGAAGAAATCGCAGCCGCTGGTATCAAAGCTATCATCCAGCCTGGTGGATCCGTTCGTGATGAGGAATCTATTGTCGCAGCTGACAAGCATGGCTTGACTATGATTTTCACCGGCGTACGGCATTTTAGGCATTGAGAAATATAAAAAATCCTCGGCTCGACCGAGGATTTTTGAGTAGACTTATACTCAATGAAATTCATGAATAAACTAAGCAGGAGCAGTCTGCTCAAAGCACTGGTTTGAAGTGGTTTTGAGGAGTGCGAAAGCGACTTATTTAGGATAGATATAGGTCAGGCGGCCCCAGTAGGAAGCAGTTGGGTCAAACCAGCCACGGAAGTTGCTGATGTACTGCTTGCCAAGGTAGTTAGATTCTTGGATCTGGATGCGGGTATTGGATTCGACATGAGTCACGACACCGACGTGGCCGTAGCCGCCGTCATCCCAGCAGGCGATGGCGCCAACCTCGGGCGTACTGCCGGTACGGAATCCAGCTCTTCTGGCACTAGCTGCCCATTGACCTCCGTTGCCCCAGTAATTTCCTGCCCAAGGAGCTAGAGCCTTGGCACCCCAAGTGCATTGGCCGACAGGATAAGTTGTCGCATTAGCAGCGGCATAGTTAGGCTGAATATTAGCTGATTGAACGCTTGATTTTTCAACCTGATAGCTAGTTCCAGTCAGACCAGTTAGTTGTCCCGCTTTTCTACGATAGACATGGGTATGGAATAGACCGCTCCCCTTGTGTTTCTGAGTGTCCACGGTGAATTTGTAGGTTCCATTGCCAACCTTATTGGCGGTATACCATTGCAGATCATCTTGCCCATTGACTTCTGACCAAGTTGGCAGAATAATATCGCCATCTCCGTAGGCGTCTGTCACTGTCACCTCATAGCGATTAGCCTCAGTTTTCCTGACTGCAACCTTGGCTTGAATTTGGTCGGTAGACATTGAGACAGAATCTACTGCGTAGCTACGCTCACTGCCGTCCTTATAGGTGATATACACATGGTTGTTATAGGTCCCAGACAAAGCCTGATGATTACGGATGTCAAAGGTTGCGCTGAAGGAGCCATCTCCGTTAGGAGTGGCTGCATACCATTTAAGATTGCTCTGATTGCTAGTGCTCCAAATGGGAACTTGGACAGACTTTATGGGTTTAGATAAAGCTGTTTCAGCGATTTTTACAGTATAGGTTCCTTGTTTGGGGTTGATATTTTCTATAGTAAAAAGCGGCTTTTGCTCCTCTTCAGAAGGCAATTTTCCACTATCAATTTGTGCAGTAGTCCCTGAGAGACCTGTTAAGTCAGGCTTAACATAACTTTCACCGTAAAGGTGGATATTGTAAATCCCTGTGTCGTAGTTATGCTTTCTGAGTTCCACCCGAGCGCTGTAGCTACCATCTGGATTTTTGCTTGCTTCATACCATTGCAGATCATCTTGCCCATTTTTCTCAGACCAAGTTGGAAGAACAATTCGATGCATAGTATCGGGTACGTTTTTGACAGTAATTTCCATGATACCGGTCTGAGGGAAGCTGGTCTCAACAGTAGGATTAGGTTTTTCTAAATTGAAAGTGGTTCCGTTTAAGCCAATCATCTTACCATCTTTATTTTCATAAGTATGAATGTGATAAGTTCCATAGCCTTTGTGATTTGAAAGTTCAAATTCAGTAATATCTTGTCCTGCATTGTACCATTTGATATCATCTTGTCCATTTTCATCAGACCAAACAGCATGTAAAATATTAGAATTTAGTTGGTCTTTGTTGCGATTAAAGTGAATTTGAGCGGTTTTCCCTAGGATATTAGAAGTGACATTAACAGCTGGTTTATCGAGAGTAAAGGTCGTTCCATTCAGCCCAATTAATTTTCCATAGAGGTCAATATAGGTATGAACATGAAAGGTTCCGTAACCTGGATGGTTACTCAGGTCAATGTCAGTGTTAGTAGTAGTTGTTGACGGTGCTTCATACCATTTGATATCATCCTGTCCGTTCTCGTCAGACCAAACAGCGTGGAGAATACGATGAGGTTCTTGAGCTTGGGAACGGGTATAACTAATAGAGGCTGTACGATCGTTCACAGTCACATCAACATTGCTGGCACGATCAGTAGGGCCTAGAATTTTGACTTCAGATTCAGGCGTTTCGGTCGCATGAACTGTTGAGTGGCTTGCAAAGAGACCTAGGACAGCTCCGGATAATAAAAACAGTTTTTGATATTTCTTCATAAAACTCCTTTGTGAGAATGGTTTTGGATGGGCCCACCTGTATTATTCGGAAAACTTGTTTGAAAATGATAGTAAATTTGACAAGCCCTGAATATTTTTTGTCTACAATGGGTACAATCCACTCAAAAAGGAGAAGGCTGAAGACAACAATAATTACGGCGATCATATAGAAGAGATATTCTTTTTCTCATTAGAATGGAATAAAACGAACGATTATGTTATAATTTAGATAAATAATTCGTAAAAATGGCAATGATTTTTACGTGATGTGTTAGCTTGGTGCGTAAGCGCCTGTGATATTTGATATTGAGGTATCTTAGCTATGAAGCTTTTAGTTGTTGGTTCAGGCGGTCGTGAACATGCGATTGCCAAGAAGTTATTAGAGTCTCAGGATGTGGAGCAGGTGTTTGTCGCTCCTGGAAATGATGGCATGACCTTGGATGGGTTGGATTTAGTAAACATTGGAATTTCCGAACATTCTAAACTAATTGAATTTGCCAAGGAGAATGACATTGCTTGGTCTTTTATTGGTCCGGATGATGCCCTGGCAGCTGGAATTGTAGATGATTTTAACCAAGCTAGACTCAAGGCTTTCGGCCCATCTCGTTTAGCAGCGGAGCTGGAGTGGTCCAAGGATTTTGCCAAGGAAATAATGGTCAAATACAGTGTTCCAACAGCAGCCTATGGCACATTTTCCGACTTTGAGGAAGCCAAAACTTATATCGAAAAGCAGGGAGCGCCTATCGTGGTCAAGGCGGACGGCCTAGCTCTGGGTAAGGGTGTAGTCGTAGCGGAGACCGTAGAGCAGGCAGTCGAAGCAACTCACGATATGCTCTTGGATAATAAATTTGGTGATTCGGGTGCGCGTGTGGTTATCGAAGAGTTCCTGGACGGCGAGGAGTTCTCCCTCTTTGCTTTTGTCAATGGTGATAAGTTTTACATCTTGCCAACGGCCCAGGACCATAAGCGGGCCTACGATGGGGACAAGGGACCCAATACAGGCGGCATGGGAGCTTATGCACCAGTGCCTCACCTACCACAAAGCGTGGTGGATCAGTCAGTTGAGACGATTATCAAGCCCGTTCTCAAAGGCATGATAGCTGAGGGGCGTCCTTATCTTGGCGTGCTCTATGCTGGGCTGATTCTGACAGCCGATGGTCCTAAGGTCATTGAGTTCAACTCGCGCTTCGGTGATCCAGAGACCCAGATTATCCTGCCGCGTTTGACATCTGACTTTGCGCAGAACATCACGGATATTTTGGATAAGAGGGAGCCTGCTATCACTTGGCTGGATGAGGGCGTGACACTTGGCGTGGTTGTCGCATCAGAAGGCTACCCGCTAGACTATGAGAAGGGCCTGCCTCTGCCAGAGAAGACAGACGGCGACATCATCACCTACTATGCTGGGGCTAAGTTTGCGGAAAATAGCAGAGCACTGCTGTCGAATGGCGGTCGAGTGTACATGCTGGTCACCACAGCAGATACCGTCTCAGCTGCGCAGAAAAAAATCTACGATCAACTAGAAAAACAAGACACCACAGGCCTCTTTTATCGAACGGATATCGGAAGCAAGGCGGTTAAATAAAACTCTTCGGAAATCTACGATTGACTGTGTTAAAGTCCCTTGAAAAACTTCAGTTCGAACTTTATCGCTTTGCTCGGTCATTCTGACAATTTATTCGAGCATTTACAATACTAGCGCTAGCTTAGGCGACGTAGTCGCCAAATACGATAATGGTCGCCGTGGTGAAAAGACCAGAACAGTGTATGTTCTGGTCTAGGGAAAATTTGAGACTTCGGGCTCAAATTTTAGGAATGAAACCGAAGGTTTGCTTCCGACCCACCACCTAAGACCATTATCAAAAAGAAAAAGGATATTAACAATGAAACCAATTATTTCCATCATCATGGGCTCAAAATCCGACTGGGCCACCATGCAAAAAACAGCTGAAGTTTTAGATCGCTTCGGTGTAACCTACGAAAAAAAGGTTGTCTCTGCTCACCGCACGCCTGATCTCATGTTTCAACATGCGGAAGAAGCCCGCAGTCGCGGTATCAAGGTCATTATTGCAGGTGCTGGAGGCGCAGCCCATTTACCAGGTATGGTCGCAGCAAAAACCACTCTGCCTGTCATTGGTGTACCAGTCAAATCACGTGCTCTTAGTGGCGTGGACTCGCTCTACTCTATCGTACAGATGCCAGGTGGCGTGCCTGTGGCGACAATGGCTATCGGTGAAGCAGGCGCGACCAATGCGGCCCTCTTTGCCCTCCGTCTCCTGTCAGTAGAGGATCAGGCTATTGCGACAGCTTTGGCAGATTTTGCAGAAGAACAAGGAAAAATCGCTGAGGAGTCTAGTAATGAGCTCATCTAAAACAATCGGAATCATCGGTGGCGGTCAGCTGGGACAGATGATGGCCATTTCTGCTATCTACATGGGGCACAAGGTCATCGCGCTGGATCCTGCGGCGGATTGCCCAGCTTCTCGTGTGGCGGAAATCATCGTGGCACCTTATAACGATGTGGAGGCCCTCCGTCAGTTGGCGGAGCGTTGCGATGTCCTGACCTATGAGTTTGAAAATGTTGATGCTGACGGTTTGGATGCTGTCATCAAGGAGGGACAACTCCCTCAAGGGACGGACTTGCTCCGGATTTCTCAAAATCGTATCTTTGAAAAGGATTTTCTCTCAAACAAGGCCCAAGTCTCCGTGGCACCCTATAAGGTCGTAACTTCTAGCCAAGACTTGGCGGATATCGACCTGTCGAAAAACTATGTTCTCAAGACGGCGACTGGTGGCTACGATGGACATGGGCAAAAGGTCATTCGCTCGGAAGCAGACTTGGAAGAAGCTTATGCGCTAGCGGATTCAGCAGACTGTGTCTTGGAAGAATTCGTCAATTTTGACCTTGAAATTTCTGTCATCGTGTCAGGAAATGGCAAGGACGTGACAGTTTTTCCAGTTCAGGAAAATATCCACCGCAACAATATCCTGTCTAAGACCATTGTGCCAGCCCGCATTCCAGCAAGCTTAGCCGACAAGGCTAAAGCTATGGCGGTGCGAATCGCAGAACAACTTAATCTGTCTGGAACCCTTTGCGTGGAAATGTTTGCGACAGCTGATGACATTATTGTCAATGAGATTGCCCCCCGCCCACACAACTCTGGGCACTACTCTATCGAAGCCTGCGACTTCTCCCAGTTTGATACTCATATTCTGGGTGTTCTGGGAGCGCAGTTGCCAGCTATCAAACTACATGCACCTGCAGTTATGCTCAATGTCCTAGGTCAACACGTCGAGGCTGCTGAAAAATATGTCACAGAAAATCCAAGCGCCCACCTCCACCTGTATGGTAAAATAGAAGCGAAGCACAACCGCAAGATGGGACATGTGGCTTTGTTTAGTGATGTACCGGATAGTGTGGTTGAGTTTGGGGAGGGGATTGATTTTTAAAATGACAGAAGAATTTGATGAATTGCTAGATGATGAAATAACTACCGTTACACTGACTTATACGGACGATTTGATTGTTCCAGAGATTGCGGATAGAGAGGGGATTCATATTTTAGAGAGAGCTGGCAATCAGCTAGTCTTAGAATATTCTTGTTCCGTGAAGGAAGTTAAGGATTATCTGAGTAGTTACGGCCTGCCTAGACATCCTGAGAGAATTTCATTTGAATTTTCTATACAGGAAGACTCAGAAAATGATAATCTTTAAAGCTAAATGGAGACCAGTTTATGATTCAAATCATCGTCAATGCTTTTGTGGAAGAAAGCAAAGAAACTGCCGTTGTGGAAGTGCTCTTTGCCAGTGCCGACCATGAAAAAGTAAAAGCCAAATATCAGGAATTAGAGATTCAATATCCAGACAATTATCAGGCTATTTATGATTTGCCTTTGGATACGGATCTAAGTAGCTTGCGACACTATCCGTCGGTAGCGATAAGCAAGGAGGAGTTTAATTAGTCTATGAAAACTATTGGTCTGATTGGTGGTATGAGTTGGGAAAGTACCACATCTTACTACCAAATCATCAACGAAACCATCAAAAAAGAACTGGGTGGCCTGCATTCAGCTAAGATTCTACTTTACAGTGTTGATTTTGCAGAGATTGAGCATTATCAGGCAGTCGGAGACTGGGAGAAAAGCGGTCAACTTTTGGCAGATATTGCTCAGCGCTTGGAGCAAGCTGGTGCAGATTTCATCGTTATTTGCACCAACACCATGCACAAGGTTGCTCCGCAGATACAAGAAAAGATTACGATTCCAATCTTGCATATTGCGCAGGCAACCGCGCAGGCCTTGTTGGCAGACGGTATTCAGAAAGTCGGCCTCCTAGGGACCAAGTACACCATGACTCAAGATTTTTACAAGGAGAAATTAATAGAGTCTGGGTTAGAAGTGCTGATTCCAGACCAAGCTGGTATTACAGAGGTCAAT
Source organism: uncultured Streptococcus sp. (assembly GCF_905372115.1). Taxonomy (GTDB): domain Bacteria; phylum Bacillota; class Bacilli; order Lactobacillales; family Streptococcaceae; genus Streptococcus. The sequence goes on from NZ_CAJPNR010000018.1 coordinate 28,029, forward strand.
CGGATCATTTATGACGAGCTCTGTCTAGGAGATATCAAAGAAAGCTCAAAGCAGACTTATCTTGCCGTTATAGATGATTTGAAAAAAGCAGGCGCAGAAGCTGTTATCTTGGGTTGTACCGAGATTGGTCTCCTCGTCAAGCAATTCGATACTGACCTGCCTCTCTACGACACAACAGTGATTCATGCAGAGAAAGCGGCGGAGTGGGCGATAGAGTAAAATGTTGGAATGAACAATCATTAAATTTAGATTTAATTTTAAGGAGAATATAATGATACCTGAGTTATTAAAGAGCGTTGAGAATGGATATACTATTGAAACTGATGGCTTAACTATAAAAAATAATGCAATTATCACTAGAAATAATAGCATCCAAATAACAAATTTATCTATGTTAAGCAAAAATGAGTTTAAATCACCAGTTACACTACTAGATATAATCATTTTGATAGTTCTATTTATTATTGGATTAATCCCACCATTTCTAGGTTTAGTATTTTTCGGTCTGTATGCGTGGTATGTTTATAATAAACATCAAAATCATTTGAAGTCAAAATATTATATAGTGTTTAATTTGGGGTCGAGCCGGAATTATTTATTGTATTTTGAAGACGCTAAATTTAGAGATACTGTTTTTAATATTATTACTGAATCTTTTGGTAATAAAGCGGAAAATATATACATTGATATAAAAAATCAAAATATCGAGAATTATGATAGTAAAAATATCTATGAAAAGGAGGTATCTCAAACAAATGTGTCGGGCAATGATAATGTAATTGGAAATAATTTTGGTTCAGAGAATAATGTCGCAATAAAAGGTGATAATAATGTCAATTCAAGCATTATTAAAGATTCTAAAATAGGAAAATCCAGCATAGATGCTAATATTGCCTTCCCTTGGCCTGAACTTTCTCAACAGCTTCAACAGATTATTAGTAATTCTTCTGTTTTATCTGAACAAACTGTTGAAATTTTAAAGAAATTACTTGATGCGGCTAATAAAAATAATGAGACTGAGTTTACTGTAATTGTTAAAGAAAACGCAACATTTTTTAATCAACAGTTCATTAAAGATATAGTATCAGGTACTTTAGGTAATATTATATCGTCACTACTATTAGGTAGATAAGAATCAAGGAGAAAAAATCATGATCAACCGTTACTCTCGCCCCGAAATGGCGAACATTTGGACTGAGGAAAATAAGTACAAGGCTTGGCTGGAGGTAGAGATTCTGGCTGATGAGGCCTGGGCTGAGCTGGGTGAGATTCCCAAGGAAGATGTGGCCTTGATTCGTGAAAAGGCAGGCTTTGATATCGATCGCATCTTGGAGATTGAGCAGGAGACGCGCCACGATGTGGTGGCCTTTACGCGAGCGGTTTCTGAGACGCTGGGCGAGGAGCGCAAGTGGGTGCACTACGGCCTGACCTCGACTGACGTGGTGGATACGGCCTACGGCTACCTCTACAAGCAGGCCAATGACATTATTCGTGAGGACCTGCGTCGCTTCACTGACATTATTGCAGAGCGGGCGCGGGAGCACAAGTTCACCATCATGATGGGGCGGACTCACGGGGTGCATGCGGAGCCGACGACTTTCGGTCTCAAGCTCGCAACCTGGTACAGCGAAATGAAGCGCAACATCGAGCGTTTCGAGATTGCGGCTGCGGGTGTGGAAGCTGGGAAAATCTCTGGTGCGGTTGGAAACTTTGCCAACATTCCGCCATTTGTGGAAAGTTATGTCTGTGAGAAATTAGGCATCCGTCCGCAGGAGATTTCGACTCAAGTTCTGCCACGTGATCTCCATGCTGAATACTTCTCAGCCTTAGCCTTGATTGCGACATCTATCGAGCGCATGGCGACTGAGATTCGTGGTCTGCAAAAATCTGAGCAGCGCGAAGTCGAAGAGTTCTTTGCCAAGGGTCAAAAAGGCAGCTCAGCTATGCCGCATAAGCGCAATCCAATCGGCTCTGAAAATATGACCGGTCTGGCGCGGGTCATTCGTGGGCACATGGTGACGGCCTTTGAGAATGTCTCTCTCTGGCATGAGCGCGACATTTCCCATTCGTCTGCTGAGCGGATTATCGCACCAGACACAACCATCTTGATTGACTACATGCTCAACCGCTTTGGCAATATCGTCAAGAACTTGACCGTCTTCCCAGAAAATATGAAGCGCAACATGAACTCAACCTTTGGTCTTATCTTCAGCCAGCGGGCTATGTTGACCTTGATTGAAAAAGGCATGACGCGTGAGCAAGCTTATGATCTGGTGCAGCCAAAGACTGCTCAGTCTTGGGACAATCAAGTAAACTTCAAGCCTCTGCTCGAAGCGGATCCAGAAGTCACTTCTCGTTTGACTCAGGAAGAGATTGATGAAATCTTCAACCCAGTTTACTACACCAAGCGCGTGGATGAAATCTTCAAGCGCGTGGGGCTGGATTAAACAAAAAAATAGGCACTTCGTAAGAAGCGCCTATTTGCTTTATCTTAAATCTGACTGGCCATTTGCCCGATTTTCTGCAGCATTTCTTGGCGTTGTTGGTCTGTTTTGCGTTCTACTCCGTTGAGCTCGGTCAGTTTGACTGGAGAAATACCACAAAATTTCAAGACTTGATTTTTAAGTACCTTGCCATAGTCTTGGACAAAAGGCAGGGCAAAACCTGGTGTGTTGTGGCTGACGATAATCCAGCTGGACTTGCCTTGCAGGTGGCCTTGGAGGCCGATTTTCTTATAAGAATAGGCAAAGTCAGCAGTAAAGACGCGGTCGATAAAGCCTTTGAGAATGGCCGGCATACCGCTCCACCAGATAGGGAAAATGAAAATCAGATGGTCTGCCCAAGTAATCAAATCCCGGTATTTTGCCATTTCAGGGTCTTTGTGCAGGTCACGGCGTCTATGTTCTTGGTCAAAGCGCAAAATCGGGTCAAAATTTTCAGCATACAAGTCCAAGGTTTTCACCTCGTGCTTTTTAGAAAGATTGTTTTGAACTTCTTTGAGAATAGCAGCATTGAAGCCAGTTGGGCTGGGGTGGGTGTAAATAATCAAGGTTTTCATGATCGTTCTCCTTTGATATAAATGTCAAGCATGTGCTCAATCGTGCTTTGGATGGCTTGAGGATCAAGGTCTTGTCCGATGGGACTGTTGGCTAGAACGGCTAGGCCTGTGATAAAGCTCCAAAAGTGAAAAAGACTTTCTGCTTCGCTATTGCTAAAATTTTCCTCCTTGCGAAGCTTTAAAACAAGCTCCTTAAATTTATCAAATCCAGGCAAGTCCGACTCCAAGAGAATTGTGTCCTGCGTCACCTTCATATATTTAAAAGGGAATTTGATAAAGAGAGCTTCGAAAAAATGAGGGTAGGTCTTAGCAAGAATAATGAAATTAAGTCCAAGCCGGGTCAGCTGATCACGCGCAGAACCTGTCGCATCAATATTTTCATTGATTTCCTGATTGAGAAAGAGCGAAAGCTGAGTCAAAACGACCTTGAGATAGCCTTCCTTGCTCTCAAAATGGCGGTAAGGGCTGCCGTGAGTCACACCGCAGACCTTGGCAACAGTCCTGAGCGAAAGCTGTTCAATTCCATGTTTTCCGATTTCGTCAATCCCTGTTTGAATGAGCTGTTCTTTCAGCTGGGCAGTATTGCGTTTCATGTATCTCCTCCAAAAGTATACACCGTCTACTTATCTATCTTTAGTATACGCTGTCTACTTTTTCTTGTCAACTAATTTGATGTTTTCTTCTAGTCTAAGATTTGGCAGAATTTGCTTTCGGTAAGATAAAATGTTAAAATAATATCAAAATGATAGCGCTTTCTTTTTAGGGTAAATTGCTCATTTATAAAGAAGTGCCGAGAAACGGAGGACATCTATGAAGAAAATCATCAACGATCCAACAGCGGTTGTAGACGAGATGCTGGAGGGCTTAGCCTATATTCACAGCGATTTGGTTTATCGGGTGGAGGGCTTTGACATCATTGCCCGTAAGAGTGAGAAGACGGGCAAGGTTGGCCTGATTTCTGGTGGAGGGAGCGGTCACGAGCCTTCCCACGCGGGTTTTGTCGGCGAGGGCATGCTGTCAGCTGCTATTTGCGGAGCAGTCTTTACTTCGCCCACACCTGATCAGGTCTTGCAGGCTATCAAGGAAGCAGATGAGGGAGCTGGGGTCTTCATGGTGATTAAGAATTACTCCGGCGACATCATGAACTTTGAAATGGCTCAGGAAATGGCTGAGATGGAAGGGATTGAGGTGGCTAGTGTCGTCGTAGATGACGATATCGCAGTGGAAGACAGCCTCTATACTCAAGGTCGCCGTGGAGTGGCAGGTACCATTCTTGTCCATAAGATTCTAGGGGATGCGGCGCGTGCAGGCAAATCTCTGACTGAAATCAAGGCTCTGGCTGATGAGCTGGTCAAAAGTATTCACACAGTCGGCTTGGCTCTGAGCGGGGCAACCGTACCGGAAGTCGGCAAGCCTGGTTTTGTTTTGGCTGATGATGAGATAGAGTTTGGCATTGGCATCCATGGTGAGCCCGGCTATCGCAAGGAAAAGATGCAGCCGTCTAAGGACTTAGCCAAAGAATTGGTCGAAAAGCTCAGTCAGTCCTTTGAGTTCAAATCTGGCAAGAAAATTGGTATCCTCATCAATGGTATGGGTGCAACACCACTCATGGAGCAGTATGTCTTTGCGGCCGATGTAGCAAATCTTCTGGCAGAAGCTGGAGTCGAAGTTGTCTATAAAAAGCTGGGTAATTACATGACTTCCATTGATATGGCTGGGATTTCTCTGACCTTTATCCAGCTGGACCAGCCAGACTGGCTGACAGCTCTCAACAGTCCTGTCACGACAGCCGCTTGGTAAGGAGGTGCTTATGGACGCAGCAAGAGCAAAAAAATGGATGCAGTTGTTCAACGAGAAGATCCAGGACCAGAAAGCCTATCTGTCTGATCTCGACACTCCCATCGGCGACGGAGATCACGGTGGCAATATGGCCAGAGGAATGGCAGCAGCAGTAGAGAGTTTAGCTGCTAAGGACTTTGCTAGTGCGGCTGAGGTTTTTCAGGCTGTTTCCATGCAGCTGATTAGTAAGGTCGGTGGTGCTTCCGGCCCTCTCTATGGCTCGGCCTTCATGGGCATGGCCAAGGCCGAAAAAGACGGCAAAGACTTGTCAGAAGTCATCCAAGCTGGGCTGGACATGATTCAGAAGCGGGGCAAGGCTGTGCCGGGTGAGAAGACCATGGTGGATGTCTGGTCGGGGATTCCTGTTTCTCTGCAGTCCGGATGCTTGACGCATGAAAAAATTGGCTCCCTAGTGGAAGCGACCAAAGATCTGAAAGCGACCAAGGGGCGGGCTTCCTATGTCGGTGAGCGGTCTATCGGTCATATTGATCCCGGTTCGGCTTCATCTGGTCTCCTCTTTGAGGCTCTGTTAGAAACGGAGGCAGGCTGATGGCAGATACTGGCATTCTTATCGTTTCCCATTCCAAAAACCTGGCCCAAGGCTTGTTTGACCTCATTTCGCAGGTGGCGGCAGATGTGGCCATCAGCTATGTAGGCGGGTTGGACGACGGCAGCATCGGGACGAGCTTTGAAGGGATTCAGGCAGCTTTAGATGCCAATGACAAGGACACTATTTTGGCCTTTTTCGATCTGGGCTCAGCTCGGATGAATCTGGAAATGGTCGCAGACTTTTCTGACAAGGAAATCATCATCAACAATGTTCCCTTGGTAGAGGGCGCTTATACGGCTGCTGCCCTTCTTCAGGCTGGGGCCGATTTGCCTAATGTTTTGCTCCAGGTGCGTGAATTAGAAATAAAGAAATAGCCGTTTTTCTAAAGACCTGATAAACGACTTTATTTGCAAAATAAGGAACATTTTATATCGAAAAGTTGGGATTCAATCTCAGCTTTTTTGATATATCATTGTATCAATTTTCAGGGGAACAGCCAGTGTTTCTTATTCTTTCTTCTTTAGAATAATTAAAAAATAGAACAAAACAATAAACTGTGCTTACTTTTTGACAGAATTCACTTTTTAATGAACAAAAGTTCTTAGAATGGATTGCAAATTGGTATAGATAGACTTATAATAGATATAAGTACACAAGATGAAACAAAAAACGACAGCCGATTAGAAGCCATCGTTTTCAATCTTAGTGGTCCCGATTGCAGGAAATGAACTTGATCTTGAAGAAGTCACCGCGTTTGTAAGTTTCGCTGTACTCTAAGATCTGTCCAGTGCTTTCCAGCTGGGTAATCTTCACCTGATGAACAGTCGGGAAGTTGGTATCAACTTCCAGCACTTTCGCAACATCTTTTGGTGTTGGGAAGACAATTTCATTGGTCTCTTCAAAATGCTCATCATTCATGTGAATGTGGTAGTCAGTTTTGAAGCGGTTGTAAATAGAGCTGTAGTAGTCCATATCTGGATAGTTAGGATTGATGTACTGCTCAGGGATATAGGTTTGGTGATAGATATAGATTTTATCGCCAGTCCGTCTGATCCGGTCAATCTTATAGTAGAACTGCGTTGGTGCTAGTTCTAGCTTATCCAAGATTTTCAGGTCATTCCCGCGTTTGATGGAGAGAACGGTCACCTTATCTTTTTGGATAGGGAAGGTCTCAACGTCAGAAAATTCCACCAGCTTGTGCTTTCTTGCACGTGAAACGAAGGTTCCCTTGCCTTGCTGGCGGATGATGTAACCATCATTGGCCAGTTCATTCAAAGCGCGGACAACGGTGATGGAGCTGACATTAAACATCTGAATCAGCTCAGCCTCTGTGTAAAACTTATCGCCATTTTCAAATTTGCCAGAAATGATTTGCTGCTTGAGCTCATCTTTGATTTGTTGGTATTTTGGAATAGCCATTTTGTTCACCTCTCTTTTTTTACTTATCTTACTTAAGATTTTAACATATTTTTAAAAAAAATGTTGACATTTATGCAAAAATTTATTATATTAATATTAATAAGAAATGAAAGCGGTTTTAAACCGAAGGGAACATCAGATGGCAAGATTCAAAATTGGTCATTCCTTCTGTTTGGATGATCGGGAGTTTAAGATTTTATCGGGAGCCATTCACTATTTTCGGGTACAGCCTGAGGACTGGTATCATTCCCTTTATAATCTCAAAGCTCTGGGCTTTAACACAGTGGAGACTTATCTTCCCTGGAATATGCACGAACCTCAAAAAGGTGTTTTTGACTTCCAAGGGATTTTAGATATTGAGGTATTTTTACAGACTGCTCAGGATTTGGGACTTTATGCCATTATCCGCCCTTCGCCTTTTATCTGCGCGGAGTGGGAGTTCGGTGGTCTGCCAGCCTGGCTGCTCAATGAAAATATGCGCATCCGCTCATCAGATGAGGTCTTTCTGCAGGCTGTAGCAAATTATTATGACGAGCTGCTGCCGCGACTGACTCCAAGGCTGCTGGACAATGGGGGAAATATCCTCATGATGCAGGTGGAAAATGAGTACGGTTCTTATGGAGAAGACAAGGCCTACCTGTTTTGGACAGCTGGGCAATCTGAAATCTGGGTTTCCTATACCCTGACAGAGAAGGGCGAGCTGGAAATCTCCTATCAGATCCAGACAGATCAGGATACCTTGGTCAATCCGACCAACCACAGCTATTTCAACCTGTCTGGTCGTTTCAATCAGCCCATTGATGACCATATCCTACAGCTCAATACTGGTGGTGTCTATCCTATCGCAGCTGATGGTCTTCCTGAAAAAAAGGCTGATGCAGAGCGTGACTTTGTCAAGAAGCTGACCAAGGGCGCTGCCCTTAAAGAAATTTTCGATGCGCCTGACGAGCAAATCCAGCGGGTATCTGGCTTGGATCATCCCTTTGCGCTAAGCCCAAGCCGAAACCAGGCAGGCACGCTCTATCATCCAGCATCGGGCCGCCGCCTGACCATTCAGACTCAGGCGTCCTGCCTAGTAATTTATTCAGCGAATTGCGTAGATGATTCGGTTCAATTTGATGGACAGCCTATGATTCAGCATAATGGCTTGGCTCTGGAAGCCCAGGCACTACCGGATGCCATTCACAGCAGCCAACAGTCGGATGTCATTCTCAAGGCCGGTCAGATTTTTACCAGCAGGACGGTGTATTTTGCTGATGTACCAGCAACTTTATAAAGAAACAATCGCGAAAGAGCACAGAAAACGGCAGTACCTCCTTCTGCCGTTTTTCTTTGTCCAGTTTTCAGCGAATATGTTTTCATAAGTAGCCAATCTTAAGTAAGGAAAAAGGCTCCACAATCAAAAGCAAAATCTTTTTTGCTAACTGAATTTTACTTTAAGTTTTTCTTAAGGTAAGACTGCTATACTTATTCTTATCAAATGAAGCCCCCTAACTTTGTTTGATAATCCTAAACTTTTTCATAATAATCTCCCATAAAGGCCACCCAATCCGGTGGTCT
>NZ_CAJPNR010000019.1 GCF_905372115.1 uncultured Streptococcus sp.
CCTTGTATTTATGGAGACTGGCGAAGTCCGCAGGATCTAAGTTAAAGCCAGATTGTCCTAGCGGAATCACACCGCCATCATAATTCTCAATGACCTGCGGCTGGATGTTCTCTGCGTTGAAGTCTGCTGTATCCATGTGGGAAATAAAGCCAATCTTGCGGGTAAAGCTAGGGTCGTTGGCTGGCAGAGTTCCAATCGCAAAGCCGTTGGGCAGGTAGTAGACATTTTCCAAGCCGACTCGCTTCATCTCAGGGATGAGGACATTTTTGGCAAAGTCCACCTGACTCTGGGTGCTGGGTGTAGTAGTAGATGTCTCGTCTGAGCGTGTGTTGACCTTGACATATGTCAGAAAACGCTCTAACAGATTAGGATATTTCATAAATGCTCCTTTTTCATTTCATTTAAATCTATTTTAGCATATTCAGGAGAGAGTGAGAAATGTTTTTCGTTTCTTGAGGGCAAAGGCAAAATCTGGTAAACTATATCTATGCAAATGGAAAAAACAATCAGCAAAGCTGTGATTTTGGGGGCTTCGGGAGGTATAGGTCGTCAGCTGGCTAGGGAACTGGCTCAAAGGACAGACCAGCTAGTCTTGGTTGGCAGAGATGAAGCTAAGCTCACTCAGTTGCAAGAGGATCTATCTGGAGTCAAGGCCAAGCTTTCCTTCAGAGTTTTGGATTTGCTGGATGCGGCTGCTGTAGACGATTTTGCTCAGCAGTTAGAGGCAGATCTACTGATTAATTGCTGCGGTCTGGCTAATTTTGGTCCGGCGCTATCTCTTTCAGAAGCAGATGAAAAGGCCCTCTGGCAGGTCAATTACCAAGCACCGATTCGACTGATCAAGCAAGTTGCGGAGCGCAATCGCAAGATAAGACTTGTCCAACTTTCCTCTCTGGCAGCGCTTTGTCCCCATCCTTATTTGGCAGCTTACAGCTCCAGTAAGGCCGCTTTGCAGACCTACTGTCTAGCCTTGCAAGAAGAGCTGCGCCTCAAAGGCTCTCAAATGACAGTTTGTCTTTATATACTGGGACCGGTTCGGACTGCCATCTTTCCTCCAGAGTTACAGAATGCTTTAGGTGGAAGTCAGTTGCAAATGAGCCCGGAGATAGCAGCACAACGCATCGTCGGACTGCTCCAGCAAGGCCGTTCCTATGCTATAGTGGGCATGAGATATCGACTACTGGCTTGGCTCATGAAGCTACTTCCGCAAAGATGGATTATCCGTTTGACTGGCGCATATCTACGAAAGGGGCTTTGATCATGAAACTTATTTTTTTCCTGCTGGCTGCTGCCTATTTGCTTCTCTTTATCTTGCGTTGGCTCTTGTCTTTGGCTTATTTGAAAAAAGGGCAGAGCTCTTCATCGGACTTTCAAGAGGAGCTTTATACGGTGGTTCAGCCCATCCTATCTGGTGACCCTCGTTTGGAAAATGATTTATTAGCCAATCTCCAGCAGACAGAAGCAGTGGAGTTTTACTGGCTGATTGATCAGTCTGATCCAGAGGCGCAGCGAGTGGCTGACAAGATTTGTCAAAATCCTTCTTATGCCCAGCGCATTCGCATTTTTCTCATGGAGGATGTCCCCCAGGGGATTAATCCTAAGAGTTATAAGATTGAGCAGATTATAGATGAGCTGACTCGACCTTATTTGATTGTTCTCGACGACGACAGCGTCATTGATTTTTCAAAAATGGGAGAATTGGCAGCTCATCTAGGTGAGAATGTTATTTTGACAGGCATTCCCTATAATCAGGAGCGAAGTAATTTCTGGTCCAAGCTAGTAGCTGCTTTTGTCAATGGCAATTCTTTTATTACCTATTTTACCATGGCAGAAGTCAAAGCCAACCACTCGATTAATGGAATGTTCTACATTCTGCCACTTGAACTGGCTAGGGAGCAGAAGCTCTTCAGTGCTATCAAAGACTACCTATGTGATGATTTGGCTGTGGCGGATTTTCTGCGTAGCAAGGGAATAGAGATTATCCAGACGCGGGTGACCTGTAATGTTCGGACTACTATCAAGGATGCCAAGCAATATCTGCTGCAAATGAAGCGATGGCTGCTTTTTAGCTCTATCTATCTGAAGGAGCACTTGGACTGGAAGGTTATTATTTTAATTGCTCTACCTAGTTTCCTGCCCCTTCCAGCCTTGCTTATTAGTTTCTTTCTTGGCTGGCCTTTTGTACTGCTGGCTTTGCTTTTGCTCTTGATCAAAGCGGTTTGGATGCTGGCATATCGTCGCCTTATCCTAACTGGTCGGCCGTATCCTGATGAAGTGTTCTACGAGGTGCTGAACGACCTAGTCTTGCCTTGGCTTTTCCTCTATGTCTTGCTCAGTCCGCGGGTGATTAACTGGCGGGGAAGGAAGATTCGAGTGACGGATGGGAAAATCCGCTATGAGTAAGATGAAGCAGTACTTGGATAAGTTGGATGCTTTGTCGCCAGACCAAACCTTGCTAAAATCAAGCAAAGTCTTGCTTTTTCTCAGTGGCAGCAGCCATTTGGAGAGCGCTAGTTTAACTGCAGGCCAGCTTGAGTTTCTTGAGCAGATTTGTCCACCAGATTTCTCAGTGGTGCCAAGCAATTTTCCGTTTAACCAGGTATTTGAGCACGGGAGACAAAACCAAGTTTCCTTGTTGACAGCTTCCATTTCCAATATCCGTTACTATTGGCACACTCTCTACAATTCTCGCTTTCAGGAGGCTTTGCAGCGGCATTTATCTCCTTTACTGGGTGTTGAGGATGCTGTCATTATCTGCAAAAGCTCGGGGCTCAATATGCTGACCCAGTGGCTGGAGGATTTGGTTGAGGAAAATCTGCCAATCGGACTGAGAGTGATTGCGCTGGGGCCTGTTTCACGGAGACTCCTAACTCGCAAGGATATTGACTTGCTGGTCATCAAGGGCAGGAAGGATATTTACAGCAGATTTTTAGATGGCCATCCAGCAGATGTGATGGTGGATAGCAACCATTTTAATTATGAATACAGGGAAGATGTGAAAGGATTAGTTTATGACTGGATTAGAAAAAGTGATAAAGATTGATGTGATTAGTGTGCCATTTAGTGGCCACCTGCTGCCTACTTTGACCTTAGTCAAGCCTCTGCTAACGGATCCGCGTTTTCGGATTCGGGTCATCACTGGCTGCCAAAAGAAAGAGTTAGTAGAGGAAATTGGTTTTGACTGTCTGGCTCTCTTTCCAGAAAGACCGACGGTGATGGAGGATATCGCCAATACCCCGCAGCAAAGCAACCCTTTAATTACCTATCAGCAGTTTCGGGCCAATTCTAGACTAATTCCAGAGGTTATAGACGAATTAAATCGAATTTGGCGAGAGGGCGGTAAACCGAATTTGGTCATAGCGGATTTTGTTGCTTCACCAGCAGGCCTGATTTCTGATCGCTTTGGCATCCCATGGATAACCACGATTCCGAGTCCGGTTGCGATTGAGTGCCGGACGACAACTCCGACTTATTTAGGAGGCTGGAAACCTCACCAAGGTGTCTTGTACAAATTCAGAGATGCTTTAGGCAGGCAAGCTATTCGTTGTGGAAAGAAAATGGCCTTTGCTTTAGTCCGGAAGAGTTTGGGAGACTATCAAGATTTTAAACTCTATCGGGAAGACGGTACAGAAGCCATTTATTCGCCTTACTCTATCTTAGCTTTGGGCATGAAAGAGCTAGAGTTTCGAGACGATTTTCCTAAGCAGCTTCGCTGGGTTGGCTACAAATGCCTGTCCTTTGATCGTCTGCCTGAAGCACATGAGTCTTATTTTGAGACCGATAAGAAGCGGGTTTTAGTGACTTGCGGTACGCATTTGAAATGGGAGAAGGAGCGCATGGTGGAGCGAGCGAAAAAGCTGAGTCAGCTCTACCCAGATTACCTCTTTTACGTCACCTTGGGAGAAGCTAGTGGCTTGGGTAATCCTCCGCACAGACTGGCGGAAAACCTGCTGCTCTTTGACTATCTGCCCTATACCGATATTCTGGACAAGATAGATCTTGCTATTCACCATGCAGGAACGGGTATTATGATGGCCTGTATTGAGCATGAGATTCCCAGTCTCATTTTGCCGCAGGATTATGACCAGTTTGACAATGCCGTTCGTGCTGAGCTAGCCCAGGTGGGGTTGGTTGCTCGCAGAAAGACTGATGCAGAAGTGCTGCGCCTTTTTAAGGGATTGACAGATCGCACGGACTGGTCTCAGTTGAAAACCCTTGCCCAGCAAAGCAAAGAATATCAGCCTACAGAGATTCTCTATCAGGAGCTGGGGCGCCTGCTTAAGGTTGATTTATAACTGGAAAACTCAACAAACTATTAAAACATACTTCCAATATTAAAGTGTCTGAATTATTAAATTTCCCTATTCTTTTCAAGGAATAGGTTTTTTGGTCTATTCAAGTCTTTTTTAAGATGTTAAAATGAAAGTGATTACAAGAAAGTCGTTGGAAAGTCAACTTGGCTTTCTCTGAGTGACTGAAGAGGAAAGATAATGAAGAAAGCAATTCTAATGATGACTTTTGGCTCGCCAGAGGAGATTAGCTTTGAGGGAGTGGCTGAATTTTTTACCAACATTCGCCGCGGTGTCAGGCCGCAAGACCATGAAATTCAGACCCTCTATGATAACTATGTCCTCATCGGTGGAACGCCTCTGCAGCGTATCAGTCTAGAAGAGGTGGAAAAGGTTCGTCAGCGTTTGGCTGGCGAGTATGCGGTTTATTTTGCCAATAAATTTTCACGTCCTTTTATACCAGATGTGATTGAGCAGATGGAAGAGGATGGTATTGAGGATTGTATCTGTTTGATTCTAGAGCCGCATTTTTCTTACTATTCTGTCATGGGCTATGAGAAGTTTATCCAGAGTGATTCCATCCGCTTTAATATCATTAAGGAATGGTATCAGGAAGAAGCTATTCTTGATTATTGGGCAGAGGAGCTGAGAAAGATTCTTACAGAAGAGGTTAGAGAAGAGACCTTCAAGATTTTCTTCTCAGCCCACAGTGTGCCTATTCTGGCCTTGGATTTCGGAGATCCTTACATTGATCAGATCTATGACAATGCCCGTTTGATTGCTGAAAGGTTAGGTCTGACAGAAGAGGATTATCTCAATGTTTGGCAAAGCGAGAGTGACATCGGACTCCCTTGGATCAAACCTGACGTGCTGGACTATATGCGCCAGCAAGAAACGCATCCGAAGCATTATATTTTTGTGCCGATTAGTTTTATCAGTGAGCATATAGAGGTCCTTTTTGACAATGACGTGGAGTGTAAGGAACTTTGCGAAGATCTGGGAGTTGCCTATCATAGACCGCCTATGCCCAATGCAGATGACCGTCTAATTGATGCCCTGATTCAAACTATCCGCCGCCATGAGAATGAACCCTTCAAAGAATGTTTTCCAGAAGAAGAAACCTTCGATGAATTGCAGCCGTCGGAGGAGAGCAGCCAGATTCTTGCAGAGGATGAAGAGCTGAAAATGCCAGATTTCGTCAAGAAACTGATTGAGAAAAAAGGGCGCGAGAATGTTAAGATGCCATATTTTGTCAAAAAAATGCTGGAGAAAGCAGGAAAGCTGCCCAAGAGTTGATTGTTCATATTCGTTGATGATTTTATAAGATTATTCTAGAAGGAGAAAACCGTGAGACTTTGGCACCAAGATTTGATTGAAAAACTTCCGCGCCAGCAGCTTTTAGGCCAGCACCGAGAGTGTGCAGCCTTGCGTGGACGAGGGTGGGGCAAGCCGCATGCGACGGTCAACTATGTTTTTGAGCACAGTCCTTATTGCCTCTATGCTTATCACCTCTTGATTATGGAGGAGATGCAGAAGCGGGGCTATCAGCCAGATACCCTTTGGCTGGATAGGGACTATCGTGGCAAGACCTGCCCGCCTTACCATGAGTTGCCAGCTGAGGAGCTCGAACATCCCATTTATCCGGAGCATGACGCAGCTTATCTGCAAGAATGCCTGGAAAATCTGAAAGAGAAAGGAATAGAAATTTTTTGATTTCCAAGTGCCAAGACGGCATAGTATTAAGGTTATAGAACAAAAAAAGGAAGAGACATTGCTCTTCTTTTTTGACTTTTACGAATTCAAAATAAACTTCTCAATAGCAGTTGCGACCCCATTTTCCTCGCAGCTGTCTGTGACGGCATCGGCTAGGCCTTTGACATAGTCTGAAGCATTTCCCATGGCAACACCGAGACCTGCATATTCCAGCATTTCGATGTCGTTATTGGCATCACCGATTGCCATGATTTTTTGAGGATTGACGTCCAATTGTTTAGCCAGTCGCTCTAGGGCAAAGGCTTTGGTCACACCAGACGGCATGGCCTCGTAAATAACTGGCTGGGAGCGAACGCCGCTGAAACGCTGGCAGATTTCTTGGCCAAAGTCAGCTTCAAAAGCATCTACCTGTTCTTGGCTGCCTAAAAACATAGCTTGAAACATTCTGTGTTGACCGCTGCAAGCCTCTTCCAGTCTAATCTCAGTTGGAGTGGTGAAGACTAAGCTAGCGTCATTCACGACATAGGAACTAGCTTTTTCTCCGACAACGAAATAATGCTCTTCATCAAAGAGAGTCAGCTGGACAGGGCTATTTTCAGACAGGGAGTAGAGATAGCGGATATCCTGACCGCTCAGCTCCTGCCAATCTACCAGACTCCAGTCGCTGGTCTGGTGTGTAGCGCAGCCGTTGTCCACGATGACATATTCGTTTTCCTGTGCCAGACCTAGCTTGTCATAGTAAGGCTTGACGCCGACCAAGGGGCGACCTGTGCAGAGGACTAATTTAACCCCTTTATCAATGGCTTGGTGGATAGCCTCAATGTGAGCCTGAGGAATTTCTTTTTTGCTGTTGAGCAAGGTGCCGTCCATATCAAGTGCAAGAATTTTAATCATAAAGTGTCTCCAAAATTATTCTCTGACTAGTATAGCATAATTTATAGAGAAAGTCCGAGTCTATAGGAAAAATTACTGGTCTTGTGTTATAATAAATAGAATACCCTAAAAGGATGAGAAAAATGAATTTAGAAGATTTGAAAAAACGTCAGGAGAAGATCCGCAATTTCTCCATCATTGCCCACATTGACCACGGGAAATCAACCTTGGCTGACCGAATTTTGGAGGCGACTGAGACGGTTTCCAGTCGGGAAATGCAGGCCCAACTCTTGGACAGCATGGACTTGGAGCGGGAGCGCGGTATCACCATTAAGCTCAATGCCATCGAGCTCAATTATACTGCTAAGGACGGTGAAACCTATATCTTCCACTTGATTGACACGCCAGGACACGTGGACTTTACCTATGAAGTTTCTCGGTCGTTAGCGGCCTGTGAAGGGGCTATTTTGGTCGTGGATGCAGCTCAGGGGATTGAAGCTCAGACCTTGGCTAATGTTTATCTAGCGCTGGATAATGACTTGGAAATCCTGCCAGTTATTAATAAAATTGACCTGCCAGCTGCGGATCCAGAGCGGGTGCGGGCAGAGATTGAAGACGTGATTGGTTTGGATGCTAGCGAAGCCGTATTGGCTTCTGCCAAGGCTGGCATCGGAATTGAGGAAATTTTAGAGCAGATAGTGGAAAAAGTCCCAGCTCCGACTGGAAATGTTGAAGCACCGCTCAAAGCCTTGATCTTTGACTCGGTCTATGATGCCTATCGTGGGGTAATCCTGCAAGTGCGGGTTATGGATGGTGTGGTCAAGCCGGGAGATACCATTCAGCTCATGAGCAATGGCAAGACCTTTGACGTGACTGAGGTCGGCATCTTTACGCCCAAGGCTATTGGACGTGAGTTCTTAGCGACAGGGGATGTTGGCTATATCGCAGCTTCTATCAAGACGGTACAGGATACTCGGGTCGGGGATACAGTGACCTTGGCCGACAATCCAGCTGCAGAGCCACTGGCTGGCTACAAGCAGATGAATCCTATGGTCTTCGCTGGTCTCTATCCGATTGAATCCAATAAATACAATGACCTGCGTGAGGCTCTTGAAAAGCTCCAGCTAAACGATGCCAGTCTGCAGTTTGAGCCAGAAACATCTCAGGCGCTAGGATTTGGTTTCCGTTGTGGATTCCTGGGCTTACTGCACATGGACGTCATTCAAGAGCGTTTAGAGCGTGAGTTTAATATTGATCTGATTATGACGGCGCCATCCGTTATCTATAAGGTCAATATGACGGATGGTGCTTCGCTTGATGTGTCCAACCCAAGCGAGTTTCCAGATCCGACCAAGATTGATTCTATCGAGGAGCCTTATGTTAAGGCACAGATTATGGTGCCGCAGGAATTTGTCGGAGCGGTGATGGAGTTGGCTCAGCGCAAGCGCGGTGACTTTGTGACCATGGACTATATCGATGATAATCGGGTCAATGTCATCTATCAAATCCCACTTGCTGAAATCGTCTTTGACTTCTTTGACAAGCTCAAGTCCTCTACTCGTGGCTATGCTAGCTTTGACTATGAAATTTCTGAGTATCGCTCGTCCAAGCTGGTGAAGATGGATATTCTCCTCAATGGCGACAAGGTTGATGCTCTCAGCTTTATCGTTCACAAGGAATTTGCCTATGAGCGCGGTAAGCTGATTGTAGACAAGCTCAAGAAAATCATACCTCGTCAGCAGTTTGAAGTACCCATTCAGGCCGCTATCGGACAGAAAATCGTGGCTCGGACAGACATCAAGGCTTTGCGTAAAAATGTCTTGGCCAAGTGTTATGGTGGTGACGTTTCCCGGAAGCGCAAACTCCTAGAAAAACAAAAGGCTGGTAAAAAACGGATGAAAGCTATCGGCTCTGTCGAAGTCCCCCAAGAAGCCTTCCTCAGTGTCTTGAGTATGGATGATGAATAATCTCTTTAATTCCTAGTTAGCGTGTTCCAAAAAGGAGGAAAATCATGAAACGATCGTACTTACTTGGTGCAGTCCTTGTATTGACTTCACTTACTCTAATGTCTTGTGCCAAATCTGACCAAAATGATGAACAATCAAGCTCATCGACTAGTTCTATTGCACAAGTGAAAAAGAAGTCTTCAAATTCTTCTTCTAAAAAAAGCAAGAACAAAACCAATCAAGAAACAAAACGTGTTGGTTCTCCAGAGTTTGGTTATATCGATATTCCAAGTAAATGGATTAAATTTTTTGATGCAGAGGTTGAGGGACTTATTCAATATACAGACGGTTCTGCTTATAATATCGTTACCATGAATGCTGTTTCCAAGGCAGAAGCTGAAGTAGCAGATGGTGAGACTTTCAATGCAGAAACAATTGCTCAGCATGTAGCCTATAATTGGAGTCAAAAAGATAATATTGAGAAGATGTGGGGCTCTAAAAGTACTGTCTCAGGAATAGAAGCCTTTCAAATAAACATCATTTTGAAATCGGGGCAACTTGCTAATACATTAGTTTTTCAAAAAGATGACAAAGTCTATATACTATCCTTTGAAGGCGACGAAGAAACTCTTGATGATTTCATTACAAACATGAAAGATACTTGGAGCCTTGATGGCAAGGGAGCAGTCAGCGAATAATAGTTTAAAAAACAAGAGGTTTATTTATTAAGTCTCTTGTTTTTTCAGTGTAGAAGCTAATTATGTTTCACAAAAATATAGCAATAAATCGAAAAAACGTTCGACTACTATCAAATCCAAGTAAAAAGACTTACAAAAATTTGTAGATCTTTTCTTAAAATCCGAACGTTAGGAAATCTTTTTTGGATTTTACTTGACATTTTTTGAAATAGGAATATGATAAAATGTGAACACTGTATGAGACAAACCTTGTGCGTGTTCGAAAATAATAGAGCGTTGCATCCGTAAGTCAATTTGACACGGCTCTTAAAAAACAAAAGGAGAAAGAATGAATACTTATATCCAAAAGAAAATCGCAAACATGAAGCTGACGCTTTCTGAAATGTCTGGTGGCTACAAACGAATGATGACTAGCATGAAGAAGCTCGGCTTTTCTGGTACCTTGAAACTTATCTGGGACGATTTGTTTGCTCATCGCAGTCTAGGTCAATGGGCCTATCTCTTGATTCTAGGGAGTTTTCCGCTCTGGCTAGAGCTGATATATGAACATCGCATCGTGGATTGGACAGGGATGATTTGCAGTCTGACTGGGATTATCTGTGTGATCTTCGTTTCTGAAGGACGGGCTAGCAATTACCTCTTTGGTTTGATCAATTCTGTGATTTATTTGATTTTGGCTTTGCAGAAAGGCTTCTATGGCGAGGTCCTGACGACTCTTTACTTCACCATCATGCAGCCAATTGGCCTCTTGGTGTGGATTTACCAAGGTCAGTTCAAAAAAGAAAAGCAAGAGTTTGTTGCTCGTAAGCTAGATGCTAAAGGATGGACAAAGTATCTATCGCTCAGTGTGCTTTGGTGGTTGGTCTTTGGCTTGATTTATCAGTCTGTGGGTGCCAATCGTCCTTATCGTGATTCAATCACGGATGCGACAAATGGTGTAGGGCAAATCTTGATGACGGCTGTTTATCGCGAACAGTGGATTTTCTGGGCAGCGACCAATATTTTTTCTATTTACCTCTGGTGGGGTGAAAGCCTTCAGATTCAAGGGAAATATTTGATTTATTTAATCAACAGTTTGGTCGGATGGTACCAGTGGAATAAGGCTGCTAAAAAAGCATAGTCCTATAAATGGAAAAAGAAATCGGATGCGACAATGTCTCTCTTTCCTTTCGTCCTAAAAATATGGTAAACTAGTATTAGTAAAATTTATTAGATTTAGGAAGGAATGACCATGAAAAAGAAGTACTTTCTGCTCTCCCTGATAATCTTAGCCGGCCTCTCCCTGTCCTCTTGTAGCCTTATTAAGAGCTATAGCAGTCGGAAAGCATCTGATTCTTCCAGTCGAGTTTCCCTGAGAGATGACAGCGATACAAGTAGTAGCAGTCGTAGAGAAAAAGATTCGTCAAAGACTACGGGTACGCAGCGGGTTGGTTCTGATGATTATGGCTATATCAGTATTCCTGACAATTGGATTAAGTTTACAGACGTAGATGGTGGCGACAGTGTCCAGTATACGGATGGAAGTGGCTATAACATTGTCACGATGAACGCTTATACAAAAGAAAAAGCCAATATCGGAGAAGGTGAAGAATTCAACGCTGAAACTATTGCCCAACGGATCGCTTACCACTGGAAGGATAATAAGGAAGTCGATGATTTTTGGGGAGCAAAGAGTACAGTAGCTGGAAATGAAGCCTTTCAGATTAATGTTGTTTTAAAATCCACTCAAAACCTAACGGTTTGGGTCTTCAAACAAGGCGATAAGGTCTATATGATGTCCTTTGAAGGCGATGAAGATACTCTGTATGAGTTTATCCCCTATATCGAAGAAACTTGGAGCGTCAGCAAGGACGGTGGAAAAAGCATTTAGCAACCGCATGTGATGATTGCTCTCTAAGTTCATAAAAAGCAAATCTGAGACTGGTTCTCAGATTTTTTTGCGAGGTGGAATATGTCATATTTTTGGGGTTTGACAACATTTAAGAGCGCTCATTTTATGATATAATAAAAACAATTTGAATACAGAAAGAAAAATATATGACCCAAGAAATCGACCTTGAAAAGTACCATCAGTTAGCTCTGCAGAAGCAGAAAGAGCACCGAAAATTTTTAGCCAGTCTTAAGAAAAAGCCACCAAAAAACCTCGATAAGATTGCCCAGCAGATCCATGATGAGGTCTTTGAGGAGATTGACTGTACAGCCTGCGCCAATTGCTGTAAGACGCTGGGACCAGACTTTAAGGAAGCCGATATTGTCCGTATTGCCAAGTATTTCAAGATGAAGCTGCCGGCTTTTGAAGAGGAGTTTCTGCAGGTGGACGAAGACGGTGACAAGGTTTTCAAGGCGATGCCTTGTCCTTTTTTAGGAGGAGACAATCTTTGCTCAATCTACGATGTCCGGCCAAAGGCTTGCAGAGAATTTCCCCATACAGACCGTAAGAAGATTCATCAGATTAATCATCTGACAATCAAAAATACCCTAACCTGTCCTGCGGCTTATCTCTTTGTGGAGAAGTTGCGGGATAGGTTGTAGAATCCCCCTCTAAATCTTGTACAAAAATTCTAGGGCGGAAGTATCTTATATCTGTTAGACTATAGTTAGAATTGAACACGGCCTAAAAGCTGTGTGAAAAAGATAAAATTTTCTCGGAGCAGGAGCCCCTCCGCCAATTTTCCTATTTTCACTTTGTTTTTAACGGCCTTAGTATCTTTTGTGAGGTGAAAAAGAATATGATGCATCAATTCAATCGAACCATGGAATATCTGGAAAGTAAGTTGGATGCAGAAGTGGACTTGCAGAAATTCCAGCAATTATCAGGCTATTCTTATGCTCTTTTTAGCAGGCTCTTTTCCATCCTAGCAGATATGACTTTAGCAGAATATCTACGCAATCGCAGGCTGTCAGAAGCAGTGACAGACTTGCGGGAAAGATCTGAGAAAGTCATTGATATAGCACTGAAATACGGCTATGAGTCTGCGGATGCCTTCAGCGCAGCCTTCAAGAAATTCCATGGTGTTACTCCCTCAGAAGTTCGAAATGGAAAACCTTATCGGGTCTTTCCTAGACTTCAATTATCCTTAAAGATTACAGGAGGAAAGAACATGGATATCAAGATTCAAAAGAAACCTGCTTTTACCGTGGCAGGCGTCCTATTGGAAGCTATTGACAATAGCCAGTGCCCGTCTGCATGGGAGCAGCTCTATGTAAATCACACCTTTGAAAGCCTAGAAAGTCTGGGCAGTGGCCAATCCTTTGGTGTCTGCTCGGATGTCAAAGAAGGCGAAATCATCAACTATATGGCTGCCTATGATGTGAAGGATAAAGCTAAAGCAGAAGAACTAGGTCTGTCAATCAAAGAAATCGCAGAAGCTGAATATGCCATCGTACCCGTCAAAGGCGCTATACCAGGCAGCATCCACCATGCTTGGAAATATGTTTTGGAAGTCTTTTTCCCAGAAACTGGCTATCGCCACTCAGGAGCACCAGACTTTGAAGTTTACACCGAGGGAGACATGTCCTCGCCAGACTATCAAATGGAACTCTGGATACCAGTGGTGAAATAAAATGGTGATTGCAAGTCATTTTTTAGGCGTTGATTACAGAGGAGGATGATGCTATGCAGATGTATTTTGGGGACGTTTCTCTTTGTTATACATATTCACTTGCGATGGCGCTGCATTCGTACGGTTATGATGTTCGCCCTGAGTTTTTGGAAGCCATTATGGTAATGGGAAATGGCGCCAGTATTGTAAAGGAAGATGAAAAACACCCCTTAGTTTTCTTTGATAATGGAATGCCAGATAGTTCTATCAGCCATTCTTTAAACATTCTGGGTTTTACATATGATGAATACTATATAAAGGATTCAAATGATTTGAATCTTCCCTCTATCAGAGAGATCTTAAGTAAGTTCTTGCTCAGCGGGTCAGTTGTTCTTGGCCCTTTGGACATGGGTTATCTGACTTATAACCCCAATCATATCCATTTGTATGGGGTGGACCATTTTGTTTCAGTTTATGATCTAGATGATGAGTTTATCTATTTCCATGATCCAGCAGGCTTTGCTAGTATGAAAATGAGTTTCTCAGAATTTTTAAAAGCCTGGGAAGCTAAAAATATCGACTATAAAAGAGGTTCTTTCTCCATGTGGGGAAACTTCAAAAAAATCAAATCTCCTACTTCCAAAGAGATTTACCAGAAAACATCTATACTGATGAAGCAACGATATGAGCACGGCGAGGAGAATGTGATTGCAAAATATGCTAAGTCGGTAGCGGACAATGGCTTGAATGAAGAACAAAAGCATCTTCATCAATACTTTAGTTTCAAATTAGCTTCTATCAGAAATCTATACATGAGCAACTTCTTAAAAGAATACGATGCTGTCAGATCAGAAATAAAAGAAAATTTAGCAAGATTGTTCGGCCAAGCTCATCTATTTTGTATCAAGGAAGATTATCAGAAACTATCAGAAGTCTTGTTTGATATTGCAGCGTTAGATAGTAAATTTAGAGATTTGTGTATTCACTATAAAGAAGAGTAGAAGAAGTGAGAAAAACGAAGATGCTGTTTGGGAAATAAAAGAATGTAATGCAGCAGGATTGAAACCAGGGGTGCCAGACTATCAAATGGAACTCTGGATACCTGTGGTGAAATAAAATGAGAATCAGCCGTTTATTTTTGAGCGGCTGGTTTTTTATGCATTGTGGTATAATGAAGCTACTACAGTTGCAGAAAGGATTTCTACCTTGTTATACAAATTTCTACTTTTCGACCTTGACCATACATTGCTGGATTTTGATACTGCTGAAGATTTTGCTCTGACTGCTTTTTTGCAAGAGCAAGGTATAACAGATATTCAGACCTACAAAGACTATTATATTCCCATGAACAAGGGGCTTTGGCGGGAACTGGAGCAGGGTAAAATTACCAAGCCGGAGCTGGTCAACACTCGCTTTTCTCGTCTTTTTGCCCATTTTGGCATTGAGAAGGATGGAGCAGAGCTGGCCTTTCTTTATCAGCAGCATATTGCTCAGCAAGGACAAACTTACGCTGGTGCTAGCGAGCTTTTGGACAACTTGACAGCTGCTGATTATGAGATTTACGGAGCGACCAATGGCATCACGGCTATTCAGACCGAACGCATGGCCCATTCCGACATTTCTCCTTATTTTAATCATATTTTTATCTCGGAAAAGATGGGGACTCAGAAGCCTGAAGCTTTATTTTATGAAAAAATAGCAGAGCAGATTACAGATTTTGACCTGTCTCAGACTTTGATGATTGGAGACTCCTTGACAGCTGATGTTGCTGGCGCTAATAATGCTGGATTGGACTCTATCTGGTACAATCCCAAGCAGCTAGAAAATGAAAGTCTTTTTCAACCGACCTATACCGCTTATTCTTATGACGACATTATCAGACTATTGGTTCCATAAGGAGACTTCAAATGAAAAAAATCCTTGCCTTGTTTTCTCTTCTTGCCAGTTTGTTGCTACTGACAGCCTGTTATGCTAAGAAAGAAGAAGTCGACGAGAGCATACGAACGACGAAGTCCCTTTTTAAAAAGCTCCCTTTTCAGCCCGTCAAGATTAGTTCTGATGGCAGTTATCATTATGAGGGTGGCGGGGCGACAATTGATTTGTATTTCACCGAGGAAGATATCCAAAAGTACCCTATTCTAAAATACCACCCAAATCGAAAAGGCAGTAAAATCGAATTTTATGAGATATTTTACGGAGAGAGAACAGCAGATCAGCTACTGGATTGTTTGGTAGACCAAGAAATAACTAGCTTAATTGATGAGATTGAGGGCGAAATGGAAGATGATATGACTGCTGTATACCAGCAAAAATCAGGATTTGACAGAGCTCTATTTCAGACTATAAGCGTTTCGTCCTCTAAAAAGGTTGATGATTCAGAAAGTCTAAATAAATATCTCATGCTATATAGTAAGTTTTTAGTCGAATTCAGGAACAATCCAGAAAATCATGATAAGCTAAAAGAGATTGTCCAAAAAATGGATAAAGCTGACCTATTAAAATGGTCTTTCGAATTTCATTCAGACCAAGTACTGGATGAGAAAAATATATCAGAAGACGAGGTAAAAAGCAGGTCCTATAATAGTCGTAGTGGAGACACAGAGTATTATGCACCGGAGACCATTAATAAGTATATGGATTTAGGTGCTTTTCCTAAAGACGCTTCAGTCAAATTGTTTTTTAAAAAATATGAAAACCTTTCTGAACAAATAGTTTTAAACAACCAAAAAGACTAATCTAAAAAATTTTTAACTCTGTCAAGAAAAAAACTTGACAGCTGTTTTTAATCTGCTATAATAGAACATGTGCTTAATAGCTCTGCTATTTCACCAAAAGAAAAAATAAAGAAAAGAGACCTTAATAATGGCAGTAAAAATCCGTTTGACTCGTATGGGTTCTAAGAAAAAACCTTTCTACCGTATCAATGTTGCAGACTCACGTTCACCTCGTGACGGACGTTTCATCGAAACAGTTGGTACTTACAACCCACTTGTAGCTGAAAACCAAGTGACTTTGAAAGAAGACCGTATCCTTGAGTGGTTGGGTAATGGTGCACAACCTTCTGATACTGTACGCAACATCCTTTCAAAAGAAGGCGTATTGAAGAAATTCCACGATTCAAAATACTCTAAATAATAGAAGTGTAGGTTGACATATGGACACGATTGAAAATCTAATTATTGCGATAGTGAAACCTTTGATTTCACAGCCAGATGCCTTAACTATCAAGATTGAGGATACACCTGAATTTTTAGAATATCACCTGGATCTTGATCAGAGTGATGTTGGACGTGTAATCGGTCGTAAAGGTCGTACTATCTCCGCTATAAGGACGATTGTTTACTCTGTCCCAACTGAATACAAAAAAGTTCGCATCGTTATTGATGAGAAATAAGAAGAACGGGACCAGTGCGTCCTGTTTTTTCTACTTCTCTTAGCGAACTGAGTGTGCAGCTCTCAAGTGAGCTTAGGGAAATTGATGCCCAGCGAAGCGTGGGTACAAGACCCTTAATGAAACAAGCCGTTAGGCGCAGTTGAATTTAGGGGCATTGATGCAGATCGAGCGTATACGAGAACTACGTATATTTGCTTCTTCAACGAGGAAAGCGAGAAGCGTGGAAACGGAGGAAATATGAAGTCAGAAGATTATGCTTGGAACGCCCACGAACGAGAGTGTTATGAGAATGGACAAGTGAGTCTACCTAGTCCTTACAAGCTAAAGATTCTTGATGACGGTCGGAAAAGATTGGAACTGGAACAAATCTTGGTCCAGCTTCCTCAGAAGCAGCTTGCCCAATGGGCAATGGAACATGCCACTCGCTTTACAGCTCTGATAGATATTGGTGACGATCTTAAAAAACAGCAAATCTTGACTCAAGTCCAGGAAGTGTTTGAAGCGCGACTTTCGGGAAATGTTTCTGCCAATGAGCTGAGGCAGACTGGTTTCTTAGCTCAGCAGCTGTCGCAGCAAGCAAAATCATCACTCAGTAAGTATGCCGCGCGTGTCTTTGCCCAAGCGGTCGCAACAGCCCACATGCGAGGTCATGCCATTGTCTCGGCAGATTATGCCGTCAAAGTAATAAATCTACAGAGTCCGGATGATATGCAAGCAGTTGTCTGTGAAAGAAAGCAGCAAATTGAACTGGCTATTAAGTGGCAGAAAAGTGCTGAAATTGAAAAGAAAGATTAGAAATGATGAAGG
Organism: uncultured Streptococcus sp.; assembly: GCF_905372115.1. Lineage (GTDB taxonomy): Bacteria > Bacillota > Bacilli > Lactobacillales > Streptococcaceae > Streptococcus. The sequence continues at coordinate 17,263 of NZ_CAJPNR010000019.1, forward strand.
ATATGAACCACATAAAAAATGAGGAGTTACTATCGGCTATTGCCTTTTACGATAAGAAAAATGATAAGTTGATTCGTCATATTGTTTCAGCGGAGAATTGTGACTTGGTTGTTTATCATAGACCAGGTAGAAGAAAAGAAGAAAAGCGTCATATTATTTTCTACCATGGAGCTTGTGGGCGTAGCCAAATGTGGGCCCATCAGTATGAGGCTTTTGAAGATTTTGACCTCTATTTTGCCAATGTTAGAGGACAAGGTGAGTCCTTAATGAAAAGAGGGCTTCCTGACTTGGAAGGGGCAACTCAAGATGTAGGCGTTATTTTAGATTACTTTCAGTTAGATAAGGCTATCCTAGTAGGACATTCTTGGGGTGGTAATCCATTGCAAGAATATACTTATCGTCATCCTGAACGTGTCCAAGCACTAGCCATGATTGGGAGTTGGGGACAGCACCGTTATATGTCAGATAAAGAAAAAAATCGAATAAAGTACAGTTCTCTTATGTATAAAACAATTCCTTGGAGAATAATTGCAGATAAAAATTCTAAAATGTGCTCAAATAATCTAGTGACTCGAGAATTGATTAAGAAAGCAATTTTAGATACTGGTAGAGATATTTTTATCAATCTTGGAGTAACAGGGTTTCTAGCAGTGCATGAGATTGAAGGGTATAAGGGCAATCCTCCTATGATTTTTATTCGTGGAGAGCATGACTTTCCTACTCATTTGCAGAAAATATATTCAGACCTCATCTCGCTTAACCCAAATTCTCGTCAGGTAGTTGTTTTAGGTACGAAACACCAGCCTATGAATGATTCTCCACTTGAATTTAATGAGATTTTGGAACAATTTTTTATCGAAGTAGATCATCAATTAAAGGAAAATTAATCTAACCTTGTCTCCCTTGTACATTCCCCTATATCATGATAAAATACTAGGCAGAGTATAATATGTTGGAGTCGAGATGAATTATTTTAATGTTGGAAAAATTGTCAATACGCAAGGTCTGCAAGGTGAGATGCGGGTTTTGTCAGTGACGGATTTTGCAGAAGAGCGTTTTAAAAAAGGCAATACCCTTGCCCTGTTTGACAAGAAGGATCAGTTTGTCATGGATGTGGAGATTGCCAGCCATCGCAAGGTCAAGAACTTTGATATTATCAAGTTTAAGGGGATGTACCATATCAATGACATTGAGAAATTCCGTAATTTCACTCTGAAAGTCCGAGAGGAAGATTTGACGGACTTGGAAGACGGTGAATTTTACTACCATGAAATCATCGGCCTTGAAGTCTATGAAAATGACGTTCTTCTTGGTACGATTAAGGAAATTCTGCAGCCAGGAGCCAATGATGTCTGGGTGGTCAAACGTAAAGGCAAGCGCGACTTGCTGCTGCCTTATATTCCGCCAGTAGTGCTGGGGATTGACATTGAGCAAGGTCGGGTTGATGTAGAGATACCGGAAGGACTGGACGATGAAAATTGATATTTTAACCCTCTTTCCGGAGATGTTTGCACCCTTGGAGCACTCTATCGTCGGTAAAGCGCGGGGAAAAGGCCTCTTAGAAATCAACTACCACAATTTCCGAGAAAAGGCTGAAAAATCTCGGCATGTAGACGACGAGCCATACGGCGGAGGTCAGGGTATGCTGCTACGGGCGCAACCTATTTTTGATGCCTATGATGCCATTGAAAAGAAGCAACCTCGTGTGATTTTGCTGGATCCTGCTGGTCGGACTTTTGACCAAGCCTATGCTGAGGAGCTGGCTAAAGAAGAGGAACTCATTTTCATTTGTGGCCATTATGAAGGCTATGATGATCGGATCAAGACTTTAGTGACAGATGAGATTTCGCTTGGGGACTATGTCCTTACTGGAGGAGAATTGGCGGCTATGACCATGATTGATGCTACCGTTCGCCTGATACCAGAGGTTATTGGCAAGGAAGCCAGTCATACAGATGATAGTTTTTCATCTGGGCTCTTGGAGTATCCTCAGTACACTCGACCTTATGAATATCGGGGTATGGTCGTTCCGGAAGTCCTCATGAGTGGTCATCATGAAAATATCCGCAAATGGCGTCTCTATGAAAGTCTGAAAAAGACCTATCTAAGACGTCCAGACTTGCTGGAACGATATGAGATGACGGCCGAAGAAGAAGCAATGTTAGAAGAAATTCGACAAGCTCAATCGAACTGACAAGCAAAGTTAACTCTTAGAAAGGATCTAAGAGTTTTTGCTTTATTCGATACAGAAATGCTCATTTTTGTTGGAAAAACCAGCTTATTTTTATAATAAAACATTTTTGTAACTAAAATGTAATAAAAAAACTATTAAAAGGATACGTTTGCTACTAGTTAATACTAGCGTTTTGTGATAGTATATTACTATGCGGGCTGCTATACCCAGGTTAATTATAGTATGTGAGATTATAAAAAGGAGATTGATTATGGAAAAGAAAATAGGCAAGTCTGTTGTAGCGACTGGTATCGCGGCTACAACTATTATTTCTGGTGGACTGACCCATCAAGTGCATGCGGATGAGTTGGTTGAATCAACTATAACAGCTCCACAAGCGACTGAGGTAACTGGAAAACCAGTGACAGCAGCAGATGTAGCGGTTGCCCAAGAAAATGCTGAAGCTGCCAAAGCTAAACTCGATGAGCAAAGATCGATAGTAGATACTGCTAAAACAGAAGCTGAAGATGCAAAAACTAGCGTGAAAGTGGCTGAAGCTGCTGTTGAGACTGCTAAAGAAATACAGGCAGAAGCAACAGAAGAAAATGTTGCTAAAGCGGAGACAGAAGCAAAAACAGCAGAGCAAGAGGTTAGCACGAAAGACGTTGCTGTTCGAGAAGCAGCGGCTAAAGCTGCCAAGGCTGACCAAGCTGTTAAAGATCAAGCTAATACTATTAAAGCGAGTCAATCTCTGGTAGATGTTGCAGAGACTGAATTGAAACAAGCTAAAACACCACTTAACTCAGAAGAGCAAGCTGTAGCAACTGCTAAGAGTCAGCAAAGTCAAGCACAGACTGCTTTAGACAATGCAAAGTCTGAACTGACAAAGGCAGAACAAGCAGCGTCTTCTGCTCCACAAGTGCAGGCTGAAATCCAGAATAAAATCAATCAGGCAAAGGAATCTTTGGGTCAAACCAATCAAGCTATCAGCTCTCTTGAAGGACAGATTCCTGCTGCTGAGAAAGCAGCAGCAACAGCTCCTGTTGACCTTCGCAATACGATATATTCTCAATTTTTAGAAAACGTCCGTAACAATGGGGCTAATCAGGAAATTCGTGATGCTGCTAACAATGCACTTGCTGTTTACCAACGCGGTCAAAATGAATTTGGTATTTCAGTTAATTCTGACCCAACCAGTCCAGCTAGTCTAGAAAATAACCTTCAAGCTTTAGAGTTGGTGAAGGCTATTAATGCTTACCGTCGTAATGCTGGCTTACAAGAGTTGTTGGTTGATCCGTATGCGAATGTGGCTAGCCAGATTCAGACTATCTACTTTGAGCGCAATAACTGGCACATGGGCAAGCTGATTGGTAACGAAAATGTGGCGATTAGCTATGACCCACAAGGAGCTGTCAATTTCTGGCACAGTGAAAAAGAACTCTATCAACGGATTGCGGCGCAATATGGACTGCCTACTGATGAAACTCAGATTGATGCTAATGCTATCTATACGAGAGTTGGATCTGGTGTATTTGCTCAGATTGGTCACTATGTTCAGATGATGGACAATAAAGCTAATGCTATCTCGGCGGCTTATGATAAACATCAAAACCGATTTGGCACACCTCATGGTACATCCGAAGTTGGTTTCCATCATATTAGCAACTTTGACCAACGTGTTAATAATGGTACTTTGCTGACTGTTGCGGCTATGGAGCAGTTATTACGTGCTGGTGGTGGTCGTTCTGCAGGTTCTAACGCTAATGTTACAGCACTTAAGAATCAATTGGCTGAACTCAAGGCTCAAAAAGTTGGTCAGGAATCAGCTATCAATATCCTCAATGCTCAATTAGCTGATGCTCAAAAGGCAGCGGCAGCTCAAATTGCAGCAGTTGAAGCAGCTCGTCAGAAAGTAGCAACTGCTGAAAATAATCTAGCTTTGACCAAGCAAAATGTTGCCCTTAAGCAGGAAGCTCTTGACAGAGCGACAGCTAAGATTGCAGCAAACCTAGCACCTTATCAGACTAACTTGAGCAATGCTCAGGCAGTTCTAGCAGCAGCTAAAGATAAGTTGGCAGAACTTCAGTCAGCTCAAGAAGCCGCGAAAGCTAATTTGACAACTGCTCAAGAGGACTTGCTGTCTGCTCAAAAGACATTAGCAGCAGCTAAAAAGAAAGTTATTGACCTTCAAAATGCTCCTCAGTTACTTGCAGAAGCAGAGCGGGAGTTGGCAGAAGCGCAGCTTGATTATGAAGCTAAACAAGCAATCTTAAATCAAGAGACTGCAACTTTAGCTGTTCTTGAGGAATCCTACAACAGTCTTCAAGCGAATTATGAAACTCTCTTGAATATCTTGAATCAAGCATCTCTCCTGTATGGAAATGCTCTGAATAGCAACTATCGCTCAGGTGAAGATAAACAGACTCTAACAGCTGTAAAAGGCGGAGCTGCTGGTCCAGGTGCAGAGGATGAAGCTAAGAAAGATTCAGATGCTAAGACTGCAGAAGTTCATGCAAACACTCGTGAAGTCAAAGGAGCAACTACAGGCGCTGTTCAAGCGGCAGGTGGTGGTGCATTTACTGATTTTGTTGTAAATCCTGCAGCTCAGCTAGCTAGTGTGGCTACGACAGCTGATAAGGCTCCAACAGTTCCTGCTATTCTGCCAAATACTGGTTCAGAAGCAGAACGCCTAGCAATTTTTGGTATGGCACTTGGTGCAGCGGCCTTTTTGGGAACCAACAAGCGCCGTCGCAGAGATGAAGATTATAATTAAAGAAATACAAAATGAGCCTGGAATAATTTCCAGACTCATTTTTTGGTGTCTACAGCAATTAAACAATCTAATATAAAAAGAAAGATAAAAACTTCCGATATTAACTGTCGGAAGTTTTCAATATACATAATAGATTCTATTTGACTGCGCCGCCTGTTACACCTTCTACGTAGTATTTCTGCATGAAGATGAAGAGAAGAGTGATTGGGATAGCGATGATAATCGCTCCAGATGTAAAAGGCAAGAACCATTTATTGATGGCGTCCTTATTAAGCATTTGGAAAAGTCCTAAAGCAACTGTGTATTTTTCCTTGACATCGCCTAGGATGACAGAGGCAAAGATGAAGTCAACCCAAGGTCCCATGAAAGCCATAAGCGCTGTATAAACGATAATCGGTTTTGAAAGCGGCAATGTAATAGTCCGGAAGATTTGGAAGCGGGTCGCTCCGTCGATCATAGCGGATTCGTCCAAAGAATATGGGATAGTATCAAAGAAACCTTTAGCAATATAGAAGCCTAGAGCTGCTCCAGCTGAATAAACCAGAATCAGTGATGTCAGGGTTTGTGTCAAATTGAGTGCTTTCAAGATGTAGTAAACCGCAATCATAGACATGAAGCCTGGGAACATGTTAAGAACCAAAGCCAGCTTGAGGAAACGGTTTTTATGCTTGAATTTGATACGGCTGAGTGAGTAAGCCATACCCACAGTAATCAAAGTAGACAGGATACAAGTTGCTGTCGCAACAATCAGGGTATTCATAAACCACTGAACAAAAGGATAAGTGTTGTTATTAAACAGTCTGATATAGTTGTCAAGAGTATAAGTCTTAGGGAAGAAGTAAGGGACTGCATTAGAACCTTCACCACGGAAGCTGGTCAGAAAAATCCAGATAATCGGCGTTAGCCAGATGAGTGCTAAAACAGCCAGTAAGACATAAATCCCTAATAAACTGAGTTTTTTTCTATTTTTCATTATTTAGCAGTTCCTTCCTTGAATGATGCGGATCTAGTATAGGCTAAGAGACTGAAGGCTGCAGAGATTGCAAAGATCAGGATACCGATAACAGATGCCAGATTGTAGTCCTTGGCAGAAACGGTCAGTTTATAGAGCCAGGTAACCAAGAGGTCAGTTGAGCCAGCCTGATAGTAGGAAGAGTTAGTAGGTCCACCGCCTGTCAGGAAGTAGATAACGTTGAAGTTGTTGATGTTCCCGATAAACTGCTGGATGAGTGATGGCGCCATAATCAAGAGAATTTGAGGGAAAGTAATGCTCCTGAAGATTTGAAGCTTGCTAGCTCCATCAATCTCAGCGGCTTCGATTTGCTCGCTAGGTAGGTTCATGATAATCCCAGTCGCTACCAGCATGGTAAATGGAATACCAATCCACATATTGACAAGGATGATTGAGAACTTAGCCCAAACAGGGTCACTCAAGAATGGAATTGGATGCTGAATGAGATGGAGGCTTTGCAATAATCCGTTCAAAGGTCCATTGTCATTCAGGAAGTTGCGCATCAAGAGCAGGGATACGAATTGCGGCACAGCAATAGTGATAACGAAGAGCGTGCGCCAAACTTTCTTGTACTTGAGGCCTTTGGTATTGAGCAAGAGAGCTAAAACGATACCGAAGAAGAAAGTAGTAGCTGTTGCAGCAACCGCCCAAATCAAGGTCCAGCCTAAAAGTGGGAAGAAGGTGCTAGCCATACGACCTGAGAAAACATCACCAAAACTAGAGAAGCCAACCCAGTCAAAGAGTGATTTAGGAGCTGGATGCTTATGGTCAAAGTTAGTAAAGGCCAAACAGATCATATAGATCAGAGGCAGGATGGTAAAGAGCAGTACTCCGATAAGAGGGATGCTCATTAGGCCCATGTGAAAGCGGCCGTCAGCAAGCGTCTTGAAGTCCTCAACGAAGTTGGGAATCTTCTGGCCTGACTGTTTGAGAGCCATCAAGTGACGAGCACTTTTCAGGTTACACCAGTAGATGTAGGCGAAGACTGCACAGAAGATAAGAGAAGCAAGTCCAAAAATCAGCATCAGCATAGAGTTGTCACCCGCTACTTGAACAGTGATTTCCAAGCCATTAACTTTTTTGATAGCCTCTCCCTGCTCTTGAGTCCCCAATGTAATCATGCCGCCAATAGCTGGTATGATTTGAACTGCAAAAGCAATCAGGAAAGCAATTTCTGAGAAGAGGAAGAGCAGCCCCTTGATGAACTGTTTATGTACGAGGTTGCTCAGCCCCATTATCAGAAAAGAGAGTTTGACATCCCAGGTTCCCTCTTTAAAGACCTGAACCATGGATGCATTGTCATAAGATGACTGAGTCATAGTATTCTCCTTATATTTACAAAGAAAGAAGTGAGGAGGCTGCCCCCCTCACTTCAATGCTTATTTAAATTTGCTTGAGTATTATTTAGCTGCTGCTAAATCTTTATCAAACTGTTGTAATTTTGCGAGGTATTGATCTTCACCAAATTTACCGTTGTAAGCATCGCTGAGGATTGCAGCACTTTCAGTCCAGAAGACAGACATTTGGCTAAGTTTAGGCATAACTGTTGTGTAGGTATCAGAAGAACCCATTGTGATAACAGCTTGTGCCAATGCATCTTTCTTCACATCTTCAGACTCTTGTACTTCTTTGTTAGCTGGGATGATGTGACGTCCTTCAAACTTGAATTGGTTTTCTTGGCTTTCTTTGCTAGTAAGCACTTGAGCCAGTTTGTAGCTTGCAGCGATACGGTCAGTGTCGCCGTTTGAAGGTGTTTGGTTAACTGCGTAAAGTTTTACACCGAGGAAGGCTTTTTGTTGAACGTCTTGTCCACCGATGTTAACAGTTGGGTAAACAGAGATACCAAGGTTGTCTTTGCCGACAGCTTTTTCAGCAGCTGCGTAGTCCCATGGACCTGATTGGAAAGCGTCAACTGAACCATCTTCAAATTTAGCAAGAAGGTTAGAAGCATCTACGTTTACAAAACCGCTGTTATTCTTTTGAGCTGCGATGAACTTCAGAACGTTCACACCGGCTTCGTTACCCCAGTTTGTTCCGTCTACTTGCTCACCATCTTTACCAAAGAGAGTGTCGCCAACAGAAAGGAAGAGTGGAGCAGTGATGTATCCATTAGCCTCTTTCAAGTTTCCACCAAATTTAGCTTTAGAAGTGATGGTTTCATAAGACTTAACATCATCAGCGGAAAGCTTTGATTTGTTATAGTAGGTTACTTGTGATTCGATACCGTATGGGAAAGCATAAGTTTTGCCTTTGTATTGAGCACCAATTGCTGCTTGTTCAGTATCGTTCTTCTTGACTTCTTCTGCCATTTTAGAAGGAACTTCTTGAATAGCTCCAGCTTCAACTAATTTACCAAGTTGGTCATGTGGCAGAGAGAAAACATCGGCAGCAGTACTAGCATCTTTTGTCAGATTTTCCTGAGCGTTTGGATCTTCCATTTCGACTACGTCAACCTTGTAGCCTGATTCTTTCTCGAACTTGCTAACTGTATCAGAGTAAGAATCTTTAGCACCAGTTGGTACCCAAAGTTTCAAGGTCTTGCTATCGGCTTTAGAAGAAGAGCTCTCCTTGCTGCTATTCGAGCTACAAGCTGCTAACAGCGTTCCTGCAGCCAGCAAGCTGACACTGCCCAATACTACTTTTTTCCATGTTTTCATTCCTATTTCCTCCCGGAATTTTTATTTACAATTCTATTATGCAACCGTTTGCAATTTTTGTCAAGTCTTTTTTTGAAATTTTTTTAAAAATATATTAATTTTTCTAAAATTTTTCTATTTTATTTCTGTTTATTTAATCAAAGCCTATTAAAATGGCTGTGCAATCGCTTGCTTGATTTTTACTTAGAAAACGCTTTATTATGTAGAGAATCATGTTTCTTTTGAAATAGATTTTCGGTACTTGAAAGAAGATTTAAAAACAGGTTATAGTTCAGCATTAACTATGGAAGGAATCAAACTTATGATTTTCTAGTAATCTAGTGTCTACCTGTTGAATGCTTCCCTTTTCTGCTATAATAGACCTATGAACAAGCTAATCCAATCAAAGCTGGAACTGCTGCCGACCAGTCCCGGCTGTTACATTCACAAAGACAAAAACGGTACCATTATCTATGTCGGCAAAGCAAAGAACCTTCGCAATCGTGTTCGTTCTTATTTCCGTGGCAGTCATGATACCAAAACGGAGGCTCTGGTTTCTGAGATTGAGGATTTTGAGTTTATTGTCACTGAGTCTAACATTGAGGCTTTGCTTCTGGAAATCAATCTAATCAAGGAAAACAAGCCCAAGTACAATATCATGCTCAAGGACGATAAGTCCTATCCTTTTATTAAAATTACCAATGAGACCTATCCGCGCCTGATTATCACGCGCCAAGTCAAAAAGGACGGCGGACTTTATTTTGGTCCTTACCCCGATGTTGGTGCGGCCAATGAAATCAAGCGTCTCTTAGATCGGCTCTTTCCTTTTCGTAAGTGTACCAATCCGCCTGAAAAGGTCTGCTTTTACTACCATCTGGGACAGTGCAAGGCCCACACTATTTGTCAGGTAGACAGCCAGTATTTCAAAGAGCTGGCTCAGGAGGTCGCGGCTTTTCTCAAAGGACAAGATGACCAGATTATTGAGGATTTACGGGGGAAAATGGCTGGCGCTGCGCAAGCTATGGAGTTTGAAAAAGCAGCTGAGTACCGCGACTTGATTCAGTCCATTGGCACGCTGCGAACCAAGCAGCGGGTTATGGCTAAGGATTTACAGAATCGGGATGTCTTTGGTTACTATGTAGATAAGGGCTGGATGTGCGTACAGGTTTTCTTTGTCCGCCAGGGCAAGCTAATTGAGCGTGATGTCAATCTTTTTCCTTATTACAATGATCCTGATGAGGATTTTTTGACCTATATCGGCCAGTTCTATCAGGAAAAATCCCACCTCAAGCCCAATGAAATTTTGATTCCGGCAGATATTGACGAAGAAGCTGTCCGAGCCATGGTGGATACCAAGGTGCTTAAGCCCCAGCGAGGCGAGAAGAAGCAGTTGGTCAATCTGGCTATCAAAAATGCCCGAGTCAGTCTCCAGCAGAAATTTGACCTTTTGGAGAAATCTATTGAAAAGACCCAAGGTGCTATTGAGAATCTAGGGCAGCTTCTTAACATTCCAACGCCAGTTCGCATTGAGTCTTTTGATAACTCCAACATCATGGGGACCAGTCCAGTATCAGCTATGGTGGTCTTTGTCAATGGCAAGCCCAGCAAGAAAGACTATCGCAAGTATAAGATTAAGACTGTGGTAGGACCCGATGACTACGCAAGTATGCGTGAGGTCATCAAGCGGCGCTATAGTCGGGTGATTCGAGATGGACTGACTCCGCCTGATTTGATTGTCATTGACGGTGGACAGGGTCAGGTCAATGTCGCTAAAGAAGTTATTCAGGAGCAGTTGGGATTGGATATTCCCATCGCTGGACTGCAAAAAAATGACAAGCACCAGACCCATGAATTGCTCTTTGGTGACCCTCTGCAGGTTGTAGAATTATCCCGGAATTCGCAGGAATTTTTCCTGCTTCAGCGTATCCAAGATGAGGTCCACCGCTTCGCCATTACCTTCCACCGCCAGCTCCGGTCTAAAAATTCCTTCTCATCGCAGCTGGATGGCATTGAAGGCTTGGGACCAAAACGCAAGCAAAATCTTATGAAACACTTCAAATCTCTAACCAAGATTAAAGAAGCCAGTGTTGACCAAATCGTCGAAGTCGGCGTACCACGAACAGTGGCAGAAGCAGTGTGGGAGAAGTTGAATCCGAAAACTCAGGAGCAGGAACAGGCACAGTTGCGAGAGGTGGCGGAGCCAATTTTAGATATAGATTGAAATTAATTTGTAGGTATTTATTAGATGCAGAAGCAGCTTATGCAAATTCTTTATCTCAGGAATGGGAAGATCTTGTAAAAGATGTCTATGATAAAATTATCAGAAGGAAATTTTTGAATGGGAACATCTCTTTTCAACCCGAAATAACGAGAATTCAAAAATTTAAAACTGAAAAAATTAAAACCGACATTAAATCCAATTTTCTTTGATGGAATTTCTGGGAAAGATTTGAATATAATAACTTAATCAAATAATTAGTTAAACATCTGAAAAATGAAAATCTAAACCGATACTTGAGACATCTATGAAAAATCAAAACTTTAAGAATGTCTTTGAGTAAGGAAGAAGCTCTAGTAATAGCGGTTTAATAAAGGGCTTAAGAGATTCAAGTAGCCAGAATGGAGAAAACGAAACCTTTGCGACGGAATAATCTTATCAAGTGGCAAGGGTTGATATCCTTATTTTTAAGAGAATGAAAAACTCCTGCAAACTCTTACAAAATATGATAAAATGAAGCTAGTATATTTAGAAAAGGATGCGACTTATGAAATTTCTAGAACTCAATAAAAAGCGTCATGCGACCAAGCATTTCAATGACAAACCTGTGGATCCAAAGGATGTTCGCACAGCCATTGAAATTGCAACGTTGGCACCCAGTGCCCACAATAGCCAGCCATGGAAGTTCGTTGTGGTGCGGGAGCGTAATCAGGCTCTAGCAGAGACAGCTTTTGGTGGAAATGTGGACCAGATTAAGGAAGCGCCAGTGACCATTGCCCTCTTTACTGATACAGATTTGACCAAGCGGGCTCGCAAGATTGCGCGTGTTGCTGGAGTTAAGAATTTCTCTGATGAGCAGCTCCAATTCTATATGCAAAATCTGCCAGCTGAGTTTGCTCGCTATAGTGAACAGCAAAAGAGTGATTATTTAGCTCTCAATGCTGGTCTGGTAGCTATGAATCTTGTTCTGGCTCTGACTGACCAAGATATCGGATCTAACATCATCTTAGGCTTCGATAAATCTAAGGTTAATGAGGTTTTGGAAATTGATGAGCGTTTCCGTCCGGAACTCTTGATTACTGTTGGTTATACTGTTGAAAAACTAGAACCTAGTTATCGTTTGCCAGTTGATGAAATCATTGAGAAACGTTGATATAAACGCGTTTACGATTTAATTCATAGTTGAAATGATTTAAATCGAATTGGAAATTGGGGTGAAATAATGACAATTGATTTTAAAGCAGAAGTTGAAAAACGCAGAGAAGCTCTCTTGGCCGATCTGTTCAGCCTTTTGGAAATTAACTCAGAGCGGGATGACTCCAAGGCGGACAAGGAGCATCCTTTTGGACCTGGACCTGTTCATGCCTTACATAAGTTTTTAGAAATCGCTGAGCGCGATGGATATGAAACCAAGAATGTAGACAATTACGCTGGTCACTTTACTTTTGGTGAGGGTCAAGAAGAACTAGGGATTTTTGCCCACATGGATGTGGTTCCTGCCGGAAGTGGCTGGAATACAGATCCTTACAAACCTGGAATCATTGATGGTAAGCTATATGCGCGTGGTTCATCTGATGATAAAGGTCCAACCATGGCTTGTTACTATGGTTTGAAAATCATCAAAGACTTGGGATTGCCAATATCGAAGCGTGTGCGCTTTGTGGTGGGGACTGATGAGGAATCTGGTTGGCAAGACATGGACTATTATTTCAAGCATGTTGGTCTGCCTGAACCAGACTTTGGTTTCTCACCAGATGCAGAATTTCCAATCATTAATGGTGAAAAAGGAAATATCACAGAATATCTCCACTTTGGTAACAGTAATGATGGCAGCTTTAAACTCAAGAGCCTCACAGGTGGACTTCGCGAGAATATGGTGCCAGAATCAGCGACAGCTATTTTTACTGCAGCAGTTGATGCAGAGGAGTTGGATAAGAAATTACAAGACTTTGCTGCTGCCCACAAGGTTTCAGCTAGTCTAAAAGAAAATGGCGACGCTTTTGAAGTGACAGTCATTGGGAAGTCTGCTCATGGTTCTACACCAGAGGATGGTATCAACGGAGCAACTTATTTAGCTCTCTTCCTCAACCAATTTGACTTTGCTGGTGACGCCAAGGCTTATCTGGAAGTTGCGGCTCAAGTTCTTCACGAGGACTTTACAGGTGAGAAGTTAGGAATCGCTTATACAGATGCTAAAATGGGTGCTCTCAGCATGAATGCTGGTGTCTTCCATTTTGACAGTGCCGAGGCTTACAATACCATTGCTCTGAACATCCGTTACCCGCAAGGAACTGATCCGAAAACGATTCAGGCCAGTCTTGAAAAAGTTGCTGGTGTTGTGTCAGTAAGCCTATCTGAGCACGGACACACTCCGCACTATGTCCCAGTAGATGATGAATTGGTAGCAACTCTTTTGAGTGTTTACGAAAAACAAACAGGTCTCAAAGGACATGAGCAAGTCATTGGTGGTGGAACCTTTGGTCGTCTTTTGAAGCGCGGTGTAGCTTTTGGCGCAATGTTCCCCGACTATGTCAACACTATGCACCAAGCCAATGAATTTACAGATGTAGATGACCTTTTCCGTGCTGCGGCCATTTACGCGGAGGCTATCTACGAGCTAATCAAATAAAAAAGAAGAACTCGTTTGGTCTTGCTGGATGAGTTTCTTTGCAAGGAGCTGTCATGCAAAAAATAGAGGATATTGCCAAGGCCATCATGGCTGATTCAGAAAATCAAGAATTTACGAAGCAGGGAATCAAGCCGCTTTTTGCGGCACCTAAGAATGCTCGGATTAACATTGTTGGTCAAGCGCCGGGGCTGAAAACTCAGCAGGCAGGGCTTTACTGGAAGGACAAGAGTGGTGACCGTCTTAGAAAATGGCTTGGTGTCGATGAAGAGACATTTTATAATTCTGGATACTTTGCGGTTTTGCCCATGGATTTTTATTTCCCAGGGCATGGAAAGTCTGGAGATTTACCACCTCGTAAGGGCTTTGCAGATAAGTGGCATCAGCCGATTTTAGAGCTTTTGCCAGATATTGAGCTGACTATTTTGATTGGTCAGTATGCGCAGAAATACTATCTGCATCAAAAAGGAAGCGTCAAGCTGACCGAGACGGTTCAACATTATCAAGACTACCTGCCTGATTTTTTTCCTTTGGTTCACCCATCGCCTCGCAACCAAATCTGGATGGCTAAAAATCCTTGGTTTGCAGAGCAGGTTGTACCAGACTTGCAAGCGCTGGTACAAAAGATTATTCATCAATAAAGGGGAAAAACTATGGATGCTTATCAACAAGTAGCTACCAAGTTGCAAGAGTTGGGAATCACCTTTGATGTGGTGGAGCACCCACCTGCATTTACGACAGAGCAGGCAGATAGCTATATTGAAGGCATGGAAGGAGGCCGGACTAAGTCCATGTTTTTGACCAACAGGAAGAAAACTCAGTACTATCTGCTCATCATGGACGACAAGAAACGATTGGATATGGATGACTTTAAAGTTCAAGTGGGAGCCGATAGGATTCGCATGGCCTCATTGGACTCCTTGGCTGAGAAAATGAACCTACCAGCAGGAACGGTATCGCCTTTTGGTCTGCTTAACAATGAGGAGAAGGACATTCAAGTTTATTTTGATAGGGACATTGTATCAGAGGATATCATGACTTTCCATCCTAATACCAATGAAAAAACTATCTTTGTCTCTACAACAGATTTGTTTAAGTTCCTGAAAGTTTTGGGCTACTCTTACCAAGTGCTGGAGCTTTAGTAAGCTGTTTTGCTGAGATAGAGTAGTACTATCCAGCTGCTCTCTCAGGTTGTCAAACCGAGCGTCTTGTCCCTATATTCTGAACTTGGATGAAGGACGTATCCAGCAACTTGCTTCCTCTCAGGAGATTCTCCAACAGCCAGCCAATGATTTTGTCAAAGAACTATTAGATCTTGCTGGAGTATCTGACTGATGTTTTGAAAAGTCTAAGCTTAGAATGCTAAACTTTGTAGAAAGCGAGGTGATTCTATGGAAACGATGAAAGCTATAGTCATTTACGAAGCGGGTGGCCCAGAAAAGCTTCTGCTGGAAGAAAGACCGATTCCACAACTTCAAGAAGGCTGGACCTTAGTCAAGGTTAGAGGATTTGGAATTAACCACTCGGAGATTTTTACTCGCGAGGGTTTATCTCCTAGTGTCACCTTCCCTCGAATTTTAGGCATTGAGTGTGTTGGCCATGTTGCCGAGACGACTCGGTCAGATTTAGAGATTGACCAGAAAGTGGTTTCCATCATGGGTGAAATGGGGCGAGCTTTTGACGGTTCTTATGCTGAGTATGTCCTCCTGCCGAACGACCAAATTTATACAGTCGAGACCAACCTGACCTGGACAGAGTTGGCAGCAGTGCCAGAGACCTATTATACTGCTCTAGGCTCTATGAAAAATCTGTGTATTGAGCCCAATGACAAGATTTTAGTCCGAGCTGCTACTAGCGGTGTCGGTTTGGCCTTTGCTCGTCTGGTCAAGGCACAGTTTCCAGACACACATATCGTCGGATCGGTCAATAGTGGTTCCAAACAGTTTCTACTCAAGCACCAAGCCTACGACGATATCATTATAGACCAGGATGGCCGACTGGAAACAGAGGATAAGTTTGATAAAATCCTTGAGTTGGTCGGTCCGGTAACTGTCAAGGATTCTTTTGACCATATCGCTGAGGGGGGGATTATCTGTGTGACTGGACTCTTAGGAGGTCAGTGGGAGTTGAATGGTTTCAACCCAATTGAGGAAATTAGAAATAACAGTTTTCTGACAAGTTTTCACTCTGCTCATGTGAGTCAAGACTTGATGAATGAATTATTTGACTATATTGACCGCTACCAGGTCAATGTTACACCAAGGCGTGTCTTTTCCCTAGAGCAAGTGCCCAAAGCTCATGCTTTTATAGAGGGGACGGCAGGTTTTGGAAAAATTGTGATTATGAATGAATAGGAGAAAAATGATGCAAAAAATTAGTGCGAAAGATTTATATGACAAGTTGCAGGCAGAAGAACTGCAGTTGATTGATGTCCGCGAGGTGGACGAATTTACAGCTGGACATGTCTCTGGAGCTCAGAATCTGCCTCTCAGCAGCCTACCGGAGAACTATGAGCAATTAGATAAACAAATCCCCTACCATATCATCTGCCAAAAAGGAGGCCGTTCAGCGCGTGCCTGCGAATTTTTGGAAGCCAAAGGTTACCAAGTAATCAATGTCGAAGGAGGAGTGGAAGCTTTTCCTGCTAAATTGACGTTATGACAAGCGATTAAGAAGAGCAAATGCCGGAATGGATTGAATTTCCGGCCCTTTTTTTGTATACTATAGTAGTATAATAATTTATAGATAGGAGATATTTTATGTCAAAACAAGATTGGCTTAGATATTTCTAAAAAAACAAAGTTCTTCCCAACTAAAGTAAGAAGAATTTGTTTAAACGCAGTTGGTTAGAACGATTTGGGATTAAAAAGCAAACTAGTCTCGAATTTCTGACTTTTTAGAATAAAAAACTTGGTAATTAATGTTGGCTAAAAGTCGTTGAGTGGGTAATACGAGTTCAGATCAGTCTTAATTTTTTTCAATTGGAAGGTGATTATGATCATTATGAAATACAAGAAAATATTACTTCTAAGCGTGGCTGTTTTCAGTCTTGCAGCTTGTTCTACGAACAGTAAGAGTAATAACAGCAGTACTGGCGGTAATCAGCCTAATTCTTCTGTGTCTCAGGAAAAATCGGTTTCTAGTCAAGTAGCAGAAAACAAGGCAGAAGAAGTCAAAAATATTGACGAAAATGTTTCTTATAACGGAAGCTACTACAGTGTCAAAGGGAAATATGATGAGATTCTCGTTGTCAACAAACACTACCCTTTGTCTGCTTCCTATAACCCAGGTGAGAATGCGACTGCTAAAGCAGAATTGCTCAAACTGATTGCAGACATGCAGGCACAAGGCTATGCTATCAGCGACCAATACAGTGGTTTTCGCAGCTATGATACTCAGACCGAGCTCTATCAAAACTATGTCAATCAGGACGGCAAAGCCGCTGCGGATCGCTACTCTGCTCGGCCAGGCTACAGCGAGCACCAGACTGGTTTGGCATTTGACTTGATTGACAAGAATGGTAATCTCGTACAAGAAGCCGGAGCAAGTCAGTGGCTTCTAGATAACGCCTATAAGTACGGTTTTATCGTTCGCTATCTAGAGGGTAAGGAAGGTTCAACTGGCTATATGCCTGAAAGCTGGCATCTGCGCTATATTGGTCAAGAAGCCAAGGAAATTGCTCAATCAGGCAAATCTTTAGAAGAATATTTCGGCATTACCGGTGGAGGCTATGAAGATCAGTAGTCACATCATCCATTAGAAGGAGGAAGAAAATGAAATTTTTTGTTACCAATCCCAATAATGATTTTGCAGAAACACCTGTTCAAGAAGAAGGCAGAATCATCCATCATCTGCATCTTGCCAAAGGAAAAGAAGTACCAGAGCACAGTGCTGATGCACTAGTAACAGTTGTTTGTTTATCAGGAAATGTAAGCTTTTCTGCCGGAGAACAAACCGTTCGGTTAGTGGCAGGTTCCTTTTTAACGATGGAGCCCAATGAGCCACACAGCTTGGTCGGGGAGGAAGATAGCCACCTCTTGGTTATCAAACAACTAAAATATTAATAAATTCAAAATACTAGAAGCTGGAATAAATGCTTCTAGTATTTTTTACTACTTTTTAACACTTATTCATTTCTGTAAATAAAAACCCACAAGCAAGAAAAATTCAAACAGATTCTTTGATTCTTAAAACAAACTTAAGAAAAGCTTAAAAAAGGCTTAATATAAGCTTAAAATAAACTTAAATATAAAAATCGGAATGATAGGGCGAGGAGTTTTTATAAATAAGTAATAAAAATAATTTACATAGTGTAAACC
>NZ_CAJPNR010000020.1 GCF_905372115.1 uncultured Streptococcus sp.
ATAAACTCGGCAAGCTCTGACAAGCCTAATTCGATAGATTCGGCAACTGAATCAAGCACTGCGGCTTCCGCAGGCAATGGTTTGACAGCTAATCCGGACAGCTTAGGCAGTTTCGTTTCGGATAAACCAGCCGATATAACTGGATCCGAATCTTCTGTTGACCTTGGTAGCGGTTTGGCAGTTGATTCAAATGAAACTTTCAATGTTTTGGGAAACGATGCTTGGGGTAATTACTCTCCCTTGGAGGCTGATTACACTGTCTCTGCAACAAATACAACAAATGCAGAAGAAAGAAGGAACCCTAATATGTGGGGGACAGAAACTGGAAAGCCTTTTTCTACTCCAACGACTCTTTTGGGTATTGTTGGAGAAGAAGTTTATGATGTATTTGATGGCACATTTGGAAAATTGGCTGGAGTGACGTTTACTGAGTTGGGAACATACGTGACTCCTGATCCTCAGCCAGTGCCTGAAGAAGTTCTAACCCCTATCGGATCTTTAAATTATAATATAGCACAAGGAACTTCTCCGGTTCTTGGAACAGGGGTGATTAGAACAAGCGAAACGGGTGCACGATACATCGGTATAATTGCTGATAATTTAACTCATAATGTAGCAAATAATGTCTACATTGGACTTACTGGAGAGACTTTATCAGGAACTGATGCTGTTCCTGATAGTTCTCCTCTGCCTGAATCTGTTGGTCGAATTGCTATTATTGCAAATAATATTGTTGGATCTAAAACAGATGTAGAGCCTTTAGATGTTGTTATCGGTACGACAGGTTATAATCCCATTACTGGAGAAAAAGAAGATCGCATTCCCTCGCTATTTGGAATAATTCAAGGAATGAGAGGGGGACAAAAGGAGGGCTCCGAAGGAGCTAGTAATAGTCAGGAAAAATAATCTTCTTTGACATCTTATCGAAAGACTAGGTTTCTATACTAAGATTTCAAAGCTGAACCAATAATTATTGAAAGGATTGAATTCTATATTGAACAGGATTCGGTCCTTTTAATTCGTTTTTTGTAGAAAACACTATAATCTACAGTAGCTTTTTCTAGTTCATCAAGCGAAAGATAATTTTTTTATATCCTACTTAAGAAGAAGTTAGAAGCATTAAGCTTATTTTTAGACAGTTGGAGTGATACACGCTTAGGTTTTTTATGGTTCGAAACCCAATATGTATCTTTACCAGGAATTTTTAGGTACTGCTTGATATTATTTTTATCACAAATTTAAGAGCAGCACTATATAATACAAATTTGGGTTAATAAGAAAATTCCCTGCAGGGGGTATAAATAGGTCTTAGAAATCTTGTAAAAGCAAGGTTTCTTTTTTACTGGACAAGGTGTCAATTATATATGACATAATATTTCAAGGTCTTTAAAATATTTTTACATGGCAAAAAAACTCAGCAGCCTATAATAAAATTATGGTATATTAGAATAGTAAAAAAAGAAAGGAGGAGCATTTGTGAAGAAAAGACTAATGCTTTTGATTTTGTTGAGCGCTGTGTTTGTCCACGTTGGGCAGGTTCAGGCTTATGATGGTGGTTCAGGTTCCTCAGATTCTGGCGGTTTTGGCTCCAGTACTTCGGATTCCGGCGGATTCGGTTCAGATTCTTCGGACTCCGGTGGTTTCGGTTCAGATTCTTCGGACTCCGGTGGTTTTGGCTCTAGCTCTTCGGATTCCGGCAGTTTCGGTTCAAACTCTTCAGACTCTGGAAGCTTTGGTTCCAGTATTTCGGATTCCGGCAGTTTAGATTCAAACTCTTCAGACTCTGGAAGCTTTGGTTCCAGTACTTCGAATTCCGGTGGTTTCGGTTCCAGCTCCTCAGATTCCGGCGGTTTTGGCTCCAGTACCTCGGACTCCGGTGGTTTTGGTTCAAGCTCCTCGGACTCTGGCGGATTCGGTTCAGGTTCTTCGGACTCCAGTAGCTTTGGCTCCAATTCTTCGGATTCCGACAGTTTCGGTTCAAGCTCCTCGGACTCTGGCGGTTTTGGTTCAAGTTCTTCGGACTCTGGTGGTTTCGGTTCAAGTTCCTCGGACTCTGGCGGTTTTGGCTCCAGTACCTCGGACTCCGGTAGTTATGGCTCCTCCACTTCAAATAGTGATAGTCTAGGTTTCTCAGATTCTGGAAGTTTTAGCTCTTCAGATTCTACCAGCTTTGGTGGCTATTCTACTTCAGATAATGATAGTCTTGGAAACTCTACTTCGAATAGTATCTTTGGATTGTCAGATAGTTCTGGGAATTGGTCCAGTATTGGAGATGCCAGTTCGTCTAAGGACAACAGTGACTTTTCTAGCTTTGGTGATGCTATTTCATCGGGCAACAATTATAGTTCTGGAAGCTGGTCTAGCATTTCTGACGGCAATACAAGTTCTGCAGATTTGAGCGCAGGAAATTGGACGAGCACCAACGACTCAGCTGCTAAGAAATCTTCCGAGATTTCCAACTCTTTTAGTGATTTTGATACAGGTGATTGGTCTCGAACATCTGATACCTTGGCTGATAATGTTTCGTCAACCAGCAAGACAGTGAGTGACTTTACTTCAGGCGATTGGTCAAAAGTATCTGATTCATCAAGCGATGAATTTTCAACAAGCGACTTAGGTCTGAACGACTTTACAGCAGGTGACTGGTCGCATGTATCAGATTTTACTGACAATAAAACGTCGACAAGCGCTGCTTATAGTGATTTGGAGGCAGATAATTGGTCTAGAATCAATGATTCTTTCAACAATTCGGCTTCGTCAGCTACCACGGCAACAGATGATTTTACAACAGGAGACTGGACTCGTGTAACCGATGCGTTTGGAAGCCAGCTTTCCAACAAAAGTAACTCTCTAAGTGATTTGACACTTGGTGATTGGGCCAGTGTTCAGGATGCTGCATCAAGAACAGCAAGTCTCTCTCAATTGGAGGGTGAATATACTCTTTCTGCAACAAAACCTACAGAGGACTTTGTTAGCACGTCACCAGTAAATCAATGGTCTGGCTTTAATCCAGTCGAGGGTGATTGGAAGCAGATTGATATCTCTGAGAAGTCAAAAACTGTTAACACCCCAACGATGTCAGAGGCTTTGGCTGATTGGGCAGGCTTCAAGCAGACAACCACGAGTAAGGAAGGACTCCCAGGCTTTGCTTTAGACTATGCATCCTCTCTGTCAGCAACAGGAAAAAATCAATTGCCGGGTTCGTTTTTAGACGGAGATTGGCAATGGGTCAGCGAAAGTAAGCCCACTTCAACCCTTTTTAACAATCCTTTAGCTACAGAGGACGTACTCACTAACCAAACTCTTCCAACGACGGTTGACTTAGGCTTATCTCAAACTTTTAGTCGAACACCAGAAGACTACTATCAAGCAGGTGCGATGTTTGCAGGGCCGGGTGCTACTTACCACAGAATGACCTCGGATCCCAAAGCGTTATCTGAAAGATTTCAATACGAGTTTAACAGGGATATAAATAATTACAGAAATGCTATGAATAAATCTGCTAAACAGCATTTGACAAATGATTTTGAAGTCAAAGATGATAGACGTTTCAAAGACTTAGGTTATGTTGGAGCTGCGATAGATAACATGGCAGCTAGCTCATCCTCTAGACTTGCAGCGATTCGAGCCTCTTCTAATGAGTTAGCATATTTAGGTGTGGTAGGTGGAAATCTCGCATTAGATGGGGCAACTGCTGTAGTAAATAATGTTAATAAATTTGCAGACAAACCAGGAGTTGGCTCTACTTCAAGAATGCTTAGTATTGGTTTAAATGCTGCAAATGGCTTGCCCCCTACTGCTGTTGATATGAGGGATATGGCTGCTATTATGGCGGAGAAGGAGAAAAAGACAGAGCCTAGTCCAGGTTATCATAAACTAAAACAAGAAGTTTATAAAGCGTTTCAAGATAGGGATACTAAAAAACTGAGTAAAATATCTAACGAAATCGAGAAGCAAATTGGGGACTATTTTGATCCACTGACAAATGGTATTAAAAGAGACTTCTTTAAAACCCCAGCGTCAGAAAAAGAGGCAAAGAAGGCGGCCAAAGAGACGACTGCTGTTGGCGGATTTAGTTTATATCCAGAGAAGTTTAATAAATATGTAGAAGGTAAGAAAAAAGACTTAGACACTTTTATTGAAAATTCAACCAAAAAGAAATCAACAGACAGTGAAAACATGAAAATGCTTAAAAATGCTGGCTATGCGATAGGAACATTTGCGTCTTCAAGAGGGAAGAAAGCAATAGATCAAGTCACTAAGTCTGCAAGAGCTATTACCAAAGTTGCAGATAAGCAAGAAGTTCAAGATGCTGCTCTATTGCTAAGCACAGGATTTAACTACTCACAAGGCATTCCTTATAGTCCAGAAGCCAAGATGGTTGAAAATGAAGCGTTAGAACGAATGTCTAATCGATGGAATTCTTTCAAAGCATACATGACAGAATTTGGTAAAGCATGGGAAGAAAGGGACGTAGTTAAGAGTGCTAATATGATGAAAGATATTTATAGAACTACTACAGATTATATAGGTGACTTTAAAGGAGCTGCAGGAGGAGCGAAAAAAGCTGGGAAAGCCCTAACGACTCCAATAGATAAAATCAGAAATTTTGGTAAGTCTAAAACTGACTCTAAACAATCTGTATCTAAGACTTCCACTCCGTCATCAAAAGCCTCTAAAAACAAGAAAAACTAATTCCTTTTCCTTATATTGTCAAAAAACCGGGACGAGACCCGGTTTTTTGATGTTTGATTCTTGTCAATGTTAGCAGCAAACCACTTACCGCCCAAAATCTACCACTTACTGAAAAAGCCTTGTTTCTCATTTTGAAACTGATATAATAAACGTAGAAAGTAAAGGAGGTAGCAATGAAAATTCGAGTAGAACTGGATTCGGATTTAGCGGAAGTAGAGATTGTCATCAGGGCTGCTCGATTTGATGCTCAGCTCGAGCAAATTCAGCAAGCTCTGGAGCAAGCAACGGCACCGCCCATTATTTTTTATAAGGGAGCTAGCGAATATTTTCTGGATATTGACAATATTCTCTTTTTCGAGACTGACGGTAGCAAGATTTTTGCTCATACGCGTGAGGATGCTTATGAAGTCAAGCACAAGCTCTATGAGTTGGAAGACCGCCTGCCCTATTATTTTTGTCGCATATCCAAATCCAGCATTATCAATAGTAAGGCGATTTACTCGCTGGAAAAATCCTTTTCGGGCAGTAGCAGCGTCCGTTTCTACGATACCCATAAGGAAGTGTATGTGTCTAGGCACTATTATCAAATTTTAAAAGAAAAGTTAAACGAAACGAGGTAACATCATGAGAAAAACAATATTAGGACTGGCTTGCTTACTTCTAGCAGCTTGGGTACTTTTGCAGGGGAATTTCGGGATTCCCGTTATTCACATCAATGTTTGGCCTTTGTTGGTCATTATGGGCTTTGTCTATTTTTCAGCGGAGAGCTTCTATTCTGGCAACATTCCGCTAGGTTTTATCTTTGCCATTATCGCTTTTATCATTGCTAATAGCACTTACGACCTCTTGCCCAATATCTCAGCAAGCGCAGTTAGTTTTGCTGGTATTCTAGCCTGTATCGGTGTCAATTTCTTGGTCAAACCTAGCAAAAAATGGAAATTAAGGCATTTTTCTAAACATTTTTCTGGCGAAGAAATTGGTGGCGAAGGCATTGTCTTTGGCTCAGGCACCCGTTATGTCAATAAGGACAATTTTAGCTATGATGAGCTGACTTGCTCTTTTGGTAGTGCCAAGGTTTACTTTGACAACGCTAAGATAGCTGGGGATTCAGCGACTTTTAAAGTGGAAGTTGCTTTTGGTAATGCCACTCTCTTTGTTCCAAGCTCTTGGCAGGTTGTCAGCAAGGTTGCTTGTGCTTTTGGCGGTGTTTCTCAAGTTCGCGATACCAGTGAAAAAGAAAAAACGCTCTATTTAGAAGGCAGCGTGGCTTTCGGTCATTTGAAAGTGATTTATATCTAATTATTTCTTGTTTTAAAAAGGTGATTATTTGCAAAACTTGGGAACTAGCTCTTGCCAAACTCGGTAAAGTATGGTAGACTTTATAAGTATGTGGTAAAACACCTTAAACTAATCAGGAGGATAAGTATCAATGGCTAAAGTATGTTACTTTACTGGTCGTAAGACTGTGTCAGGAAACAACCGCTCTCACGCGATGAACCAAACAAAACGCGCTGTTAAACCAAATCTTCAAAAAGTTACTGTTTTGATTGACGGTAAACCTAAAAAAGTTTGGGCTTCAGCTCGTGCCCTTAAATCAGGTAAAGTTGAACGCGTTTAATCTTTATTTAAAAAGGATGGAAATTTTCCGTCCTTTTTTTGCTTGGGAATTTCCGCCTAGACAGTTGATTTAGACCCTTCCTCTTTTACACCCTGTATAAAATATGGTAGAATAAACTATAAAATACTTTTGAGGTACAAATTATGACTGTGAAAATTAATACAAAAGATGGTCAAATTGAGCTGACTGATGATGTGATTGCGACAATCGTCGGTGGTGCAGCGACTGAAATTTTTGGTGTAGTTGGCATGGCCAGCAAAAACGCAATCAAGGATAATTTTCAAGCCCTTTTAGGAAAAGAAAACTATGCTAAGGGCGTGGTTGTGAAAGCGACTGATGAAGGTGATATCGCAGTTGATGTCTACACTGTGTTAAGCTATGGAGTCAAAATCAGCGAAGTTTCCAAAAACATCCAAGAGCGTGTTAAGTTCAGTTTGGAAAACAAGCTCGGAATTACTGCCCATGCAGTGAATGTTTATATCCAAAATATTAAAGTCGTAGGAGAATAATCGTGGCAAATATTACTACTAGTTTATTCCAAGAAATGGTGCAGGCAGCATCTACTCGCTTAAATAAACAGGCTGAATATGTAAACTCTTTGAATGTCTTCCCGGTTCCAGACGGAGATACAGGGACCAACATGGGCATGACCATTGAAAATGGCGCCAAGGAAGTGGCGGACAAGTCTGCTTCAACAGTTGGCGAAGCAGCAGGTATCTTTGCGAAAGGTCTTTTGATGGGCGCGCGTGGTAACTCAGGCGTTATCACTTCCCAGCTTTTCCGCGGTTTTTCTCAAAGTGTGAAAGAGCTTGAAGAGCTGACTGGTGAAGATCTTGCTCTGGCCTTTCAGTCTGGTGTAGAAGTAGCTTACAAGGCAGTTATGAAGCCGGTTGAGGGAACGATTTTGACTGTTTCCCGCGGTGCGGCTATCGGAGCCAAGAAGAAAGCTGAAGTCACTAATGACGCTGTAGAAGTTATGAAGGCGGCTCTTGAAGGAGCCAAGGCTGCTCTGGCCAAGACACCGGATATGCTGCCGGTTCTGAAAGAAGTCGGTGTTGTGGATTCTGGCGGTCAAGGGTTGGTCTTTATCTACGAAGGTTTCTTGTCTGCTCTTACAGGCGAATATATCGCTTCTGAGGACTTTGTGGCGACACCTGCGACCATGTCTGAGATGATCAATGCTGAGCATCATAAGTCTGTAGCTGGCCATGTGGCGACAGAAGACATCACTTTCGGCTATTGTACAGAAATCATGGTGGCTCTTAAAACAGGACCAACCTATGTAAAAGATTTTGATTATGATGAGTTCCGCAACTACCTAAACGATTTGGGAGATTCCCTGTTGGTAGTCAACGATGATGAAATCGTCAAAGTCCATGTCCATACTGAAGATCCAGGATTGGTTATGCAGGAAGGTCTCAAGTATGGTAGTCTGGTCAAGGTCAAGGTTGACAATATGCGCAACCAGCACGAAGCACAGGTTGAAAAGGAAGAGCGCTCAGCTAAGCCGGCTCAAGAAAAAGAATATGCGATTATCGCTGTAGTGGCTGGTGATGGCTTGGCTGAAATCTTTAAGGCTCAAGGAGTTGACTACATCATCTCTGGCGGGCAAACCATGAACCCATCTACAGAAGACTTTATCAAAGCTGTGGAGCAAGTCAATGCTCGTAATATCATTATCTTGCCAAATAATAAAAACATCTTCATGGCAGCCCAGTCTGCAGCAGAAGTGATTGAACAGCCTGCAGCAGTGATTGAGACTCGCACCATTCCTCAAGGTTTGACCAGTCTCCTAGCTTTTGATGGCAGCAAGACTATTGAGGAAAACCAAGAGCGTATGACTGCAGCCTTGGCAGAAGTAGTTAGCGGTAGCGTGACGACTGCGGTTCGCGATACGACCATTGATGGCTTAGAAATTCATGAGAATGACAACCTAGGTATGGTGAATGGTAAGATTGTTGTTTCTAATCCAGATATGCTGACAGCTTTGAAAGAAACGTTCAGCAAGATGCTCAATGAAGACAGCGAGATAGTCTCTATCTATATCGGTGAAGACGGTAGCGAAGAGTTAGCTAGCAGTCTTGCTCAAGATTTAATGGAACAATTCGAGGATGTAGAAGTAGAAATTCATCAGGGCAGTCAGCCGGTTTATCCATATATTTTTAGTGTTGAATAGCATAAAAAGGCAATCGAAAGGTTGCCTTTTGTCATTTTGTGGAAAATACTTAGACAAGAAACTGGTATTATGTTATACTGTAACAAATAAAAAGTAAAAAAGGTGAACTATGAAAAAATTTTTCATTCTTGTTATTTCTGCTTCGGTACTCTTGACGGGCTGTGTGTTTCCTAACTTCAGCAAGCATCGTCCTAGACATTCTTCTGAATCAGCAGCTTCCTCTAGGCGGACTAAATCTAGCTCTAGCTCCAGCTCCAGCAAGTCATCCAGTTCTTCTTCTGAAAGTACAGAGATTATCTCTAAAACGTTAGTCGGAGACATTGAAGAAATTCATCATCGTGATACAATTACTTATCAGGGCAAGAAAATCTTGAATCTTCGTATGGAATTGCTCACTTCCTTGCCAGAAGAAGCCAGTGCGGCATCAGCTACTTTGACTCCAGAGGAGATGACGACTATCATTCGTGAAGGAATGCAGTCTGATTCAAACTATGTAGCAGCTAAGAGCTTGGAAGGTGTTAATATTGATTATTCAGTTACAGCAGAGAAGAAATTGCAGACCTTGATTGAAATTGATTTGCAAAAGGTCAATGTCGAAGAAGTGGAAAAGAACAGTTTCTTCCAAGGTTTTGGACTGAAGGACATTAAGGATATTACACCTGAGATGTTTATTCTGAGTCTGAAGCTCAACGGTCTCAAAGAAGAGGGACAGAGCTAAAGTTTAAAAAGCGTTGGTCTCTCATCTTACAAATTGAGTAGTTAATTTATTGAAAAAATTTTTAGATTAAGTTACTTTAAGTTCAGTTTCTATCTAAATTGCAACAGACATACAACTAGTCGGTTCCTCTCAACGAGAGTGACCGGCTTTTTTTGTGTCTTCATGCAGAAGGGATACAAAAAAATTATTCCAATATTTGCTAGCTTTGGGTTCAAAAAGCGGAATAGTGACATTTGTCATGTCAGTCGGTGACAAAATCAACTAGTAGGAAAAATTTCTTTGCCTTATAATATAGTTAACAAAATGATAAAAGGTTGCTGTAATAATTCAGACAGCATTTGGCCTTCGTTCTTCTTTCGCCTTTTGAAAAATAAAGGAAAGATGCACATGAGGCTTATCAAATCAAAGGAGGAGCAAAATGGAACTGATTGAAGTAAAGAAGCTTTCTAAAAGCATTCGCGGTAAGGAGATTTTAAAGGATATTTCCTTTGAAATCTCCCAAGGTGACTGTGTAGCCTTGATTGGTCCCAACGGAGCAGGGAAAACGACTCTCATGGATTGTTTGCTGGGTGATAAGTTTCTGACAGCAGGCCAGGCAAGGATTCAGGGGCTCAAACCAACTGACAATCATCTCAAGCAGTCGGTAGCGATTTTACCACAGGAAAATACAGTGGTGGAGGATTTGAAAGTCAAGGAACTCTTGACGTTCTTCCAAGCAATTTATCCAAATAGTCTGTCTGATCAAGAAATTGATGATTTGTTGCAATTTACAGATAAGCAAAAGAATCAGTTGGCCAGCAAGCTGTCTGGTGGACAAAAACGTCTCTTCTCTTTTGTCTTAAGCCTGGTTGGTCGTCCTAAGATTCTGTTCTTGGACGAACCGACTTCAGCTATGGACACCTCCACTCGTCAGCATTTCTGGGAAATTGTTAATCAGCTCAAGCAGCAGGGAGTGACCATCGTTTACTCCTCTCACTATATCGAAGAAGTCGAGCATACGGCAGACCGGATTTTGGTGCTGCACAAGGGTGAGTTGATTCGGGACACGACGCCTTATGCCATGCGCAGTGAGGAGCAGGAAAAACACTTTACCTTGCCGCTGACTTATCAGTCTGTGCTGGAAAAGCTGGATAATGTGACTGATTTAGAAATCAAGCAAAAGGCTTTATCTTTTGCGACTAGAGATGCTGGACAGGTCTGGCAGGTTCTGCAGGAACACGGCTGTACAATCGAAGAGATTGAAGTACGTAACCGTACTCTCTTAGATAGTATTTTTGAAACGACACAAGAATAGGAGAGTAATCATGAAAAATATGGTAAGTCTTATGAAGATTGAGTTGATTTTGATGAAACGGCAGGCTGCTTATTATCTCTTGTCTATTGGTCTGCCCAGCGTCTTTTACCTGATTTTCTCAGGAATGATGTCTGGAAGTGATACGCCTGAACCTGTGCTTCGAGGATACCTCTTCTCTATGACTCTTTTTAGTATCATGTCTAGTGCCTTCTTTAGTATTCCAAGCACTTTACAGTCTGATAAAAATAACAACTGGCAAAAAATGATTCAGCACTCGCCAATTTCTATGGTAAAATACTATATATCAAAACTTTGCAGTACTTTGTTGACTTTTATGCTTTCTATTATCGTAGTCTTCTCGATTGGGCATTTTGTTCGTGGGGTTAATCTGCCAATGGTGGACTGGCTTCTTATTGCCTTGATACTTCTGGTAGGAAGTGTGGTCTTTATTGCCATGGGTGTATTGGTCAGTCTCTTGCCAAGTGCTCAGCTCATGTCTGTAGTGGGCAATATCGTCTATATGGCACTGGCTGTTCTGGGCGGTCTATGGTTCCCTCTGACTATGTTCCCAAAATGGCTCCAGCCAATCGGTAAGTTGACGCCAAGTTATCAACTGATGCAGGTTGTGTCTTCTTATCTAGAACACCATCAGTTCAATGGCAAGGCAGCTTTGATTGTTCTGATTTATACGGTTTTGGTCAGCATTCTTGTGCTGCAGCTCAAAAAGCGAATTGAGGTAAAATAAAAGCATGTGGGAAAAGCTTAAACAAGTCCACTATATGTTTCATATTGCGCTGGTCTTTATCATCTTTCCAGTGGCGGGAGTAATCAGCGGGGAATACCCGCTTTTCCTCTTGCTCTGGACAGCTATTTTTGTTATGGCTTACTATGCAGTTTTGCTAAGTAACCATCGCCTCATCCAGTTCTTTTCTTGGTGGCTCTTGATTGCTTACATTTATTATAGTTCTGTCTGGTTAAATACAGGTTTTACTTGGTACATTTTTTATCTATCTAATATACTCATTTACGAACTGGATGATATTTCTTTTAAATCCTGGCGCTTTTTGACCTTTATCGCCTTGCAGCCTGCTATTGTACTAACTAATTATTTGATGGGCAATGTTGGTCCAACAGAGTTGCTTTTCTATATTGTAATCTTTCTCTTTTCGGATGGTATGACCTTTGGTCTCTATCGGATTCAGACGACAGAGCGAATCAAGGAAGAAAAGATCAAGCAAAATGCCCAGCTGAATCTTTTCCTGGCAGAAAATGAGCGCAATCGGATTGGTCGCGACTTACATGATAGTCTAGGACATACCTTTGCTATGCTCAGTGTTAAGGCGGAGCTGGCTCAACAGTTTTTACAGATGGAAGCCTATGACAAGGCAGCAAAAGAACTGCAGGAAGTGCAAGAGATCAGCAAGAAGTCCATGGCTGATGTTCGGCGGATTATTAATGATCTAAAGAATCGGACGCTGGACGAGGAACTAGTGACCATTCGAGCCATGCTGGAGATGAGCGGCGTTCAGGTAAAAATAGATAACCAGCTCAATGTTGCCAGTATCCCACCGAGTCAGCAGTCAACGATTAGTATGATCTTACTGGAGGCAGCGACCAATATCATCAAGCATGCCAAGGCTAAAAAGAGCAATTTTTCTTTGGTAAAGAATGAGGAAAAACTTGTTTTAGACATTCAGGATGATGGCTGTGGTTTTCAGAAGCTGACCGGTCGGGAGTTGCATAGTATTCGGGAGCGACTGTCCGCCTTGTCAGGAAGGCTTGAGATTCTTAGCAGCCAAGATCCAACATGGATTCGAATTGAATTGCCATACGGAGGGAAGGAAGCATGAAACTTTTGTTAGCAGAAGATCAAAGTATGCTGAGAGATGCCTTAGCTCAGCTCTTGCAGCTGCAGCCAGATGTCAAAGAAGTCTATCAGGCCGCAGATGGGCAGAAGGCCATTGACTGTCTTAGCTCAGAAACTGTTGATGTAGCTATTTTGGACGTGGAAATGCCCCACCAAACCGGCCTAGACGTTCTCGAATGGGTCAAGGCCAATCGACCCAACATCAAGGTCATCATCGTCACAACCTTCAAGCGACCGGGCTACTTTGAGCGAGCTGTTAAGGCGGATGTAGATGCTTATGTGCTCAAAGAGCGCAGCATTGCGGATTTGATGAAGACCATCCATACCGTTCTAGATGGGCAAAAGGAATATTCGCCGGAATTGATGGAGGTGCTAATGACCAGTAGGAACCCTCTCTCTCAGCAGGAGAGGCTAGTCCTGCAAGCTGCGGCGACTGGCCTGTCCAATAAAGAAATTGCTGAAAAACTCTACCTGTCAAATGGAACGGTTCGTAACTATATGTCTGCTATTTTGACCAAGCTAGATGCTGAAAATCGAACAGAAGCCGTCCGAATCGGGCAAGAGAAAGGCTGGTTATAGCTGGCATACTCAGTTTTGTAGAAAAGATGAAGAGCGGTAGCTTTCCCATAAACGGAACATTTGAGAGCTAATAATTCTAATGAAAGGTCAGTACTATAGATATAGTTCTGACTTTTTATCTTTTTTTGAAAAACATTCGGATTTAGATAAAAAATCAAGAAAAAAATTAACTAGCGGCTTGCAATTTTTTTCAAAAATGTTATCATAGTAGAAAGCTTTTTGAATTTTTAGAAAATTGTAAATAAATGAAAGGGGAAGAATGGAGAAAATCAAATTAGAAACTCCTAAGACAGGTTCGGAGCTTGTGTTGGAAACCTTGAAAAATCTTGGTGTTGATACGATTTTTGGCTATCCCGGCGGCGCTGTACTGCCGCTTTATGATGCTATTTATAGTTTTGAAGGCATCCGTCACATCCTAGGCCGCCATGAGCAAGGCTGTGTTCACGAAGCAGAAGGCTATGCTAAGTCTACTGGGAAAATCGGAGTTGCAGTTGTGACCAGCGGTCCGGGAGCGACTAATGCCATTACCGGCATTGCTGATGCCATGAGTGATAGCGTCCCCCTTTTAGTCTTTACTGGTCAGGTAGCCAAGGCCGGAATCGGTAAAGATGCTTTTCAGGAAGCGGATATTGTTGGGATTACGACTCCTATTACCAAGTACAATTATCAGGTTCGGGAGACGGCAGACATTCCGCGTATTATTACAGAAGCTATTCACATTGCGACGACAGGTCGTCCTGGGCCAGTCGTTATTGATTTGCCTAAAGATGTCTCCGCTCTGGAAACAGACTTTATCTACGATAGCAAGTTGCATCTGCCGAGTTACCAGCCGACTATTGAGCCCAATGAATTGCAGATTAAGAAGATTATCAAGCAGATTTCTAAGGCTAAAAAGCCGGTTCTGCTTTCAGGAGGCGGTATTAGTTATGCCGAGGCAGCAACAGAGCTGGTTGCTTTGGCAGAGCGGTATCAGATTCCAGTAGTCACTACCTTGTTGGGGCAAGGGACCATTGCGACAGACCATCCTTTGTTCTTAGGTATGGGTGGGATGCACGGTTCTTTTGCGGCCAATATTGCCATGACTGAGGCCGACTTTATGATTAGTATCGGTTGCCGCTTTGATGACCGTCTGACTGGTAATCCGAAAACCTTTGCCAAGAACGCTAAAGTAGCACATATTGATATTGACCCAGCGGAAATTGGAAAGATTATCAGTGTGGACATCCCTATCGTAGGGGATGCTAAGAAAGCCCTGCAGATGTTGCTAAATGAAGAGCAGATGCATAATAATACCAGCAAGTGGATTGAAAAAGTAACGCAGGACAAGGAGCGGGTTCGCTCATATGATAAGAAAGAACGTGTCGTACAGCCTCAGGCTGTCATTGAGCGCGTGGGTGAGCTGACCAAGGGTGATGCCATCGTTGTAACAGACGTCGGTCAGCACCAAATGTGGGCCGCCCAATATTATCCTTATAAAAACGAGCGTCAACTGGTAACTTCTGGCGGTCTGGGAACCATGGGCTTTGGTGTGCCTGCAGCGATTGGAGCTAAAATTGCCAATCCGGATAAGGAAGTGGTGCTCTTTGTCGGAGATGGTGGCTATCAAATGACAAACCAAGAGATGGCTATTCTCAATATCTATAAGATTCCGATTAAGGTCATCATGCTCAATAATCATTCGCTAGGTATGGTGCGCCAGTGGCAGGAAGCTTTCTATGATGGTCGTACCTCTGAGTCTGTCTTTGAAACTTTGCCAGATTTCCAGCTCATGGCTCAGGCCTATGGTGTTAAAGCTTATAAATTTGACAATCCGGAGACTATTGTTCAGGATTTGGAAGTCCTTAAAGACGATATACCAATGTTTATCGAGGTGGATATCTCTCGCAAGGAGCATGTTCTTCCAATGGTGCCGGCCGGCAAGAGCAATCATGAGATGTTGGGGGTGAAGTTCCATGCGTAGAATGTTGACAGCTAAACTCCAAAACCGTTCGGGTGTTCTAAACCGCTTCACAGGTGTTCTTTCCAGACGTCAGGTTAATATCGAGAGTATCTCAGTCGGAACGACGGAAAATCCAGAAGTATCCCGTATCACCATTATCATTGATGTGGCTTCGTTGGCAGAGGTTGAGCAGATTATCAAGCAGCTCAATCGTCAGATTGATGTGATTCGGGTTCGAGATATCACGGACCGCCCTCATTTGGAGCGTGAAGTGATTCTGGTTAAGGTCTCGGCTCCAGCTGATAAGCGGGCAGAGATTCTGTCTATTATCCAGCCATTCCGGGCGACAGTTGTGGATGTAGCACCTAGCTCTATTACCATTCAGATGACCGGTGATGCGGAGAAGAGCGAAGCCTTGCTTCGAGTCATTCGCCCATATGGTATTAAAAATATTGCTCGGACTGGAGCAACAGGCTTTACCCGAGATTAAATCAAACCTTTAATTTGTTAAAACCGCCTAACAGGCAAGAAAAATAGAAAAGAGAGTAAAACTTATGGCAGTAACAATGGAATACGAAAAAGATGTAAAAGTAGCAGCACTTGACGGTAAGAAAATTGCCGTAATCGGCTATGGATCACAAGGTCATGCCCATGCGCAAAACTTGCGTGATACAGGCCACGATGTGATTATCGGTGTTCGACCTGGTAAGTCATTTGACAAGGCTAAAGAAGATGGCTTTGATACTTATACAGTAGCAGAAGCTGCTAAGTTGGCTGATGTCATCATGATTTTGGCTCCAGATGAAATCCAAAGAGATTTGTATGAAGCAGAAATCGCTCCAAATCTGGAAGCTGGCAATGCTGTTGGTTTTGCTCATGGTTTCAATATCCATTTTGAGTTTATCAAAGTTCCTGCCGATGTAGATGTCTTTATGTGTGCACCGAAAGGCCCTGGTCACTTGGTTCGCCGTACTTTCGAAGAAGGCTTTGGTGTGCCAGCTCTGTATGCAGTTTACCAAGATGCTACTGGAAATGCCAAAGACATCGCAATGGACTGGTGTAAAGGTGTTGGTTCAGCTCGTGTTGGACTTCTTGAAACAACTTATAAAGAAGAAACAGAAGAAGATCTCTTTGGTGAACAAGCTGTGCTTTGTGGTGGTTTGACTGCCCTGATTGAAGCAGGATTTGAAGTTCTGACTGAAGCAGGCTATGCACCAGAATTGGCTTACTTTGAAGTGCTGCATGAAATGAAACTGATTGTCGACTTGATCTATGAAGGTGGCTTCAAGAAGATGCGTCAATCTATCTCAAATACAGCTGAATATGGTGACTATGTCTCTGGTCCGCGCGTGATTACTGAGCAAGTCAAAGAAAACATGAAAGCGGTCTTGGCTGATATTCAAAACGGTAAATTTGCTAATGACTTCGTTGACGACTATAAAGCTGGTCGTCCAAAACTGACTGCTTACCGTGAGCAAGCTGCTAATCTGGAGATTGAAAAGGTCGGTGCAGAATTGCGTAAAGCAATGCCATTCGTTGGTAAAAACGACGACGATGCCTTCAAGATTTATAATTAAGATAAAGAGCAGATAAGACATTAGGGGTTGGAATGCGAATTCCCAGCCCCTTGTTTTGCTTGATAGAGAATAAACTGAAAAAACAGGGAAGGAAGAAACATGCTCAGAGCAAAAGATATCACGCATGCTCATAAAGTGTTAAAAGACGTGGTAGTCAATACACCGCTTGACTACGATCACTATTTGTCAGAGAAGTACCAGGCTAAGATTTACCTAAAGAAAGAAAATATGCAGCGGGTGCGCTCTTTTAAACTCCGTGGGGCTTATTACGCTATTTCTCAACTTAGCGAAGAGGAGCGCCAGCGTGGGGTTGTCTGTGCTTCTGCGGGCAATCACGCCCAAGGAGTGGCCTATACTTGTAAGGAAATGAAAATTCCAGCAACTATTTTTATGCCCATCACGACCCCTCAGCAGAAGATTGGACAGGTTCGCTTCTTTGGCGGTGAATTTGTGGAAATTAAATTGGTTGGAGATACCTTTGATGCTTCGGCCAAGGCAGCGCTTGATTATACTAAGGCTGAAAATCGCACCTTTATCGATCCTTTTGACAATGAAGATGTCCAAGCTGGTCAAGGGACTGTAGCCTATGAAATCTTAGATGAGGCCAAGAGAGAAGCTATTATTTTTGATGCAGTTTTGGTACCAGTTGGTGGCGGCGGCCTGATATCAGGAGTCTCAACCTATATCAAAGAAGGTCAGCCAACTATCGAAGTTATTGGTGTGGAAGCCAACGGTGCCCGCAGTATGAAAGCAGCCTTTGAAGCTGGAGGTCCGGTCAAGCTTAAAGAAATCGACAAATTTGCTGACGGCATCGCAGTTCAGAAGGTCGGTGCGTCAACCTATGAGGTTACACAAAAGAATGTTCAAAATCTTATCGGTGTAGATGAAGGGCTTATTTCAGAGACCATCATTGACCTATACTCCAAGCAAGGGATTGTCGCAGAGCCAGCTGGTGCTGCAAGTGTTGCTGCTTTGGAAGTTCTGAGCGAGTACATCAAGGGGAAAACTATCTGTTGCATTATCTCAGGTGGTAATAATGACATCAACCGTATGCCAGAGATGGAAGAACGGGCGCTTATTTATGATGGTATTAAGCACTATTTTGTGGTTAACTTCCCGCAGCGTCCAGGTGCCTTGCGTGAATTCGTGAATGATATTTTAGGACCCAATGACGACATCACTCGTTTTGAATATATCAAGCGGGCAAGTAAGGGAACAGGACCAGTTTTGATTGGTATTTCACTGGCAGATAAGCATGATTATGCTTCTTTGATTAACCGTATTGAGCAGTTCGATCCGTCCTTTATCAATCTGAACGGGAATGAAACACTCTACAATATGCTTGTCTAATTGTAAATATATTTTAGCCTAATTTGTATGCTTTCGTTTGAAACTGCAAATTAAATATGTTAGAATATACTATAGTGAATCAAGGAGGCTTGAACATGTTTTTTATTCCATTTTTCTTTATTATATTGATTGTAATCTTTATATTCTTGCTGCTTAGTGCAGTCTATGTGGTTCGTCAGCAATCTGTGGCAATCATTGAGCGTTTTGGACGCTATCACAAAACCAGCAGCAGCGGTATCAATTTCCGCCTTCCTTTAGGGATTGACAAGATAGCGGCTCGCGTTCAGCTGCGTTTGCTGCAGAGCGAGATTATCGTTGAGACCAAGACACAGGATAATGTTTTCGTAACTATGAATGTTGCGACCCAGTATCGTGTAAATGAAAACAACGTGATTGACGCTTATTACAAACTTATGCGGCCAGAAGCACAGATTAAGTCCTATATTGAAGATGCCCTTCGTTCCTCCGTTCCAAAACTGACCTTGGATGAGCTCTTTGAAAAGAAGGACGAAATTGCCCTAGAGGTCCAAAAGCAGGTGGCAGAAGAAATGTCGACCTATGGTTACATTATTGTCAAAACTCTGATTACCAAGGTTGAGCCGGATGCTGAAGTTAAACAGTCTATGAACGAAATCAATGCGGCGCAGCGTAAGCGTGTGGCTGCTCAGGAATTGGCTGAAGCGGATAAGATTAAGATTGTGACAGCTGCCTCTGCAGAAGCTGAGAAAGACCGCCTGCATGGTG
The DNA here is from genome assembly GCF_905372115.1 of uncultured Streptococcus sp. Classification (GTDB taxonomy): domain Bacteria; phylum Bacillota; class Bacilli; order Lactobacillales; family Streptococcaceae; genus Streptococcus. Next base: position 18,558 of record NZ_CAJPNR010000020.1, read on the forward strand.
TTGGTATCGCTGAGCAGCGGAAGGCCATTGTGGATGGTTTGGCAGACTCCATCAAGGAATTGAAGGGAGCCAATATTGAGTTGACAGAAGAGCAGATTATGTCGATTCTTTTGACCAATCAGTACCTGGATACGCTGAATAATTTTGCAGATAGTTCGGGTAATAATACCATCTTCCTTCCAGCAAATCCAGAAGGTGTCGAAAGTATTCGGACTCAGATACTTTCAGCCCTCAAAGCTAAGTAAAGAAAATTCAGAATTATTTAATTTGTTCGAATTTGGTTTGTTTAAGTTGACAAACTGTATAAAAACAATTATAGTAGTTGATGTAGCTAGAATAGAGAGGAGTAAGAAATGGCTAAATCTAATTTCGAGAAAGTAGAATCTGTTGTTAGTTGGGTACGTGATAAGAAGATCACCGGTTACCGTATTAGTAAAGAAACAAATGCACGTGAAATGTCTATCATTGCTCTTGCTCAAGGACGTGCAAAAGTGAAAAATATCTCTTTTGAAACAGCTCTTGGCTTGATTGATTTCTACGACAAAAACCATGAAAAATTTGAAGACTAAACTTCAAAATCGTGCAACTGATATTGCTCATTAAATAAAAAAAGGAATCTGGACTTAGTTCCAGATTCCTTTTTGCTTTTGAAAATAGAAGTAATTTAGCTGAGGAAGCGTTGCAAGAATTCTTTGGTTCTTTCTTCTTTTGGATTTGTGAAGATATCCTGCGGACTGCCAGCTTCAGCGATGACGCCCTTATCCATAAAGATGACACGGCTGGAAACATCACGGGCAAATTCCATTTCGTGGGTCACGACAATCATAGTCAGCCCTTCCTGAGCCAGTTCTTTCATGATTTTCAGAACTTCACCAACCATTTCAGGGTCGAGGGCTGAAGTTGGCTCGTCAAAGAGGATAGCATCAGGATTCATGGAGAGGGCGCGGGCAATAGCGACCCGCTGCTTCTGACCGCCTGAGAGTTGCTTAGGCTTGGCCTGCCAGTATTGCTCGCCCATTCCAACCTTGTTGAGGTTTTCTTTGGCAATTTTTTCGGCTTCTGACCGTTCTTTTTTCAGAACTGTTGTCTGAGCGACGATGGTATTTTCCAGGACATTAAGATTTTCAAAGAGATTGAAAGACTGAAAGACCATGCCCAGTTTTTCACGGTAATGGGTCAAGTCGTAATTCTCGTCCAGGACATTCTTGCCGCGGTAGAAAATCTGACCGCCGGTTGGCGTTTCCAGAAGGTTAATGGAACGCAGGAAGGTTGACTTTCCGCTGCCAGAGCTGCCGATGATGGAAATCACTTCTCCTTTATGAACAGTGAGGGAGATGTCCTTGAGGACTTGGTTTTCACCGTAGGACTTTTTGAGGTTTTTAATTTCTAGAATAGTTTCTGTCATGATTTCACTTCTCCTGTCTGCATTTGATTGGCACCTGTCGTGTAGTTATCTGTGTCAAAGCGTTTTTCAACATAGCGCAGGATGCGTGTCACGCTGAATGTCAGGACAAAGTAGATTACAGCGATGATGGTAAAGGTTTGGAAGTATTGGTAGGTTTGGGTAGCGATGGTATTTCCAGAGAAATAAAGCTCAACCACTGAGATAACGTTCAACACGGATGTATCCTTGATGTTGATGACAAATTCATTACCAGTTGCGGGCAGAATATTGCGGACAACCTGAGGCAGTACAATCTTGCGCATGGTCTGGCCGTGAGTCATACCCAGTGCTGTTGCGGCCTCGAATTGCCCCTTGTCAACGGCAAAGATACCACCGCGGACAATCTCACTCATATAAGCTCCGGTGTTGATGGAGACGATGAAAATGGCAGCGATAGTCCGGTCGATAGAAATTCCAAAAGCCTGGGCAGTTCCGTAGTAGATAACCATGGACTGAACAATCATTGGAGTTCCGCGGAAAATCTCAATATAAACATTTAAGAACCAGCCGAAGATTTTTTGCAGTGATGCTAAGAGTTTATTCTTAGAAGCTGGTGCCGTCCGAAAAACGCCAATCAGCAGTCCGATGATGAGACCTGCGATGGTCCCTGTAATCGAAATGAGTAGAGTCAAACCAGCTCCGCGTAGGAATTGCGGCCAGTTTTCAGCTAGAATCTTAGCTACTTGACTGAAGAATGATTCCTTAGCTGCTTCACTATCCGTATCAACAGGCTGTTTCTGAATCATCTCATCCATCAGCTTGACTTGGTCATTGGTGGTAATCTTAGCGATAGCTGCATTGGCTTGCTCGATACGGTCGTCATCCTTGCGCATCCCAATGGCAATGGAAGCATCCTCTTCGCCAACTTCAAAGCCTTTCTCAAATTGAATCATTTTAAAGTTGGAGTTGGCAGTCTCAGCAGTCAAAGCTTCTGGCCGCTCAGAGATATAGCCATCAATAACCCCAGATTCCAAGGCTTGACGCATCTGAGCAAAATCGCCCATAGCTGTTTCTTTTTTTGCGCCAGGCAGCTGGTCAATGAGATTGTAGAGATAAACTCCTTGCTGGGAGGTGATTTTAGCGTCTTTGAAGTCTTCTAGAGTCTTAGCGGATGCATATTTTCCATCTTTACGAACTAGGAGAACTGGCTCGCTGGTGTAGTAACTGTTGGAAAAGGCGATTTCCTTTTTCCGCTCGGCAGTCGGACTCATACCAGCAATAATCATATCAATCTTGCCAGAGGTCAGAGCAGGAATTAAGCCGTTCCAAGAAGTCTTGACAACCAGAGGTTCCTTACCCATCTCTTGTGCAATTTTTTTGGCAATCTGCACATCGTATCCGTTGGCATATTGGTTGGTGCCTTCGATTTTTACAGCACCGTTGGAATCATCATCCTGAGTCCAGTTGAAGGGAGCGTAGGCTGCCTCCATACCGATTCTCAGGTAGTCATCGGCCTGAATAACATGGACCGTTCCTAAGGTGACCAGGAGGGCTGTAAATAAAGTGAGTAATAATTTCTTCATGGGATTCTCCTGCTTATCTAATAATAGTTCTTCCTATTCTATCGAAAATTGCTACTCTTTTCAATCCTAGTAAGCCCTTACTTGATAAAAATGATATAATAGAACAAAATATCTGTAAAGAGAGGTTGAGTATGAAACGATATTTTTATCTTCTGTTGGTTTTATTTTCCTGTCTTTGTTTTGGTCAGGTTGTCTCGGCTGTTGACTATGATATTGAATCCTATCAAGGCGATCTGGCCCTGCGTGAGGACAATACAGCTACCTACACAGAGAAAGTGACCTACAAGTTTAATGACGACTATAATGGTCAGATTGTTTCGCTGGGCTCTGCTGGAAAGATGCCCAATGGCTTTGCCATTGATGGGAATCCGACAGTTTCGATTCTGACCAATGGTGAGACTGATGTGGACTTTAGACCAGAAATCAAAGATTTGGGCGATGGTTATGAGGTCAAAATCTATAATTCAGGCTACGATGGTGACCGAGTCATAGTCACTGTGACCTGGCAGTTGAGAAATCTCCTTTTTCTTCACAGGGATATTGCTGAACTCAACTGGACTCCTATCAGCGACTGGGACCAGGGGATAGATGAGGTCGTCTTGACAGTTTCTGGCTTGAGCAATCCAGATAAGAGTGAGCTCTTTGCTCATAGTGGCTACTTTGGTACCCAGCCTTTAGTGGATAAGGATGGCACTGACTATCTGGTCAAACTCAATGGAATTGGCTCGGGCGATAATGTCGAGCTCCACGGCTATTGGGATCGACAAGCGGTCTCTCTTGTGTCCCAGAATGAAGATGAGAGCGACTACTTGCTAACCTTTAAAGCTCAAGAAGAAAAGATTGCCCGCAAGACGGTCTTTTACCGGCAGCTAGGAGAAATTTATATACCCTTGCTGCTTATATGTGCCATCCTTGCAGCGGCTATTCTTTATTTTGTCTTTACCCAGAAGATTAAGCCTAAGCAGTCTTATCCCAAGAATGCCCGTCTATATGAGGCGCCTCAGGACTTGGCTCCCCTTGTCTTGGCGGAAAATATTTACGCGGTAGACATGGAGGATGTCGACCCAACAAGGGGCGGCAAGGCAGCGCTGAACTTTGAAAACATGGTTCAGGCGACTCTGTTAGACTTGCTGGATAGGGGCAATCTCCTCCTGCAGGGAGATGCTGAAAATCCTGTTCTGCAAATAGCGACCTATGATGGGCTAGCGGACTTTGAGAGACGTTTTCTGGGCATGGCTTTCAACAAGCAATCCCAAGCCAGTGTGAAAGATCTATTTTCAGCCTATCAAATTTCAGAAGATATTTATAAGCACAAGTCTTCTGCGGATGAGTCCTATATCCGAAACATTGGTAGTAATATCAAGTCCTTATTTACTAACAGTTTGCGCTCCTTATCTAAAGAAGTGCGATCTGAAGGCAAGCGTTTGGGTCTCTTTGGTCACTACCGGCCTCTTAAAGTTCAGGAAAAGAGATTGCTGATTACTGCCATCATTCTAGCTAGTGCTGTTTTGTTGTTCTCTCTTGGAGTTTTGTTTGTCTATATGGCCGCTTTTGAAAGTCTTATCTGGATATATATTCCTTTAGCACTGGTGGGACTTGTTATGATTTGCATTTTTGCTAGTAAGTCACAGTTTTATTGGAGAGATGGCGTCCTGAATGAAGAAGGCGCGCATGATTACTATCTGTGGAGAAGTTTTTCCAATATGCTACGAGATATTGCCCATCTGGACAAGACGGAAATCGAAGGCATTATCCTTTGGAACCGTCTCTTGGTCTATGCGACTCTCTTTGGCTATGCAGATCGTGTCAGCCGTGTCATGACTCTGCGTCAGATTCACTTGGAAAATCCATCTATGGACAGCTATGTTCAGGCTAACCTGCACTATGCCTTCTATAGCAGCATGCACAGTTTCTCAAACTACGGCCATGTAGCCACCACAGCCAGCAATTTCTCTGTCTCATCTGGCGGAAGTTCAGGTGGTGGGTTCTCCGGCGGCGGAGGTGGCGGAGGCGGTGGAGCTTTCTAATAGACAAGCTCTCTGCTAGCCAGAAAAGTTATCGTACTGGCTTTTCCTAGCCTTGAAATTGTGATATAATAAGACCTAATACTCTTTGGGAATTTATATGCGACTTTCCTTGAGTAAACCCTTGTTTCAGGAGTATTCTATGTTCATCATTGAAATTTTTATCTCTATTATTTACGGTATCATCGAAGGAATCACAGAATGGCTGCCGATTTCTAGTACAGGTCACTTGATTTTGATTCAAGATTTTATCCAGTATAAGAATCAAAGTCCAGCCTTTATGGAAATGTTTAATGTCGTAATCCAGCTGGGAGCAATTTTGGCGGTCGTCGTCATCTATTTTGACAAGCTCAACCCTTTTAAACCAGGCAAATCAGCGCGTCAGGTTCAAAAGACTTGGCAGCTTTGGGCTAAGGTCGTCGTGGCAGCCTTGCCGGCTGCTGTTATCGGCTTATTTTTGGATGATTGGTTTGAAGCGCATTTCTATAATCTGGTCTCTGTGTCAGTGATGCTGATTGTCTATGGGGCGGCTTTTATCTATCTGGAAAGGCGCGAGCATGAGGAGCCTGCTGTGACAGATTTGGCCTCTCTTCCTTACAAGACTGCCTTGCAAATTGGTCTCTTTCAGATTCTAGCTCTCTTTCCTGGGACTAGCCGTTCTGGTGCCACCATTGTCGGCGGTCTCCTAAATGGTGTCAGCCGTTCTGTCGTGACAGAGTTCACTTTCTATCTAGGGATTCCCATTATGTTTGGCGCTAGTGGCTGGAAAATTCTTAAGTTTATCAAGAATGGGAACAGTCTGGGATTTGGGCAAATCTTCTTGCTCTTGGTTGCCATGGGGGTGGCCTTCGGTGTCAGTCTAGTCGTGATTCGTTTCCTGACAGACTACGTCAAAAAGCATGACTTTACAATTTTTGGGAAATATCGGATTGGCCTAGGCGGCGTGCTTCTGGTTTATGCAGCAATCAAAGCCTTGATGGGATAAAAGAGGTAATTTTAATGTTTCTCTGACTATCTCATCTAGTGAAATAATAAGCTCTCAGAATTTTCTGAGAGTTTTTTCTTGTAAGGAATCTTTTCTTTCCAACAACTTCCATTTTCAGAGCGATACTATCTATTTTTTGAAATACGGGGGATTTTTTAGTATAATAGTAGGACTAGAAGTGTATGAGGTAGAGATATGGAAATGAAACAGATTAGTGATTCGACCATAAAAATCACGATTCAGCTGGAAGATTTGGAAGAGCGCGGCATGGAAATGGCCGATTTCTTGGTTCCCCAAGAAAAGACGGAAGAGTTTTTCTATACCATCTTAGATGAGTTGGAAATGCCGGATAATTTTTTGGACAGCGGCATGCTGAGTTTCCGTGTGACGCCTAAGCCAGATAAGGTGGATGTTTTTGTTACCAAGTCTAAGTTGGATAAGAATCTGAGTTTTGAGGATTTGGCAGATCTGCCAGACATGGACGAGCTGTCTCATATGTCTCCAGATGAATTCCTCAAGACACTGGAAAAGAGCATTTTTGAAAAGAGTAAGGAAGACATAGAAGCAGTCCAATCTTTGGAAACAGCCGAAGCAGAGGAAGGGGCGCAACTTTCTCAGGAGCCGGTGGATGAGCAGTCAGCAGAAAATGCAGAGCGTTACATTTACTATATCCTGCGTTTTGAAGATATCAAGGCTGCTGCGGCCTTTGCCCAGACGGTGGACTATAAGATTGACTTATCAGAGCTTTATAAGTATGATTCAGCTTATTATTTGACGATTTTGGTAGACGTTGAAGGCTTCCCAGAGCGCTATCCAGCTTGGCTTTTGGCTAAGATGCGTGAATTCGCAGATGATTCAGATATCACTCGGGCGGTGCTGCAGGAGCACGGTCATCTGCTTTTGGTGACAGATGCGGTCTCCGGCCTGCAGAAGGTTGAATGCCTATGATTACTTTTCCATTAAAGTTTATCTTGGTATTGCTGGGAACTTTTTTTATCGGGGTGATTCTGACACCCTTGGTTCGGCTCCTAGCCTTTAAGATTGGTGCGGTAGATTATCCCAATGCTCGCCGCATCAATAAAAAGCCCATGCCTAGCAGTGGCGGGCTGGCGATAGTAGCAGCTTTTTCTATCTCTACTCTGCTCTTGATGCCGCAGATTGTTGCTGTAGATTTTTTTGGACAGACTTATTTTGATTATGTTTGGCCAGTCGTTCTAGGTGGTTTGATTATTGCCTTTACAGGCCTGGTCGATGATATCAAAGAGCTGTCGCCTATGTTGAAAATGGGTGGGATTGTTCTAGCAGCCAGCCTAATCTGGTGGCTGACAGATTTCCGATTGGATGATTTTAAGATTCCTTTTGGCGGACCTTTCCTGCATTTTGAGCCTTGGCTGTCCTATATTTTGACAGTGGTATGGATTATTTCTATCACCAATGCAGTTAATTTGATTGACGGTTTGGATGGCCTGGTGAGCGGGGTATCCATTATCTCCTTGGTGACGATGGGAATTGTTTCTTACTTCTTTTTGCCCCAGCACAATCTCTTTCTGACCTTGACTATTTTCGTTTTGGTCTTGTCGATTGCAGGTTTTTTTCCTTACAATTACCATCCAGCTATCATCTATCTTGGTGATACGGGGGCTCTCTTCATTGGCTTTATGATTGCCGTCTTGTCTTTGCAAGGGCTGAAAAATGCGACGGCTGTTGCGGTGGTGACTCCTATGATTATCTTAGGGGTGCCGATTACGGATACTTTTCTGGCGATTATCCGCCGTACTCTATCTGGCCAGAAATTCTACACACCTGACAAGCACCATCTCCATCATAGACTCTTGTCCTTGGGACTGACTCACCGAGGGACAGTGCTGGTTATCTACGGAATTTCGCTGGTCTTTGCCATGATTTCTCTCTTGTTGAATGTTTCCAGTCGAATTGGGGGCGTGCTCTTGATGATTGGCTTACTTCTGGGGGTGGAGCTCTTTGCTGAACTAGTCGGAGTGTTGGGACCAAATCGTACTCCCTTGCTCAATATTCTCCGCTTTATTGGGAACTCCTCCTACCGTGAGGAAGTTCGGCGGAAATGGCGTCAAAAGAGGAATAAATAAGAATAGCTCTAAACAAAATAAAAGCCTTTTGGGCTTTTTTTTGGTATACTAAAGTATGTAAATCAGCTAAGCAAAGAAAGGAAAAAGAAATGTCTGTCTTAGAAATCAAAGATCTTCATGTTGAAATCGAAGGGAAAAAAATTCTCAAAGGGGTGAATCTCACTCTGAAAACGGGAGAGGTTGCAGCTATTATGGGCCCGAATGGAACAGGGAAGTCTACCTTGTCTGCAGCTATCATGGGCAATCCTAACTACGAAGTGACTCAAGGAGAAGTGCTTTTTGATGGAGTCAATATCTTGGAGCTGGAAGTGGATGAGCGTGCTCGCATGGGACTCTTCCTGGCTATGCAGTACCCTAGTGAAATTCCTGGTATTACTAACGCAGAGTTTCTCCGTGCTGCCATGAATGCTGGCAAAGAAGACGAGGAAAAAATCTCTGTCCGCGACTTTATCATGAAGCTGGATGAAAAGATGGAACTGCTCAACATGAAAGAAGAAATGGCTGAGCGTTACCTTAATGAAGGTTTCTCCGGTGGTGAAAAGAAGCGCAATGAAATCCTGCAGTTGCTCATGCTAGAGCCGACTTTTGCGCTTTTAGATGAGATTGACTCTGGTCTGGATATCGATGCTCTTAAGGTTGTGTCCAAAGGGGTTAATGCTATGCGCGGTGAAGGCTTTGGTGCTATGATTATCACCCACTACCAACGCCTGCTCAACTATATCACTCCTGATGTGGTTCATGTCATGATGGATGGTAAAGTCGTTCTTTCTGGCGGTCCTGAATTGGCAGTCCGCTTGGAGAAAGAAGGCTATGCTAAATTGGCTGAAGAGTTGGGCTTCACCTATACCGAAGAAGCCTAGTCAAACATTCTTTTGACTTTGATAAAAGATAGGAGAATGACATGACTAAAGAATTGATTCAAGAATTTTCACAGCTACATGCAGAGCCAGACTGGCTCTTTCAACTGCGCCAGCAGGCCTTTGATAAAATTGACCAGTTAGAGTTACCGCGTATTGAGCGGGTTAAATTTCACCGCTGGAATCTAGGTGACGGCCATATTTCAGAGAGTGAGCCGCTGACAAGTGTTCCAGACTTTACAGCCCTAGACGACAATCTCAAACTTGTTCAGTTGGGAACTCAGACTGTTCTGGAGCAATTGCCGGCTGATTTGGCAGCCCAAGGTGTGATTTTCACTGATTTTCACACAGCTTTGGAAGAAATTCCAGAGCTGGTAGAGAAGCATTTTATGTCTGCTGTCAAGTATGACGAGGACAAATTAGCGGCTTATCACACTGCCTATTTCAACAGCGGAGCAGTTCTTTATGTGCCGGACAATGTTGAGATTGATCAGCCGATTGAAGGGATTTTTTATCAGGACAGCGAAAGCGATGTTCCTTTTAACAAGCATATTTTGATTATCGCAGGCAAGCATTCCAAGGTTAACTACTTGGAACGCTTGGAAACTTATGGTGAGGGCGCTGTTCCAGTAACAGCCAATATCACTGTCGAAGTTATTGCTCAGGCTGGAGCTCAGATTAAGTTTTCAGCTATTGATCGTTTGGGCGAAAATGTAACGGCTTATATCAGCCGTCGCGGTAAGCTGGACAACGATGCTATGATTGACTGGGCTATCGGTGTTATGAACGAAGGCAATGTCGTGGCTGACTTTGATAGTGACCTCTATGGCAAGGGTAGCCATGCGGATATGAAGGTGGTGGCTCTCTCCAGCGGTAAGCAAGTTCAGGGAATTGACACCCGCGTAACTAACTATGGCTGCAACTCTATCGGAAATATCCTGCAGCACGGGGTTATCTTAGAAAAAGGAACCCTGACCTTCAATGGTATCGGCCATATTATCAAAGGGGCTAAGGGAGCAGATGCCCAGCAGGAAAGCCGGGTTCTCATGCTGTCTGATCAGGCTCGCTCAGATGCTAATCCCATCCTTTTGATTGATGAGAACGATGTGACAGCTGGTCACGCGGCTTCTATCGGTCAGGTTGATCCGGAGGATATGTATTACCTCATGAGTCGGGGTCTTGATAAGGCGACGGCTGAACGCTTGGTCGTGCGCGGCTTCTTGGGCTCAGTGATAGTAGAAATCCCTGTTAAAGAAGTCCGCGATGAAATGATTGAAAATATCGATATTATTCTCGCAAAAAGATAAAAAGCTGGGCCTTGTCCCGTGTAAGTAGATAGGAGTCTTCATGACTGGATTTAATGCAGAAGCAATCAAGCAAGATTTTCCCATTTTGGACCAAATTGTCAATGATGAGCCTTTGGTTTATTTGGACAATGCGGCGACAACTCAGAAACCAAAGCAGGTGCTGGCGGCTATCGAAGACTACTATCTTAGAGACAATGCCAACGTCCACCGCGGTGTGCATACGCTAGCCGAGCGGGCGACGGCAGCTTATGAAGCAGCCAGAGAAAGAGTTCGCTCTTTTATCAATGCAGCTTCTAGCAGAGAAATTCTCTTTACACGAGGAACCACGACGAGTCTTAATTGGGTGGCTCAGTTTGCGACTGAAAGGCTGCAGCCTGGTGATGAAGTGCTGATTTCTATCATGGAGCACCATTCCAATGTCATTCCCTGGCAGGAAGCATGTAGGAAGACTGGAGCCAAGTTGGTCTATGTCTATCTCAAGGATGGTGCTCTGGATATGGATGATTTCCGTGCCAAGCTCAATGAGCGGACAAAGTTTGTCTCTCTGGCTCATGCTTCCAATGTTCTCGGTGTCATCAATCCCATCAAGGAGATTGCCCAGTTGGTTCATCAGCAAGGAGCGCTTTTGGTGGTGGATGGGGCCCAGTCCATTCCACACATGAAGATTGATGTGCAGGATTTGGATGTGGACTTTTTCGCCTTTTCGGGACATAAGATGGCTGGACCTACGGGAATCGGCGTTCTCTATGGCAAGGAAGAATTGCTAGAAGAGATGTCGCCAGTCGAGTTTGGCGGCGAAATGATTGATTTTGTCTATGAGCAGGAAGCGACCTGGAAGGAGCTTCCGTGGAAGTTTGAGGCCGGAACGCCGAATATGGCAGGAGCAATCGGTCTTGCGGCGGCTATTGATTATTTGGAAGACTTGGGTATGGGTGCCATTGCCCAGCATGAGCAGGACCTGATTGCCTATGTATTTCCTAAGCTGCAGGCTGTGGAAGGCTTGACGATTTATGGCTCTCAGGATTTGGCCCAGCGCTCAGGCGTGATTGCCTTTAACCTGGATGGTCTCCATCCGCATGATGTCGCGACAGCTCTGGACTACGAAGGAGTGGCTGTTCGGGCGGGTCACCATTGTGCCCAGCCTCTGCTCACCTATCTGCAGGTGCCAGCGACTGTTCGAGCCAGCTTTTATGTTTACAATACCTATGCGGATTGCGACAAGCTGGTAGATGCTTTAGAAAAGACAAAGGAGTTTTTCAATGGCGCTTTCTAAGTTAGACAGTCTTTACAAGGCGGTTGTGACCGACCACTCGGCTCACCCCCATCATCATGGGAAACTGGAAGATGTGGAGCAGGTAGTCCTCAATAACCCGACCTGTGGCGATGTTATCAGCCTGTCTGTCAAGTTTAATGCTGAAAATCAGATTGAGGATATTGCCTTTGTGAATTCCGGATGTACCATCTCAACGGCTTCGGCCAGCATGATGACGGATGCGGTTCTAGGTAAGACAAAAGAGCAGGCCCTGGAATTGGCAGAAGTTTTCTCACAGATGGTTCAGGGTCAAGAAGATAGTCGCCAGAAAGAATTGGGAGATGGATCCTTTTTAGCAGGCGTTGCCAAATTCCCGCAGCGGATTAAGTGTGCGACCTTGGGTTGGAATGCCCTCAAGCGAGCAATTGAAGAAGATAAAAAGTAAGAATGTGAAAGGAAATTATGTCAGAAGAAAGAGTAGAACCAAAACCGATTGATCTCGGTGAGTACAAGTTTGGTTTCCATGATGATGTTGAACCTGTTCTCTCGACAGGGAAAGGGCTGAATGAAGCGGTCATTCGTGAGCTTTCTGCAGCCAAGGATGAACCAGAGTGGATGCTGGATTTCCGCCTCAAATCCTACGAGGCTTTCAAGAAGATGCCTATGCAGACTTGGGGGCCGGATTTGTCAGAAATTAATTTTGACGACTTGATTTATTACCAAAAGGCCTCTGATAAGCCTGCTAGAAGCTGGGATGAAGTGCCTGAGAAGATCAAGGAAACCTTTGAGAAGATTGGGATACCAGAAGCGGAGAGAGCTTATCTCGCTGGTGCGGCGGCCCAGTATGAATCAGAAGTGGTCTACCACAATATGAAGGAAGAGTTCCAAAAGCTAGGAATCGTCTTTACGGATACCGACTCAGCTCTTAAGGAATACCCAGAGCTTTTCAAGCAGTATTTTGCTAAGCTGGTTCCTCCGACAGATAACAAGCTGGCAGCTCTCAACTCTGCAGTCTGGTCTGGTGGTACCTTCATTTATGTGCCAAAAGGTGTCAAGGTAGATGTTCCCTTGCAGACTTATTTCCGGATTAACAATGAAAATTCAGGTCAGTTTGAGCGGACTTTGATTATCGTTGATGAGGGTGCTAGCGTCCATTATGTTGAGGGATGTACTGCTCCGACTTATTCTAGTAATAGCTTGCATGCTGCGATTGTTGAAATTTTTGCCCTCGATGGTGCCTATATGCGCTACACCACTATTCAAAACTGGTCCGACAATGTCTATAATCTCGTGACCAAGCGGGCGCGGGCCATGAAAAATGCGACAGTTGAGTGGATTGACGGGAACCTAGGTGCGAGAACGACTATGAAGTATCCGTCTGTCTATCTGGATGGGCCTGGGGCGCGTGGAACCATGCTTTCCATTGCCTTTGCCAATACCAATCAGCACCAAGATACAGGGGCTAAGATGATTCACAATGCTCCGCATACTAGCTCTTCTATCGTGTCCAAGTCTATTGCTAAGGGCGGAGGTAAGGTGGATTACCGCGGTCAAGTGACCTTTGGAAAGAATTCGCAGAAATCCGTCAGCCATATTGAGTGTGATACGATTATCATGGACGATATTTCAGCGTCAGATACCATTCCCTTTAATGAAATTCATAACTCTCAGGTGGCTCTGGAGCATGAGGCCAAGGTTTCTAAGATTTCAGAAGAGCAGCTCTACTATCTCATGAGCCGTGGCTTATCCGAATCTGAAGCCACCGAAATGATTGTCATGGGCTTTGTCGAACCTTTCACCAAAGAACTGCCTATGGAGTATGCTGTTGAGCTTAACCGCTTGATTAGCTATGAAATGGAAGGATCAGTTGGATAAAGCTTTGTCTAGGCGAAACTTTAAATCACTGCTTGAAGACACGCGTTGTGAGTTAATATTCAAAGATGTTTGCTAGCTCTAGTCCAACATTTAGAAAACATACAAAACAACCGCGAATCATTTGATTCGCGGTTTTTCTTTATAATTTCTCGTTGACATAGCGGACGAAGTCATTCCACCAGACCTTAAAGAAAATGCTTTTTTCCACCTCTTGGCCTGCCACCATTGTGACAGAAGGTGCTTTGTTTTCCAGATAGCCTTGGCCGATTGGTTCAGGGTCGGTATAGGTCAAGGTTCCGAGTTCAGTATTTTTTTTCAGCGGAGCTTGGAAGCCTTTTTCGTTGGTTGAAAATTCTACCTTGTGCTCAGCCTGATTGGCGATGCGCTCAATGATGGTGAAATCCTTGCTGGCGACGGCTGGAACGGTCTTTTGCTTGCCGTCAATAACTGTTGAATGGCTTTTATTGTAGGCTTCCCCCTCAGCCACAATAGTCGTCTGGGTGAAGTTTTGCGAAACATAGTTCATTAAAGACGCTGTGGCTACAAAGCGTGCGTAGGGGTCGCCGTCGGTTTGCTCAACGTCCAGCACAACAGTAATCATGCGGATACCATTTTCAGTAGTCGTCGCAACAAAGGAAGATCCTCCCTTATCCGAACTGCCGGCTTTAAGTCCGTCTACACCTGAGCGGAAGTTGGACTGGTTTTCCAGCATGAAGTTATAATTTTCCAGACTCGTCCCCGCAATTTTGGCTGTGGACTTGGAAGTGATCTCTGTCACTTGAGGGAAGTCCATAATCAGATGCCGACTGATAACAGCCAAGTCGTAGGCGCTGAATTTGTTTTCAGTGTCCTTGCTTTTTTTAGCTGTGCTAGCTGAGGCGGTATAGTCTGTTTCTTCAGTTGCATATTCTAGAAGAAGAGTATTCAGCCCTGTGGAGTTTACAATAGTAGCATCTGTGATTCCCCATTCTTTAAGCTTGTCCTTCATCATTTGGACGAAATTTTCTTCGCTGCCCCCAACCTTTTCAGCCAAGGCAATCGTGGCACTGTTGGAGCTGGACATCAAGGAAGCGGCAATCAAGTCCTTGACTTTGTAACGTTTGGCTTCCAAAGGGACATTGCTGATATTTGGATTAGATATCAGATTGTAAGCATAGTCTGAAATATCAACATAGGTATCGGCAGTCAGGTCTCCTCTCTCAATGGCTTCATAGACCAGGTAGATGGTCAAAAGATTGGTGATGGAGCCGACTTCAATTGGAGTATTAGCATCTTTTTCGTAGAGAATCTTTCCGGAAGTAGCGTCTACAGCCATTGCACTCTTAGCGGCAATGTCGTAATCATCTGCTGCAACCTTGCTGGCGGTCATTCCGACCAAAACTAGTAAACATAGGAATAATCGTTTCATTTCTTTCCCCTAAAACAAGATATAACCATTGTATCATAAAATTCTCTTTTCTTTTACAAACCAAGGATAATAAAAGATTACAAGATAAATGTAAAAAAGTAAAACAATCAACTTTAAGAGATTTTTTATAAAAATATCTTTCGAAAAAATCTCATAAAATAGAAAAATATTTGAAATAATACAGATA
>NZ_CAJPNR010000021.1 GCF_905372115.1 uncultured Streptococcus sp.
TCTATCGCTTTCCAGATCGGATTTTCTATTCCAAGGCTGAGCTGGTTCGTTATTTCCTCCAATGCCTGCAGCTGCAAGCAGATGATGTGGTCATCTTGGATCGGGAGACGGGGATTGGTCAGGTTGTCTTTGAGGAAAGCCAGAAGGCTAAGCTGGGAGTAGTGGTCCATGCCGAGCATTTCAGTGAAAATGCCAGCAGCGACGACTACATTCTCTGGAACAATTTCTATGACTACCAGTTTACCAATGCTGATAAGGTGGACTTTTTCATTGTGGCAACTGAGGCTCAGAAAAGGATTCTAGAGCAGCAGTTCCAGCATTACTCGGACAAGCAGCCCAAGATTGTCACCATACCGGTGGGGAGTCTCGATCAGCTGACTTATCCCAAAGAGCCTCGCAAGCCTTTCTCTATGATTACGGCTTCGCGTCTCGCTACGGAAAAGCATATCGATTGGCTAGTAGCAGCGACTGTCCAAGCTCATGCCCAGCTGCCTGAGCTGACTCTTGATATTTACGGTAAGGGGGGCGAAGAGGAGAAACTACGCCACAGGATTGAGGAAGCAGGAGCGCAGGACTACATTCGGCTCAAAGGGCATGCTGATCTGAGTCAGATTTATGCAGGCTATGAGCTTTATCTGACGGCTTCAACCAGCGAAGGCTTTGGTCTGACTCTCATGGAAGCAGTTGGCTCGGGTCTGCCTCTCATCGGCTTTGATGTCCGCTATGGCAATCAGACTTTTATCGATGATGGTAAAAATGGCTATCTGCTGCCAGTCAGCTCCAATCAGGTGGAGGACCAGATTATTGCTGCTTTTGTGGAGAAAATAGTAGCTCTATTTAGCCAAGGACGCCAGCAGGAGATGAGCCAACACTCTTATCAAGTGGCCGAGAATTATTTGACCAACCGGGTTGAAGCGGCTTGGTCCCAGCTTTTAAAGGAGGTCAGAGATGATTCAGCTCTTTGATTATTACAATCAGGAAACCCAGGATCTGCATGATTCCCTCCTTGCAGCTGGCTATGACTGTCCGACCATTGTCATTGAGGCCAATGGCTTTCTGCCGGACGACATGATCTCCCCCTATACTTATTTTTTAGGAGATGAAGAGGGAGTAGACCACCCGCTCTTTTTCAATCAAGTGCCAGTGCCGCCTTTCTGGGAAATCACAGGTGATCATCAGGCGGCGCGTGTCAGTGACATGGGAGAAGAAAGAGCACGGATTCACTATGCCAGTCAGGCCAAGGGACGCCTGGTCAAGCAGGTGGACTGGCTGGATAAAAAAGGCCAGCTGCGACTGAGTGAGCGCTATAATAAGCAAGGCCGTTGCTTTGCCAAAACAGCCTATAAATCTGCTCAGGAAGCCTTCAACACGACCTACTACAGCACAGACGGTCAGGAGCGTATCGTGGAGAATCATGCCACCGGTGATATCATCCTGACTCTGGACCAAGAGCCCTTGCGGATTTTTAAAAGCCGAGTGGATTTTATCCGTTTCTTTTTGGAGCGGCTAGACTTTGACTTGGATCACATTCTTTTTAATTCGCTGGCTTATTCTTTCCTAGTTTCCCACAGCTTGACAGGCCGAGCTGGGCAGGATATTCTATTCTGGCAGGAGCCTCTGTATGATGAGCTTCCGGGTAATATGCAGCTGATTCTGGAAAATAGTCAGCTGCGGGCGCAGACCATTGTTATTCCAGATTTGGCGACCTATGAAAAGGCCAAGAGTTTGGCTGCAGCTGACCAGCAGCAGAAGTTCCTGCATCTGGGCTATCATTATGATTTCAAGCGGGACAACTACCTACGAAAAGATGCTTTAATCCTGACCCACTCGGATCAGATTGAAGGCTTAGAGACCTTGGTTCAGGCCTTGCCGCAGCTAGTTTTTCGCATTGCAGCTCTCACAGAAATGTCGCCCAAGCTCTTGTCTATGCTGTCCTACAAGAATGTCGTTCTTTATCAAAATGCCAGTCTCAAGCAAATTGAGCAGCTCTACTTGGAATCAGACGTTTATCTGGACATCAATCACGGCGGTCAGGTCCTGCAGGCAGTGCGCAAGGCTTTTGAGAACAATCTCTTGATCCTAGGCTTTGAGCAGACCCTGCATGACAGGCACTACATTGCCCAGCAGCATATTTTTGACAGCAGCCAGCCTGCTCAGTTGGCAGCAACTTTGGAAGAAGCCTTATCTGGTGTCGAGCAGATGCGGTCAGCCTTGCAAGCACAAGGCCGACATGCTAACGATGTGCCTGTCAGTCTTTATCAGGAGACTCTCCAAAGCGTACTAGGAGGTCAGCATGGCTAAAAAAGATTTATTTCATAAGGATATTGAGGGGCGGTTAGATGAGCTCAAGCATGGCAAGCCCAAGAAAGAAAAGGCCAGCTTGGGTGAAAATCTCAACAAGGCCTTTGTCATCGCCTTGGGCTTGATGATCTTGATTGGCTTGATTTTTACATTGATTGGAGTCTTGAGGAAATAAAATGCAAACAATATTGATTACACTTACCATTGTAGCAGCCCTTGTCTTGATTTTGCTGGTTAGTCTTCTTCCCAGAGAGAGCCAGCAATTTTACAGAGACACCAATACATCGATTGGCAAGTCAGGTTACTGGGAAACCCACCTCGCAAAGAAAATCTTAGTTCTTTTGGCAAGCCTTGCCCTGATTGTGCTCATGATTTTCTTTATGATTCAATCTCTTTGATTTCTCAGACGATGGCTAAATAAGAAAGACCCTCTATTGCAGACGATGGAGGGAATTTTTATAAGCTGATTTTTTATGTAAAGGTTTTAATTTCTGAAAGCACCTTGATATTTTCCTGAAAAGGAGTAAACTGGATATACAAGTGATGGAGGTTTGGTATGAAATTATACGTTCAGTTGATGATTATTTTTATGATTTCTCTCGTTGGAGAAGGAATTTCAAGTGTTTTCCACCTGCCTGTTCCGGGCAGTATCATTGGCTTAGTCTTGCTGTTTTTGGCTCTGCAATTCAAGCTCCTGCGCCTGCGTCACATCAGTATGGTTGGCAATTTTCTTTTGGCAAATATGACCATTCTTTTTCTGCCTCCAGCAGTTGGTATCATGGATAAATTTCAGGTCATCGCGCCTTATCTGCTGCCGATTATTTTGATTGTTTTAGGAGCAATTGTGCTTAATGTCTGCGTGATTGCAGTTGTGGTGCAGCTGATTAAGACTCGTTTTGAAGGAGATTATGAGGAAGGAGACGCAAGCAATGTCTGATTTATGGAGCAACCCTCTCTTTGGCCTTGCATTGTCTATCTTGGCCTATCTGTTCGGTCTATTGATTTTTCGGAGATTTCCTCATCCCTTGACAACTCCTTTGCTGATTGCAGCAGTTTTGGTTATTGCTTTTTTAAAATTAACCGGTATTTCCTACAAGGATTACTATGTCGGTGGCTCCTATTTAAACAATCTAATTGTGCCATCTACGGTTGCTTTGGGGATTCCGCTTTACAAGACTTTTCATTTGATGAAGCACCATGCGCGCAGTATTTTGATTGGGACCTTTGCGGCGGTTGTAGTCAATACTAGCTTTACTGCTCTGTTGGCTAAGTTTTTCGGCATGGATTTCTTTCTGGCTGTATCTCTTTTTCCGAAGTCTGTCACAACGGCCATGGCTGTCGGTATCACAGAAAAGCTGCAAGGGCTTGCTACAGTGACATTAGTGGTGGTGGTTGCGACGGGCATTCTGACCAGTGTCTTGGGACCAACGCTTCTTAAGCTCTTAAAAATCACAGATCCAGTAGCTATCGGTCTAGCTTTAGGGGGAACCGGCCATGCGGTAGGAACGGGAACAGCCTTTAAATACGGCCAGGTCGCAGGAGCTATGGCAGGACTTGCGATTGGCGTGACTGGGCTCATGTATGTTCTGGTCAGCCCCATCGTGGCAGCCATTATTCTGAAGTAAAAATAAACAAGGTTGAAACGTTTTGTTTCAACCTTGTTTTGCTTATTGAAGATTTAGTTTGTTTTTTACAATGGTATGGATTGTAAAATAGAAACCGAAAATTTTGACCAGTTCAACGACGATTCGGATAAGAAGAAAGACATCTAGCATCATTTCAAAATCCGTATCGGAGTAACTATATTGGTATGGAGAAAATAGGCCATATGGATTGAAGAAACTAGGTAAGAAGAGTGACAGGACCGCCAGAACACTCCAAATCAAAAATCCGAAAAGCACAGCCATCATAATCCGATTCTTCTTAAATAGCTGTCCGACTGAGATTGCTAGATAAAAGAAGAGGATACCAGAAAGGATTTGGAGGAGATTAAGGAAGCCGTATTTGACAATCCAAAGCCACAGATTTGGGATTTCACCAATATATTTAAAAATCTCATTAAATGAATAGCCTGTAATAGCGAGGGCAATGCCAAAAATGACAAGGCCGCTAATAAACATGGTTAGCATACACAAGAGGGTCCAAACAAATGCGGAAAGAAGCTTAGACAGAAGAATCTGATGCGGCGTAACCGGCAAGGTCCAAGTCAGGTAGCCTTCTCGCCCAAAAACATTTTTATAAAATCGACGGATAATAATGATGGTATTGGACAGAAAGACAGCGCAGGATGCAGAAAACAGCAAGAGGAAGAGTAGGTATAAAGTGACAATAACACCACTAGTAGCCATTGGGTAGTCACTATAGCGTTCCATGACCTCAGGTCTCAAGCTGCTGCCAGTTATAAATCCCATCAAGATAGAGAGAGACAGAAGAATGGCAAAGGTGATACAATACCATTTGTAATTAGACTTAAAATCGTATTTAAACAGTTTTCCAAACATATAATGAAGCCCTCCTAATAAAAGCGAAACTGGCTGCGGAAGAGATTATCAATGGATTGATTGTACTGTTGACGCAGCTGATTAGCATTTTCATGCAAAAAGATCTGACCTTGGTTAATCAGGATTACTTCATCCAAGATTGGCTCGATATCTGCGATCAAGTGGGTGGAAATGATGACAGAAGACTGAGGTGTGCGATTTTGGATGATGGTCTGCAGGATATAGTCACGAGCAGCCGGATCAACACCACCGATAGGCTCGTCTAGGATATAGAGTTCCGCATGGCGGCTCATGACCAAAATGAGCTGCATTTTTTCTTTGTTACCTTTTGAAAGGCTTCCGATGCGCACTTGAGGATCGATATGAAGATCCTTTAGAAGCTGCATGGCTTTCGCGCTGTCAAAATTATCATAAAAATCTTGGAAATATTTTACAGCTTCGATTACTTTAGAGCTGTCGCTTAGATAAGTCGTATCTGGCAGATAGGAAACGATTCTTTTGGTATCAGGAGAAGGTTTAACTCCTTTTAGATAGATATGACCAGAGGTGGGCTGCAAGAGACCATTGATAAGCTTGATAATAGTTGTCTTGCCGCTGCCATTAGGACCTAGAAGTCCGATGATTCTGCCGGGCTGTATGTTTAAGCTCACATCATACAGGGCGGGTGCGTCGCCATAATTTTTATGGACATGGTCAAGATAGACCAGAGGATACTGATTCATACATGTCTCCTTTATTTTCTTCAATTTACAATTATTATACCTTTTCCTTAGGAAAATGGCAAAGAAAGCCGGAAAGAGGGAATGGAATCTTTCTGTTCAGTCAAACTCCTATTTCCCTCATTCAGTGAATTGCGGTATAATAGTTATAAGAAGAAGCAAAGCGTGTTCAAGGAGAATAATGTGGTAATACAACTTGATACCAAGACTGTTTACAGTTTTATGGATAGCTTGGTCCCGATAAAGAAATATGTGCAGAAAGCCAAGGACTTAGGATACAGCCATCTGGGCATGATGGATGTGGACAATCTCTATGGTGCCTATCATTTCTTAGAGGAAGCTGAATCTGCGGGACTGCAGCCGCTTTTAGGCTTGGAGCTGAGTCTGATTAAGGAAGAGCAGGAGCTTCATCTCCGTCTGCTGGCCTTAGACAGTCAGGGCTATCGTAATCTGATGAAAGTCTCGACTCTCAAGATGATGGGACAAAAAAACTGGGAGGATTTCCAGCATCTCTTTAAGGGCTTGGCTGTGATTGTTCCTGCTTTTGACGGAGTAGCAGATCTGGATTTGGGGTTGGATTTTTATGTTGGTGTCTTTCCAGCAACGCCCAAGCAGGAGTTCGGTCGGCCAACCCTGCCCCTGCATACTGTCCGATATTTTGACACGGGGGATTTGGAAACCTTGCAGATGCTCCGGGCTATTCGAGAAAATGCCAGCCTGCGGGAGATTGGCAGCCTTCCCAATCATGAGTTTTTGCTGGGACCAGATGCTCTGGCAGGAGCTTTTAAGGAAACTTTCCCAGAGAGTTTGGCTAATCTTGAGAAGCTAGTCCGTCATGTTCACTATGATATCAATAGGGAGCTGAAACTGCCCCGCTTTAATCGGGAGCGACCAGCCGTGGAAGAGTTGCGGGAGCGCTCCGAAGCTGGCTTGAAAAAACGCGGTTTAATAGGTAAACTTTATCAGGAACGGCTGGATCAGGAGCTGGATGTCATTCATCAGATGGGCTTTGATGATTATTTCCTCATTGTCTGGGATTTGCTGCGCTTTGGTCGTAGTCAGGGCTACTATATGGGTATGGGTCGAGGATCTGCTGTCGGCAGTCTGGTGGCCTATGCTTTGGAGATTACTGGGATTGACCCAGTCAAAAATAACCTGCTTTTTGAGCGCTTTCTAAATCTAGAGCGCTATACCATGCCCGATATTGATATCGATATTCCTGATGTTTACCGGCCGGAGTTTATCCGCTATGTTCGGGACCGCTATGGCAGTATGCATGCGGCTCAGATTGTGACCTACTCGACCTTTGGAGCTAAGCAGGCCATTCGCGATGTTTTCAAGCGTTTCGGTCTGCCAGAGTATGAGCTGACCAATATCACCAAGAAAATTCGCTTCGGCGATAGTCTGACCTCTGCTTATGAGAAAAATATGGGCTTTCGTCAGATTATCAACAGTAAGCTGGAATATCAAAGGGCCTTTGATATTGCTAAAAAAATCGAAGGTCATCCCCGTCAGACTTCTATCCATGCAGCCGGCGTTGTGATGAGTGACAATGACCTGACAGACCAGATACCGCTCAAATATGGTGAGGACATGTATATCACCCAATATGATGCCCACGGTGTGGAGAGCAATGGACTGCTTAAGATGGACTTTCTGGGCTTGCGCAATCTGACCTTTGTTCAGCGGATGAAAGAAGCAACCCTGAAAAAATATGAGGTAGATATTGAGATTGCAGACATTGACTTGGAGGATGCAGACACTCTGAAACTCTTTGCGACTGGCCAGACCAAGGGGATTTTCCAGTTTGAGCAGCCGGGTGCCATTAGCCTGCTCAAGCGGGTTCAGCCAGTTTGCTTTGAGGAAGTAGTGGCCACAACTTCTCTCAATCGTCCTGGAGCTAGCGATTATATTGACAATTTTGTAAAGAGAAAGCATGGACTGGAGCAGGTGGAGCTGATTGATGACAGTTTGGCTGATATTCTAGCTCCGACTTACGGTATCATGCTCTACCAAGAGCAGGTCATGCAGGTAGCCCAGCGTTTTGGTGGCTTTAGTCTGGGGAAAGCTGATATTTTACGAAGGGCAATGGGTAAGAAAAGTGCTGCTGAAATGCACCGCATGCAGGAGGACTTTGTTGCAGGTGCTCTCAAGCTAGGTCACTCGGAATCCAAAGCCAAGGAAGTCTTTGCTATTATGGAGAAGTTTGCTGGTTATGGCTTCAACCGCAGCCACGCCTATGCCTACTCAGCTCTGGCCTTTCAGTTGGCTTACTTCAAGGCTCACTATCCAGATGTTTTCTTTGATGTCATGCTTAATTATTCTAGCAGTGACTATATCACCGATGCCCTGAGTTTTGACTTTGAAACAGCACCCCTCAGCATCAATAATATTCCCTACCATGATAAGTTTCAGGATAAAAAGATTTTTTTGGGTCTGAAAAATATCAAGGGCCTGCCTAGGGATTTGGCATACTGGATTATCGAAGAGCGACAAAATGCTGCCTTTACTGGGGTAGAAGACTTTATTCTGCGCCTACCTCAGAATTACCATAAGATTCCACTGCTGACTCCTCTAATCCAGCTGGGGCTCTTTGACAGTTTTGAGAAAAATCGCCAAAAAATTTTAGCCAATCTGCCTAATCTATTTGTATTTGCGGATGAGCTGGGCAGCCTCTTTGCGGATACGACTTATTCTTGGACAGAGGCTCAGGATTTCAGCGATGCCGAAAAGTTTGAGCTGGAACAGAGCATTATCGGTGTGGGGCTTAGCGATCACCCCTTGGTTAAACTGGCCAAAGAAGCAGACCAGCCCTTTAGTTGGATTAGTGATTTGACGGAAAATAGCAGAGCTAGGATTTTAGCTCAAGTCCAGACTATCAAGACTATTCGGACTAAAAAGGGCGAGAATATGTCCTTCTTGCAGGTTTCAGATACGAAGAAAAAACTGGATGTTACCCTCTTTCCTGATACCTATCGTCAGCTGGCTGAGCGTATTAAGGAAAAGGGCATTTACTACTTGACTGGCAAGGTGCAGGAGCGGGATGGCCGTTTACAGTTGGTCCTGTCAGATATAGAAGAAGCCACTACAGAACGATTCTGGATAAAACTTGCTGGACATGAACATGATCGGAAAATATCTCAGATTTTACAGAAATACCCCGGCAATATTCCGGTTGTCCTGCGCTATGAAGATGAGAAGCGAACTATGTCTGCACCTCATTTCCGAGTGGAGAAATCGGAGCAGCTGCAAGAGGAATTAAAGAATTATACTATGAAAACGATTTTTCGTTAAAAAATATGGAAAATAAGAGAATTTTCATGATGATTGTGGTATAATCTATAAGAATGTTAAAAAGAAAAAGGAGCAAAAAGCGAAATGAAACGTATTGCTGTTTTGACTAGTGGTGGTGATGCCCCTGGTATGAATGCTGCCATCCGTGCGGTTGTTCGTAAAGCAATTTCCGAAGGAATGGAAGTTTACGGTATTTATGATGGTTACGCTGGAATGGTAGCTGGCGAGATTTACCCACTTGATGCGACATCAGTTGGTGACATTATTTCTCGTGGTGGAACTTTCCTTCACTCTGCTCGTTATCCTGAGTTTGCCCAAGTTGAAGGGCAGCTGAAAGGGATTGAGCAGCTTAAAAAACATGGAATCGAAGGTGTCGTTGTTATCGGTGGTGATGGATCTTACCACGGTGCGATGCGCTTGACAGAGCATGGCTTCCCAGCTGTTGGTGTTCCAGGAACCATTGACAATGATATCGTCGGAACAGACTTCACTATCGGTTTTGATACTGCTGTTACTACAGCTATGGATGCGATTGACAAGATTCGGGATACCTCATCCAGTCACCGTCGTACTTTCGTTATCGAAGTAATGGGTCGTAATGCTGGTGATATTGCTCTTTGGGCAGGTATTGCATCTGGTGCGGATGAAATCATCGTTCCTGAAGAAGGTTTCAAGATCGAAGAAGTTGTTGAAAGCATTAAGAATGGCTATGCCAAGGGTAAGAAGCACAACATCATCGTCTTGGCTGAGGGTGTCATGTCAGCGGATGAATTTGCTGAAAAGCTGAAAGAAGCTGGAGATATGAGCGATTTGCGTGTCACAGAGCTCGGACATATCCAGCGTGGAGGCTCACCGACTGCGCGTGACCGTGTTCTTGCATCTCGTATGGGAGCACATGCTGTTAAACTGCTTAAAGAAGGTATCGGCGGAGTTGCTGTTGGAATCCGCAATGAGCAGATGGTTGAAAGCCCAATTTTGGGAACTGCTGAAGAAGGAGCACTCTTTAGCTTGACTGCTGAAGGCAAGATTGTTGTCAATAATCCGCACAAGGCTGATCTGGACTTGGCTGATTTGAACCGCAGCATCAATATTTAATTATTATTTGTTATTCAGGCCAAGAGGCCAAATAGAAGAAGGAGTTTCATACAATCATGAATAAACGTGTAAAAATCGTTGCAACATTAGGTCCTGCGGTAGAAATCCGCGGTGGTAAAAAATTCGGTGATGACGGATATTGGGGAGAAAAGCTGGATGTTGAAGCATCAGCTCAAAACATTGCTAAGTTGATTGAAGCTGGCGCAAACACATTCCGTTTCAACTTCTCACACGGTGACCATGCTGAGCAAGGAGAGCGCATGGCAACTGTTAAGCGTGCAGAAGAAATTGCCGGTCAAAAAGTTGGTTTCCTTCTTGATACAAAAGGACCAGAAATTCGTACAGAATTGTTCGAAGGCGATGCAAAAGAGTATTCATACAAGACAGGTGAAAAAATCCGTGTTGCTACTAAGCAAGGTATCAAATCTACTCGTGAAGTAATTGCTTTGAACGTTGCTGGTGGATTGGACATCTATGATGATGTTGAAGTTGGTCGTCAAGTATTGGTTGACGATGGTAAACTTGGTCTTCGTGTTGTCGCTAAAGACGATGCTACTCGTGAATTTGAAGTAGAAGTTGAAAATGACGGCATCATTGCTAAGCAAAAAGGTGTGAACATCCCTAACACTAAGATTCCTTTCCCAGCACTTGCTGAGCGTGACAATGACGATATCCGCTTTGGTCTTGAGCAAGGAATCAACTTCATCGCGATTTCATTTGTACGTACTGCAAAAGACGTCAACGAAGTTCGTGCAATCTGTGAAGAAACTGGTAATGGACACGTTCAATTGTTCGCGAAAATCGAAAACCAACAAGGTATCGATAACTTGGACGAAATCATTGAAGCTGCTGATGGTATCATGATTGCCCGTGGTGACATGGGTATCGAAGTACCATTTGAAATGGTTCCAGTTTACCAAAAGATGATCATCACTAAGGTAAATGCAGCTGGTAAAGTGGTTATCACTGCAACTAACATGCTTGAAACCATGACAGAAAAACCACGTGCAACTCGTTCAGAAGTATCAGACGTGTTTAACGCTGTTATCGATGGAACTGACGCAACTATGCTTTCAGGTGAGTCTGCAAATGGTAAATACCCACTTGAGTCAGTAACAACAATGGCGACTATCGATAAGAATGCTCAAACCCTTCTTAACGAATATGGCCGTTTGACAACTGACAACTTTGAGCGCAACTCTAAGACTGAAGTTATGGCTTCAGCAGTTAAAGATGCTACAAATTCAATGGATATCAAGTTGGTAGTTACCCTTACTAAGACTGGTCACACAGCTCGCTTGATTTCTAAATACCGTCCAAACGCTGATATCTTAGCTATCACTTTTGACGAATTGACTCAACGTGGTCTTATGCTGAACTGGGGTGTTATTCCAGTGACTACTGAAACTCCATCTAATACAGATGATATGTTTGAAATCGCTGAAAAGATTGCGGTTGAGCAAGGATTGGTTGAATCTGGCGATGATATCGTTATTGTTGCTGGTGTGCCGCTTGGTGAAGCAGTTCGTACCAACACAATGCGCATCCGTACAGTACGTTAATCTAAGACAACAAAAAAGAACCGTTGATTGGAAAATCACCGGTTTTTTTCTTGTCTATGTGATACCACTTATCTTACTTGAGAGAAGAACAAGTTTGAGAATTGATTTTTGAAATAAAATTGTACCTTTGTCTATTTTGTCTAAAAATGATATAATGGTATAAAAGAGATGGGGGAGACGAATGTTAAAGAGAGATTTATTAAGAAATATCATTATTTTTTCAGTACTGGCAGCTATCATTATAGGGCTGAGAGTTTTTATTTATACGCCTTATCGGGTGACTGAGCAGGACAGTAATTCCTATTTGGCAAAGAATGACTTGGTCTTGGCGACGAAAAAGCAAGACATCAAGCGTGGAGACTTTGTTCTCTATGAAGTGGACGGCAAAGACTATGTCGGCCGGGTCATTGCCCAGGAAAAAGATCAGGTAACCTATATGGATGACCTCCTTTACCTGAACGGTCAGGTCATGTCGGAAGAATATATCGAGAAAATGCGCGAGAAATATCTGGCTTCAGCAGGAAGTTCGGGTTACTATACTCATGATTTCTCTATTATGGATTTAAAAGATTCAAAGTCTGATAAAATTACTAAAGATTCTTATCTGATTATTAATGACCGACGGGAAAATACGAAGGACAGCCGAGAATTTGGGCTCATCAAAGCCAGTCAAATCAAGGGAGTGGTGGAGTTCCGACTCTCACCGCTTAATGAATTTGGTTTTATTAAGAATAAATAATTGAAGTCTATTTTCAACCAAGGCAGGGCAAGCCTTGGTTTTTTTCTTTGAAAATCAACTTTAAAGTTACAAGTAAACATAAAGATACTTGTCTTGATGTGGTATACTAATATCAAAAGACTGTTAAAGGAGACTGCTCTTGAAGTCAAGAAAGAAGAAATTATTATTTTTTGCTATACTGGCTCTAAGTTTTTTGACAGCATGTAGCAGTATAGTAAATAGAGATGGTGAAAAAATATGGATGTCAGATACAGAAATGACTGAGCTTCATAAGAAAGAGCAAAAGCTTGCACTTTATATCATTAATCATTATGAAGATGTTCAAAAAATTGAATTTGATGAATTTTCCAAGGGAAATTTATGGAAAGGGGATTCCGTTAGTCTCATAGTAAATGACACCAGTTATATCCCACATGTTTCTTTGGACTCAAAAGATGAAAACTATAATATAAATAATAACTCTCACACTGATTCGACAGAATTGACTTTTCGTCTGAAAAAGAAAGAGAAGGTCACAAATTTTAAAGATACGGGTGAGACGGATGTTATTTACTCTGGAGAAAATGCTTGGCTGACGACAGAGGAAAAAGTAAAGGTACGCAACCAGGAAGAGGGTCTGGCTTTATTTTTACTGAATCACTATGAAAATGTTGAAAAAATTGAATTTACAAAGATTTCAAGAAAGCCTTTTGGACAGGCAAGATATGCTGCTTTACTTGTTAATGATAAGATAAAGATTTATACCGACCTAGATGACAGCTATGATGACTATCATTTGTCTGACAATCCTGAAAAAGATGGCCTGAAAGCTAAAGAGAAACCAACAAATTTGCAAAGTCTAGATAGCATTACTGTTATTTATTATACGGAGAAATGAAGGATGTGTTGCAAAGAAAAAGCCAGGCTGACTTAATCATCAGACTGGTTTTTTCGTGTCTCTTGGTGAAAGATGTTTTGCCATACTTCGTGACGGCGCCAGAGGCTGGTATGGATGACACCGTCCATTTCATATCGGATGAGCTTGGTTTTCTGGCTGACAGAAAGCAGTTCAAAGTTTTTGAGAGGAGTTTTTGAGGCTCTTTCTGCCTGAAATTCAGCCTTGTTTAGCTGTCGGCCATCTTGGCAAATATAGAGAAATTCGGCGGACAGAAGCGTATCCAGTTGGCTGCCTTGGTCCACGAGCTGCTCACGCATGAGTAGGTTTGGATAAAGATTTTCCAATCTCTCATCTTCAGGAATGGGAGCGGGCTCGATATGAATGTCAATGTCAAAGACCCCGAAGTGCTCCATAAGCATATCCTCAACCTGGTCCGCAATCTCATGACTCTCATAGACAGAAAGGTCTGGATTCATTTCAAGAATAATATCTAGATAGATATTACTGCCATAGGTCCTACCCCGCTGGGACTTAACCTGAGTGATTTTAGGAATTTCCAGGATAGCTTGCTTATAGTCTTGGAGTAGGCTCTCATCAAATCCGTCGGACAGGCTGAAAGAAGATTCCATAAAGATATCATAGGCCGTCTTGAGAATGAAGAAGGTAATGACAATGGCTGCCAGCTTATCAACTATTGGAAAGTTAAAGGCGCTGGCAATGATAGCAACTGAAGTGCCGATAGAAGTGACAGCATCTGACAGGTTGTCCTTGGCTGCAGCATCCAGAGCTTTGGAGTGAGCTTTTTTAGCCAGTGTTTTATTGTAAAAATAAACACCCAACATAATGATTGCCGAGAAGATTCCGACCACGGCACCAACAGGGTCAATCTTGGTCTCTTGATTGGAGATGATTTTCTGAATGGTCTCAATCAGGACATCAAATCCAACGAAAAACATGATAAAAGATGTGATGAGACTGGCCAGATCTTCTATCTTCCAGTGGCCGAAGCGATGGTCACGGTCGGCTGGTTTTCTGGCCATACGCAGGCCAATTAAAACGGCGATATTAGCCACGATATCAGAGACGTTGTTAAAGCCGTCGGCCGTCAGACTGGAGGACTGGAGGGTCGAGCCTGCGATAATCTTGACCGCGGAGAGAATCAGATAGGTAGCGATGGAAAGGATGGCTCCTCTCTCTGCTAGCTTCAGATTGTTACTAGGATTTTTCATGACAGCCTTTCTTTCTAAGTGGGGCAGCAGAATGGAAAAGAGACTTGTGAAAAAGTCATCTCTGGAAAGATATTCTAAGTCTCATATGGGCATATTATAGCAAAAATAGACCTGATTTTCAATTTCCGTCGGGCTTAGGGTTGCTTAAATGACTTTGCCTAAAATCTAATCTAAAATCAGAAATTCCTCTTCTTTCTGGTTTAGCTTCATCAGGATTTTTGTTATAATAGTAGCATTGACTTTGAAAGAGGAAGAAACATGCATCCTTTATTAAACGGTATGAATGACCGTCAGGCTGAGGCGGTTCAGACAACAGAAGGGCCTTTGCTGATTATGGCGGGAGCTGGATCGGGTAAGACCCGTGTCCTGACCCACCGCATTGCCTATTTGATTGATGAGAAGATGGTCAATCCTTGGAATATCTTAGCTATTACCTTTACCAATAAGGCAGCGAGGGAGATGAGAGAACGGGCTGAAAAACTTAAAACGGAGGCCCAAGACTGCTTAATTGCCACCTTCCACTCCATGTGTGTGCGCATCCTGCGACGAGAGGCAGACCATATTGGCTACAACCGCAACTTCACCATCGTTGATCCGGGCGAACAACGGACTCTGATGAAACGGATTCTCAAAAATCTCAATCTGGATCCTAAAAAGTGGAATGAGCGTGCCATTCTGGGGACCATTTCCAATGCTAAGAACGATCTGATTGACGAGGTGGCCTATGCAAATCTAGCTGGTGATAAGTACACTGAGATTGTAGCCAGTTGTTACACGGCCTATCAAAAGGAATTGCGCCAGTCTGAGGCTATGGACTTTGATGATTTGATCATGCTGACTCTGCGCCTTTTTGACCAAAATCCTGATGTCCTGACCTACTACCAGCAACGTTACCAGTATATCCATGTGGACGAGTATCAGGATACCAACCATGCCCAGTACCAGCTGGTCAAGCTCTTGGCTTCTCGCTTTAAGAATATCTGCGTGGTCGGAGACGCTGACCAGTCTATCTATGGCTGGCGGGGAGCCGATATGCAGAATATCCTGGACTTTGAAAAGGATTATCCAGAAACTAAGGTAGTCCTGCTTGAGGAAAACTATCGCTCAACTAAGACCATTCTTCAGGCGGCTAATGCAGTCATCCGAAACAACCGCAACCGCCGTCCTAAAAATCTTTGGACTCAAAACGAAGACGGTGAGGAAATTGTTTACTATCGGGCTAAAGACGAGAAGGATGAGGCTCTCTTTGTTGCTCGAACCATTGCTCAGCTGAGTCGAGAAGGATATAGTTACAAGGATTTTGCAGTCCTTTACCGAACAAGTGCCCAGTCCCGTACAGTGGAGGAAGCCCTGCTCGAGGCCAATATGCCTTATACCATGGTGGGAAGCACCCAGTTCTACAGCCGTAAGGAAATCCGCGATGTCATTTCTTATCTCAATCTCGTTGCCAATCCTAGCGATAATATCAGCTATGAGCGCGTGGTCAATGAGCCTAAGCGTGGTGTCGGTCCAGGAACGGTGGAGAAAATTCGGAATTTTGCGGCCAGTCAGGACATCTCTTTGCTAGATGCGTCGGCCAATATCCTGCTGTCGCCAGTCAAGGGTAAGGCGGCTCAGGCGGTCTATGATTTTGCCAATATGCTTCTGGATTTGCGAGAGCGCTTGGACGAGTATACAGTGACGGAGCTGGTAGAGGCTGTATTGGAAAAGACAGGCTATTCTGCGGCCTTGGCAGCCCAGGCGACCTTGGAGAGCCAAGCTCGGATTGAAAATATCGAAGAATTCCTGTCTGTGACCAAGAACTTTGACGAAAGTTCTGATAATCCTGCTGATGATTCTGGCCTTGATAAGCTCAACCGTTTTCTCAATGACTTGGCCTTGATTGCAGATACAGATGACGGAGATCAGGATAGCTCAGAAGTGACGCTGATGACCCTCCATGCCGCTAAGGGATTGGAATTTCCGGTCGTTTTTATTATTGGTATGGAGGAGAATATTTTTCCTTTTAAATGGGGAGAAAGCAAAGAAAAAGATTTGGAAGAGGAGCGGCGTTTAGCCTATGTCGGCATTACTCGAGCAGAGATGGTTCTCTATTTTACTAATGCTGAATCTCGTTTGCTTTATGGTAAAACCAACTGTAATCAGCCGACCCGCTTCCTGAGAGAAATCAGCTCAGACCTGCTAGACTATCAGGGACTGGCTCGGCCGGAAAACAGTCCCTATAAGGTTAGCTATACCAATAGCGACATCAGCAAGTTCGGTCAGGGAATGAGCCTGGCGCAAGCCATGCAAGAGCGGAAACGCCAGGCAGCACCAAGTTCCATTTCTACAGGCAGTCTGCCCTTTGGAAAGAACAGTCAGAGCCAACCATCTAAGCCGGAAGTTGCTTGGGCTATCGGAGATATTGCCCACCATAAGAAATGGGGCGATGGGACAGTTCTGGCAGTCTCTGGCAGTGGAAATAGTCAAGAGCTTAAGATTAATTTCCCAGAAGTCGGGCTGAAGACAGTACTGGCCAGCATAGCACCAATTGAGAAAAAATCATGATGAGGCAGTCGATTGAAGCCTGGATCTATCATCCTGAAGATGGGGAAATCCTGCTCTTGAAAGTGGAGAATGAGAAAGTTTCCTTTTGGCAGCCCATTACTGGTGGGATTGAGAGTGGTGAGAGTCCAGAAGAAGCCTGCCTTCGTGAAATAAAAGAGGAGACCGGCTTGCTCTTAGCTTGTTCAAGTCTGACTAGTCTTGGAGATTTCACAGTAAAGATTGATGAAAATCTGACCATCCACAAAAATCTCTTTCTAGTTCTGACAGAACAGAAGGAAATCCAGATTTCTGATGAGCATGTAGGAGCTCAGTGGGGAGCTTTAGACAAAGTTTCGTCGCAGCTGTACTGGCCCAGCAATCAAGCGACTTTTGAGATTATAACCGAGAAGCTATAAGATATAGCTTCTCTTTATTTCTTTTGATAAGGAAATTCTATTAGTCAAGCGGAGCGTTTAGTGGTAGACTTATCACATAACTATAGTGAGGTGACCTTATGACACGTGAATTTAAATTTGAAACCCTGCAGCTTCATGCCGGACAGACAGTTGACCCGACAACCAAGTCCCGGGCTCTGCCTATTTATCAGACAACTTCCTATGTGTTTGACGATACTCAGGAGGGTGAAGATCTTTTTGCCCTACGCAAACCGGGCAATATCTACACTCGGATTACCAATCCGACCCTGTCTGCTTTTGAGGAGCGGATTGCGGCTTTGGAGGGTGGAATCGGAGCACTAGCGACAGCTTCTGGTATGGCGGCCCTTACCTATACCGTTCTAGCTTTGGCGCATGCTGGCGACCATGTAGTAGCAGCCTCTACCATCTACGGCGGTACCTTTAATCTGCTCAAGGAAACCCTGCCTCGCTATGGCATTACCACGACTTTTGTCGATATTGAAAATCTGGCTGAAGTAGAGGCAGCCATTCAGGACAATACCAAGCTGGTTCTGATTGAAAGTTTGGGCAATCCTCTGATTAATATTCCTGACTTTGAAGCTTTGGCAGAGCTGGTTCATGCTCACAAGATTCCGTTGATTTCCGACAATACCTTTGCTACGCCTTATCTGATCAATGTCTTTTCTTATGGTGTGGACATTGCGGTGCATTCTGCGACCAAGTTTATCGGCGGTCATGGAACCAGCATCGGTGGCGTAATTGTGGACAGCGGTCGTTTCGACTGGGAAGCTTCTGGCAAGTTTCCGCAGTTTGTTGATCCGGATCCGAGCTATCATGATATCAGTTATACGCGCGATGTCGGAGCAGTAGCCTTTGTCACTGCTGTCCGGACCCAGCTCTTGCGCGATACGGGCGCAGCCATGTCCCCCTTCAATGCCTTTCTCTTCTTGCAGGGGTTAGAAACTCTCTCTTTGCGCGTAGAGCGCCATGTGTCCAATGCGGAGAAGATTGTAGATTTCCTAGCAGGGCATCCTAAGGTCGAGCAGGTCAATTATCCCAAGCTTGCTGCCAGTCCTTATCATGCTTTGGCAGAAAAATATTTCCCTAAGGGTGTAGGCTCTATCTTCACCTTTAATGTCAAAGGTGGGGAGAAAGAGGCTCGTAAGGTTATTGACAGCCTAGAGATTTTCTCTGACTTGGCCAATGTAGCTGATGCTAAGTCCCTGGTTGTACATCCAGCTACGACGACTCATGGTCAGATGTCGCCAGAAGATCAGCTGGCAGCAGGCATTACACCAAATCAAATCCGTCTCTCTATCGGCCTGGAAAATGTGGATGACTTGATAGAGGATCTCAAACTAGCCTTGGAATCTATCTAATTTTCAAGGCCTCTAGACAGAGCAAATAAGATTAAAACTAGGTTTTCGCCTAGTTTTTTGTTATAATGAGAGATATTAAAAAATAGCAGGTAATCAAAATGACAATTTCAGTGATTGTTCCGTGCTTCAATGAAGAAGAGTCTATTCCTTTGTTTCATGAAGCTATGGAAGCGGTGAAATATCAAATCCGTGACCAGTTCGAATATATTTTTGTCAATGACGGATCGACAGACCAAACCTTAGCTGTTTTGCGTGAGCTCAGCAGTCGCTGTCCAGATGTGCACTATCTGTCCTTTTCTCGTAATTTTGGAAAAGAAGCAGCCCTCTATGCTGGTTTGCAAGAGGCGAGCGGGGATTTTGTGACGGTCATGGATGTAGATTTGCAGGATCCGCCCGAGCTCCTGATTGAGATGAAGGCCATGCTGGACACGAATCCTGAGCTGGACTGTGTGGGTACTCGTCGCACTACGCGTGAGGGCGAGCCGCCAATCCGAAGCTTTTTTGCCAATTTGTTCTATAAGCTGATTAACAGGATTAGTCAGGTAGAGATGGTGGATGGTGCGCGTGACTTTCGACTGATGCGCCGCCAGATGGTAGAGGCTATTCTGGATGTTTCAGAGTACAATCGCTTCTCCAAGGGGATTTTTGCCTGGGTGGGCTTCAATACTGAGTACTTGGAATACAAAAATGTCGAACGAGTGGCTGGCAAGACCTCTTGGAATTTCTGGTCTCTTTTCAACTATTCTTTGGAAGGTATTGTCAATTTCTCTGATGCGCCTCTAAACATCGCCTTTTTAGGGGGTATCCTGTCTTGGATTTTAGCCTTCATCCTGATGGCAGTAATTATTATCCGTACCTTGGTTTTTGGTGACCCGACATCTGGCTGGCCGTCCCTCATGACCGTCATTTTACTCATC
The DNA here is from genome assembly GCF_905372115.1 of uncultured Streptococcus sp. Taxonomy (GTDB): domain Bacteria; phylum Bacillota; class Bacilli; order Lactobacillales; family Streptococcaceae; genus Streptococcus. The sequence goes on from NZ_CAJPNR010000021.1 coordinate 19,556, forward strand.
GGCGGCTTCCAGCTGCTGACCATCGGCATACTGGGTAAATACATTGGCAAAATCTTCATGGAAACCAAGCATCGCCCAATCTATGTGATTAAAGAGAAGAGTAAGTGAGCCTTTGAGAGAGTTTTTGAGCTTAAGTGACTCTTATTTAGCTGAGGAGAGATTGTGAAAAATAAAAAAATTAATATTGTCTTATGCTTGTCTTCGTTTATTTATGCGATACAGTTTTATATCAATAATAAAATCACCCCAGTAGGAGACCAAACAGCCTTTTTAGAATATGCTAAGGAATTTCATTACAATTATTTATTCTTTGGGATTGATCGTTATTTTACTTGGAGCAGTAGGCTGCTCATTGAGTCAGCCACCTTATTATTTTCTGTTCACGAAAAGCTGTTTATAGCAGCAGCCTTTCTGGCAACGTTGCTTTTGGTCTATGCTTTAAGGAAGCTAACCCCTTCCTTGCCTTGGCTGCCAGCTTTACTTATTTTTATATTCCTTCCGGCAACTGAATTTTTAAGCGCGGGCTCTATTCCGACCTATGTCAATTACATTTTCCCTGCTTCCTTGTTGCTTTTCGCACTTTTTTTCAGAGAATCTAAAAATATTTGGATTAATATGGCTAGCCTTTTGTGCTTTTTAGTTGCTATCATGCAAGAACAATTAGCAGTCTATGCTTTTTTGTGGCTTCTGTTTGAAACTGTCCTTGCGAAGAAAGATAAAAAACCTTTACTGGGTAATCTATGCTATTTGGCACTGAGCGGTGTAGGAATCTTATCAGCCAAGCTATCTCCGGGGAATGCTCTGCGTTTGGAAAAGAATATTGTCAGTTGGTTCCCCAACTTTCCGAACTTGAATATTTTCCAAAAGCTTGGGCTGGGCTTTCTGGAGACAGGAGATAATCTGCTTTCAACGTCCTTTGCCTTTGTGATGGTCTTCTTGCTTGTGCTCTTTGTTTATGCTCTTCACAAGAAAAATGTAACAGCCATGGCACTGAGCGGTTTTGTTGTGTTCAATATTTTTTCGCAAAAAATGAGCTGGAATACTATTTTTGGTACCTTAACAGGTATCAGTAAAGCAGCCAGAGAATCAGGGACATTTTCTTTTAATATCACGTATATGAGCGCGGTCGCTTTTTATGGCTTGCTGCTATTAATGATTCTTTATGCTTTATGGCTTGTAGTTTCAGATTTTAAAGAAAAAATATGGCTGACCTATTTATTTGTAATTGGTTTTATTGGCCGCATGGTCATTTCATTATCCCCCACTCTCTACGCTTCAAGCACTCGAACCTTTTTGCCTCTGATGATAAGTCTATTCATTATTACTTGCAGATTGTTGTATCACTTGTATATAGAATATCAAAAGCGGCAAGAGGATGTTCTCTAAATCATCCTATGAAGTATATTTTCCGATAGGGATTCGACCAAGCAGATTTTTTCTGCTTTTTTTGTTATAATAAACTCATTGAATGTTTATGATATGAAAGGAAAGACAAATGATTTTAATTACAGGTGCGAATGGACAGCTGGGTACAGAGCTTCGCTATCTTTTGGATGAGCGCGATGAGGAGTATGTGGCTGTTGATGTGGCTGAAATGGATATTACCAATGCCCAAATGGTGGACAAGGTCTTTGCGGAAGTCAAGCCAAGCTTGGTCTATCACTGCGCAGCCTATACTGCAGTTGATGCAGCAGAGGACGAAGGAAAAGCGCTGGACTACGCCATCAATGTGACCGGTACTGAAAATGTGGCAAAAGCAGCAGAAGCACAAGGGGCAACCCTGGTCTACATCTCAACGGACTATGTTTTTGATGGACAAAAGCATATTGGTGAGGAATGGGAAGTAGATGACCGGCCGGATCCGCAGACTGAGTATGGTCGTACCAAGCGCATGGGCGAGGAGCTGGTTGAAAAATATTCCAGCCGTTTTTACATTATCCGTACTGCCTGGGTCTTTGGTAACTACGGTAAAAACTTTGTCTTTACCATGCAAAATCTTGCCAAGACGCACAAAACTCTGACTGTAGTCAATGACCAGCATGGCCGTCCGACTTGGACTCGTACGCTGGCTGAATTTATGACTCATCTGGCTGAAAATCAAAAGGAATTTGGTTATTACCATCTGTCTAATGATGCGGCTGAGGACACCACTTGGTATGACTTTGCAGTGGAAATTCTCAAAGATACAGATGTGGAAGTCCAGCCGGTTGATTCCAGCAAGTTCCCAGCCAAGGCTAAGCGACCTTTCAACTCAACTATGAGTCTGACCAAGGCTAAGGCTACAGGCTTTGTCATTCCGACTTGGCAGGATGCCTTAAAAGAGTTTTACAAGCAAGAGAAGAAACAGTGATTTTCTTTGATGTTGATAAAAGCGACAGAACTTAGTCTCAGACTAGGTTCTGTTTTTTTCTTCTAGCAGACTGAAGAAGTGATTTTGAGGCGCGTGCTCTGGTGGAGAAAGATTTGGCTTGAAGATGAGGGTGGGAAATGATAACGAGAAGAATTTTCCACAGATGTTATCCCCTTAAAATAAAGATGTTTCAATTTGATGAAATTCTGTGGATAACCTTTATTATTTCATTCAACTATGTTACAATGTTACTATAAATAAAATAGAAGAGGTGTGTGAATATGTCACGTAAACCATTTATTGCTGGTAACTGGAAAATGAACAAAAATCCTGAAGAAGCAAAGGCTTTTGTAGAAGCGGTTGCTGCTAAGCTACCTTCTTCAGATTTAGTAGAAGCTGGTATCGCTGCTCCAGCACTTGATTTGACAACTATTTTGGCAGCAGCTAAAGGAAGCAATCTTAAGGTTGCAGCGCAAAATGCTTACTTTGAAGATGCAGGTGCCTTCACTGGTGAAAACAGCCCTAAAGTTCTTGCAGAAGTCGGAGTTGACTACATCGTTATCGGTCACTCAGAACGCCGCGATTATTTCCATGAAACAGACCAAGACATCAACAAAAAAGCGCACGCTATCTTTCGTAATGGTCTGGTACCAATCATCTGCTGTGGTGAGTCGCTTGAAACTTACGAAGCTGGCAAAGCTGTAGATTTCGTTGGTGCCCAAGTATCAGCTGCTTTGAAAGACTTGACAGCAGAACAGGTTGCATCATTGGTTATCGCTTATGAGCCAATCTGGGCTATCGGTACTGGTAAGTCAGCAACTCAAGACGACGCTCAAAAGATGTGTAAAGCAGTTCGTGACGTTGTAGCAGCTGACTTTGGTCAAGAAGTAGCGGACAAGGTTCGTGTTCAGTACGGTGGTTCTGTAAAACCTGAAAATGTTGCGTCTTACATGGCTTGTCCAGATGTTGACGGTGCTCTTGTTGGTGGTGCATCACTTGAAGCTGAAAGCTTCTTGGCATTGCTTGATTTTGTAAAATAAAAAAATGTTGAAAAAAGACTTGTCCTCCCAAAGGTGACAAGTTTTTTAAAAGTTGGAGAGAAAAGTTGAAATCGAAAGAATTAGTTTATTTAGCGAGTACGGCTATTTTGTTGGCAGCGACTGCCAATGTTGCAAAAGCCGAGGAACATACGATCGCTGAGTCAGAAATTTTAAAAACTGAAAGGTCTGTTAGTTCCCAGAATCAAACAGTCAATGCGGCTGCATCACAAGTGTCTAATCAGCCGACTGTAGCAGTATCATCTGCAGAACAGTCAGTTCAAGCAGTTAAGCAAGAGGAGCAAGTAACGAATGCTGGAGGAGCAGCTCAATCAGATCCTGTAGAAACTCAGGTAGCTTCTGCTAAGCCAGAAGGGCAAACTCAGTCAGATGCAAATGCTTCTAATCAGAATGAAATTGCAGCTAAACAGTCAGCAAAAGCAAGCTCTTCTGTTGCTGATTCTGTTACTGCTTCAGAGCCCAAGGCTAGTCCTGCAGTAGCATCAGCACCAAAAGCTAGTAATGCTGGAAAAACTGTATTTTATAATGCTGGGTCAAAGGCTCAGGCAGCCCGCGGGAATTCCCAAGCGGAGATTAAAGGTACTTCCTTTGTAGATGTCAGCAGCCACAATGGCCATATCAGTGTAGACGACTACCATAAATTAGCCCAGCAAGGGGTTGGCGGTGTCGTTGTCAAACTAACTGAAGGAACCCATTACACCAATCCATTTGCTGAGTCTCAAGTGAGAAATGCGCAGGGTGCTGGTTTACAAGTATCGACCTATGCCTTCTCGCACTATACCAGCGATGAAGAAGCGAGAGCCGAAGCTCGTTATTATGCTGCCTTTGCTAATAGACTAGGCTTGCCTAAAAATACAGTTATGGTCAATGACATGGAAGATCCTAAAATGCAAAATAGGATTAACCAGCATACCCAGGCTTGGGCGGATGAGATGCGCAGACTGGATTATTCTAACCTAATGTATTATACTAGCGCCAGCTGGCTGGATCAAAATAATCTTCGCAGCAAGGGACCGGTTAATACATCGCAATTTGGCTATAGCAACTTCTGGGTGGCCCAGTATCCGTCTTCTAATTTAAATCTTGATGGAGCTAAATCTCTCAAATACAACAGTGGCGCTGGAGCATGGCAGTTTACAGCTCAGGCTCAGCTGTTAGCTGGCAAGCATGTATTTGACCATAGCGTTGATTACACTGGGAGATTTACCCAGCAGTCTGCTCTTGCTAAGCAGCCTTTAAAGGGTAACATCAGTATTCAGAATAAGAATAATGTCAACGGTAGCTTTGATGTTGTGATTTCAAACGTTTCTGCTCCTTATGGAGTGTCTGTCGTTAGTGTTCCAGTGTGGTCTGAAGCTAATGGTCAAGATGATATTATCTGGTACACAGCTACTCAGCAGGCCAATGGTACCTATAAAGTTTCTGTTGATTCTAGCAGACATAAGGATTCAGTTGGCAAGTACAATGTCCATCTCTACTATGTCCGCAACGACGGTCAATTAGTCGGTGTTGGCGGTACTACAACCAATGTATCTATCATCAAGCCACAGGGCAAAATCAGCATCCAGAATCGTAACAGCGAAACTGGTGATTTCGATATTGTGGTTTCAGGTATCTCATCTCCGGGCGGTCTCAAGACTGTTTCTCTGCCGACTTGGTCAGAGGCCAACGGCCAAGATGATATCAAATGGTATACTGCTGAACGTCAGGCTGACGGCACCTATCGTAAGCGGGTGCGCATAAGCGATCACAATAATGTGCAGGGCGAGTACAATGTCCATCTCTACTATGTTCAAAATGACGGCCGCTTGGTTGGTGTAAGCGGCACTAAAACGACCGTTTCTCTTGGCAAACCTAAGGGTACCATCAGTATTCAAAATCGAAACAAAGAAACTGGCGATTTTGATATCGTGGTTTCTGGTATTTCATCTCCGGGCGGTCTGAAAAGCGTTTCTCTTCCGACTTGGTCTACTGTGAATGGTCAAGATGATGTTAAATGGTACAACGCTGAGCGTCAAGCTGATGGCACCTATCGTAAGCGTGTCCGTCTGAGCGATCACAAAAATGTTGAGGGTGAGTACAATGTGCATCTCTATTATGTGCAAAATGATGGCAGCTTGGTAGGTGTAAGTGGCACTAAAACGACTATTTCTATAGAAAAACCAAAAGTTCAAGGCAAAATCAGCATTCAGAATCGCAATAGCGAAACTGGTGATTTTGATATTGTAGTTTCAGATATCGTATCGCCAGGCGGTCTTAAAAATGTTTCCTTGCCAACCTGGTCAGAGGCCAATGGCCAAGATGACATCAAGTGGTACGATGCTGAGCGTCAAGCTGATGGCACCTATCGTAAGCGTGTCCGTCTGAGTGATCACAATAATGTTGAGGGCGAATATAATGTGCACCTTTACTATGTGCAGAATGATGGCAGCTTGGTTGGTGTGAGCGGCACTAAAACGACTATTTCCATTGAGAAACCAAAAGCGCAAGGCAAAATCAGTATCCAAAATCGCAACAGCGAAACCGGCGATTTTGATATTGTGGTTTCAGATATTGTATCTCCAGGCAGTCTCAAGACTGTTTCTCTGCCAACTTGGTCAGAGGCCAACGGTCAGGATGATATCAAGTGGTACAACGCGGAACGTCAGCCGGATGGTACCTATCGTAAGCGAGTTCGTGCGAGCGACCATAACAACGTTCAGGGCGAATATAATGTACATCTCTACTATGTGCAAAATGATGGCAGGCTGGTAGGAGCAGGTGGCATCAAGACCAACGTTTCTATCAGTAAGCCGCAAGGTAAAATCAGTATTCAAAATAAGAACAACGATACTGGAGAGTTTGACATTTTAGTATCAGGTATTGTGGCACCAGAAGGTCTCAAGACAGTTTACCTGCCGACTTGGTCAGAGGCCAACGGACAAGATGATGTCCAATGGTACACGGCTGATCGTCAGGCTGACGGTACTTATCGTAAGCATGTTTACGCACGTGACCATAAGAATAATGCAGGCGAGTATAATGTTCACTTGTATTACTTAAATAATCAAAATCAGCTACAGGGAGCAGGCGGAGAAAAGACCTCTATCTCTGTGAACCGTCCTCAGTCAGCTAGTCAGCGAGACCGCGTTCTTGCGGCGGCAGCTGCTATGGTAGGTGTCAGGGGAGGCAGTGCTGAGCATCAACGCTTGGTCAACGATTATAACAGTGTCAGACCTCTGCCGGTTGGCTATGCTGTAAAAAACACAGATGACTGGTGCGACATTTTCACGACGGTTATTTTCCAAAGAGAGGGCTTGAGCGATCTTATTGGCCGCGAGTGTGGTGTAGAGCGCCATATTCATATTTTCCAAAGACTAGGTATCTGGAATGAAGATGGCAATTCGACTCCTAGCGCAGGCGATATCATCACTTTTAACTGGGATAAAGATACCCAGCAAAATGATGGCTGGGCTGATCATATCGGTATTGTCGAAAAAGTCGAAAATGGCATTATTCACACGATTGAAGGCAACAGCAATAACATAGTTAAACGCAATACTTACCGAATCGGTCATGGAAATATCCGTGGTTTTGCGACACCTCGTTATAGATAAACACACAAAAAACCAAGGGAAACCTTGGTTTTTTAACGTCTTAGAATTTTCTTTATGAGCTGAAGCAGCTTAAACTTGAGAGGGTTAGGGTAGTAGCGGAAAGTTCCCATTTTTCGAACGATGAAGCCGTTGAAGTTCTGTTTGAAGCGCAGAACACCGTCAGAACCGTCGAAAATTCCCATAATGCCGAGGAAATTGTAAAATGGAATGCCTCTCTTGATGCTTTCGGTCATAACGTATTCCTGCAGCAGGGCAGGGGCGTAGAATTTATTAAACTCAGGATAGGAGCCGCTGAAGAGGTAGGTCGCTTCCTGAGGAGTGTAGATAAAGAGGCTGGCAGCCAGGATCTGGTCTTGGTCGCCGTACTTATCAATCAGTTCTTGGGCTTCAGCTTTGCGGGTTTCAAAGCTGTCAAACTGGTTGGAAAGCTCTCGCAGCTGGTTTTGCTTCTTTTCAGATTGAGGATTTTTTTCCAAGTCCGCCTGCAGTTTCTGAATTTTTGAGCCTAGTTTTTCTTGGTCTTTTTGTAAGTTCTGAAGGTATTCCTGAAAATTGAGACTGGCTGCCATAAAGTCTGCCTGCTGTCCAAAGCTATCATAAAAATCTTGATAGTAGTCTAGTGGCTTATCATCATATTCCCGCCGGTCAGAAGTAGCAGCTGTGATGTCTTTGAAAACGCTAAGTTGGTCACGTTCCAGTCTTTTTAGCTTGATACCAAAGGTATTAGCCTTTTTGACCGTCGCCTTACCGTTTTTACTGAAGGATTTGAGCAGGTCTTTCTCCGTCATACCAGCTAAGTCTTTGACATAATGCCAATCAGGCTCCCCGCCTGGATAGCCCGTCTGTAAGCCGTCAAAGTCAAAGCCCAAATCAGTCAGTTGCTGGATAAGCTGGCCTTTTTCATCAGATGTGGGCTGGCCATTGCTGTCAAAGGTCTGATACGTCTCATAGGGCTTGATGATCAGCTCCAGAGCGCCTTCTTTTTTAGCATAGGCCTGCAAAGCTTGATAGAAGGGGGTCAGGTACTGAGCATCAGTAGAGACAGGACCGCAGTTGATTTCCATATGGAGGCCGCCAGTCATAGGCATACTGTAGAGGACAGCAGACACCACTACCTGTCCCTGCGGGTCAGTGTAGCCGATATACTGGGTACTGAAGCCACGCTTGTTCAGCAGCTCTGCCATTTCCACGGTCTGCATAAAAGAGCGTTGGGAGCTAGCTGAGGTATGCTGGATGAATTCTTCTTGGCTGAGAAGTTTAAAGGTCATAGGCTTCCTTTCTGTTAATGCTTGCTGCGCAGTTTCTTTCTGATAGTGTAGGCCAGATTGGAGAGGTGGTAGAGGGGATTAGTTGGCAGGTTGAACTCACCAGCGAATTCCTCAATAGTTGGATTGAACTTGGATTTAAAGCTGTAGAGACCGCCCTTGAGGTCGTTTTCGATTCCGCCCATATTTTGCCAATCAGCTCCACGCTCAAAAGCATGTTTGGCTGTTTCGTACCAAGTGATGATAGCTGGTTGGTAACGACGGTACTCCTCGTCCATTCCGGCATAGATATTTTCAGAAGTCTTGCCGTATTCTAAGACCAGTGTGCCAGACAGGGGAACGACAGCAGCACCTTGGCTGATTTTGTCCTGCAGAAAGTCAATCTCTTCTTGGAGGCGTTTCTGTTCTTGCTGGTTATTCTCAATCTTGCCAGGCTTGGTTTTCTCGGTAAATTTCTCTGCTTCCTTGACTGTCTTGGTCAGCTGAGCCTGCAAGTCTTCCAATCGTGCCTTTAGATCAATGCTGGACAAGGTGATGTAGGAGTGCTCAGGATAAGTATCCAAGAGTTTTTGATAATAGTCTTTGCCGCGTAGGTGGATGTTTTTTCTGTTTTCTGTCTTCTTCATCAGGGCTGAAAAGTCATCCAGTAATTCTGCTCCGCCAATTTGGATTTGGATGCCTTTGTTTCGGGCTGTACGAATAGCCTGGCGAGTACTCTTAGAAAGCAGCTCCTCGCTGAAATCTTCTTTATGAATATTGGCCTGCAAGCGAGGCTGGATGGTTTCGTCCAGAGACTCCGTCCGTCCGACCCAGACAGCTCCAGCTTGCTGCAGATCTTGAATCAGCTCAACAGTCTCGGTATTGTCTTGCAATTCGCCACCCATCTTGCTTTTTGCCAGAAAGAGACTAGGATCAAACTTGACAAAGAGCGCTTTTTTCTCCTTGGCAAATTTCTTGAGCGACGCCAAAACAAAGGTTAGCAGCTCCTTGTCACTATAGTCCATGATGGGACCGCGCGGGATATAAAGCATGGTCATTCCCAAGGGAAGTGGTTTAATCAGGACACTGGCTGCAGCAAGCAAGCGGTCGTCTTTATAGAAGCCCAAGCGCTCATTGGCCCAGTTATCCTTAATCTGAGCCCAGGCTGAGCTCTGCAGAAGATTGGCCTGTGGATGAGCCGTGACAAAATCGTCGTGTTCCTGAGCTGAAATTCCAATTTTGTAACTAAACATTATTTTAAAACCCACTCTCTAATGGCGTGTGCTACGCCGGATTCGTCGTTCGATTTGGTGATATATTTGGCGATTTTCTTGAGTTCTTCCTTACCGTTTTCCATGACAACAGGAGAGCCAACGGCTTCCAGCATAGCGCGGTCGTTTTCTTCATCACCGATAGCCATGGTCTGCTCCTTGCTTAAGCCCAGTTTTTCGGCCAGATGAAGGATAGCAGCCCCTTTATTAACAGTCTTTTTGACAATTTCCAGATAGAAAGGAGCTGATTTAACCAGTGTATATTTTTCAGCTAATTCCGGTGGTAGCTTAGCAATGGCCGCATCCAGAATTTCCGGCTCATCAATATACATGCACTTGACGATTTCTTTATTGGCCATTTCTTCAGGTGTGCGGTAGAAGATAGGCATGCTGACCAGATTGGACTCGTAAACAGTGTACTTACCGATGTTGCGATTGGCTGTATAAATGCCGTCCTTGGTGATGGCATGCATGTGGACACCTAATTTTCGCCCAAGCAGTTCGATATCCAGATAGTCATCGTAGGTCAGTGTTTCTTTGATTAATTCTTGACCTGTAACAGTATCTTGCACCAGTCCGCCGTTGAAGGTAACGACATAGTTGTCTGGCTGATTAAGCTCTAGGTCCTCGAGAAGCTTTTGAACACCCGCAATAGGACGGCCGGTTGCAATGACGATTTTAACGCCAGCAGCCTTGGCATCCTGAACAGCGCTGAAGACTTCAGGAGTGATTTCTTTTTGGTTATTTAAAAGGGTACCGTCAATGTCAACGGCAACTAATTTGATAGACATATTATTCTCCGTAGGTAAATTGGTCGTTTTTGATATAGTGCATAAAGGTCTGGTTTTTTTCGCTGAAAAGTCCGGTCTCTGCCAGCATTTCCTTAGGGAAGTAGAAACGATTATCGCCCTGTCTGGTCCCAGCTAGCGAATGAACGATAGGTGACAGGCTGGACAGTTCTGCTAAGCTGCCATCTTTTTGCAGGATTTCAATCTGGGTCCGAGGTTTTTCAACATCGGGCCGGTAGAAATCATAAGGCAAATCGAAGTTACGATGGATAGCAGTATAGTAATCCGGGTCGAAGCCAACCTGTCCGACAAGATCCCGCATGACATCCAAATGCTTTTCATTTTCCTGAGAGAAGACGATGGATTTAAAGACCTTACGGTTGATGAAACGCTGAGCCAAGTCTGATAAAATCTTGTCCGGACTAGTCATCCAAACTTGGAAATAGGTATTCATAACCCCGTCGTCCAGGGCCAGATAATCCTGCAGGGTCACTCTGTTTTCAAAGAATGGAATGAGATTGGGCGATGACAGCGCAAAATAATCCTTCTGAGCCGGATAGAGAAACTTGGCTCGCTTGAGCAGATTTTGCAGCAGAACTTCCATAGCACGGCTAGCTGGGTGGAAATAGACCTGCATGTACATCTGGTAGCGGCTGACTACATAGTCCTCCACCGCATGCATGCCATTGCGCTTGAAGGCGATGCCGTTTTCTACAGGACAAATCACTCGTAAAATTCTGGTTAAGTCAAATTGTCCATAGGAAGCACCAGTAAAAAAGGAATCTCGCAAGAGATAATCCATCCGGTCCACATCAATCTGGCTGGAAATCAGCTGGACCACCTGCTTATTGGGATAAGTATGGTTGATGACGCTAGCTACCTTTTCTGGGAAATCTGGTGAAACCTGCACCAGTACCTGATGAATCTCTGTTTCAGGACTGGTGATGATTTGCCGCGTTATGTCCTCGTGATTAGTATCAAAGAGGCGCTCGAAGGTGTGTGAATAAGCTCCGTGCCCCAAGTCATGCAGGAGAGCAGCTGTCATGGTCAGCAGACTTTCATGGCTGTCCCAGTTGGCTTGGTATTTTTCATTGAAAATCTTGGTGATGCGCCGAGCAATCTCGTAAGCTCCCAGACAATGCGAAAAACGGCTGTGCTCCCCGCCGTGGAAAGTATAGCCGGAGGTACCCAGCTGTTTGATGCGGCGCAGCCGTTGAAATTCTTTGGTATTGATTAAATCATAAATGACCTGATGGTCCACATGAACGTAATTGTGGACCGGGTCCCGAAATACTTTTTCAATCATGCTACCATTATACCACAAATCATAGTAGGAAAAAAATCAAAGCTGCGACTGAAAGAAGAGCAATTTTGTTCTTTTTTTGATAGAATAGGGAAAGAAAAACAGAAACGAGATGAAGATGCAAATCAGAATAAAAAATCACATCCAGCTGGACGGGCATACCGAGCTAATTAATCAGGTCTACGATACGGACTGGACGCAAAAAGGAGACTATCATTATCTGCTATACAAGAATGAAGAAGGAGAGAAAGTAGTTCTGAAGTTTCATGATAAAGAGTTGGTTATGACCCGCTTTTCTGAGCCTAAGTCCATCATGCGCTTCATCAGTCAAGGGCAGGCGCTGGTTGGCATCCATACACCTGTGGGCTTGCAGCAGTTTGTGACCGATACTCCCTTCTATAAGGTTGATTTTACTAATCAAGTTCTGCAACTTCATTATCAGCTAAAAACTGTTGATGGGGAGCAGATTTTTGCCAGCTATGAAATGGAGATTAGCTGGGGTTAACTGCTATCCTCTGAGAAAACTCTTGAAAATCATAATGTTTACCCTTGCAAAAGCTTGAAAATTTGGTATAATAGTTTCTAACTCAAGGGAGTAGCTAACGGAATAACCGTTACAAGGTCGTCAATACGAAAGAAATTTCCGGCCTTGTATGAAATAGCGAGACTTGTTAATAAACAGGTCTCTTTTTTGTTTCTGACTTTTTGGATATGACTGATGCGGCTCGAGATGATGAGTCCTAGTGGTCAGAAAAGTTCAGAAATAAAAGAGGCCAAGAGGAGGAATACATTGTCAAAAGAACAAAAGCGCCAAGCTTTTTACACCCAGAGTCCTGAGGAAATTTTCAAAACTTTGGACGCTTCAGAGCAAGGTTTATCCAGTCAAGAAGCAGCCAAGCGTTTAGCTGATTATGGCCGCAATGAACTGGAGGAAGGAGAGAAAAAATCTCTCTTGATGAAGTTTTTGGAGCAGTTTAAGGATTTGATGATTATCATCTTGTTGGTAGCAGCGGTCTTGTCTGTTGTCACATCAGGTGGTGAAGATATCGCTGATGCTTTAATCATCTTAGCTGTAGTAATCATCAATGCCATCTTTGGTGTCTATCAGGAAGGAAAGGCTGAAGAAGCGATTGCAGCTCTCAAATCTATGTCCAGCCCAGCTGCGCGTGTCCTGCGTGATGGCCATGTCACAGAAGTGGATTCTAAGGAGTTGGTGCCTGGCGATATCGTTAGACTGGAAGCCGGTGATGTTGTCCCAGCAGATATGCGGCTTTTGGAAGCTAATTCACTGAAAATCGAAGAAGCGGCTCTGACAGGTGAGTCTGTTCCGGTTGAGAAAGATTTGACTGTTGAGGTGGCTGCAGATGCTGGTATTGGCGACCGGGTCAATATGGCCTTCCAAAACTCAAATGTGACCTATGGTCGAGGGGTTGGATTGGTTGTTAATACAGGGATGTATACGGAAGTCGGGCATATCGCAGGTATGTTGCAGGATGCGGATGAAACAGACACACCGCTCAAGCAAAATCTTAATAGTCTGTCTAAGGTTCTGACCTATGCTATCTTGGTGATTGCTGCAGTGACCTTTGTAGTCGGTGTCTTCATTCAAGGGAAAAATCCACTGGATGAGCTGATGACCTCTGTAGCCTTGGCAGTTGCGGCTATTCCAGAAGGTCTGCCTGCTATCGTTACTATCGTGCTGGCTTTGGGAACTCAGGTTTTGGCTAAGCGGAATTCAATTGTCCGTAAGCTTCCAGCTGTTGAAACTTTGGGTTCTACTGAGATTATCGCTTCAGATAAGACCGGTACCCTGACCATGAACAAGATGACGGTCGAAAAAGTTTTTTACGACGGAGTCCTGAATGAAGCTGGACAAGATATTGAACTTGGCTTGGAGCTACCTCTCTTACGTTCGGTTGTCTTAGCCAATGATACCAAGATTGACCAAGAAGGTAAGCTAATTGGTGACCCAACAGAAA
>NZ_CAJPNR010000022.1 GCF_905372115.1 uncultured Streptococcus sp.
GCTGTAATATTTTATCTTCTGGCCTGGCTATGGATAAAATTACGACCAAGCGAGTGCTGGAATCGGCAGGCATTGCCCAAGTGCCTTATGTGGCGCTGGTCGATGGCGAGGATCTAGAGCAAAAAATCCAAGAAATTGAGGAGAAATTGACCTATCCAGTCTTCACCAAACCTTCTAATATGGGTTCCAGTGTCGGCATTTCTAAATCGGAGAACCAAGCAGAACTGCGTGCCTCTCTGGACCTAGCTTTCAAATACGACAGCCGGGTGTTGGTTGAGCAAGGCGTGACAGCTCGCGAGATTGAGGTTGGGCTTCTGGGCAATGTGGATGTCAAGAGTACTCTGCCAGGAGAAGTGGTCAAGGACGTGGCTTTCTATGACTACGAAGCCAAATACATTGATAATAAAATTACCATGGATATTCCGGCCAAGATTCCAGAAGAAGTGGTGAGCCTGATGCGTCAAAATGCAGAGGCCGCTTTCCGAGCTCTGGGCGGTCTGGGACTGTCCCGCTGTGATTTCTTCTATGCTGAAGATGGTCAGGTTTTCCTCAATGAGCTCAATACCATGCCAGGATTTACCCAGTGGTCTATGTATCCGCTGCTCTGGGAAAATATGGGGCTAGCCTATCCTGATTTGATTGAGAAGTTAGTTGGTCTAGCTGAAGAGGTATTTGCTAAGAGAGAGGCGCATCTTCTCTAAAATATGATATAATAGAGGGGCTGAAAATTTTCGGTCCTTTCTTTTTGCGAGCAAACCGAAAAACGAGGAAGAAGTATGAAATTAGATTTATATGAAATTGCAGAAGTCCTGTCTGCGAAAAATAATGTGACTCAGTTTGAAAATGTCGCGCTTAGTAATGCTGAGTTTGACAGCCGCTTGATTGAGTCGGGTGACCTTTTTGTGCCACTCAAGGGGGCGCGTGATGGCCATGACTTTATCCCAACAGCCTTTGCTCAGGGAGCTGCTGCCACCCTATCTGAGCGTCCAGTGGCTGAGGGGGCTTATATCTTGGTCGATGATGTCCTTACGGCCTTCCAGCGCTTGGCCCAGTACTATCTGGAAAAGAAGCAAGTGGATGTGCTGGCAGTGACAGGTTCCAATGGCAAAACGACGACCAAGGATATGTTGGCCCAGCTACTAGCAACCACTTACAAGACCTATAAGACCCAAGGTAATTACAATAACGAAATCGGTCTGCCTTATACGGTTCTTCATATGCCTGAGAATACAGAGAAACTTGTCTTAGAAATGGGGCAGGACCACTTGGGCGATATCCATCTCCTGTCGGAACTTGCCAAACCTAAGACAGGCATTGTAACTCTGGTCGGAGAAGCCCATCTGGAATTTTTCGGCAGCCGAGCTGAGATTGCCCAAGGCAAGATGCAGATTGCGGACGGCTTGAGAAAAGACGGTCTCTTGATCGTTCCGGCGGATAAGATTGTCAATGAATTTCTGCCAGCAGACTGCAAACTGGTTCGCTTTGGTCCTGATGCGGATATCTTCCTGACGCGTCTGGAAGAGCGCAAGGACAGCTTGAGCTTTGACTGCAACTTTTTAGAGAAAAGGATTGACCTGCCTGTAACTGGCAAGTACAACGCAACTAATGCCGTGATTGCGGCCTATGCGGCTCTGCAGGAGGGGGTATCTGAGGCGGCTATTGCTCAAGCCTTTTCTGAGCTGGAGCTGACCCGCAATCGAACGGAGTGGAAGAAAGCTGGCAATGGCGCAGATATTTTATCGGATGTCTACAATGCCAACCCAACAGCCATGCGCTTGATTCTTGAGACTTTCTCGACCATTCCGGCCAATCCGGGCGGACGAAAATTAGCGGTGCTGGCGGATATGAAAGAGCTGGGAGCGGACTCTAAGTCCATGCATGGCTCGATGATTACCAGCCTCAATCCAGAAATTGTGACCGACCTTTTCCTCTATGGACAGGATATGGAAGCACTCTATGACTATGCCAAGGAAATCTACCCTCCAGGCAAGGTGCATTACTTTATCAAAAATGACGAGAAAGACCAGTTTGAACAGCTGACACAAGCTGTCAGAGAGAGTCTGACCCCTGCCGACCAAATCCTTCTCAAAGGCAGCAATTCTATGAATCTGGCTAAGCTGGTAGAGGACTTGGAAGATGGAAACTAAAGAAACTGCAAAAATCATTCAACGTCTCCTTTCTATTACAGAGACAGGACTGGCATTTACTCGTGATGAATTTGATCGAGAGCGTTACTTAGAACTCCGTCAGCTTTTGGGACACCTCCTGGCTGATTGGTCAGATTTGGATGGGAAAGAATTGGCAGAGCTGTTGCGCCCAACGGATTTTTATTCCACTCCTTTGATTGATGTCCGAGCTGTACTGGTTCGAGACGGAAAAGTCTGTTTAGTCAAGGGTAAAAATGAGAAAACTTGGGCTTTACCTGGCGGCTTTTGTGAAGTCGGCCTATCTCCTAAGGAAAATATCGTCAAGGAAGTCCAAGAAGAAACGGGATTTAATGTTTCAGTTTCTCGTCTGCTTGCAATTTTTGATACTAATAAATTTCAATTTCAGAGTAAGCAATATGCTAAACTGGTCTTCGAGTGTCAGATAGAGGATGGAGATTTTCAGCCTAATGCAGAAATAGAAGAGTTAGCCTTCTTTGATATCCAATCTTTACCAGAATTATCTTCTAAGAGGACGACAAAAGAACAGTTGGAAATCCTTTGGGAGATTTATCAAGGAGACAGAGAACAGTATTTGGATTAGTTAAGTAAGTTTCTGGGATACTTTTTGTCTGAAAAAGCTAGAAATTATTGCAAAAACAGGCAAACTCAGCCTTGTTCAAACCTTATATTAGAATGGGAGCCTAGGAGATGGGAATAAGAGATATGTTTACAACCTATAAAACCGAACCGCCTCAGCTAGGACTTTGGTATTTTGTTCTTTTGGGGCTGGTCTTTGCGATTATCTGGCTTTCCTATCGCTACTACAATCGGAAGCCTTACCAGCAGCTATTTGTCGGGATGCAAGCTTGCCAGCTGATAGGCCTCTATTCTTGGTATATGCTGACTGCTGCCCCGCTGTCTGAGAGTCTGCCTTTTTATCATTGCAGAATGGCTATGTTTGCCTTGATGTTTCTGCCTAATCGCTCAGTGTATAAATTTTATTTTGCACTTTTGGGGACTTTTGGATCAATTGTAGCTTTCATTTATCCGATTTTTGATCCTTACCCTTTTCCCCATATCACTATTTTGTCCTTTATTATCGGTCATCTAGCGCTCTTGGGAAACTGTTTGATTTATCTTTTCAGATATTATCATACTTTCTCTATGAGCTGGCAGCGAGTGGTGTGGACGACCTTTCTGATGAATGCTTTTTTGCTTGTTATCAATATGTTGACAAAGGGATCTTATGGATTTCTCACAGATCCGCCGCTTGTCGGCAATCACGGACTCCTGCTCAATTATCTGCTTGTCTCAATCGTCTTAAGTGCAGCAGTTTGCTTGGCTTCTGACATTTTTAAGCGCGTGGAGCAGACCAAGACAGTCACCCTAACTTAATTATCTAACGGAGGATTTATGAAAGATTTTTTAACTACGACAAAAACGGTGGCACCGCCTATCTCGATTTTATGGTATGCCGTGATGATTGCTCTGGTCTTGCTGTCTATTTGGAGCTCGCTCAAATACCATGATAATCCGCGTTTTGTCAAGGCTTTTAAGTGGATTCAGATTGCCCAGCTGCTGATGCTTTATAGCTGGTATTTTGGTTTTCGGATTCCCTTTACCAATAGCCTGCCCTTTTATCATTGCCGCCTGGCGATGTTTGCTGTAGTTTTTCTGCCAGACAAATGGCGCAGCAAGCAGTATTTTGCTCTTTTAGGAGCCAGCGGAGCGGTCTTTGCCTTGGGCTACCCAGTCTTTGACCCCTATGATTTCCCGCACATTACCAGCATTTCTTTCTTAATTGGCCACTATGCCCTCTTGGTTAATTCCTTGATTTATCTGATGAATCACTATGACAAGAGCCTGCTCAAGAAATACATGATTGTAGCTTACACATTTGGACTCAATCTTTTCCTAGTCGGCGTTAATCAAGTGACCGGAGGTAATTACGGTCTGCTAAAAAGTCCGCCTTTTATCCCTAACGCCCCCCTATGGATAAAGTACCTTCTTGTGTCGGTCATCCTTTCTCTGGCTCTGGTTCTCTTTGATATCTTGTTTAAGAAACGCTGGAAAAAGAAGTTAAGTCTGGTCCGAAATTGATTCACTTCAAATTTACAGCTCCTGTCAAGTTAATGTGGCAGGATTTTTTTAATTAGAAAGCCTTATCATGACTTGCTTTGCTTCTAGTAACAAATGGACTGTTTGTCTATCAACTCTTTAAGCTGGTTCAACTAGACGCTTCTGTTCGCGGAATGAAATACCCCGGATTTTGGGCTTTCTTAAGGCTTGCGGATAGTTTGAACCTCTATCTCTTGAAACGGGATAAGGCCATTTTTTCCATGACAGCTGAAGAGAAAGAAGAACTGGAAACCAGAAAAAAACGCCTGCTCTATTTACTGGTTTTAATCTTACTCTCTGGGATTTTCCCTTTAACAGTGTCATTGTCAGATTTAAAGGAAATTTCATTGACATAGGAGAATAGAATCGCTCGGATGGGCGATTTTTTATCTTTCTAAGATAATTGAAAAAAAGCGCTAAATCCGCTATAATAGGTAGGTTGAAAGGATTGGAATACTCCGATGTAAAATAAAAAAACAAATACTAAGATTCACCATTATCCTAAATGAAAGAAAGAGAAGAAGATGACTTTACACGAAGAAATTAAGAAACGCCGAACCTTTGCCATTATCTCCCACCCAGACGCGGGGAAGACGACTATTACGGAGCAGTTGCTCTACTTCGGGGGCGAGATTCGTGAGGCTGGGACAGTCAAGGGGAAAAAAACTGGTAACTTTGCCAAGTCGGACTGGATGGATATTGAGAAGCAGCGGGGGATTTCAGTGACTTCCTCTGTCATGCAGTTTGACTACGATGGTAAGCGGGTCAATATTCTGGATACACCAGGGCACGAGGACTTCTCAGAAGATACTTATCGAACCTTGATGGCAGTGGATGCTGCGGTCATGGTTATTGACTCGGCTAAGGGTATTGAAGCTCAGACCAAGAAGCTCTTTGAGGTTGTCAAGCATCGGAATATTCCAGTCTTCACTTTTATGAACAAGCTGGACCGTGACGGTCGCGAGCCCTTGGACTTGCTGGAAGAACTAGAAGAGATTTTGGGCATTGCTAGCTATCCGATGAATTGGCCGATTGGCATGGGTAAGAGCTTTGAAGGTCTTTATGACCTTTACAATGAGCGGCTGGAGCTTTATAAGGGCGAGGAGCGCTTTGCGACTCTGGCAGAAGGTGACCAACTGTTTGCTTCTAACCCTTTCTATGAGCAAGTTAAGGAAGACATTGAGCTCTTGAGCGAAGCTGGAAATGAATTCTCGGAAGAAGCGATTTTGGCCGGTAAGCTGACACCAGTCTTCTTTGGTTCAGCCCTGACCAACTTTGGGGTACAGACCTTCCTTGAGACTTTCCTTAAGTTTGCTCCGGAACCACATGGTCACAAGAAGACAGATGGCGAGGTAGTCGAGCCACTCAGTCCAGACTTTTCAGGCTTTGTCTTTAAAATTCAGGCCAATATGGACCCGCGCCACCGCGACCGTATCGCATTTGTTCGTATCGTTTCTGGCGAGTTCGAGCGCGGTATGAGTGTTAATCTGCCTCGCACTGGCAAGTCTGCCAAGCTATCCAATGTTACCCAGTTTATGGCTGAGAGTCGGGAAAATGTGACCAATGCTGTAGCTGGTGATATTATCGGGGTTTATGATACAGGGACTTATCAGGTCGGTGATACCTTGACTGTAGGCAAGAATAAGTTTGAATTTGAACCTCTGCCAACTTTTACTCCAGAGATCTTTATGAAGGTTTCGGCTAAGAATGTCATGAAGCAAAAATCCTTCCATAAGGGGATTGAGCAGCTGGTACAAGAGGGAGCCATCCAGCTTTATACCAACTACCAGACAGGCGAGTACATGCTGGGTGCTGTTGGTCAGCTCCAGTTTGAGGTCTTCAAGCACCGCATGGAAAATGAATACAATGCTGAAGTGGTCATGAATCCTATGGGCAAAAAGACTGTCCGTTGGATTTCACCAGATGATCTGGACGAGCGCATGTCTTCTAGCCGTAACATTCTGGCTAAAGACCGCTTTGATCAGCCAGTCTTCCTCTTTGAAAACGACTTTGCCTTGCGCTGGTTCGCGGACAAGTATCCAGATGTCAAACTGGAAGAGAGGATGTAACTCAGTACCAACAAATGGAACTAAAGTTCCTACTTGTTAGACGCTAGGCGCTATTGTATAGACCAGCTAACTGCCTTACTAACTCATCGGCGAAAAAATAATCGTTTTCGCCTCTTCGTGTCGTAGTGAATGGGATTATTGTGATTGTATAACAAACTAAAGTTACTAAGGCCGAGTTCTGTTGGCCCCTTGCTAGCCACTTGACTAATCTCGTCAGGCGAGGCAGTTGATTTGATTGGTTTTGTGCTTCGACATTGCATATTTACTTGCAGGAAGAGTTTATGAAGTTGGGTGCTAGTTTATTAGAGAATCATTCTACCTCATAGAAAGGAGTTCCATGTTTCTGGAAAGAAAATTAAAAGATCAATCTGTCTGGATCAACATTGACTCAGATAGTTTCAAAAAGAACGCCCGGATTTATCAGGATTATGAAATTGATAAAGAGACCATCGAGTATGCGCTCGATAAGAACGAGCGGGCTCACATGGACTACAATCGTGAGAATGGAACAGTTGTCTTTATCTACAATGTCCTTAATCTAGCGACAGATAAGGAATATTATGAGACGATTCCTATGACCTTTGTGGTGCAACAGAAACGGCTCATTACGATCAGCAACCAAGACAATGCCTATGTTGTCAATATGATGAAGGCTTATACTGAGCGCCATGAGCCAGTATCAGTCTATAAGTTTCTCTTTGCTAGTCTAGAGCTGATCTCCAATTCTTACTATCCGGTTGTTGAGCGGATGGACAAGCGCAAGGATGAGATTAATGCTCTTCTGCGTCAGACCACTACTAAAAAGCATCTTTTTGCCCTGTCTGACTTGGAAACTTCTATGGTCTATCTAGTTGCTGCAGCGAAGCAGAATCGCATGCTCCTAGAGCATATCAAAAGTCATGGCATTTACCGACGTTTTGATGAATTAGAAACTGAGCAGTTTGAGGATGCTATGATTGAGGCTCGTCAGCTCGTCTCCATGACAGATCTGATTGCTCAAGTTCTCAGCCAGCTCTCTGGCTCCTACAATAATATCCTGAACAACAATCTGAATGACAATTTGACTGTCCTGACCATTATTTCGGTCCTTCTGGCAGTGCTTGCAGTTATCACTGGTTTCTTTGGTATGAATGTTCCTCTGCCTTTGTCTAATGATAAAAATGCTTGGATTTATATTGTTGTCATTAGTTTGATCATCTGGGGACTTCTGACTAAGCTTCTTAAATGGCTGGCCAATAAGAAGTAAATATTTGAAATTATTTTCCCTATAACAAGCACCGAGAATGGTGCTTGTTTTTTTGTGCTTGGGAAAAATAATTATTAGTACAGTTTGCCTGTATTAAAAAAACTGTTATTTTGTGTTATAAAATATAACATAAAAATTATAATTTTTATTGCATAAAATTTCATAATAAAGTATAATATAAAACAATTTAAAATAAGTGAGGGGTAGAAATATGGCAGAATACCTAAGCGATTTAAATTATAAAGGCAAAATATACCAATACAAAGACCTTGGGAAAGCCTCGGCTCCACTAGGAGGGGATATAAAAGAACTTCCTTATTCTATTCGCATATTATTAGAAAGTGTTCTTCGTAAGGAAGATGGCATTGACGTAACAAAAGATAACATTAGGTCTTTGATGCATTATCAAGCTAAATCACCAAGCGGAGAAGTTCCTTTTAAACCAAGCCGAGTTATTCTCCAGGATTTTACGGGTGTTCCTGTCGTAGTAGATTTGGCTAGTATGCGTGATGCTATTGTCGGCCAGGGTGGTCGGGCGGATCTGATTAATCCAGAAATTCCAGTTGATTTAGTCATTGATCATAGTGTTCAGGTGGACTTTTACGGCTGTGACACAGCTCTGGAAGCCAATATGAACCAAGAGTTTGTCCGCAATAATGAGCGCTACGAATTTCTCAAGTGGGCAGAAAAATCCTTTGATAATTATCGGGCAGTTCCTCCTGCTACAGGAATTATCCATCAGGTCAATATCGAATTTCTCAGTGATGTCATCATCGAAAAGGATGGCCAACTCTATCCGGACAGCATGTTTGGAACGGACAGTCATACGACCATGATTAATGGGATCGGTGTTCTGGGCTGGGGAGTTGGTGGGATTGAGGCCGAGGCTGCCATGCTGGGTGAGGCTTCTTATTTCCCTGTTCCTGAGGTGATTGGTGTTCGTCTGTTGGGCAAGCTGCCTAAGATTGCGACAGCGACGGATTTGGCTTTAAAGGTCACGCAAATCTTGCGGCAGGAAAATGTTGTTGGCAAATTTGTTGAGTTCTTTGGGCCTGGCTTGTCTAATCTAAGTCTGGCTGACCGGGCAACGGTGGCTAATATGGCGCCGGAATACGGAGCTACCTGTGGTTATTTTCCGATAGATGAGGAAACGCTCAATTACATGCGTCTGACCAATCGATCAGAAGATCATGTCGAGCTAACCCGTCTCTACGCTCAAAAAAATCACCTTTTCTATGATGAAAGGGTTGAGCCGAACTATACCAAGGTAGTCGAAATTGATTTGTCCAGCATTGTGCCGAGCATCTCAGGCCCCAAGCGACCCCAAGATTTGATTGAATTAACAGCTGCTAAAGAAGAATTTCAAGCTAGTTTAGTCAGGGAAGCGGGGGTCCGAGGCTTTGGGCTAGATGAGAGCGAGCTGGAAAAGTCTGCAGTGGTTCAGTTTTCTGACCATGAGGAGACGATTAAGACTGGCCATGTGGCTATCGCTGCCATTACTAGCTGTACCAATACATCCAATCCCTATGTCCTGATGGCTGCGGGGCTTTTAGCCAAGAAAGCAGTAGAAAAAGGCTTACGTGTTTCAAAGACGGTTAAGACTTCTTTGGCTCCGGGCAGCAAGGTGGTCACAGGCTATCTCAAGAAGAGTGGTCTTCAGTCCTATCTGGATCAGCTTGGTTTTAATCTTGTCGGTTATGGCTGCACCACTTGTATCGGAAATTCAGGCGATCTCCGACCGGAAGTGGCTCAGGCGATTACGGATACTGACTTGCTGGCTAGTGCTGTTCTTTCAGGCAATCGCAATTTTGAAGGACGGATCAATCCTCTAGTCAAGGCCAATTTCCTAGCTAGTCCGCCCTTGGTAGTTGCCTATGCTCTAGCTGGAAATACCAATATCGATCTGACCAGTGAGCCGTTGGGTTATGATCAAAATGGGCAGCCAGTTTATTTGATGGATTTGATGCCGGAGCACGACTTGGTTGCCGATTATGTTCAAAAATATGTGACGCGTCAGCTTTTTGAAAAAGAATATGCTCATGTGTTTGACGACAATGAAAAATGGAATCAGATTCCGACAGCCTCTTCTCAAAATTATCAGTGGAATCAGGCTTCGACCTATATTCAAAATCCACCTTACTTTGATGGCTTGGCTGATGATTTAGTCATTCAGCCACTGAAAAATCTTGCTGTGCTGGCAAAATTTGGGGATACGGTGACGACAGACCATATCTCCCCAGCAGGAAATATTGCCAGAAACAGCCCAGCAGCTTCCTATTTAATGGAGCACGGAGTGGATTACCAAGAGTTTAATTCCTATGGAAGCCGTCGGGGTAATCATGAGGTTATGATGCGGGGGACTTTTGCCAATATTCGGATTAAAAATGAACTGGCGGATGGGAAAATTGGTGGTTACACAGATTATAAAGGAGAGCTGCTATCCATTTATGAGGCGGCCATGCGTTACAAAGAAGAGCAAATTGACACCATTGTCCTAGCTGGCAAAGACTACGGTATGGGCTCCAGCCGTGATTGGGCAGCTAAGGGGGCTAATCTTTTGGGTGTCAAGGTGGTGCTGGCAGAGAGTTTTGAGCGCATCCACCGGTCCAATCTGGTCATGATGGGGATTCTTCCTCTGCAGTATCTAGATGGCGAAGATGCGGCTAGTCTGGGCTTAACAGGCAAGGAGACTTTCGACATCAATCTGCCACAGAATCCTCAAGTTGGTCAGCTAGTTGATGTGATAGCTCGGAAAGGTGTTGAAGAAATAGCTTTTCAAGCTCGGCTGCGCTTTGATGCAGAGGCGGATATCCGTTACTATGAAAATGGGGGGATTTTGCCCATGGTCGTTAGAAAGAAATTAGAGGAGGTGTGAGCATGAGTCAGACGGACGGTTTGAAAAATACCATTGCCTGTGATACCAGGATTAGCCAGATTGTGGATGATTCTTTGTCTTATGCAGGCTACAATATTTCTGAATTGGTTGAGCACCATGCGAGTTTTGAAGAGGTGATTTATCTGCTGTGGCATTTGCATTTGCCAACTCAGATTGAGCTTAAGCATTTTGAAGAAGATCTGCGAGCTAATTATGCCATTAGCGATGCGGTGGAGCAGTGTATTCTCATCCAGTCCCGCAAGCACCTTCATCCCATGAGTGTCTTGCGCTCAACGGTCAGTCTTTTGGGTGTTTATAATGTCCATGCTGAGGAAGCTTCTCTGGAAGCGACCTATGAGCAGAGCATCCAGCTTATGGCAAAGATGCCGACCATTATTGCGGCTTTTGCAAGACTGAGGTCGGGTCAGACTCCAATAGAGCCCCGGGAGGATTTGGGATTCGCGGCTAATTTCCTCTATATGCTCAAAGGACAAGAGGCTAGTGAGCTTGAGGTCAAAGCCTTCAACTGTGCCTTGGTGCTCCATGCCGACCATGAACTCAATGCTTCAACCTTTGCTGCTCGAGTCTGCGCCTCAACCTTGACCGATATTTATTCCTGCGTGACAGCAGCTGTTGGAGCGCTCAAGGGTTCCCTTCATGGAGGTGCTAATGAATGTGTCTTTGATATGCTGAAAGAGATCAGAGAGGAAGGGGATTGCCAAGCCTACCTAGACCGCAAGCTGGCCTCTCACGAGAAGATTATGGGCTTTGGTCACCGGGTTTACAAGACACAGGATCCACGTGAAAAATACCTGCGTCAAATGGCCAAGGACTTGACACAGGGAACCAAGGACGAGGTCTGGTATCAGCTTTCAGAGGAAATTGAAGCCTATATGAAGCATACCAAGCACCTGATACCGAATGTCGATTTTTATTCGGCTACGGTTTACCATGTGTTGGGCATTGACAGCAGTATCTACACCCTGATTTTTGCTATGAGTCGGGTGGCTGGCTGGATTGCCCATATTCAGGAACAGCGCAAGAACAATAAGCTGATTCGGCCGCGTTCTAACTATATTGGTGCTCAAGGTTTGGAGTATCTTCCCATTGGAAGGAGATAAAATGGCAGATAAGATTTTGCTTGAGAAAGGGCGGTTGCAGGTACCGGATGCTCCTATTATTCCTTACATCCAAGGTGACGGGATTGGGATTGATATCTGGAAAAATGCCCAGCTGGTCTTTGATAAGGCAGTGGAAAAGGCTTATGGCGGCCAGAGAAAGGTTGTTTGGAAGGAAGTTTTGGCTGGGAAAAAAGCGGCGGACCTGACGGGTAACTGGCTACCGGATGAAACACTGACAATGATTAAGAGCCATCTAGTGGCTGTTAAGGGTCCGCTAGAAACCCCAGTCGGAGAAGGGATTCGTTCCTTGAATGTGGCCCTGAGACAGGAATTGGATCTTTACGCCTGCCTGCGGCCAGTTCGTTATTTCAAGGGAGTTCCCAGTCCGCTCAAGCACCCAGAGAAGACTGACATTACGATTTTTCGGGAAAATACAGAAGACATCTATGCAGGGATTGAGTGGGAGAGTGGAACGGCTGAAGTCCAAAAAGTTATCGATTTCCTGCAGGAGGATATGCAGGTTGACAAGATTCGCTTCCCAGAAAGCTCTGCTATTGGGATCAAGCCTATCTCTAAGCAGGGCAGTGAGCGGCTGATACGGGCAGCTATTGACTATGCGCTAGCCAAAGGACTAAGGTGTGTCACTCTGGTTCACAAGGGCAATATCCAGAAATTTACAGAGGGTGGTTTTCGGAAATGGGGCTATGAGCTAGTTCAAAGAGAGTATGCGGATGAGCTAGCTTCTGGAAAACTAATCATTCAGGATGTCATTGCAGATAATTTTCTGCAACAGATTTTGCTCTATCCCGAGAAATTTGATGTTGTTGCCTTAACCAATCTAAATGGTGATTATGCCAGCGATGCCTTGGCTGCTCAGGTGGGCGGGATTGGCATTGCGCCAGGGGCCAATATCAATTACGAGACTGGTCATGCTATTTTTGAAGCTACTCATGGGACGGCGCCAGATATAGCGGGTCAAAACAGGGCTAATCCTTGTTCTCTTCTCTTATCGGGAGCCATGCTCTTTGATTACATTGGTTGGTCAGAGGTCTCTCAGCTCCTGACTAAGGCTATTGAGAAGGCTCTCTTTGAGCAAAAAGTGACAGGCGATTTTGCCAGTCAGCTGGAAGGGGTGCCGGCTTTGACCACTAGTCAATTTGCCGAGGAGCTACTGGCTAATATAGAGAAGTGTTCATAATGAAGAAAAAAGCGATGGAGAAGCTGTCTATTTAGGAAGCCTCTTCATCACTTTTTTGTCTTTTTCGATATTCCAGTCCCCAGCCGATGATCCAACAGAAAACTAGCAGATAATTTTCAATCCAGCCCAGTAGGTTGGCTTGATTGGCCTTTTCCAGATAGCCTAGCAGATGGTTGGTGCCAAAGCCCAGCCCGCCCAGAATCAGTGCTAGCAAAGTCATACGTAGATAGAACCAATCATACTTTATGTTGGTGGCAATGACTAAAGGCAGAATAGCCAGATTCCAGAAACCAATTTCCCGCTGCCAGTAGGGAGCTAGACCATAGATGGACTCATTGCCCAAGAGCTGGGGCTGGAATATCTGGATCATAGCCGCGCCCAGCATAGCTAAGATCAATAAAATGAAAGTCACTCGTAAAAATTTATTCATACATGTCTCCTTTCTTCTTTGTAGATTATAATGTTTTTGAAAATGATTTTCAAGTTTTCATTTTTTACAAAAGAATCTCTAATAAAATATTTTACAAGCAAGTCCTATCTTTTTAGGTGCTTTTGTGGTATACTAGATTAGTTGCAGAAATACAGTTTTTCTATTCAGTGGGAACTAGCGACCGAGTCGGCGCTTTTTTAGTGCCTGGACTTGAGAGACCATATTTATGAAGAGAAGAGCGAATACTCTCAGAAAATCGAGATTTAACAAGCAACAAGTGCTTGGTATGTTTCGATAGTTGAGTATCAAAAGCCTTATAAGGTGGCTTCGCACCGCCTTTAGAAAGAAGAAGAACATTGAAATTTAATGAATTACATTTATCTGCTGAATTATTAGCAGAGATTGAAAAAGCTGGCTTTGTAGAAGCAAGCCCTATTCAAGAGCAGACGATTCCACTTGCTATGGCAGGTAAGGATGTCATTGGTCAGGCCCAGACAGGGACAGGAAAGACAGCAGCCTTTGGCTTTCCAACTCTAGAGAAGATTGATACAGATAATCCTGCTGTGCAGGCTTTGATTATCGCTCCGACCCGTGAATTGGCTGTGCAGAGTCAGGAAGAGCTTTTCCGTTTTGGCCGTAGCAAGGGTGTCAAGGTGCGTTCTGTCTACGGTGGCTCCAGCATCGAAAAGCAAATCAAGGCCCTCAAATCTGGTGCTCATATCGTAGTAGGAACACCTGGCCGTCTCTTGGACTTGATCAAACGCAAGGCGCTTAAGCTGAATCAGATTGAAACTTTAATCTTGGACGAAGCGGATGAAATGCTTAACATGGGCTTTTTGGAAGATATTGAGTCTATCATTTCACGAGTACCAGAAGAACGTCAGACCTTGCTCTTTTCAGCGACCATGCCGGATGCTATTAAGCGTATCGGTGTTAAGTTCATGAAGGAGCCTGAGCATGTCAAGATTGCTGCTAAAGAGCTGACGACAGAGCTGGTAGACCAGTATTATATCCGTGTCAAAGAAAATGAAAAATTTGATACCATGACCCGCCTGATGGATGTGGAGCAGCCAGAGCTGTCAATCGTCTTTGGCCGGACCAAGCGCCGGGTGGATGAGCTGACTCGCGGTCTGAAAATCCGCGGTTTCCGAGCAGAGGGTATCCATGGTGATTTGGACCAAGGCAAGCGCCTCCGCGTTCTGCGCGACTTTAAAAACGGCAATCTGGATGTCTTGGTGGCGACAGATGTGGCCGCGCGTGGATTGGACATTTCTGGTGTGACCCACGTCTACAACTACGATATTCCGCAGGATCCAGAAAGCTATGTTCACCGGATTGGTCGGACTGGTCGTGCTGGTAAGTCAGGTCAGTCTATCACTTTCGTAGCGCCAAATGAAATGGGCTATCTGCAGATCATCGAAAATCTGACCAAGAAGCGTATGAAAGGCCTTAAGCCAGCGACTGCAGAGGAAGCTTTCCAAGCTAAGAAAAAAGTTGCTCTTAAGAAGATTGAACGCGATTTTGCTGACGAAAGCATCCGTTCTAACTTTGAGAAATTTGGCAAGGATGCCCGCAAGCTGGCAGCAGAATTCAGCCCAGAAGAGCTGGCTATGTATATCCTCAGCTTGACGGTGCAGGATCCAGATGCCCTTCCTGAAGTAGAAATTGCCCGTGAAAAACCATTGCCATTTAAACCGTCTGGAGGTGGCTTTGGCGGAAAAGGCAAGGGCAGTCGTGGCGGAAATAATAACCGTCGCAGCAATGACAATCGCCGTGACCGAGGTGTCCGTCGCGATCAATTTAAGAAAGGTCGCAAAGACGAGCGTTTTGACAAAGAAAATCGCTACCGCAAGGACCACAAGAAGCCACGCAATACTTCTAGCGAAAAGAAAACCGGCTTTGTCATCCGTAACAAGGGTGATAAATAAGGCGGGTTGTTAACTAGAGTTAGCGGCAATTTTAGCGTCGAGAGAGAATGCAAGTTCTCTCTTTTTGTTTGTTCAATAAATCTTCTTATTCTCAGTCCTGCAGAAATATAAGTATGAGCCAATTTAGTTTCCTTAATCATGCTGATTGAAGCAGTCCTGTTTGTCAAAGTAAATTATATCCCCCTTATTTCTGCTGTGAACTGTTTCTGGTGTTTTTTCTATAGAACAGGATTCAAAGTATTTCAACTAATTTCGACATCAAAATTCAACATATCAGCTATTTAAAATAAAAAAATTCACAAATCTTTGTTTATAAGCTGGAACTGTTGTATAATAAGGTGAAGGTGAGTCTGTAAGAAATTCAGGAGCAAAAGGAGAATGTAAAATGAAAGAAAGTAGACATAGAATCATTCTGCAAGAACTGGATCAAACAGGTGTGGTTGCTGTCAAAAACCTCAAAGAAATGCTGGGTGTCACGGATATGACCATCCGTCGGGATTTGATTGATTTGGAGAAGCAGGGCATGCTGACCCGCGTGCATGGCGGAGCCCATAAGAAGGTCAAGAATGCTCTCAACGAGATTTCCCACTCAGAAAAGCAAATGCTGAATGTTGAGGAGAAGAAGCAGATTGCCCGTAAATGTGCGGATTTGATTGCTGACGGGGATACGGTCTTTATTGGGTCAGGTACCACAACGGATTTTATCGGAGACTATTTGGATGGCAAAAATATCAGCATTGTCACCAATTCGCTGCCAATTTTTGAAAAATTAAAAGAAAGAGCCAATTTAGATTTAATTCTGATTGGCGGACGCTATCGGGCTAAGACTCAAACCTTTGTAGGTCAGTTTGCCAATAATCTTTTGAAAGAAATCAAGGTTTCCAAGGCCTTTATTGGGGCGAATGGCATTGACGGTCATAATGTTACGACCAGCAATGAAGAGGAAGGCAACGGCGACGCGATTATCCTTAACAATGCCATCAGCAAATACATTGTAGCCGATAACAGCAAGTTTGACAGCTATTCTTTCTACTCTTTTTACCGGCTGGACAACCTCAGTGCAGTTGTGACGGACGATAATATCGCTCCGAAAGTCAAGGAAAAATACAGCACTTATGTTGAAATTTTGTGATGTCTGACCGGTGAGAGAAACTTGCTTCAAATAAATATTTTATAGAGGTTGTGACTGGGAATTTGTCTAGAAATTCTAGTCGCAGCTTTTTTATATCTTGGTCGATTTTGTAAACAACAGTCTTGACTTTGCCGCGGAATTCCTTATATAATAAAATGTATTATTAAATTTTAGGAGGTCTTATGACAATCAATATAGTGATTTTTGTGGCTGTGTCGCTTTTTCGTTTGGTGTTTTTGAGGAAATCCTCTCAGAATGAGCAGGATATTCTGGCCAAGGGTGGCATGGAGTACGGGGTGAAAAACTCAAATATCATGAAGTACCTGCACATGCTTTTTTATGCGGTTTGCTTTCTGGAATTGCTGCTGAAGAAGCCAGCTTTTGACTTTGTGAGCCTACTGGGAGCTGTGTTGTTGCTCTTTTCTATGTTTATGCTCTACCTTGTTGCCAAGCTTTTAGGACCAGTTTGGACCATCAAGCTTATGCTGGTTAAGGATCATAAGTTTGTTGACCACTGGCTCTTTCGCAATGTCAAACATCCTAATTATTTCCTGAATGTTGTACCAGAATTGGTGGGCTTGGCCTTACTCAGTCATGCTTACTTTGCTCTTTTTATCCTCTTCCCGCTCTACTGTATCACCCTCTATGTCCGTATCAAGGAAGAAGAGCAGCTGCTCAAGGAAGTTATCATTCCAAATGGCATTGCTGGTGAATAAAGTTAATAAAATGCATATCGACTGCAAAAGAAAGTCTAGGACCTTTATGTCCTAGACTTTTCTTTCAATAATTTTCGTATTTCATCAGCCATTTGCTGGGGTTGGTCCGATTCGAAAAGTAAAGTATTTTCTTCAGGCTGGTGGGCAGTTTGGCTGAAAGCTAAAACTGGCTTCCCCTTGCTGATGGCCCTTTGGACAATTTGGTCGACCTCTCCCCAGTGATTGATATCCAAGTAAATATCCGTCCTATCGAGCAAATCCTCAATAAAGTCATCTTGGTGAATATTGGTGTAGAGGTTGATATTAGGATAATCCTTAAAGCTGGCTAAGTAAGGAGAAATATTGGTCTTAGCAGCAATGTGAAATTCCAAGTCTGGCAGATTTTCTGCTAAATAAGCCAATTGTTCCAAGGTATCAGAAGCTGTCAGCGTGAAGGCATGGAAATTGCCCTGTGGACGCTCCTTAATGATAAGCTCTTCCTTGCTCATGGCGATAGAGTTGCTGGGAATATCCTGGAAAATCAAACTGTTGGCTCCAATGATGACATTATCACCAATGGTCACACCTTTGAGAATCACAGTATTAGCCCCAATCCAGCAGTTTGCTCCAATCTTAACCGGCGCAACAGTAAAATCAATCTTCTCAATATGGTAATTAGAATACTGATGATTATGGTCAAAAATGCGGACCCCATCGCCAAACATAGTGTCTTTCCCGATTTCGATAGAGTGCTGACAGCGGACAGTGCAGTGATCGTTAAAGAAAACCCGGTTTCCTAGTTTGAGTTGTGCTCTGCTGGCTACACTGAGGCTGGTAAAAGATTGGAAGACGACATCTTGACCGATATCAAGCTGGCTATCTGGGGAAATTTCGATATGATGAAAGTCGCCTTTAAACTGGATTTCAGGCATTTTGAGTCCTTTCTTTGATGTAAGCCAGTTTGGCTTGTCTAGTTTTCTTTTTAAAGAGTGCTTCAGCCGACATGGCAGCAGGCTTGCTAGGGTGTTCCTCTTGGTAAAGTAATGTAACTGGCAGGCGAGCGCGAGTGTATTTGGCGCCTTTGCCGGCTTGATGCTTTTTGAGTCGGGCTTGGACATCTGTTGTGTAGCCGGTATAGAGGGATCCGTCCCCGCATTCAAGCACGTACATATAGGCTTTATTTTCCATAGTAAATCTCGTGAATCTCCGGAGTGTAGCTGCCGTCCTGATTGTGAATAAAGAGAGGGGGCAGGATTTTAAGACCGTCGCGAGAACCATCTTTAATTGCTTCGATAAGCAGCATATTGGCCTCTTTACCCAGCTTTGGATAGACAAACTGGATGCGCTTGGGAGCCAGGTTGTGGGCTTGCATGGTATCTAAAATATCCAAAAAGCGTTCTGGCCGATGAACCATAGCCAACCGACCGTTGGATTTGAGGACTCGTTGGGCAATCTTGCAAATCTCTTCCAGATTGGTTGAGATTTCATGGCGGGCTAGAAGGTAGTGCTGGCTTTCATTGAGATTGGATTTCTTGTCAACCTTGAAATATGGAGGATTACAGAGAATCATATCAACCTTGCTGCCAGTGATATAGCGTCCTAGGTTTTTTAGATCGTCCTGAATGACCTGCATTTGTTGGGTCAAGTCATTGAGCTCAATGGAGCGCTCAGCCATGTCTGCCAGACGTTCCTGGATCTCGACTGCCAAAATCTGAGCCTTGGTGCGAGTACTGGCAAAAAGTCCGACAGCACCATTTCCAGCACAGAGATCGACGATCAACCCCCGCTGGGGCAGCTTGGGAAAGCGGGAAAGCAGCACGCTGTCTACCGAATAGCTGAAGACCTCACTATTTTGAATAATCTTGACATCCGTCGAAAAGAGCTGGTTGACGCGTTCTCCGTCTTTTAGTTTTGCTTCGTTCATAAGTCAATTATAGCATGATTTAGCAAGGATTCCAAAGGGATATGGGAAGTTTTTGCACAATCAAAAAAACATGCGAGGGTTCTCGCATGTTTCCATGAGCTTAAATGATAATTCTTTTTTTAGCTAGCTCTTAATCAAATCTGTATTTCTGCTTGATGGTGCAGGCAACAAAGACAAGCCCGAAAACGACCATGAGAATCAGATAGACTGGCAAAGTTGCGGCTGTCAGCGTTGCAATTTCCAAAAGGTGCTGCAGGACAAAGGCTGATAGATAGAAGCCAAAGACAGAGAAGATAATAAGCAGGCTGCGCCAGAGGTTGAGTGGCAGGCAGGCTCGAATGACTGACAGGAAGCTGATGCTGCCTAACAAGTAGTAGGTCAGGGTTGCCATTTCTATATCGCTCCAGCCATGGCTGCTGCCCCAGATGCGAACAAATAGCACGCTAAAGACAATCATGAGGGAGCTTGGCAGAGCCAGCTGCAGGGAGCGTTTGAGGAAGTGCTTTTCAACCGGCTTAATATTGCGCTCAAAGGTAAGGACAAAGGGCGGGAAACCTTCGACAAACTGGTCAATCAGGGTGATTTGAATCGGAATAAATGGGAAAATCAAGAGATATTCAGATTTTCCTAGCAGGATACTGGCGATGCAGATGATAGCCAGGATAAAGGAATAGATGGTCTTGATGAAGAAAATCGGAGCAATCCGGCCGATGTTGTTAACAACTCGACGGCCTTCAAAAAGAATCTCAGGGACATCGTTAAAGTCGGAATTAAGAAGGACCAAGTTGGCAATTTGCCGAGTTGCGGGGTCTCCC
This sequence comes from uncultured Streptococcus sp., assembly GCF_905372115.1. Classification (GTDB taxonomy): domain Bacteria; phylum Bacillota; class Bacilli; order Lactobacillales; family Streptococcaceae; genus Streptococcus. The sequence continues at coordinate 19,699 of NZ_CAJPNR010000022.1, forward strand.
TCGGCCATGACGATGGAGCAGTCTGCTTCACGCAAGGCCAAGATATCATTAACACCATCTCCGGTCATGGCTGTTGTCCGACCAGCGGCCTTAAGAGTCTGGATCAGCAGCTTCTTCTGATGGGGAGAAACACGGCCGAAGATGGCTGTTTCTTCTGCTTGCTCAACCAGTTCTTGATCGCTGATTTTAGAGCAGTCGATGTAGCTGTCGTAGTTGGCAAATCCAGCCTGGCTCGCGATATGGGAAACGGTCACAGGATTGTCACCAGAGATGATTTTCAGATCAACATCCTGAGAGCGCAGGTAGTCCAGTGTCTCAGCCGCTCCCTCACGAATAGGGTCGGTGATTTCCAGAACAGCCAGAGCAGTCATATCTTCAGGCAGTTGGATACTGTGTTTGTCTAGCACTTGGTCGCTGTGAGCTAGTACCAAAACCCGTGATCCGCGTTTTTGAGCCTCTCCAACCGCTGCAGGATTGCTGTCCAGCAGCATTTCAGGCGCTCCCAGAAAGATAGTTCCGACACTTGATAAATGCATAGCCCCCCATTTTCGGTCACTAGAAAATGGGATGACATTGTCGCTAGTATAGGTGTGCTCCAGGTGGCTGTAGCCCTTACGAATAGCCTGCGCAGTTGGGTTATTATCCTCGCTGGTTTGGATATAGGCTGCTAAGATTTGACCGACGGTCTCATCAGAAAACTTATCTGACAAACTATGCAAGGCTTCAACAGTCATCTTACCTTGGGTAATTGTCCCGGTCTTGTCCAGACAGAGAGTGTCCACCCGAGCCAGAGTTTCGACAGAATACATTTCCTGAACAAGAACTTTGCGCATACCTAGCTTAATGACAGCTGTCAGGAGTGACGTGACTGTCAGGAGGGCGATTCCCTTAGGGAGCATGCCCAAGAGGGCTGTCGAGCTGGTAATGACAGAGTTTTTGACAGGCAGTCCCTTTATCATCAGGGCTTCAAAGAAGAGAGCCATTCCGAAAGGAATGATAATTTTTCCAGTAAAGCGGGAAATTTTCCCAAGATTGTAAAGAATGCGCGAGTTGATAGGCTTGAGAGTTTTAGCCTCAGTCATGAGCTTGTTGGCATAGTTGTCTGCACCGACATGATGTACCTCAGCATAGATCTGTCCACTAGCCAGAAAGCTACCAGACAGCAGCTCAGCGCCTTCTTCCTTGAGAACCAAGTCACTCTCCCCTGTCAGCATGGCTTCATTGGCCTCGGCAACCCCCTCTACCACATGGGCATCACTGGGAATTTGCTCGCCGGCTGACAGCTTGATTAGGTCACCCAGTACAATTTCTTCTGGCTGAATCTTGACTTCCTGGCCGTCACGGATGACTGTGACCAGCTCTCGGCTGACCAGATTGAGCTTGTCAATCATGTGCTTGGCTCGCAGCTCCGTAATAATACCAGTGACAGCATTAAAGCTGATGACTGCGAAGAAGACTAGATTGCTCCAGGCTTGGACAGAGACCAAGGCTACAGCAATAACAAAGTTAAGGGCATTAAAAAGGGTGAAAACATTCCGCTTAACGATTTGCCAGTTACTAGTACTGGTGTCACTTGTAAAATCGTTGGTCAGGCCCTGCGAAATCTTTTCATCTACTTGGGTTTGGTTTAAACCGATTAATTCTTTCTTGTTCATGAGATTAATGATACCATTTTTTTATGGAAATGGCTATCAGAATCAGCTGTTACAGCCAAAGTTTGGAAAAATATTGCAGACTATAATGGGATAGGGTATAATGGGAAAGGATGTAATAAATTTCAAGTATAATTTTGGTTTGAAATAAGGAGAGTTTATGTTTTATACTTATTTGCGAGGTTTAGTGATTTTTATCCTGTGGACTTTGAACGGCAATGCGCATTACCACAATAAAGAAAAGATTCCTTCAAAAGATGAAAATTATATCTTGGTTGCCCCTCACCGGACATGGTGGGATCCAGTTTACATGGCTTTTGCGACCAAGCCCAAGCAGTTCATTTTCATGGCTAAGAAACAGCTTTTTGAAAATCGCGTATTCGGCTGGTGGATTCGCATGTGTGGTGCCTTTCCTATTGACCGGGAAAATCCTGGTCCGTCAGCTATAAAATACCCTGTCAATATGCTGAAAAAGAGCAATCGCTCTCTGATTATGTTCCCAAGCGGCAGCCGGCATTCTACGGATGTCAAGGGAGGAGTAGCAGTGATTGCTAAGATGGCTAAGGTCCGTATCATGCCAGTGGTCTATGCTGGTCCCATGAGCCTCAAAGGCTTAGCAGCTGGAGAGCGCGTGGACATGAATTTTGGTAATCCAATTGATATTTCAGACATTAAGAAGATGAATGATGAGGGAGTTGAGGAAGTGGCCCGCCGTGTTCATGCGGAATTTGACCGTCTGGATGCTGAAGTAGCCCCTTACCAGACGCAAAAGAAAGGCAATATTTTCTTACGGATTTTACGTGCCTTTGTCTTTATTCCTGCTATTTTGATTGGGATTTTGACCATCATTTTCAGCTTTTTTGCCAGCTTTGTCTGGGATCCAGATAAGCACAGAAAATAAGATACTAATCAGCTTACTGAGTAATCTCGCTTGGGAGCTGATTTTTTTATGTGAGTGAGCTATAATGTTTGTATGTTTTATAAGGAGGATGCTATGTCTCTTACTTTTTTATCTTTTGTAATCTTATCACTGTTTATGCTGCACGAGTTTGATGAGATTATCCTGGTTCGGCCTTGGATTTCTCAGAATCAAGACCATCAAGACTATCAAAAGGAGATGTTCATTTCCAGAAAAGGGAGTTATCTTTCTTCTGAAAGCATTGCTCTGATGATTGCGGAGGAATTTCTACTGGCTTTTATCCTTTTGTTGCTTGCGATTCTATTTCGCATTCCCGAGCTGGCTCTGGCTATTGGCTTCTGTCATACTCTCCATCTGCTGGGCCATATCATGCAAGTGTTTCGCTTTCGTCGCTGGGTACCGGGCGGCTTCACAGCTTTGACGACTTTTCCTATACTCATCTTAGTCTTGGTCCTTTATCTATGCCAGCAGTCGATTTCTTGGTCGCTGCTTCTGATTCTAAGTGTGCTAGTGATGGCTTTTCTTTTGGCAAATCTGGCTTTTTTGCATAGCAGAGCTAAAAAGTTAGAAGCTTGGATATACAGGATAAGCAAAGTAGATTGATATTATAGCTCTTATTTTCATCAATGCCCCTTCTATCTATACGATTACTTGTAAAATAAAGATTTTAAAATATGACAAGCTGAAAATTCTCTCGGTTTGTCATATTTTTTTGAATTTTTTTACGAATAAAAAGACAAAGGAGAAAAATATGCTTGAAGAAATCATTGAAAAGCTAAAAGAATACAAGTTCTTTGTCGGTCTGGTAGTAGTTGGCGCTGTGCTAGGTGGTTTTTTCCTCATCAAAGGAAATCACCAGCCGCAAAATCAGGTAGCCGCCTTGAGTCAAGAAGTCACTTCTTCATCTAGTTCTACAGAGGAAGAGGAGGAAAAAGTTGTTGCTAAGACTAAAGGCGAAGAAGAGAGTGAGCAAGTCACTGTGGATATAAAGGGAGCAGTCAAGAATCCTGGTGTCTATGAGCTGAGAGCAGGAGCGAGAGTCCATGAAGCCATCCAAAAAGCTGGCGGATTGACAGCAGACGCCGAGGCTAAGTCCATCAATCAGGCACAAAAATTAACGGATGAAGCAGTAATCTATGTGGCAAAGACTGGTGAAGAAGGAGCCGATGTCACACAGATTGGCCAGCATCAAGCAGGAGCTTCTGATTCTGCTGGTGCCAGTGGTGGAAAGTCAGACAAGGTCAATCTAAATACGGCGACAGAGGCTGAACTGCAGACTATTTCAGGCATCGGACAGAAGCGGGCTTCTGACATCATCGCCTACCGCGAAAGCAGTGGCCGCTTCAAGTCAGTAGATGATCTGAAAAAGGTGTCAGGGATTGGAGATAAGACCTTAGAAAAGCTGAAAGAATATGTCACAGTGGATTAAAAAGTTACCTCTAGCCCCTATCTATCTGGCTTTCATCCTTGTATGGGCCTATTTTGCAGTCTATTCTGGAAGTTCTTTGGCTTATTTTGGGCTGGGTGTCCTTCTGCTTCGTCTCTTTTTCAGCTATCCCCTCAAAAAAAGTCTAGCTGCTTTGGCATTCCTGTCCCTTTTTGTCCTTTTTTTCTTGCTTCGTCGGGAAATAGCAGAGCAGGCCTTTAGGCAGGAACCTCCTTCAGCTAGCTCGGTTCAAGTCTTGCCAGATACGATCAAAGTCAATGGAGATTCCCTATCCTTTCGAGGGCGAACGGACGGTCGGCTTTATCAAGTCTTCTACAAGATCAAATCAGCCAGTGAAAAGGAAGCTTTTCAGCAACTGACAGATTTGGTTGTCCTTGATATGGAAGCAGAGTTTGAACAGGCCCAGCCGCAACGAAATTTTTTGGGCTTTGACTATCAGGCTTATTTAAAAAGTCAGGGGATTTACCGTACCTTAAAAATCAACAAGATTCAATCTTTCAGGCAGATTTCCAGCCTGAATCCAATGGATTGGCTGTCTGTCTGGCGCAGAAAAGCGCTGGTTTACATTAGAAATAATTTTCCTAGTCCAATGAGCCATTATATGACAGGACTCTTGTTTGGTGACCTGGATACGGAGTTTGCGGAAATGAGCGATTTGTATTCTAGCTTGGGTATCATCCATTTGTTTGCCTTGTCTGGTATGCAGGTAGGTTTCTTTTTGGATAGTTTTCGCAGAATTCTTCTACGTTTGGGGATGAAGAGGGAGACAGTAAACGCATTGCAGCTGCCTTTTTCATTTATCTACGCTGGACTGACAGGCTTTTCTGTTTCTGTCGTTAGAAGCTTAGTTCAGAAGCTATTGGCTCAACAAGGACTGACCAGAATGGATAATTTTGCTCTGACACTGATGGTTCTCTTTATCATCATGCCCAATTTTCTTCTGACAGCAGGCGGTGTCTTGTCCTGCGCTTATGCCTTTTTGATTTCTATGATGGATTTTGAAAAGTTACCGCCGATTCGAAAACTTTTAGCGGAAAGTCTGACTATTTCATTGGGCATTTTGCCTATACTAATCTACTATTTTTCTGAATTTCAGCCTTGGTCCGTACTTCTGACTTTTCTATTTTCACTACTCTTTGACTTGCTGATGCTGCCAGGCTTAACCCTCATTTTTATTTTGTCTCCACTTTTAAAAATCACTCAAGTAAATTTTTTCTTTGAGTTGCTAGAAGATGTGATTCGTTGGGTAGCTGATTTTGCTCCGCGTCCTTTGATTTTTGGGAAGCCCAACCTCTGGTTACTGGTCTCTCTGCTTTTGGTTTTGGCTTTAATCTATGACTTTCGGAGAAAGGAAAGCTGGCTTTTGTCTTTTAGTTTCCTAGCTCTTCTCTTATTTTTCCTAACAAAGCATCCGCTGCAAAATGAGATTACAGTAGTGGATATTGGTCAGGGAGATAGCATTTTTCTCAGGGACTGGCAGGGCAGGACGATTTTGATTGACGTAGGAGGACGAGTCGAGATAGGAAAGAAGGAGGCTTGGCAGGAGCGACAGACTTCATCCAATGCAGAAAAGACCTTGATTCCCTATCTCAAAAGTCGTGGTGTTGGTAGTCTGGATGTATTGGTCCTGACTCATACCGATACCGACCACATGGGCGATATGCTGGAGGTAGCCCAACATTTTTCCATCAAGGAAATCTATGTTTCCAAAGGAAGTCTGACTCAGCCTGATTTTGTTCAAAAGCTGGAGCAGATAGAAACTTCTGTCCATGTCGTAGAAGTAGGAGATGAGATTCCGGTATTTGACTCAGCTTTGCAGGTTCTCTATCCCAGAGGGACAGGCGACGGTGGAAATGATGATTCGATTGTACTCTACGGGGAGTTCTTTCAGACAAAATTTTTGTTTACAGGTGATTTGGAAAAACAAGGAGAGACTGAGCTGCTGCAGCGATTTCCTCAGCTGAAAGCAGATGTCTTAAAAGCGGGTCACCATGGCTCCAAAGGCTCTTCTAGTCCAGAGTTTTTAGAGCAAATTCAGCCGAAACTGGCCTTGATATCAGCTGGACAGAATAATCGTTATCGACATCCCCATCAGGAAACTTTGCAAAGATTTGAGAAGTTTAATACAGCCATCTATCGAACTGACCAGCAGGGGGCCATTCGTTTGACTGGTTGGAATTCCTGGAGGATTGAAACGGTTCGCTGATAGCCTCGCTAAAGATGCTAACTCATACTTTGTAGACTGCTTAGCTTCAGTCAGGAAGTCATATTGATTTATTTATGCATTTGTGATAAGATAATGGGTATAAAAAATTATAGAGGAGAATTTTATGTTTGCTGCATATAAAAAATTCTGGACACACTATGCTGATTTTTCAGGTCGCTCTAGCCGGTCAGACTATTGGTGGGCATTTTTGTGTAACATGATTATCATCGTACCATTGTTTATCATTATTTGGGTTTCTGCATTAGGAAGTATTTTTTCTGTAGCTCAGGACGCAGCTTATGGATATGAACCAGATCCATCAGCATTCTTGGCTGGGGCAGGATTTGCTGTTATTTTTTGGTTTATCCTACTGATTTATTATTTAGCTATCTTAGTTCCTAGTATGGCAATTATAGTTCGCCGTTTGCGTGATGCTGGTTATCATTGGGCTTTTCTTTTCCTGTATGTCGGTCCTCTTGTACTGTTATTTGTTCCGGTTCTAAAAATTATTGCAGGAATAGTAGTTCTTCCATGTTTTATTGCTTTGATTGTTTTGCTTTGTCAAGGATCTAAGCCTGAAATGGTTGGAAATTCATACGGTCAGCAATATGGCCAGCAAAACTTCCAAGGACAACAGTTTGGTCAATCACAACAACCAGTTCAAAATCAACAGTTTGGCCAACAGCCACAGCAACCTGTCCAAAACCAATCATTTGGTCAACAACCACAGCAACCTGTCCAAAACCAATCATTTGGTCAACAACCACAGCAACCTGTCCAAAATCAACCATTTGGCCAACAACCACAACAACCAGTTCAAAATCAACCATTTGGCCAACAGCCACAACAAGGTGGTTTCCAAGGACAACAGTTTGCTCAACAGCCACAGCAACCTGTCCAAAATCAACCATTTGGTCAACAACCACAACAAGGTGGCTTCCAAGAACAGCAGTTTGGTCAACAGCCACAACAACCTGTTTCTGATCAAAGCCAAGCAGTTGAGCAAGCAGAACCAGTTCAAAATCCATTTACTGCTGAAACACCTGAGCAGTCAACACCTGAGGATTTTGGAACGCAAGCACCTGTTGAGGACAATCCGTTTGTTTCACCAATTCAAGAGGAGCAACCTGCTACACCAGTTGAAAATAATGTAGATGATGCAACTGAAAACCAAGAATAAACAAAGAAAGAGTTGGAATTTTTCCAGCTCTTTTTGTTCTGTCGCTCGCAGAAAATCTTGAACAGAACTGGACATTGATAGTTTTTTAGAACAAAGAAAAATGAAGCCACTAACAGTTTATATTTATATAGCGGATATACTTAAAAATTAGATTTTGTTTGCAAAGAAAATAGCAGACTTTCCGACTCTTTTTTGTTACAATCAATACATGAAAAAAATTGACAAATATAAAGCAGAGGAGACTTTCGGTGTTAGCTATTGAGGAAATTAAAAAAATCACGCCAAGCAATCTTCCTGCTTTGACCATTTTGGCTGGGGATGACTTGGGGCAGTTTGAGTTGTTGAAGGAGCAGTTTCTCCGCCAGATTCAGTTTCAACCGGGTGATTTGAACACAGCTATTTTCGATATGAAAGAAGCAAACTACCAGGATGTGGAATTGGACTTGGTCAGTCTGCCTTTTTTTGCGGATGAAAAAATCGTGATTTTGGACCATTTTGCTGATTTGACAACAGCCAAGAAGCGCTATCTGACTGATGAAGAACTCAAATCTTTCGAAAATTATCTGGAAAATCCAGCGGATACAACTCGTCTGGTTATCTTTGCAGAAGGCAAATTGGATAGCAAGCGCCGTCTGGTCAAACTGCTGAAACGGGATGGGAAAATTTTTGAGGCTGCAGAACTCAAGGAAGCAGATCTACGGGCTTATTTCAGCAAGGAAGCGCAGGCAGAAGGATTACAATTTGCTCCGACAGCTTTCGATCAGTTGCTGCTGAAATCGGGTTTTCAGTTCAGTGAAGTCAGTAAAAATTTAGCCTTTCTGAAAGGTTATAAAGAGTCTGGTCAGATTGGTTTAGAAGACATTGCCGAGGCTATTCCTAAGACTCTTCAGGACAATATTTTTGACCTGACCCAGCTGATTTTGCAACAGAAGATTGATGAAGCCAGAACCTTGGTACGAGATTTGACTCTTCAAGGTGAGGATGAAATCAAGCTTATTGCCATTATGCTGGGGCAGTTTCGTATCTTTACGCAGGTTAAGGTTTTAGCGGAAAATGGCAGAGCTGAGAGTCAGATTGTGTCTGATTTGTCCGACTATTTAGGCCGCAAGGTCAATCCTTATCAAGTCAAGTTTGCCTTAAAGGATGCTCGCTCACTGAGTTTAGCCTTTCTTAAAAAGACTATGGCCTGTCTAATCGAAACAGATTACCAAATTAAATCGGGGCTGTATGATAAAGATTACCTGTTTGATTTGGCTCTGCTCAAGATTGCGACGGGTGAGCTACAAGCAAAATAGTTGAAAAATTCTAATGATTGCGTTATCATTTTTATAATCATATAGAAAAAGAGGTCTATCAAATGGCAATTATCTTACCTGATCTTCCTTACGCTTACGATGCGTTAGAGCCTTACATTGATGAAGAAACAATGCACTTGCATCATGACAAGCACCACAATACCTATGTAACGAATGTTAATGCTGCGCTTGAAAAACATCCTGAAATTGGTGAAGACTTGGAAAAATTATTGGCTGATGTGGAGTCTATCCCAGCTGATATCCGTCAAGCAGTCATCAACAACGGTGGTGGTCATCTTAACCACGCTCTTTTCTGGGAATTGATGACACCAGCAGAAACATCACCATCTGCAGAGTTGGCAGCGGATATCGAAGCTACTTTTGGATCATTTGAAGACTTTAAAGCAGCTTTCACTGCAGCGGCTACAACTCGTTTTGGTTCTGGCTGGGCTTGGTTGGTTGTCAACAAAGAAGGCAAGTTGGAAGTAACTTCAACAGCAAATCAGGATACTCCTATTTCAGAAGGTAAAACTCCAATCTTGGGACTGGATGTTTGGGAACATGCTTACTATGTGAAATACCGCAATCTTCGTCCGAACTACATCCAAGCTTTCTTCTCAGTTATTAACTGGAAAAAGGTTGACCAACTTTACGCAGCTGCGAAATAAACAGGCAGTTTCAATATATAAAAAGGTGAATCGTTTAAAGATTTGCCTTTTTTGATGCTTAAAATGCCTTTTTTCTGGGTTTCACTTGTTATTTTCCTCATAATTTTTTATAATACAAATGCTAGGAGAAATGTTTTGAGTAAAAAAATTGTAACGATTATCGTAGCTGTCCTTTCTTGTCTTTGTCTGCTGGGCTTCATCTTCCTTTTTATAACCCAACGAAATAAGGCTATTGAAAAGAAAGCACAAGAGGCTGCCCAACTTGCAAAGTCTGGCGAGCAAGAACAGGAAGAAGAGAAAGTCAAGCCTGATTCCAAACTAGTTGAAGAAAAGCCGAAGCCTGTTGAGAAAAGTCCAGAGGAGAAGCAGAAGGTCATGGAGGCGGACGGCCCGACTATGGATGCTTTGGGGCTGCGATTTGACTATGCAAATTTGGATTTGACTCAGGTCATTCAGGCTTATATGACTGAAATGGGAATTGAACCCTCCCAGGTTGCATTTTCATATAAGGATTTGACGACTGGCAAGACCTTTGCAATGAATGATACCCAGCCTATGACTGCGGGATCGACCTACAAGCTCCCTCTCAATATGCTGGTAGTAGATGAGGTTGCTGCCGGCAAACTTTCTATGGACGAGCGGTTTGATATTACCAATACAAACTATGAATATAGGGGCGAGCATGATAACTATGTTGGTGCTTTCAACGGTGCTATGAGAATATCAGACATGCAGGAATATTCCTTGGTTTATTCTGAAAATACTCCAGCCTACGCTTTAGCAGAGCGTCTAGGCGGCATGGAAAAGGCCTATGATATGTTTAGTCGCTACGGTCAGTCCAAGGCTGATATTAAGACGATCAGCCGTGAGAATAATAAGACCACGACGGACTACTATATTCAGGTCCTTGAGTATTTGTCTAAAAATCAGGAAAAGTACAAGGATATCCTTTATTATATAGGCGAATCCTTCCCAGGTGAATACTATAAGCGCTATCTGCGTGACATTACCATCTATCAAAAGCCTGGATATGTTCGTGAGGCGCTCAATGTGGATGCATTAGTTATGGAAGAGAAGCCCTATATTATAGCTCTCTATACGGCTTATTTAGGTGGTAGCACCGAGGCCAGTGATGAGATCAGCGGTGTCGGAATTGAGCAAGTTGGTCAGTTAGCCTACGTCATCAATGAATGGCATCGGGTTAATATGAACTAAGAGCAATCTAGTCTAGACAGGCTAGATTTTTTGATAGCTATTTAGAAAAAAACCAAAATACCTCTTGCTTTTTTGAAAGAGAAGTGTTACAATCTATTTAGAAGATGTTCTAATTACTTCATTCTGCTCTGTTTAATTAGTCACTGAGCAATTTTTTATAAAAGCTATTTAGAAAAAAATCTAAATTTCTCTACTCAAAAAGGAGGAAAAATGAAGAAAGCAAGAAACTCAATCCTACTAACCGTAGTAGGTCTAGTGACGGGTCTATCCATTTGGCTGGCTGTTTTTTCCTGGGTGCTCTATAAAAATAAGGACGACCTGCAAAAAATATCCAATCAAAAACATTTTTAAATACAAAATAGGCAATCTAGTTTTTCTAGACTAGATTTTTTAATCCAGAGTATTTAGAAACAAATCGAAATACCTAAGAAGGATTAGATTGCTTCGTTTCGTACTCTTTATTTAGAAAGTTTTCTAAATAGATAGATAAAGGAGAAAAGATGAAAAGAGGATTACTTTTATTGCTTATAGGCTTGCTCACGGTTTTATCCGTCTGCTGGGCAATCCCGTCTTGGATCGTTTTCAGAAATAGACGAAAATTAGAAGGAAAAATTAAATGTTGAAAGAAATTTTACGGAAATACCGCGCTTCTTATCTGGGTGCGACTATCTTTAGCATTGGAGCAACGATTTTTATCACTTTGTTTTCTTTGCAGCTGGGAGTTGTTGTGGACAGTGCGCAGAAGGCTCATTCTAACTTGCTTGGACAATTCTTTATCTGCCTTTTTTGCACTTGTGCTTGGTCTCTTTGCAGCTTGCTGGCTATTTGGTTCAAGAACAATCATAATAAGCAAGTCTTGGAAGAAGTCAAAACGAGGCTTTTCCATTCTTTTTATGACAAGAATTTGCATGACAAGGCTTCCGAGCAGGAAAATAGCTATCTCAACACAACGACCAAGAATATGGATATTTACCAAGAGAATTACTTGACCCCGCGCTGTGATATTGTGGCTGCCTTTTCTTCAGTTTTTATCAGTACACTGGCTATTTTTTGGATTGAATGGCGCATGGCTCTGGGCTTTATTCTCATTTCTTTTTTGACCATGGCTGCGTCACAAATTCCAGGGATATTGATGCGCAAGGCGACAGCGAATTTCACTCAGAAAAGCAATTACTTTTTGAAGCAAGTCACCAATTTTTTGGAAGGCTTTGAGCAAATCAAACTTTTGCAAATCCAAAAAAGGGTGGTTGAGCACCTGTCTAGCAGCAACAGCGACTTTGAGCAAGCCAGAAAAAGCTATAATGCGGCTAAGGAGGGCGCTGTGACTCTGATGATGTTCTTTAGCTTTCTGTCTCAGATATTTTGTATGTCTCTGGGGATTTGGTTTGTCAGCCAAGGGTCTCTGACCATTGGGGCTTTGATTGCCAGTGTTCAGCTTTTGAACTTTGTCTTCACTCCTTTGCAGCTTTTTATCAATAACAAAAATCTCATGAGCACGGTCAAGGATATTGAGAATGATTTTGATGCTAAGTTGGCTAAGAAAGAAGCGGAGCCCGCTCAAAATCTGACCGAAACGATTGATCGGATTGATTTTGAACATCTCGGTCTGGAGTTGGGCGACAAGGCTCTCTTTCAGGATTTTTCTTATCAGTTTGCCAAGGACAAGCACTATGCTATTATCGGCGAGTCTGGTCGGGGCAAGTCGACCTTGATGAAGCTCTTGCTCAATTATTTTGATAGCAAGGACTACGCTGGTCAAATCATGGTCAATGGTCAAGCGGTCAGCCAGCTAGCAAGCGACAGTCTCTATCAGAAAATCGCCTTTATCCAAAAGAATGACTTTTTTATCGAGGGAAGTGTGGCGGACAATATCGCGCTATACAGATATATAAATGCACCTGACCAAACTTTCTTGTACCAAAGTCTGCATTTTAATGAGGCTTTCTTGAGCAAGAAGCTGGATTTGGAGCGGCAGGAAGTTTCCTATGGTGAAAAGCAGCGGATTGATTTGGCGCGTTTCTTGGTTAAGGATTATGATGTGCTGATTTTTGATGAGCCGACTAGCAATCTTGATCCCAACTTGGCAGCGGAAGTCATGGACTATATCTTGTCGATTAAAGACCGCATTGTTATCGTTATTACCCACAATCAAGGTCGGGCTCTTTTAGACCGCTTTGATGACTGTCTGGAATTATAAAAGGAAGAAAGAAAATGAAATTAAAATGGAAAGAATTAGTGGCAAGCCTAATCGTTATTTGGCTACCGCTTATCTACGCTTTGTCAATCTATGCAGACCTACCTCAGCTAATCAGAGGGCATTTGCCCTATAGCGGTCTAGGCATGCCCAAGCAAATCTTTATCTGGTTTTTGCCAGTTCTCTTGAGTGTAATTCAACTGATTGTTTGCTACACGACGACTATTAAGGAGATTATCGACAAGCAATTTGTCCATTTCCTTTACTGGCTGGTTCCCTTTATCAATGCCGTAG
>NZ_CAJPNR010000023.1 GCF_905372115.1 uncultured Streptococcus sp.
ATAAAAAACTTGATGCTCGAACCTGTTCTAGTAAAACAGATTGAGATTCATCAAGTTTGTTCATTATAAAATCGTATTGTCTTGAAAATCTTTTAAGTGATTTTTCAAATCTTTGAGCATAGCTCTTCTTCCTTTAAAACGCTCATTGCTCATCAGTCTCTGATAATTATCCAATCCAACATCATCAAGAGTTCTTTTATAATTGTCAATCGCTTCTCTGAAGGCAACTAACTCATCTAGAAACAATTCTTTTGATTTTAGTCGATGACCAATCTCACTCACTTCTTCATAAAGCTGGCGGTCCAATTTGCGCTTTTGGCTTTCTTGTTTACGAATTTTATCATGTATATGATTCCTGAATTTTGTTTTGAAATATCGATAGAGTTTTTCCTCATCATTTTCAATTCCTTTTTCTTTAAGCAGAAGTTCGTATAAAACTAACATCCCTTCTTGCTCCCAATCGCTATGTTCCCACAAGTGTATATAGTAATCTTTCTTACACTTCCAAACTATCCATTTCACCTTCTCATAAGTAGCTTTAAAATCCATAGTTCCTCCTTAAAATTTACTTGGCTTAATTCTACTGTAAATAGAAAGTAAGGTGGGCTTTTTCTTCTAAAAAGCATCTTTTAGGAACTCTTCTGACTCGAATAACTATTTTTAAGTCATTTCAGGCACATATTTAGTCATTTGGGAGGATTGTGCGAAGTATGAAAGCAAGAAAAAAATCAAATGCTTACACATTTGATTTTTTAAACCTAGCTCCGCCAGTAGGACTCGAACCTACGACATCATGATTAACAGTCATGCGCTACTACCAACTGAGCTATGGCGGATTATATAGTCCGTACGGGATTCGAACCCGTGTTACCGCCGTGAAAAGGCGGTGTCTTAACCCCTTGACCAACGGACCATTCTTGTCTTTCTGCAGAACATATTCCATTATATCAGCTTTTCTTCCTTTGTCAATAATTATTTCAGAAAAAGAGAAAAAAGTTGGAGTTTCTCCAACTTCTTCTACTCGGAACTTTTTTCTTCCATTTTCGTTTTAATTTCATCATAAGAAAGCGCATGAGCTTCTTTGTCTAATTCAAGTTCAGACTCTTCTGGCATTTTGCCAGTTTCATACAATGATTTAATCTGATTGCTATCCAAAGTTTCATATTTAAGAAGCGCTTCAGCAATCAATTTATGAGTTTCGCGATGGGACTGGATAATCTCTGCAGCTTTGTTACGAGCTTCATTAAGAAGTTCTCTTACTTCTTCATCAATCTCATATGCAGTCTGTTCTGAAATTGATTTTTGAGGACTGGCTGCACCAAACATAGCATGATTGCCCTCGTATTGAACTGGACCAAGTTTTTCGCTCATTCCATATTCCGTTACCATACTGCGGGCCATCTGAGTTGCCTGTTCAAAGTCGTTAGAAGCACCCGTTGTCTGCACATTAAATATAATTTCTTCAGCCACACGACCACCCATAAGACCAGCTAATTGCTCTTTCATATCTTCTTTAGATAGAAGCATTTGGTCTTCCTTAGGCAGGGCAATCATATATCCGCCAGCGCGTCCACGAGGGACGATGGTTACTTTATGTACGACACGCGCATTTGACAATACCAAACCAACAATAGTATGTCCAGCTTCATGATAAGCAACCATTTGACGATCGCGTTCAGACACCATCTTATCTTTCTTAGAAGGTCCTGCGATTACCCGGTCTTCTGCTTCATCAATATCATCTGCATCAATGACTTTCTTGTTACGACGAGCAGCAACCAAAGCAGCTTCATTCAAGACATTTTCCAAATCAGCACCAACAAAACCTGGTGTCTGCTGAGCAACTAATTTCAAATCAACATTTTTAGCCAGCGGCTTATTCTTAGCATGAACACGAAGAATAGCTTCCCGACCTTTAACATCAGGACGGCCGACCAAGACTTTTCTGTCAAAACGGCCAGCACGCAGCAAGGCTGGGTCCAATACATCCGAACGGTTAGTAGCAGCAATGATAATGATTCCTTCATTGCCTTCAAAACCATCCATTTCAATCAAGAGCTGATTAAGGGTTTGCTCCCGCTCATCGTTACCACCGCCAAGTCCAACTCCACGCTGACGACCGACTGCATCGATTTCATCAATGAAGATAATGGCAGGGGCTGCTTTTTTCGCATCCTCAAACAAAGAACGGACACGGCTTGCTCCGACCCCAACAAACATTTCTACAAAATCAGAACCTGAGATACTGAAGAAAGGAACTCCAGCTTCCCCAGCAACTGCCTTAGCAAGCAAGGTTTTACCAGTTCCTGGAGGGCCCTCCAGAAGGACACCGGCAGGAATACGAGCACCTAACTTGGTGTAGCGTTTCCGATCTTTCAAAAACTCAACAACTTCTACTAGCTCTTGTTTTTCTTCTTCGGCACCAGCTACATCTGAGAAACGAACCTTAATATCTTCTTTGTTAGCAGCACGCGCTTTATTGCGGCCAAAATTCATGGCACCGCGGGCACCACCGCCGCCACCTTGATTCATCATGGACATAAAGAAGAAGATGACAATCACAAAAGGAACGATGGAAGTGAGGATTGTAATCCACATTCCGCTTGAACTTTCACGCTTTATGCTGATTTCAGTGTTATGCTCAGAGGCTAATTTTTGTAAATCAGAAATTGTAATATCTGACGGTAAAAGAATACTTGTGAATTTTTCTACTTTAGAAATGTTTGGAGTGAAAAATAAAATCCCTGTATCTTCTTTCGATTCCTGAGGTGTTTTGTAAGTACCTGAAATCTCAACGACGCTGCCATTTGGCTGGTAGCTCATCTCTGTGACATTATTTTCCTTAATTTCCTTCACTAATTCTGTGTAATTGATTTGCTGACTGCGACCTCCAGTATCTCCTGAGAAGAAATACTGAAACCCTGTCACTAGGACAACAATAATCAGAATATAGAGAAATGGATTTTTTATAAAACCATTGTTTTGCTTATTTTTCATCTATTAATAGTAAACCTTTTATTTTGTATAAACTTCTTCTTTTAAAATACCAATATATGGAATATTACGATAGTTTTCATTGTAATCTAATCCATATCCAACAACAAATTCATTTGGAATTGTGAAACATGTATAATCTGCATCGATTTCAACAATACGGCCTTCTGGTTTATCCAAAAGTGTAGCAATTTTCACTGATGCAGCATTTCTTTCCTTAAACAAATTGCACAGATTTTTCAAAGTCTGACCAGTATCAATAATATCCTCAACAAATAGGATATCACGTCCTGTGATGTCTTGATCAATGTCTTTAATAACATTAATGACACCTGAGCTGGCAGTACCACCATGGTAGCTGGAGACCAACATAAAATCAAGCTCAATATGTGTGTCAATATGCTTGATTAGCTCAGCCATAAAAGGTACGGAACCTTTTAAGATTCCAACAAAAATTGGATTCTTACCTTGGTAGTCTTTGGTTAATTGCTGACCAAGCTTTTTTGCAGCATCCACGATTTCTTCATGGGAAATCAATATTTTTTTGATATCTTGTTCTAGCATAATTTTACCCATCTATTTTCTGAATATAAAGTACAGTACTCATTATATCACTTTTTAATGCCTTACTCAAATCACTGATAGCAATATTTAAGATTGCTAAAATTTGATGATTTTGTTCCACTATTACAGATGAATTCCGTTCTTCAAAGGAAACCTTCTTATCAATAAAAAGACGACGAAGTTTCTTGTGATGATCATTCAGCAAAATACTGTCTCCCTCTTTTCGGAAGCGGAGTGTCAGCGAAGTTTCACGCGAAACAAAAATTTTCTGGATATTTTTACCACTCAAAGGAATCCCGAATGAAAATCGATAATGCCCAAACTCAATCAGATTCTCAAATTCTAACAAAATTGAATCCATTTTTAAATCGGGCTTACGACTGATTTTTTTAATTTCAAAACACTGGTAATCTTTAACAAGCTCATAGTCTTTTTTCAAAGTGTGCTGATAATTGGCCTTAGTCCTCAGGATGTTTAAAACTTCCTCAAACTGCTGCTTGCTCAGATTCAGACCAGGAAAGTTTTCGAGATAGTTCTGCAATAGAAAACGTTGAACCTGAGGGATTTGCTGATGAAAAACTTGGACATTTTCTATATCTAAATCTCTGGTCAAGTAAGACAAAGCGGTCTGCCAATCTTCGATTTCCTTTCCCAGATACCGCAAAGAATCCTTAAATTGTGGATTTTCTTTTTCTAGATCCGGCAGATAAAGATTGCGAATTCGATTTCTGAGATAGTCATTTTGAAAATTACTGCTATCTTCAAAATGCTGAATATCTGGAAAGTCTGACTTATGAAAAGTAAGTAAAGGACGAATCAGCTCCCCGCAAGCAAAAGACTGGACAGCTTTCATGCCGGACAGATGACGAAGTCTAGCTCCACGCAGCAGCCGCATAAAAATAGTCTCAGCTTGGTCATCTGCGTGGTGGGCAGTTACCAAAGCTGTATAGTGACCCTCCTGCATCACTTTCCCGAAAAAATCATAACGAAACTGCCGAGCAGCATTTTCTGAAAAATTACCAGAAAAACTTGATGTAAAAATCTTTACACCAAGCTGTTCCGCAATCTTTACTAATGCCTTTTCTTCTTGATCTGATTCTGGCCGCTGTTTGTGATTGACATGAGCAATCGCAAGATCGATAGCCAGTTCTTTTTGAGAATCAATCAACAACTGCAGCAGCGTCATAGAATCCAGTCCACCTGATACAGCAACCAAAATTTTTTGATGGTCTTGGAAATACTTTTTCTTCTGCATTTTTTTAAGAAATTCTTGCTTAATCATTTCAGGACTCCATAGACATCGTCTGCTATCTGGGAAATGGTATCATAGTTTGAATTATTAGTAAAAATGACAATGATAAAAGGAGAATCTGTATAGACAATCGCAGCATCATGCTTGAAATCATAGGCGTCGCCAATTTTATGAGCTACTTTAGCATCAATATTTTTAGAAATCCGCTGATTATCATAATTTGTCTGAGACAAGGCATCGATAATCATGCCATTTTGCTCATAGATAGCTTCTAAAACATTTCCAGCCATACGTGAAGATGCTTGTCTTTCTTCCACATCCCACTTCTTTCCAGCTATTTTGTTGATTGTCTGCTGAAAATTTTTATCAGATTGATTGGTCGCATAATAGCCTAAAATATTGTGGGCAACATTATCTGATTCTTTGGCCACTCGATTTATCAAATCCAGAACTGAATATTCCTTGTCATCAGCTGACTTCGCAATGCTGCCACTTCCTTCTGGTTCGTAAGCACCAGCAAAATCATTAACTGCTCCAATATACTTGAACTTCTGATCTAAGGAAAGTTTTTTCTGATCCAGCTGTTCCTGCACATAGTAAAGATAAGGCAGTTTTGTCACACTGGCCGAATACATCTCTTGATCTTGATTGATACCTGCTTCTTTGCCTGTGTCCAGCTGTTTGACATAGATAGAATAGTCCGCCTTGTTATACTTACTGCTCAAAATTTCTTGAACTTTGTCCATTCGATTATCAGTCTCATCCAGAAATTCCATAGAAACCCAGCCCTGTCCTTCAATCTGGGCATAAGTTCCTTTGACTGTCTGGACAATTTGAATAATGTTTACTTTTGTATATGGAGCTACCGTTGTATTAATTTTTTTAGCTCCGTTGATATTGGCTTTATCATAAAGAGTAAAGCCGGGTTTCAACCACATTTCTTGATGGATATCTTGAATTGACTGGACAGTATCTTCGTAAATTGTGTTTTTGTCCGCTATCACAAACTGCCCATTTTTCAGCTTGAAAATCGGGACTCCTTCTTCATTTACATAAAATCCAGTTATCTGGATAGGCTGGTCTGGAACTAGCTTTCCAGCAGTCTTACTCAGAGTAGAATCTGTAAATGTAGGAATTTCTTCATAAACATTAGGATTTGTCGGGATGCTTTCATAATAGCGTCCATACGCAGTGATTGTAAAATGATATTTTTCTTCCTCGTCTAATACGAAATCTTTTTCAGTACTAATAACTGTGATACTGCTAAATAAAGCTGGCAGCAAAAATATCAGTAACAAAAGCTTACGCATGTTTTCCCCTTTCCTCTTGATTTTCTTGAAGTTTCAAAGCTTGATTTTTTTCAGCCAGTTCTTCCAATTTCTCATCTGAAAAGGTCAAGAACTGCTCAATTGTTTTTAGTAAATCTTCCATAACTACTGCGGTAATAAATCTGGGATAGTATAAATGTACTCACCCTCTTTTGAAAAAGAGTATTTAGCGCGTGCATACTTAGCAGCATAGCTGTCATCTTTTAACTTTGTTGCTATATCAGATTGATAGACCTTTTCTTCGCTGAGTGTCTGATATTTCTCCTGGAGTTTAGAATATTGTTCACGACGCTGCAGCAAGGTTTGATAACTCTGGTATAAATTATAGGTAGGTAGAATAAATAATAGAATCACCAAAATCAGAACCCAGCCCATAAAACGGTTGCGTTTTCGCCGTTCCTGTTCCACATATCTGCGGCGTTGATTTTCATCTTGAATAAAACGATTATTAAGTTGGACGATATTTTTAGGCATCTTCTTCTATCCTTGTTTCACTGACGATTTCGTACATTTTAGCTGCATCTTCTTTTTTAGTACTGTCTTTCATCTCCAGAACCTTTACAGTCAAGAGTTTATTACCAAAGCGTACTTCAACCAAGTCATCTACTTTCAAATCTGTTGAGCTCTTGGCCAAGATACCATTCACCTTTATCCGGCCCTTGTCAGCTACTTCTTTAGCCACTGGACGTCGCTTGATAATCCGTGACACTTTCAAATATTTATCTAATCTCATCCTATTACCTCATTTTCTCTTAATTTATTATTCTACCATTTTTTGAGAAAAATAGAGCTTAAAAAGCCAAACTTCACTGAATTGTAACCTTTATTCTACCTTGCGCTGTTTAATTTCCAGCATCTTTTCTCCAAAATTAACCAGACCTTCTAAAATCTCATAATCTTTTTTGTTCCTCACATCAAAAATCACTTCAATCAAGCCATTTTTTTCTCCAATTCGAGCCTTTAAATTCGTCATCGAAAGTGCTTCAAAATAGTCCTGCGTCAGATAAAGCTGCTGCGAAATTTTCTCAAAATGAATAATTACTGAATTCTGCTGGCGTTCCACTGACTTTACAAATGCCTGATCTAAATAAGACTTAGCAAGTCCAATCTCCAACAGATAGGCTACAACATCAGGATACTCCCCAAAGCGATCAATCAATTCATCCTGTAGATTTTCATAGTTTACACGGCTGTCAATCTCACGAATTCTCTTGTAAATTTCAATTTTCTGTCTTTCATCAGAAATATAGTCACTAGGCAGATAGGCATCAATCTGCAGATTAAGTTCTGCATTGCTTTTTTGACGCTTGTTTTCTCTGCCCTGCTTTTTAGCAATAGCTTCTTCTAGAAGCTGTGAGTACATCTCAAAACCAACAGAATCAATAAAGCCAGATTGCATACTTCCTAGGATATTGCCAGCACCCCGAATAGACAAATCTCGCATGGCAATCTTAAATCCAGAACCTAACTCTGTAAATCCCTTAATAGCCTCTAGACGCTTTTCAGAAACTTCTGTTAAGATTTTATCTGGTCTGTACATCAGATAAGCGTAGGCAATCCGATTGCTGCGGCCAACTCGTCCACGAAGTTGATACAAGGTTGACAGCCCCATATGGTCAGCATTTTCTACAAACAAAGTATTGGCATTTGGGATATCAACTCCAGTTTCAATAATGGTAGTGGTCACCAAAATATCATATTCTCCATTGATGAAATCCAGTAAAGTATTTTCTAAACGAATCTCACTCATTTGGCCATGAACATAGCCTATAGAAGCTTCTGGAATTAACTCTCTTAACTCTGCAACTTTCTGCTCGATTGTGTCAACCTTGTTGTAAAGGTAGTAAACCTGTCCACCTCGGTCTATTTCACGTAAGACAGCTTCTCGAATCACTGTAGGATTGCTTTCTAAAACATAGGTCTGAACAGGATAGCGATTGGTTGGCGGAGTCTCAATGACTGACAAATCGCGAATCCCTAGCATAGACATATGAAGAGTTCGAGGAATAGGAGTTGCTGTCAAGGTTAGGACATCAACTTTCTTTTTCAATTCCTTTAATGTTTCCTTGTGCTTAACTCCAAAACGCTGCTCTTCATCAATGATGATTAAACCTAAATCTGCAAATTCTACATCTTTGGATAAGAGCCGGTGGGTACCAATAATAATGTCAACTTGTCCTTTCTGCAACTTCTCCAGAGTCTGTTTTTGTTCTGCCTTACTCCTGAAACGGCTGAGCACCTCGACATTGACCGCAAAATCATTAAAGCGTTCTTTAAAGTTAGTATAGTGTTGCTGGGCTAAAACCGTTGTTGGCACTAATACAGCTACTTGTTTATGATTATTGACAGCCTTAAAAGCAGCCCGCATAGCTACTTCTGTTTTCCCAAAGCCGACATCACCAACTAAGAGCCGGTCCATCGGACGACTGCTTTCCATATCCTTCTTCACTTCCTGAATACTTCTTAGTTGGTCCTCTGTTTCAACATAAGGAAAATCATTATCAAATTCCTCTTGATTGGAATCATCCGCTGAGAAAGCAAAACCTTTTAGCTGGCTGCGTTCAGCATATAGTTTAATCAAATCATCCGCAATATCCTGAACCTGATGCTGAACTTTTTGCTTACTCTTCTGGAAACGACCGTCATTTAGCTTATTTACCTTAGGTGTTTTTCCATCGCTGGCAACATACTTTGATAGGAGATCAATCTGGTCAACTGGAATCGAAATACGATCAGAATTTTGATATTGAATCGTCAGATAATCACGGTGGACACCAGAGATTTCAATCGTTTCAATCCCCAGATAACGTCCTATCCCATGAATATTATGGACAACATAATCCCCTTTTTCTAGCTCATTATAATCTTTCAGTCGTTCGGCATTTGAGATATTCTGTCGCTGGATTTTTCGTTTTATTTTCTTGTGAATAATTTCGTACTCTGTAATAAGAACAATTTTCTCATCTACGAAATTAAAACCCTGAACAAGATCTCCTTCTATAAGCTGAACTGCATTTTTGTGAATCTCAGCCTCTTTTATATAGTCTAAATGAATATCATATTCCTGTAAATTTTTATGTAAACTTTGTAAACCTGCCGAAGAATTTGCTTGTAAGATTATTGTATAGCCAGATTTTTTATAGCGATTAATTTCTTCTTTGAGCAAGGGAAACTGACTGAAAAATTCTTGCATTGGGTATTGATTGAATTGATACAAAGCATCAAATTTCAAATTTCCCAAACCTTTTTGAAAGCTTGAAAAGAAGGTTGCTGGTTTATATTGACGATAATCTTGGTACTTATCTGCAAAATATTTTTGACTTGACAAAGCTTTACATTCTTGTAAATCATCTGTCAATAAGTTAGCTGTTTCCAGTTCAAATTGAGCATGCCGATCCACAATTTTTTGAAAATCATCAAAAAATACAGGACTATGAACAGGCAAATAGTCTAAAATAGTCCATTCTTTCTGATAAAAATAAGAAAGGAATTTACGAATATCTGCATGATGAAACTCCTCTTTAGAACTGATTAGTAACTCTTCTAAGTAAGATTTCAAAGCAGGATCAACAACTTTTTCTAAAATTGCTTCCAGATTTTCTCGTCCTCGAGCATAATCTTTCTCAGAAAGTAGGATATCAGAAGCAGGTTTAATCAAAATACTTTCTATATTCTCGATTGAAGTTTGATTTTCTGGATTGAAAATCCGAATACCATCAATTTCATCTCCAAAAAACTCCAGTCGATAGGGAGAGTCTGCTGAGCGCTCAAAAATGTCTAAGATATCTCCTCTTAGACTATATTCTCCCTGACTTAAAACTTGAGATACCTTCTTGTATCCTGATCTTGACAACATTTTTACAAGATTATTTAAGTCATATTCTTGTCCAACTGTCAAATTTATGTTGGTATATTTAAAATCAATAGGATCAGGCAAGAGTAATTTACTAGCCGCAACATTAGTAACTAGAATTCCAGACTTTTGATGGTCTATTAAAAAGTTCAGAGCATCTAATCTAGAAAATATTTTTTCCTGTGAGGCAAAAACAAATTCTGCTATAGGAGTATCATCTGCTAAGAAAGTATAGACCTTGTCTTCTTCCAACAAAGAAATCAAATCACTAGCCAAACGATCTGCTTCATTTTGACTAGAAGTCAGCACAAGGATTTTATCAGCTTCTTCTAATCCAGCCGCTATAGTGATTGCTTTTGTTGATGCAGACAGTCCCATTATCAACTGTCTACTGCTTTTATGGAGATTTTTCTTCCAATCTGAAATTTGCTGGTTTTGACAAAATAAGTCAATCAGGTTCATTTTATTATCCATTGTATTTCTGCATTGTTTGTTCAAAATTGCCTGACTGTAAATAATAATTTACAGCATTGTCAACTTTATCAAGAGTATTCAAAATTGTTATATAAGCATCTTTATCAAATTTTCCTAAAACATGGTGAACCACTGTCATGCCTTCTTTTGGACGGCCAATACCTATCTTTATCCGTTTAAACTCTTGACTTCCAATATGTTTGATAATAGATTTAATGCCGTTATGGCCGCCAGCTGAACCCTTGCTGCGCAAACGAATCTTACCAACTTCCATATCCAAATCATCATAGATGACCAATAAATCCTCTATATCTAAACCATAGTATGCCAGTAAAGCTTGAACAGCCTTTCCGCTCTCATTCATAAATGTAGTTGGTTTGACAAAATAGACTTTTTCACCATTTAGAAAAGTAGAGGCAATATCTGCTTGAAAGATTTTATCAGTTGTAAATTTCAAATCAAAATCTTTACAAATCTTGTCAACTAGCATAAAACCAACATTATGTTTGGTTTCAATATATTTTTCTCCTGGATTTCCCAGACCGACTATTAACTTTACCATTTTTCTCCTTTATAAAAGCCAAAAGGGTTGGAAAAAAATTTCCAACCTATAATTTTTAGACTTTACAAATACTTTACACATTAAATCTAAATTCCATAATATCGCCATCTTGAACGATATATTCTTTTCCTTCTTCACGCAAACGTCCAGCTTCTTTAACTGCTTTTTCGCTGCCATAGTGCACTAAGTCATCATAAGACATAGTCACTGCTCGAATAAAGCCTTTTTCAAAGTCTGAGTGAATAATACCAGCCGCTTGCGGAGCTTTCATTCCACGCTTAAAGGTCCAGGCACGCACTTCTTTTTCACCAGCTGTAAAGTAGGTTCCAAGTCCCAACAGATGATAAGCTGCTCTGGTCAGTTTATCCACACCTGATTCTGTCAAGCCGATAGCTTCCAGAAATTCTGACTTATCTTCATCGTCCAATTCAGAAATCTCTTCCTCTGCACGCGCGGAAATGACAACAACTTCAGCATTTTCTGTTGCTGCAAATTCACGAATCTGCTTCACATAGTCAATATTATCTGGATCAGCTACCTCATCCTCACTGACATTGGCCACATAGAGAACTGGCTTGGTCGTCAACAGAAAGAGCCCTTTAACAATTTTCTGCTCTTCTTCTGTGAATTCAATTGTCCGAGCTGACAGACCATCTTCAAGAACAGGCTTGATTTTCTGCAAAACATTAAATTCTGCTACTGAATCCTTATCTTTTTGGGTACGAGCCATCTTCTCCACACGCGCATAGCGTTTGTTGATACTTTCTAAATCTGCCAAAATCAATTCCAGATTAATGGTCTCAATATCGGCCATTGGATCTACAAATTCAGACTCACGGCCCTGTTCCCGCATGACATTTTCATCATCAAAGGCACGCACTACATGGACGATGGCATCTACTTCGCGGATATTGGCCAAGAATTTATTTCCCAGTCCTTCGCCTTTTGAAGCACCTTTCACAATACCAGCAATATCAGTAAATTCGAAGGTGGTCGGAACTTTCTTCTGTGGTTTGATGAGTTCTGTTAATTTATCCAAACGTGCATCCGGAACTTCTACCCGACCGACATTTGGATCAATGGTCGCAAAAGGGTAATTAGCTGCTTCTGCACCTGCTTTTGTAATTGCATTAAATAAAGTTGACTTACCAACATTGGGTAAACCAACGATTCCTGCTGTCAAAGCCATTCTTATCTTCTCCATTCATCTTTTCAATCCAAACCATTATACCATAAATCCTTATCCTAAACAGCGGATTTGAGTTATTTTTTCTAGCTTTCTTTACAGAAATGTAAAATAAATTGAAGAAAAAAATGGTATAATATAGCTAATATTCTTATTAAAGGAGTCCCTAATGAAAAAGAATACTTTCAAAACACTTTTTCTTTCCTTCCTTGCGGTTTCCGCTTTGTTTGTTTTAGCTGCCTGTAGCAGTCCTAAAAAAGCTTATTTCCAGCTGATTGACCAAAATACTAAACAAGATAGCCGCATCACTGTTGAATACAAAGGTGATGAGCTTCTTATAAACGAAACAAACAACACCTTCTACTATAAACCAGTTGGCTTGACAAAAGACACTGCTAAAGAGCAGACAGAAGCCTATGCTAAATCTATTGAGGGTATCAAAGGATTAACTCATAAAATTGAGTACAAAGATGATTATTTAACTGAAAAACTGACAATCGATTTCAGCAAAGCTGATATTGAAGAACTACAAAGTAAACAGCTTCTTCAAACATCTGGTAATCAAAAAGCAGATTATATCAGTTACAAAGAAACTGCTAAATTACTCGAAAAATCAGGTTATAAAGAAGTTAAAGATGGTAAATTTGAAAATCTTAAATAAAAGCAAAATGGATAGGACTTAAAAAGTCCTATCCATTTTTGATTGAAAAATAAGAAAATCAAATCTAAATCTAATCTTCAGCAATGCAAATTAGTTTTCCACAATAGCATTTACGATGAGTTTTCGTCTAATCAATTATTTTCTTCATTTTTCTTTCAAAATCGTGACGACTCATCATTACAAGATGTTCACAATTGGTGCAACGAATTTTGATATCTGCACCAACCCTTGTGATTTCCCAGCGATTCGCCTTTTTCCCAGTCGCTTTAATGGTGCAGGCATGTGGCTTTTTCATTTCTACAAAATGACCAATTTCATACATTTTCTTTCTCCTTTCAAGGAACTATCATAGTCCAGGAAGAAATATTAAGCATCTATCATACTTTGTAAATGAAAAGAGCTTAGGACCAAGAATTAAAAATCTGTAACTTGGCCCACTGCTTTTCATCTTAATTAGTTCTGACAGGTGTAATCAGCTGAATAAAGTTTTCTTTGTCTTCACTCGGTACCAAGGTGAAAGGACGAACGGATGAGATAAAACTAATCGTTACTTTTTCACTGTCAATAGCCTTCAAAGCATCAATCAAATAAGTTGGATTAAAGCTAATAGTCAAATCTTCGCCAGTTACACTTTCTGTATCAATTTCTTCGTTAACACGGCCAACCTCTGGTGAATTTACATGGGCACTGACAATACCGCCTGCAATCTCCAGTTTAACTGTTCCATTCTGTGTAGCATTAGACAAGAGACGAGCGCGTTCCATAGCTGCACGTAAATCAGAAGTATTGAAAGTAAGGACACTCGTAAATTCAGTCGGAATCAAACGATCTGTATCTGGATAATTTCCTTCTAATAGGCGGGTATAGAAGCTAATATTTTCGCTTCTGAAAAGAATTTGATTGTTAGCAAAGAAAACCTCTACCGTTTCAATTTCATCGGTAAAAACAGCTGTAAATTCCCGTAAAGAGCGACTTGGAATAACTACGTCGAAATTATCTCCGTTTTTCTCCAGAGTAATTTTCTTTTGACTCATTCTGTGGGAGTCTGTCGCAACTGTTTTCAAAGAACGGTTATCTGTCAAAACAAAGTGAACACCAGTTAAAATTGGACGGCTTTCCTGAACGCTGGCTGCGAAAGCTGTTTCGTTAATGACATCTTTAAGAATTTTTGTTTCAAGAACCAAGGGATTGCTGGCAGAAATTTCCTGGATTCGTGGATACTGGTCAGCGTCTTTTCCTTTCAGGGTAATCTCTGATTTGCCGCTAGTCAAAACGATTTGTTTTTGTTCAATTTCTTTAAAATCCAAAATAATATCTGGCAGACTGGAAACAACATTGATAAAGAAAGTCGCTTCTAATAAAATTGAACCTGTTGAGTTGACAAGCAAGCCTGCATTTTCATTTTGAGTAGAAATAAAGTTTTCAATCGACACTTGGCCATTCGAGCCAATTAAAGTGATTCCTTCTTTGGTAACATCAATTTTCACAGTAGAAAGAATAGGAATTGCATTTTTATGGCTGATAGCCCTTTTAGTAGTATTTAACGCTTGTAAGAAGAGATTTTTATTAATAGAAAAATGAATCATAGGATCTCCTTTTTATTTATTTATGATTATAAGATTAATAGTAATAGTAGTTTGTGTGAATTATGTGGAAAAATAGCTTAGTCCTTATTCTAACAAGTTTTGAGACTTGTTCACAAAGTGTGGATAAGTTTTGAAAAAATTCTGTAGTTTTCCACACGCTATTTAATTTTATTTTTGATGCTTTCAATTTCTAAACGTAAATTGTCGTCTGATTCAATCATGGTTTTGATTTTTCCATGTGCATGGATAACAGTCGTATGATCTTTGCCGCCAAATTCACGACCAATTTTAGGCAGACTGTTGTCAGTCAGCTCACGAGTCAGATACATAGCTACCTGTCTAGCTAAAACGATATTTTGTACTCGACGGCTGCCTTTCATCTCTTTGACACTAACACCATAGAATTTCCCAACTTCAGACTGAATCTTATCAATCGGGATAACTGTCACCTGGCTTGAATCCTGCTTACGAGCTCGAATAGCTTCCGCAGCGATATCAATAGTAATTTCTTTCAGATGACGAACTCTAGCGATGAGACTGATGTCATTCAAAGCACCTTCTAAGTCGCGGACATTAGAGTCGAACTGTCCTGCAAGATATTCTAAGGTATCATTCGGGAAAATATAATCCAAATCTTCTATTTTGTTTCGCAGAATTGCAATTCGTGTTTCAAAATCTGGCGGTGTAATATTCTGAGTTAATCCCCATTTGAAACGTGTCACTAAGCGTTCTTCCAAATTGTCCAGATGATCAGGACTGCGGTCGCTGGTTAAAACAATCTGTTTATTTTCACCATGAAGAGCATTGAAAGTGTTGAAAAATTCTTCCTGAGTTGAAACTTTTTTTCCTCCCAAAGATTGAATGTCATCAATCAGCAGAAGATCCAGACTACGATAGATTTTTTTAAAGCTATCCATCTCTCCCAATCTTAAATGTTCGAGGAAGTCGTTAATAAAGGTTTCAGCCGGTATATACTTAACACGCGCATCTGGAATATTTTCTAAAATCTGATTGCCAATAGCATTTAATAAATGAGTTTTGCCCAAGCCAGGACCTCCATAGATAAAAAGAGGATTATAGGTTGTGGCTAGATTCTCAGATACCGCCAAGGCAGCGGCTTTAGCCCAGATATTTCCGTCTCCCTGAACAAAATTGTCAAAGGTATATTTTGACTTTAAGCCAGTATCAATAGGTGGCAAGCTTGGCTGAACAGTGCTGATTTGAGGACTGGTTACTGCAGATTTCGGTGTGTCAATTTTAGTTTCTTCTTCAAAAATATACTTTCCAGCAATCTGATCATTAAAAATCTCAAATCCTGCAGTAAGAATAACTCCTACTAAGTTTTGCTCCCAAAATAGTTGTTTCACCGGACTATCCAGGAAAATAATAGCTTGTTTTTCTTCAACTTTGACAAGCTTAGCTTCAGCAACAAAGAAATCATAAGTTGTCTGTTTTAGCTGAGCATGAGCTAATTCTAAAATACGATTCCAAAAGTCCTGTTCTTTGGTCATAACTTCCCTCCTTTTCTATAAATTTCTGATTCATACGCATCTTATTTTATCATAAAGGTTCAAAGTTTTCCACAAGAACTGGAAAAGAATTCACATTGTTAGCTGAAGTTATCCACAGAATGTGAATAAAGCTAAAATTTCTTATTTTAATAGGCTTCCTAATTGATTTTACAGTGGATAATCTTGTTACTTTTAAAAAAGAAAATAACAGTTTTATTTAAAACTGTTTATAATTCTTTGATATTCTTCTTCGCTTTCAAAAGGAATAATCAGCTTTCCTTTACTCTGGCTTTTTAACTGAATAGAAACTTCCAGACCGAGAATTTTTTTAATTTTTTCCTCTTCAGATTTAGCAAACAGTTCTTTATTAGATTTCTTTTTGATGCTCTTTTTTTTCTGGAGAAGCTTTTCAACTGCTCGAACCGATAAATCTTCTCGACAGATCTTTTCCAGCCATAGTAACTGTTCCTCTTCTTTCAAGGGAACCAGTAGGCGAGCATGTCCTTGAGAAATCTCTTCTTCCTTGATAGCTTGGCGAACTTCTTTAGACAGCTGTAAAAGTCTGACAATATTGCTGATATAGGGTCTAGATTTTCCCATGATTTTAGCAATTTCATCATGTGTCAAGCCTTTGTCAATCAAATTTTGATAAGACTCAGCCTCTTCTATAGGATTCAAGTCTTCTCTTTGAAGATTTTCGATAATGGCCTGTTTCAGCATTTCATCATCAGATAATTCTTTGACGACAGCTGGAATCGTTTCTAGGCCAAGAAAAGAGGTAGCTCTAAATCTCCGTTCTCCTGCTAAAATTTCATAACCAAAAAGTGAAGATTTCCGAAGAATGATTGGCTGAATGAGACCATTTTCTTTGATTGATGCCGCTAATTCTTCAATCTTTTTTTGCGAGAACTCTTTACGAGGCTGATAAGGATTGGTTCGAATGTCTTTAAGTGCAATATATTGAAAGTTTTCCATTTGTATATAGAATAACACACCTTTACGATTGTGTAAAGGTGTGTTGACAATCTTGTAAATAGGTTAATTTGAGCTTAACTCTTTTGTTGATTTAGTGAGTTTGATTTTGACTGTTTGAGATTTACCATCTCGATAATAAGTAATCTCTACCTCATCTCCAATGCTATGCTTGTAGAGAGCAGACTGAAGGTCACTAGTGGATTCCACATCTGTGTTATCTACTTTTGTAATGACATCATTTTTTTGAAGTTTGCCATCAGCAGGCATCCCTTGCTGAACAGAGCGAACAAGAATACCTGATTTCACTGAAGAAGGAAGATTTAATTTAGAAAAATCAGAAGTTGTCAGATTAGATAAATCCATCATTTGAATTCCTAAAGCAGGACGTGTGACTGTTCCATTTTTCTCAAGTTGATTGATAATATTTACGACATCATTAGATGGAATCGCAAATCCCATCCCTTCAACAGAGGTTTGGCCATTTGTTGAAATTTTACTTGAAGTAATTCCAATAACTTGTCCTTGGATGTTAATCAATGGGCCGCCAGAGTTACCAGGATTGATTGCAGCATCTGTTTGCAGTGCAGTTGTTGAAATATTTTCACCATTTTCAGATTGTAACGTAACGTTTCTGCCTAAACTAGAAATAATTCCTTGTGTTACAGAGTTAGCGTATTCTGTTCCAAGAGGACTTCCGATAGCGATAGCTGTCTCACCAACTGTCAGAGAACCAGAATCTCCAAATTCAGCGACATCAGTTACTTTTTCAGAGCTAATTTTAACGACAGAGATATCTGAATAAACATCTGATCCAACTACTTCACCTGGAACCTTGTTTCCATCAGCTAGCAAGATATCTACATTAGTTGATCCGTTCAGAACGTGGGTGTTGGTTACCAGATAGGCTGATTTTCCGTCCTTTTTATAAATTACGCCAGAACCTTCACTGGAGATTTGTGATTCATCGTTGGAAGATTCATCATTGATAACGCTGCTGGAAGATTCAGCATAAGTAATTACTGAAACAACGGCATTTTGAACCTTTTTCACAGCTTCTGAAATGTCAGTAGAGTTTTTATATGAAGTAGTTACACTGGTTGTTGAATTTCCATTCATTTTTACACGTGAAGTTACTAATGTAGTAACATAATTTCCTAAACTTCCACCGATAAAACCTATAATTAACACTGCAAAAAGCAATAAAGCCCTTTTGAAGGCAGTTGAAGAGTTTTTCATGTTTTCCTCCTTGAATTACAATTGATGAAATTATAGTTAGCTAAACTTAATTATAACTTAAATCCTCTAAGTTTTCCACACCTTGTGGAAAACTTAGAAAAACTGTTGATAGGCATTAGAAAATACACAGATTAGCCGATTCCCAGATAAATTTTACTTGTTAATAAAGTGTGAAGTATAGATGAATATGATAGAATAAACTTATGAAAATAAAACTTGTAACAGTTGGAAAACTGAAAGAAAAATATTTAAAGGATGGAATTGCCGAATACATGAAGCGTCTCAATCGATTCTGCAAGGTGGAAATGATTGAGCTAGCGGATGAAAAAACACCTGATAAAGCTAGTGATTTAGAAAATCAGCAGATTCTTGAAAAAGAAGGAAATAAAATTCTGTCTAAAATCAATGAGCGTGAATTTGTTATTGCTTTGGCAATTGAAGGAAAGCAATTTCCGTCAGAAAAGTTTAGTCAGCTCATGATGGATACTACAGTGCATGGCTTTTCTGATATCACTTTTGTTATTGGGGGAAGTTTAGGTTTATCTCCTGCAGTAAAAAAACAGGCAAATCTTCTAATGAGTTTTGGCAAATTAACGCTACCTCATCAACTGATGCGCCTTGTTTTAATAGAGCAGATCTATCGAGCTTTTATGATTCAGCAGGGGAGTCCTTATCATAAGTAATCTTGACGGCAACCCTATTTTCTGATAGAATGAGATGGTATTGGTCTCATAGCTCAGCTGGATAGAGCATTCGCCTTCTAAGCGAACGGTCGCAGGTTCGAATCCTGCTGAGATCAGAAATGTAAAAAATGCGAAATATTTTACAATATTTCGTGTTTTTTTCTTCTATTTTTTTTGGTATAATGTCATTTTGGGGATAAAAAATGACATTTCAGGGAAAATTGTCACTAACTCTTTCTATTTTTCTATAATGATAAATGTAAGGTGACTTACAAGATAAAAAGATAGGAGATAGTTATGAAAATCTATTCTTCTCAAATTGCTGCAAATAGCAATACACTTGTTCAAACCTTTTGGGATATAAGAGGTGTTCCAAATCCATGGGATTGGATTTTTGGAAGATAAGAATTTTAAAGTTTAGGGGAGAAATTTATGTCACTTGAAATAATAGGATTAATTGTTCATCCTTTTATTAATGTAGCTGCATTTTTAGTGATTTTATCAAAAATCACTAAAATTAAGCATACTCACTTTTTTGTAGCTGTTTGCTTTGGTCTTGAGATTATAATTCCGTTTATAATTGCTTTTTTAGGGCATGTGTTTTCATTTGAAATCTCATTTCCATCATATGCACTGTCATTTTTTCTCCCTCTATTTATAGTTTGGTATTTTTGTAGAGTTGAAAAGATTAAAAGATACCAATCTTTCTTACTTTCCTTCTTTTTATGTTTGTCAATTGATAGCTCTACTACTTTCTTTTCAGTTATTATTTCATCTGTTTTAGGAGATGATTTTGTAGCTCAGTACATGGGCTTGTTTCTGACATGTATCAACTTAATATCCTTGTTCTTTATGGTAAAGGTTATTGATATTTTTGATTTCAGAATAGATTATCTTAAAAGAAGTTTCTTTAAATCTCAGATTCTGATGATTAGTAGTTTATATGCAATGAATTGGCTGATTTTAAATCTCTCTCACTGGATTAGTAATATAAAGCATTTTAACAGTTTTAGCAGTATGATTGCTACTATTTGTTTCTTGGCCTTTCTTTCTACCTTGGTGACATTCAAGGACAGTCGTGAGAAATACGAGAAAGAAGAGCGTTTGCGTCAAAAAGAATCTGAACAGCTTCGACTTCAGGAATATACTGATGAAATTGTGAGATTATACTATGAAATAAAAGGATTTCGTCATGATTATGCTAGCATGTTGACGAGTATGCAAGTGGCTATTCAAACTGGAGATATCAAGGAAATTGAGCACATTTATCAAGAGGTCTTGGCTGATGCAAATTTGAACCTGCGTTCAGATAAATATACAGTTTTTGATTTGAATAATGTAGGAGATTCAGCTTTAAGAAGTGTCATGACTGAGACAATCTTTCAAGCGCGTGAACATCAGATTCAGCTGACTTTTGAAGTTAAGGATAAAGTGGAACGCCTTCCAATCAAATTGTTAGATCTGGTCAGAATTGCTAGTATTTTATTAAATAATGCTATTGAGAGTGCCATTGACAGCCTGGAAAAAATTGTTCATGTTTCTCTGGTTCAGCTGGATGATAAAACCATATTTGTTATTCAAAATTCTCGTAAAGAAGGAAAATTGGATTTGGAAGAACTCTATCAGCCCGAGTTTTCAACTAAAGGAGAAAATAGAGGCTTCGGATTGAATAACATCAAGGAAATTTTAGATAGGTATGAATTTATCACTCTTGATACACAAATTGAGCCAAGCAATTTTACACAGATTTTAACAATTAGGAGATAGAATTTATGAAAGTGTTAGTTTTAGAGGATACCGTATCTCATCAAGTCAGGATGGAAACGACATTAGCAGAAATTGCTGAGGAACTTGGAATTGACATCCAGGTTCAGGTTACAGGAAAAATCAAAGAATTCAAAAAATATATTGAAAATGGAGACGTTAACCAGCTTTATTTTTTGGATATTGACATTAAGGGGGAGGGAACAAAAGGGCTGGAAGTAGCTCAATTTATCCGTCATCATAATCCTTATGCCATTATAGTTTTTGTAACCTCAAAATCTGAATTTGCTACTATGACTTTTAAATATAAAGTATCAGCACTTGATTTTATCGATAAAGATATCAACAATGATGCTTTTAAAAATAGAATCAAAGACAGTATTCTTTACACTAAGAGTACACTAATTGAAAATACCAATATGGTAGATTATTTTGAATATAGTTATCGTGGCAATGATGTTCGAATGCCTTATAACGATATTTTGTATATCGAAACGACAGGGAGCTCTCATAAACTTCGGATTGTCGGTAAAAATTTTCTCAAGGAGTTTTATGGAACGATAACAGATATTCAAGAAAAGGATCAGCAATCCAAACGATTTTTTTCACCACATAAATCTTATCTGGTTAATATTGGCAACATTGTTGATTATGACAAGAAAAATCGAGAAATTATTTTTTACGAAAATCATCGCTGTCCGGTCACTCGTTTAAGAGTGAAATATCTGAAAGATATTTTCGAAAATAAATGGAAAAGAGTTGACAAAGCTTAAAAACCTGATATAATGGAATATGTTCTGAAAGAGAGCATACCATATGGTCCGTTGGTCAAGGGGTTAAGACACCGCCTTTTCACGGCGGTAACACGGGTTCGAATCCCGTACGGACTATATAATCCGCCATAGCTCAGTTGGTAGTAGCGCATGACTGTTAATCATGATGTCGTAGGTTCGAGTCCTACTGCCGGAGCTAGAGACACTCCTAGTGAGTGTTTTTTATTGTTCAAAAAAAGGCCTTCACTAGCATTTTAATGAAGAGCCTTATTTTTTATATTGGTAAGTAGCTGTTTTTTTGATATATTTACATTCTCTGTTGCTTCCTACGTAGAAAATTATAGCAAACAAATAAGATTATGCCAGATATGAAGGCAATGCCACCTTCTTTTAGTCCATTAGGAATGAAAGTGAGAACAACATTTCCTTCTCCTTTTTTCACATCTAATTTCATAAAGCCGTTTTGAGCTCGTTTTAGTGTGACAGGCTTCCCGTTAAGAGTGGCTGACCATCCCTTATCATAAGGAATGGTAAAGAATAATGAAGTATCCTTTTCCGCTCTATAGTTTGTTTTTACTGTGTTTAAATCAGTAGTTGTGGAAACGGGCTGTTCTTTTAATTTTTGAATGACATTTTGATATTGCTCAGTATTAACGGCAAAAAATTCTGGTGTATCAAATGAAACTGTTGAATTGTCTGGGAATGTAAAGCGAATAGATACTGTTTGACTTTGACTGAAATGGCCAGCATTAAAGAAAGGAAAAACATTATTAGTTGTATAACGTTCTGTAAAGTTATTGACAGTAATGTCAACATCTGTCTGATCATCATTACTAAAATCAATCCCAGCAACATTAACATATAGTTGACTGTTAGCAGGTACATTGACAGTATAGATTACACTAGCAAAGCTTGTATTCTGTTCTCTGTCAACATCCACAGTCACTCTGTTACCAATTTGCTTGACATTTTCATTAGTAGTTATAGCATCTACTTTATCATAATATTTAAAATCAAAGCCAGTCAACTGATTTAAAAATTCTGTTTGATTATCTAAGGTCAAATTTGTAAACTTGACATCCTGGTAAACATCATTGGTCAGAAAAGCCAAACCAAGTGCAGCATCATTTTGGTAGAGAGACATTTCTTTTTCACTTTTCTCAGGAAGAAAACCAAATTTTTGAGGATCTGTTTCAGATAGATTGTAGCGAACACCAAAAATACTGTCCATTAAAATACTGTTGTTTTGATAACGAAGATTCAGATTTGTTCCTGCTGATTTAAAACCAAGTTTATCTAAAGTAGAACTTGCCTGAGTATTTCGAACAGATGAGAACTGGGAAATTCCATTGTAGTTGAATTTCATACTGTCATTTCCTGTTTGTGGATTCAATCTTTCAGTTCTAAAAAAGTCAATATTTTCCTTTTTGGAATAATTGACAAGCTTGTCAATCTCGTCAAGGTGACTAGAATAAGATGAACGAGTGGCAAATACCCATTCTTTAGCAATTCCTCCAACTTGATAATAGGAATTAAGCGACAGTTCAAAAGTAACAAAGAAGAGCAAGACAGGGAGAATGATTTTTGGTTGAATAGAAGATTTTGCTAAGACAAAGCTAATCAAGAGATAAGCCAGCAGAAATTCTAATGTTAGAATATAATTCTCAGGACCCAAAAAGTCATAATGTTTTCTCTGAATAAAAGTAATAATAAATCCAAGGCTGAGCAAAGTGAAACTAATGGCAACATTCATCAATTTCACGTCTTTCCAACGATTTAAAGTCTCAGCAGCCATATAGATAACTACCAGAGAAAATAGCCAAGAATAACGGTGAAGAAACATGTTCGGAGCATGCATTCCCTGCCAAAGTAAGTCTAAATATTGAAGATAAAAACTAGCTATGAAAATAGCAATGAGTAAAAAGTAGCAAAGTTTCACGTGAAACTTAACAGATTTTAAGGTGAAAAATAAGATAGCTAGAATCAAGGGGAAGGTGCCGACATAAATCATAGGGATGGAACCATACTTAGTTGTATCAAAACTGCCAATAAAATTTTTAGCAAATACATCTAAAAGCCAACTTTTTTCTGTCAACAAAGAAGAAACTTTTGTTAAGGTTTCACCATGAGTACTTATGTCTAAGTAAGTTGGCAGAATCATGATGAGGCTAGTCAG
Source organism: uncultured Streptococcus sp. (assembly GCF_905372115.1). Lineage (GTDB taxonomy): Bacteria > Bacillota > Bacilli > Lactobacillales > Streptococcaceae > Streptococcus. The sequence goes on from NZ_CAJPNR010000023.1 coordinate 23,579, forward strand.
ACCTGCTAAAGCAGATACGACTGTAAAGTCAAGTAAACTTTTAATTCTATTTTTTAAATCCCAAGATAATTGAAGAAGGTACCAAAAAACCAAAAAGATTGCCATCATATATCCAAAATAATAATTTTGGATGAAGAGAATTGACAGTGTTGTAAAGTATAGTACTCTTCCTTTTCCAGTTATCAACCTATGTAAACCTAGCACAATCAAAGGTGCAAGGATAAACACATCCAGCCAGGTTTTTATTTCCAATTGACTGACTGAAAAACTCATTAAAGAAAATGAAGTTGAAAGAGTGATGATGAGTAAAGCTGGAATCTTTTTGAATATTCCTTTGATACTGATAAAGGTAGAGAGTCCAATTAATCCAAACTTGATTAAGGTAAATAGATAGATGGCATCTGGCATTGATTTCAAATCAAAGAAATAAACCAAGGGAGATAAGAAGCTACCTAAATAATAACTGGATAGAGCATAGAAATTCTGGCCCAGTCCACTAGAGAAAGTATAGAAAATACTGTCTGTGCCATGGAGGATATTTCTTAGGTTGGTGTCAAAAATGACATACTGATGAAAGCCGTCACCAAGCAAGGGAGACGTTTCGCTATTCCAGTAAATTCCGTACATCAAGTAGACAAAGAACATGATGAAAAATGGAAGAAAGAAGGCACAAAAATAAGGCCAATTTTTTTTAAAGTATTCTTTAATGTGATTCATATTTCTTATATAGAAAGAGGCAGAAACGTTGTTTCATGCCTCTGTAAAGCTTTGTAAACGTAAATTGACAAGGGATTAATCTTTCCAAAGTTCTTTGACTTTTGCCTGAACTTTTTGATTTTCCAAGAATTCATCATAGGTTTCATCAATACGGTCAATGACACCATTTTTAGACAGAACAATGATGTGGTTGGCCAAGGTTTGAATAAATTCATGGTCATGGCTGGCAAAAATAATGGATTCTTTGAAGTTTTTCAATCCATCATTTAAGCTGGAGATTGATTCCAAATCCAAGTGATTGGTTGGATCATCCAATACTAAAACGTTGGATTTGAGCAACATCAGCTTAGATAACATAACCCGAACTTTTTCTCCTCCTGACAAGACATTGACAGACTTGTTAACTTCATCTCCAGAGAAGAGCATGCGCCCAAGGAATCCTCGAAGGAAGGTGTTGTCATCCTCTTCTTTGCTTGCAAATTGACGCAGCCAGTCAAGGATTGATTCGCCACTAGCAAAGTCGCGAGAGTTATCTTTTGGTAGGTAAGATTGACTGGTTGTGACACCCCACTTGACAGTTCCTTCATACTCAATATCACCCATCAAGGCACGAATCAAAGCAGTTGTTTGGATATCATTTTGGCCGATCAAAGCTGTTTTATCGCCAGGACGTAAAATGAAGTTAATATTATCAAGAATAGTTTCTCCATCAATCTTGACAGAAAGGTTTTCAACTGTCAAGAGATCATTCCCTATCTCACGTTCTGCTTTAAAGCTGATAAATGGGTATTTACGGCTAGATGGAACAATTTCTTCTAACTCAATCTTGTCAAGCATCTTTTTACGGGAAGTTGCTTGTTTTGATTTTGAAGCATTGGCAGAGAAGCGAGCAACGAATTCTTGAAGTTGCTTGATTTTTTCTTCTGCTTTGGCATTTCGGTCAGCGAGCAGTTTAGCTGCTAATTCACTGGACTCTTTCCAGAAATCATAGTTACCTACGTAGAGTTTGATTTTTCCAAAGTCAAGGTCGGCCATATGAGTGCAGACTTTATTCAAAAAGTGTCGGTCGTGGGATACAACAATGACTGTATTATCAAAGTCGATAAGGAAATCTTCCAGCCAAGTGATAGACTGAATATCCAAACCGTTTGTTGGCTCGTCCAGAAGTAAGACATCTGGTTTACCAAAAAGGGCTTTGGCCAAGAGTACTTTGACCTTGTCTCCGTTAGAGAGCTCGCTCATATTTTGATAGTGAAGATCTTCTGGAATATTGAGGTTTTGCAATAATTGAGAAGCTTCACTTTCAGCTTCCCAGCCACCTAGCTCAGCAAATTCTCCCTCAAGCTCTGCTGCACGTACACCATCTTCATCAGAAAAATCAGGCTTCATATAAATAGCATCTTTTTCTTTCATGATGTTGTAGAGATGTTCATTTCCCATGATTACAACATCAATAGCCCGTTCTTCTTCATAGTCAAAGTGGTTCTGGCGAAGGACTGAAAGACGTTCATTTGGTCCTAGAGAAATGTGGCCTGTTGTTGGCTCGATATCACCAGCTAAAATTTTTAAAAAGGTTGATTTTCCAGCGCCGTTGGCTCCAATCAATCCATAAGTATTTCCTTCTGTAAATTTGATGTTGACCTCATCAAACAATTTTCGGTCACTGAAACGCAGTGATACATCTGATACTGTAAGCAATGTCTTTCTCCTATATATATAATCTTCTTCATTTTACTAGAAAATAGAACTTTTTTCAAATAATTCTGAGATAAAAAGTAAAAAACGAAGCCAAAAGAAAAAAGGAGAATAGAATGAACTAAGAATTTTAGGTTTTCCAGCCAGAATAGTTCGTCAATTAAGTTTACAAATACTGTAAAGGTATGTCAATTAAGCTGTAAAAACTGGAATTTTCGCTTTTTTCTAGAAACTTCTTTCTCATTTTCATTGAAAATGATATAATGAACTCATTATAAATTGAGGAGTAATAAATGACTAAACCAATTATTTTAACAGGAGATCGTCCGACAGGAAAATTGCATATTGGTCATTATGTAGGAAGTTTACGGAACCGCGTGCTTTTGCAGGATCAAGGTAAGTATGAGATGTTTGTATTTTTGGCTGATCAGCAAGCTTTGACAGATCATGCAAAGGACCCTCAGACAATTGTTGAGTCCATTGGGAATGTAGCTTTAGATTATCTAGCAGCTGGCTTGGATCCTAAAAAGGTGACTATTTTTATTCAAAGTCAGATTCCTGAGTTGGCAGAGTTGTCAATGTATTACATGAATTTGGTGTCATTGGCTCGTCTTGAGCGTAATCCTACTGTCAAGACAGAAATAGCTCAAAAAGGATTTGGTGAAAGTTTGCCGACTGGGTTTTTAGTTTATCCAATTTCTCAGGCAGCTGATATTACTGCTTTCAAGGCTAATTTTGTACCAGTCGGACATGATCAAAAGCCTATGATTGAGCAGACTCGGGAAATTGTTCGCTCCTTTAACAATGCTTATCAGACAGATGTTTTGGTAGAACCGGAAGGGATTTATCCTGAAAATGAAGCAGCTGGACGTTTGCCTGGATTGGATGGCAATGCTAAGATGTCTAAGTCTCTCAATAATGGCATTTATTTGGCAGATGATATGGATATTCTGCAAAAGAAAGTTATGAGCATGTATACAGATCCTAATCATATCAGAGTGGAAGATCCTGGAAAAATTGAGGGAAATATGGTCTTTCATTATCTGGATGTTTTTGGCCGCCCCGAAGATGCTGCTGATATTGCTGCAATGAAAGAGCATTATCAAAGAGGTGGTCTGGGAGATGTCAAAACCAAACGCTATCTGTTAGAAATTTTAGAGCGAGAGTTAGGTCCGATTCGTGAACGTCGTGCGGAGTTTGCTAAAGACATGGGACAGGTCTATCGGATGCTGCAAGAAGGATGCGATAAGGCCCGTCAGACTGCCGCTCAGACTCTTTCGGAAGTGAAGTCTGCGATGGGGATTAATTATTTTAAATAACGAACATTATTGATTATAAATCACAAAAACTATCGTTTTTAGTTTCAAAAATGATGGTTTTTATTTTTTGTGTAATAATGATTGACAATTTCCTATAGAATGGTATGATATTAACAACAAAAAAACCAGCTTTTATTCAAAGAAAACTGAACTTCAATTTTCTTTGGGTATTAGTTCAAATAAGAAGGAAAAGAGGAAACTGTGGATGTCTAACTGGGACACTAAATTTTTGAAAAAAGGTTTTACCTTTGATGATGTGCTGCTGATTCCAGCTGAAAGCCATGTACTGCCCAACGATGCTGATCTGAGTACCAAGCTTGCTGAGAATCTGACTTTGAATATCCCAATCATTACTGCTGCCATGGACACTGTTACAGAGAGTCAGATGGCTATCGCTATTGCCCGTGCCGGCGGTCTTGGAGTTATCCACAAAAATATGTCTATTGAGCAACAGGCTGATGAAGTTCGAAAGGTTAAACGTTCTGAGAATGGCGTTATTATTGATCCTTTTTTCCTAACGCCAGAGCATACGATTGCTGAAGCAGATGAGTTGATGGGACGTTACCGTATCAGTGGTGTTCCTGTTGTAGAAACTCTTGAAAATCGTAAGTTAGTAGGGATTCTAACTAATCGTGATTTGCGTTTTATTTCTGACTATGATCAACTTATTTCCCGTCATATGACCAGTGAGAATCTTGTCACAGCTCCTGTTGGAACAGATTTGGGAACTGCAGAGCGCATTTTGCAGGAGCACCGGATTGAAAAGTTGCCTTTGGTTGATGATAAGGGCTGTCTTTCAGGTTTGATTACCATTAAAGATATTGAAAAGGTTATTGAGTTTCCAAATGCTGCTAAAGATGAGTTTGGCCGTCTCTTGGTAGCTGGTGCTGTCGGTGTTACTTCAGATACTTTTGAACGTGCGGAAGCTCTCTTTGAAGCGGGTGCAGATGCGATTGTTATTGATACTGCGCATGGCCACTCAGCTGGAGTTTTGCGTAAGATTGCAGAGATTCGTGCTCATTTCCCTGATCGCACCTTGATTGCTGGAAATATTGCAACTGCTGAAGGTGCACGCGCTCTTTATGAAGCAGGTGTGGATGTTGTTAAGGTCGGAATTGGCCCAGGTTCTATCTGCACAACCCGTGTCATTGCTGGTGTTGGTGTTCCTCAAGTAACGGCTATTTATGATGCAGCTGCTGTAGCGCGTGAATATGGAAAAACCATCATTGCTGATGGTGGGATTAAGTATTCTGGAGATATTGTTAAGGCCTTGGCTGCAGGTGGAAATGCTGTTATGCTGGGTTCAATGTTTGCAGGAACAGACGAAGCGCCAGGTGAGACAGAAATCTTCCAAGGTCGGAAATTTAAGACTTACCGTGGAATGGGATCTATCGCCGCTATGAAGAAGGGTTCTAGTGACCGTTACTTCCAAGGTTCTGTCAATGAAGCTAATAAGCTAGTTCCAGAAGGAATTGAAGGTCGTGTGGCATACAAGGGAGCTGCTGCAGATATTGTCTTCCAGATGCTGGGTGGTATCCGCTCTGGAATGGGCTATGTTGGTGCTGCAAATCTACAAGAACTTCACGATAATGCTCAGTTTATTGAGATGAGTGGTGCTGGATTGAAGGAAAGCCACCCTCATGATGTGCAAATTACAAATGAAGCCCCTAACTATTCAGTTCAATAAAAAATAAAACGAGGTCGGGAATTTTGTACTGACCCCAAAAAGTTAGACAATTAATTTAAGTAAAGGATTTAGTTCTGTA
>NZ_CAJPNR010000024.1 GCF_905372115.1 uncultured Streptococcus sp.
CTGCTATTTTTAAAATATAGCCTTCCGAGTCTTTTTCAGCTGAAAATTCGACTTCATCACCGACATAAGGTGTCTGCCCTTTTTTGCGAAAATTACCCCGCGCTCTGGTTTGATAAATCTGTCCGTCCGACTCAACATAATAAAAGCCAGCCAGAGCCTTAATGATTTTTCCTTGCAAGATTGCTCCTTAAAAGTTAATACACTCATTATAACAAAAAAAGCGAGATTTAGCTTGCTTGTTTTGCATAGAAGACATTTCTTAAGGTTAGGTTCATTTTTCATAGGAAGCAGTTGTTTTAAAATACTTGAGATGAAACTGACATGATAAAAGCGAACAAGCTCAAAAGAACCTGTTCGCTTTTTCATATCGAATGAGATATTTACTGTGCTTTTCAGTAAGTCACAAAACTGATTAGCTGCGTTTCGCCTTAGCCATCAACATTCCTCCTGCGAGAAGCGCTGCTAGGAAGCCAAGAATAGTAACAAGAAGACTTTCTTCCTGTCCAGTACGAGGAAGAGCTTTTCCTCCGACTTTCGGAGCTTGACCGCCTAGCTTATCAGCAGAAACCTTCCCTTCAACACTCTCTTTCTTAGCAGGGACATGACTAAAGGTCAGCTGAGTACCGTTGATCTCAAGCTTGTAGCCATCTACTGGATCAGCAGCAACGCTATAGACAATTTCCTTACCGTCCTTGTACTTAGGAAGGTCGCTAAAGTTATACTGCCAGCCATTTTCTTCTGACACAACCTCTTCTTTGATTGGTTTGCCATCTGCCAAGAGGCGAACAGTAATCTTAGAAGGTCGCACCTTATCTTGATTTTCAGCATCTGACCATACCGCAGTTCCCTTAACAGCAATCTGTGTTGGTTTATAGCTATTAGTCAAAGTGAAGCTGCCATCTGTTGCTTGCTCTTGGCTACTGCTATAACCCTCAACCGTCACTTCCTCAAGGACTGTGTAGTTGATTTTCTTACCTTTCTTGTTCTTCGGCAGATCTTTGGACTCAAACTTCCAGTCAGTAGCTGCTGTCACTTCCAGCTCATCTACCACCTTGTCTCCGTCCAAAATCTTTACCTTGATAGATGCTGGGCGCTTGCCGTCTTGATTATTAGCATCATCCCAAACCTTTTGACCAGAGACTTTAACAGTTTCTGGAGTGTAGGAGTTGGTAATAGTGAACTTATCAATCTTAGTTTCATATTGAGCAACAGCATCTTCCTTAAGTGTGTAGGCAATCTCTTGACCATTTCTATATTTAGGCAGGTCTTTAGATTCAAACTTCCATCCATTAGCAGCTGTTACTTCAAGTGTATCAACAATAGTGCTTCCATCCATTACCTTAACTGTAATAGATATTGGGCGTTTGCCGTCTTGGTCATCTGCATCATCCCAAACTTTCTGACCAGAAACCTTCACTTGCTCTGGAGTATGAGAGTTGGTAATCTTCTGACCTTCTACCTTAGGACTGTAACCTTTTTCTTTCAAAGCGGCTACTGTTGCATCATCCTCTTTGACAGAGTAGGTAATCTCCTGTCCCTTGTCAAACTGAGGAAGATTGGTGAAGCTTGCTTTCCAAGTGTTAGCAGCTGCCTCATTATCAGCCGTCAAGGTTAATGTCTTGCCTGCGACAGCAATTGGATCTTGACCGTTTACTGAGCGATACAGCTGCACTGTGATAGAAGCCGGACGCTTGCCGTCTTGGTTATCAGCATCATCCCAGACCTTAGTCACAGCATATTCTGTACTTTGAGGAGTGTAAGAATTAGTAATGGTGAACTTATCAATCTTAGTTTGATATTCCGCAACTGCTTCTTCAGTAACAGTATAGGCAATCTCTTGACCTGCTGCATACTTAGGAAGGGCTTTAGACTCAAACTTCCAATCGTTAGCAGCTGTTACTTCCAGCTCATCTACGACAGTATCGCCATTTTTCACTTTAACCTTAACAGAAGCTGGACGCTTGCCATCTTGGTTATCAGCGTCATCCCAGACTTTTTGACCGGAAATCTTAATCATCTCTGGAGTGTAAGAGTTGGTAACTGTGAAATCTTTGATTTCTTTAGTGTAGCCAGCTACATCATCTTCCTCGATAGAGTAATCAATCTTCTGACCATTTTCATAAACTGGTAGATTTTCAAATTTGGTTTGCCATTGATCAGCAGCCGTCACTTCCTTGCTAGTGACTTCTGTCTTGACACCGCCGACTGTCTTCATCAGCTTAATACTAATCTTAGTTGGACGCTTACCGTCTTGATTATCGCTGTCATTCCATGTCTTGCTGGCAGTGATTTCTGTCTTCTCTGGTGTATAAGAGTTAGTGATATTGTAGCCGTTGAGATTGGTTGAATAACCCGGTACAGCTTCTTCTGTCACTGTATAGGTGATTCGTTGGCCATCCTTGTAGACTGGCAAGCCGGTAAAGTTGTAAGACCAGCCTTCTGCCTCTCCGACTGTTTGAGTATTGACTTTTTGACCGTCAGCTAGCAGATTAACTGTGATAGAAGCTGGACGTTTGCCATCTTGGTTATCGCCATCTTCCCAAGTCTTGCTTCCAGACACAGTCGTTGTCTCGGGAGTGTAAGAATTGGTGATGTTGTAACCATCCACTTTGCTAGTATAACCTGGAACAGCTTCCTCACTTACAGTATAAGTGATTTCTTGGCCTGCTGCGTACTTAGGCAAAGCCTTGGACTCATACTTCCAGTCGTTAGCGGAAGTCACATTTTGCTCATCCACAACCGTATCACCATTCAGAATTTTAACCTTAACAGAAGCTGGACGCTTACCATCTTGGTTTTCCGCATCATCCCATTTCTTCTGACCGGAAACCTTGACCGTTTCTGGGGTGTAAGAGTTGGTGATGTTGTAGCCGTCCACCTTGCTCGTGTAGCCTGAGACAGCTTCTTCTGCAACAGTATAAGCAATTTCTTGACCTGACGCATATTTAGGAAGAGGATTAGATTCATATTTCCAACCGTTAGCAGCCGTCACTTCCTGCACATCGACAATATCTTGGCCTTTCAAGATCTTGACTCTAACAGCATTTGGGCGCTTGCCGTCTTGGTTATCCGCATCTTCCCACTTCTTCTGGCCGGAAATCTTGATGGTTTCTGGCTTGTAAGTGTTGGTCACTACAAAGCCATCAGCTGCATTGCCAGTTACCTGAGATTGATAGTGAGGGACCGCGTCTTCTTCCAGAGAATAAACAACTTCTTGTCCCTTTTCATATTTGTTCAAGTTGGTGAACTCGGTTGCCCACTGGTCAGCTTCAGTCAGAGTTCGGTTCTCAACTTCTGATTTCTGACCACCAACTTCTTTATAAAGTTTTACAACAACATTGGCAGGGCGTTTACCGTCTTGATTTTCAGCGTCATCCCATTTCTTGCTTGCTTTGATAGAGATTTTCTCTGGCGTACGACTATTGGTGACAGTGAGATTTTCCTGATCTACTTCTGGAGCATCGTAGCCATCAAGCTGATCTTCACCGATTGTATAGGTGATTTTTTGACCATTTGTATCAAAGATTGGTAAATCACTTGTCTGAGCTGTCCACTCCGCATCAGTACTGCCACCAGTTACGGTCACTGTCTTATCAGCCAGTTTTTGACCGTTAGCGTAGACATCTACAGCAATAGAAGCTGGACGCTTGCCATCCTGATTGCTTTCATCTTTCCAAACTTTCTTGACTGTCAGCTTTTTGCTGGCATTTGGATCTACCGTATTCTTGACTGTTTTGACTGCACCATCAGCCTTGATGGTCACTTTCATCGGATTGCTGTCCAGTACATAGCCTTCCGGAGCTGTTACTTCTTCTACTGTGAATTGACCTTTCTTGATTTCTTCACTTGAGAAAGGCTGTGTAGAAACCCGACCGTTAGCATCTGTCGGCGGCAGAGTAATCTCTTCACCGCTAGGAGTTGTCACCTTAAAGACAGCACCTTCCAGCATTTTGCCAGTCTTAGAATCTTGCTTGTAGAGAACCAGACTGTTGCTGATATCCGCTGTAATGACACCGCCTTCTGTAATCCGGCTGCTACGCTCTACTGTAGAACTCGTCTGACCAGGACGGTCATCTCTGAATGGCAGTTTTGTATTATCAACTTCCATCTCAGCCGTATTGGATACTAAAGAACCATCAGCTGGTGAAGTTGTCATATAGTTCAACATAAAGGCACGATTGCCTGGGTTATTGATGGTTAGAGTAAACTCTGTATAAGTGTCATTATAGGCAACTGTATAATCTTGACCTTCTTTCAAGATAACAGAATTCGCAATACTTGATAAACTCTGCGTGTACTCCCCTTGGCGAAGGACAAATTGCTCCGGAACGAATTGCATTGGCGCACTGCTATCTGGAATTACATCCTTGATAACAATCGGAGAATTATAAGTCTTTTGCTGAGTATTGATACGAACAGTCCAGTTGTGCGAGTAGTCACCGTTCTTTCCTAGAATAGCCGAATTATATGGCTTCTTAGCAATGACTCCTCCAATCTTAGCGTAGTTTTCACCAGCTGTTGAAAAACTGCTCTGTTTGCGCTCGTTAATGGTTACCTTATGGCTCATCGCGCCTTGAGTTTCCTCAGGCTTATAATTCCAGTCCTGATCAGCGCCTACTGTCGTCGCCTGAAAATCAAAGAAGAAGCTCCCTCTTACTCCACTGGCAGTCGTTTTCGATCTATAATCTGCCAAATTCTGAATAGTAACCGTGATCAGACCGCCCTTACCTGAACCATTCGATGTCATCTTAGCAGCTCCGAGCTGGACCTGCGTTTCATTATCTGTCAGGGTAAAGGTTGTACCATCAGCAATGGTTGCACCGTTCGGCACTGTAAAGGTAAAGGTATCCCCATCCTTGAGCTTGTTATCGTAAGCAGACAAATCAAAAACTAGCTCATAACGATAATTTCCCCCTTGAACCAAATTGTAAGCACCGTTAACCTTGGTTGCTTCGCGGCCATTAGAGTGGTCCCAGATTTTAATATCTGTGATTGCATTCTTCAAAGCATCCGCTTGAGCAGTTGCTGTAAACAGCTTCAAATCCAGCAAAAACAGAAGGGGCAGCATCAAAAATAGCAGCCATTTTTTCAGTTTCATAACATTCTCCTTTTTTATTTCATTACCTAAATAAGTAATTAATCTAATTGTAACAAATACTTGCTATAATGGCAATATCATAGAGCTATTTTAGTAAAGAAAAAATAGAAATTTTTCTGCTTTCTTCATACAGTGAAAAAAACTGATATTCTCTATTGGCATTTTCACAAAAATAAGTTATAATAGAATCTCAAGCGGAGGTGGTGGAACGGCAGACACGCATGCTTCAGGCGCATGTGCCCGTACGGGTGTGAGGGTTCAAATCCCTTCCTCCGCATAAAAAGCAATCCTATCATGATTGATAGGATTTTTTGTTATTATGAAGTAGAATTACACTGCAGAGAAAAGACAGAAATTTCACTTTCATATGTACCTCATTAGCAAAATAGAAGACCAGCTATGTAGAGCAGATCTTCTGTTTTTTTATAATCCTTCAGACTTCAAAGCATCTGCCAGGCGCGCAAATTCCTCTAAACTCAGAGCTTCTCCCCGAACACTTGGAGATAAGTCAGCTCGTTCTAAAGCTGCTGTCAGTTTGCCTTTAGTCTCCTCTGACTTCCCAAAACAACTGGTCAGGTTATTCCATAGGGTCTTCCTGCGGTGGACAAAGCTGGCCTTGGAAACCTTGAAAAAGAATTTCTCGTCCTGTACTTCAACAGCTGGCTGGTCTCTGCGCACCATCTTGAGAATGGCCGAATCCACATTTGGCGCTGGTACAAAGACTGTCCGTGGCACGATAAAGGCAACCTTAGCCGTCATGTAATACTGCACCGCGATTGACAAACTACCGTAGGACTTGGTATTCGGCTGAGCTGATATCCTATCTGCCACTTCTTTTTGCATCATAACGACGAACTCACTAAAAGGAATTCCGCTTTCAATCAAATGCATAAGAATCGGCGTCGTGATGTAGTAGGGCAAGTTTGCCACTACCTTGATAGGCAGGTCTGGATTCTTAAACTCTGCTATGTACTGAGCCAGATCAACCTTGAGAATATCCTGATTAACCACTGTCACATTGTCAAAATCGCGCAGAGTATCCGCCAAAATCGGCACCAGCCGATCATCAATCTCAAAGGCCATGACTTCGGCAGCACTTTCCGCCAAAAATTCTGTCAATGCCCCAATACCAGGACCAATTTCGATGACATTGACCTTTTTGTCAATCTCAGCAGTATCCACAATCTTCTGGAGGATGTTGGTATCAGTCAGGAAATTCTGACCGAAAGATTTTTTAAAAGTGAAACCGTGACGCTCCAGAATGGCACGGGTCACACTATGGTCTGCAATACGCATGTTTTCTCTTTTCTAATTCGTTATTCGTTATTTTTTAAGGAGGTCATTTGCTCAAGCAAGGTGTAGAGTTTTTTCTGTTCTTCTTCCTCGTAAGCAAATGCATTAGCCTTAACTTCTCTGCATTTCTCATCATACAAAAAGCCTTCATAGGTATCTTCTGTAGATAAAGCTATATAGACTTTCGCCATCTCTTCAGGACTAATCGAAAATCTCGACTTAATTTTATACAGATTTTTCATAAAAGCGCTGAGGTGATCATAGCGGCGCATATCAACTTTGACATTGGTTACACGGATTGCCTGAATTTTGATGCCTTTCCACTGTTTCCGCATATAAAGGGACAGCATCAACAAGGCCAGCTTATTCTGATAATAGGTCTTAGCAGGACTGTAATGTTTTTGACCGGATAAATTTTCAAAATCAAGCTTCATGAAAGGATAAAGCACCAGCCCTTGGGAAGAAATATTAATAATCCGACCACTTTCTGACTTTTCCAACAAGCCCTTCAACAAGGTAGAAAGTAAAAAGGGAGCAACCACGTTGGTCGCAAATTGCTTTTCTAATCCATCTTTGGTTATCACAAGACTTTTGATTGATAAATCAAAATCAGCCGCATTGTTAATTAAAACATCTAGAGCGTCTTCTTTTTTAATATACTGTTCTACCGCTTGCCTGACACTTTTCATATCAGATAAATCAACCAAGATATAATCTACATGCAGATTTCCTGTTTGTTGACGGATTTTCTCACAGGCTTGCTCAGCAGCTGCTTTTCGACGGCAAAATAGGGTCACTGACCACCCCTTTTCAGCCAACTGTTTTGCAGCCTGATAGCCAATACCACTATTGCCACCTGTAATAATTACTTTTTTCATTTCTTACTCCGTTAGACTGAATATTTGAGCATGGCTTCTTCCACTTCCACCAAAGTCACACCAAACAATTCCAAGCGTTTAAGCAGCTGCTTGCCGTTAGAATAGCCGATGCGGAGCTCTTCACCCAAATACTCTCGACGCTGACGGCTGTCATTTGCCATAAGCAGACCTAGTCGTACAAGGTCGCCTTTGGTGATGTCAAAATTATCCTCATCATCAAAATATCCGACCAGCCCAGCTAACGCATGCTGTAAATCCTCAAATGAAGCATGCTCTACCCCAAGCGATTTACCCTTGTTCTTAGACTTGGGAGCCGCCTCATCTCGACGAAGAAAGGCATGCTGAGCAGTTGGCACTGCCTCCATAATCATTCGACGGATACGCTCACCATTGTAGTCTGGATCGGTAAAGACAATAACACCACGCAGCTGGTGCAGTTTCTCTATCCTCTCTAGGTCTTCTTCATTGATAGCAGAACCTCTCGTCTCGTAAGTGTCCACTTGGTAAAATCGCTGCAGATTGGCTGTATCATCCTTGCCCTCAACGACGATTACTTGAGGGATTTTTATCTTCTCAGTCAAGCCCAAACACCTTCTTTGCATTATCATAGGTCGTCTGCGCTACTTCGTCGGCAGTCAGTCCACGTAGCTCAGCAATTTTCTCTACCACATAGCGAGTATAGGCTGTTTTATTTTCTCGGCCACGCTTGGGAACAGGCGCTAAGTAAGGCGCATCCGTCTCGACGAGGATTTTGTCCAAAGGTAGATTCTGCGCAGCCTCCTGAATATCCGTCGCTTTCTTAAAAGTAACGACTCCAGAAAAGGAAATCATCATCCCTAGCTCGATAAAGCGCTCTGCCATTTCCAAAGAACCGGAATAAGAGTGCATAATACCACCTCGAGGGCCGACACCCTCACTCTTGATAATCTCATAGGTGTCTTCTAAAGCATCACGCGTATGAACGACAAAGGGCAGGTTCAGCTCTTTGGAGAGCTGGATTTGGCGTCGAAACACCCTCTCCTGAACATCCTTGGGCGCAGTCATCCAGTGATAGTCCAGCCCAATCTCGCCCAGAGCCACAACCTTGGGGTGACGAAGCTTATCCAGCAGATAGGCTTCCACCGCCTCATCATAAGTCCCAGCCTCAGTCGGATGCCAGCCAATCGTAGCATAAAGCTGATCATAGCAATCTGCCAGCACCAAGGCGCGCTCAATGGTCGGTCGGTCAAAACCCACAATATTTATTTTGCTGATGCCCATTTCTGTAGCCAGCTGGAGCTCCTCTGCCTCTCGACCAGCAAATTCTTCCACATTTAAATGCGTGTGTGTATCAAAAATCTTCATGGTTTACTTCCTTGTATTTCCTGTCCTATATTATACCAAAAATGACCTGAAAAATCAGAAGTCTCTTCAAAGCAGAAAAAATAAGATAGCTACCATTTAACAGCTATCCGAATACGTCTTCAAGTTCTCCATTGGAATAATCAAGTAGAAAGACAGTGCCAGCATTAACACAAGAGGGAGGAGAATATAAATAACCCCCAAACTGCTGGCAAGAGCTATTAACAGCATGGATAAAACACTCGGAACAGCCATGCTAAATAGATTAATAGCCGACTGGATGGCCCCCATGGACTCTTCTGGAATCATACTGAATACAGATTTCTGCAATCTTGGACTCAGCAGACCGACTGTAACAGAGCAAGCAAAGCTTGCTATCAGGACAAGTAAAAAGTTTTGCCAGAAAAAACCGCAAAGAATAAAGCCCTCAAATACTTGGCTTGCATACATAGCAAGCTTAGTCGAAAAGTTTTTCAGCAAACTGCCACTCAAAATATTCCCTAAAATCAGACCAGCGGAACTTAGAACAATTAACACGGCAATAGACTGACCGACCTGCAGATTCCAAAAAGGCCTTTTCAGCAATAAAAGAGTCGCTACTGGCGTCAGAATGTTCAGAGTGACTTGCCCAAAGGTTGAAACCAATAACAACCTCACAACGTTTTTCAATCCCAGCAAGACTTTAAGAGAATCCAACAAATGCTGCCAATAATTCTCTCTATTTAGCTTCTTGACACTGCTAAACTCCGGTTCTAAGTTCTGTAATCTTTTACTAATATACCAAAAACCAAGGTAAGCTAGCAAGAATGTCAGAGCATTCAGACCTGCCAAAGCTCCGATACTCATCCAAGAAATGAGAAAACCGCCAGCTAGATTCCCCAAAATATGAACCAGACTCATACTAGCCTGCCGAAAGCCCATTGCAGAGGTCATATCTTGCTCAATCACCTTTACATAAACCGGCATCAGCATGGCACCTGAAAAATAACTCAGACTATCCGACAGAAAGTTAATCAAGCAAATCACAAGCAGAGTCAAGAAAGAGAAGTCTTGTCCAAGCAGCAAAAACGTTACCAAGCTATATAAGAGCACCTTACTAAACTGTATAAGCAGGTATTTATGAATGCGATTCTTCTGAAAGTCCGCCGCAACTCCAGTAAAAACTTGAATTAACTGAGGTAGCGTTTCAGAAAGAGAAATCAATAAAACCGCAAGTGGAGCAAAAGAATAAGCGGAGACATAGTTCATCAAAGCCAAATAAAAAACAATGTCCCCAAAACCTGAGATCCATTGATTGATGAGCAACTGGCGAAAATTTTTATTTTTTGCAAAAACAATCATACGACATCTCCTTTACTCTTGTTCGATTTTTGTTTAACAAATCATAACAATAAATTAGATAATTGTCAAATTTTTATTAGATTTTCATTTTACAAAAAGAAGACCTAGAATGAATCCAGGTCTTCTGAAACTATGTTAGGTCTTGTTTGAACTTCTCTATAATCTTTCGAATCAGTTCTTTATTGACCATGTATTTAACCGAATCATCATCCATCACAAGCTCCAGCAAGCCAGAATTTAGGAGCTTTTGCGTATGGAATGAGATAGAGGCTCTTGTAAGCCCCAGTTTTTTAGCTATATCTTTATTCTTGGCATGTGGCTGAATCAATTCAATCAAGACTTTATAGCGGGTTTCATCACCAAGAGTTTTTAAGGTCAGAGCCAATGTTTCATCGTTAAGCTCCGATTCCGCCTTTGATAACTGGGAACTTCTCGTCGAAAGGACTAAGGAATAGGAAGTGAAATCAGGAACCTTTTCAAGAAAAGAGTCAATAAACATGGGTGACAGAACAAAGACTTGAGTGTCCTTTTCAAGAAGCTTGGCATTCTGTTCTTCATCATCCATCACATCAGATAGGCTAAATTCTTTTTCAAAAGCTAGTACTTCTTGCTCAAACTGCTCATAAATAGGCTGATAGAGCTCAAACACTCTTTCCAGCAAGGAAACTAATTGGTCCCGAAGCTTCTCTGGATGCTGAATTGCTTGGTACCAGTACCATTTATTTTCCGGAGACTTGTCACTATTCTCTATAAAAGCCAGCAGTTCTTCAGGATGTCCCTTGATGACTTCCTCTTTAGAAAGCTTAAGTGATAAACAATAGATGATTTGCTCTGCATCTAGTTTTTTCATACATTCTAACAAGTCATGCGGATTGACCGGATCTTCTCCTTTTTCTAGCAAGTAGAGGTAGAGGAGCGGAGCCAGTCCCACCGTAGCTCCTTCAAACAAACAAACCGTAACAAGCTCGTTTTTCAAAGGAAGTAAATCCTGATAGAGCTTATCATAGTGCGGCTGTACATCAAGAAGCAGCTCCTTTTGATTCTGCCGTAAATCCATCCACATATGTTTATCATCCCTTGAAACGATGGCAGGCACCATGAGAAATTCATATAACTTACTACGATAATGAACAAGCTTTACACCCACAGATTCTTCCCTCCTTACATACACATACTCCGCTTCTGACCAGAAAGAGTATACAATTCCTGTTTTTCATTATACCAAAAATCAAACAAAATATTCATCCCCTTCCGCTCTGTTCATCTCCTGACAAGAAATCCATCTCTATACAATATGAAATTTTTATAAAATTCCGTCTAGTCCTTAAGACCGATTTTATCTTTTTTCGATATTTTCTTATTGATTATCGATAATATTCGTGTTATAGTTACTAAGAAATGAAACGTTAGTCGGAGGAAATTATGACAGACAAAATAAAAAAGACTGCTGAAGATATGAGCATTACACTTACAAAAATCAGTATCAGCTTTTTATTTATTGCTTCCATTATCCTGATAGCCCTAGGACCTTGGGTCGTCAATCTAGTTATCGAATTTCCCTCTCCTTTCTTTCAAGGGGAGACGCGCTTTTGGATCTTACTGCTGCTCGGCTATGTCCTAGGCTGTCTAGCACTGGCCTGCATTGTCCATCTCTATCGACTCCTTAGCCGCATCGGTAAAAATCAGGTTTTTATCACGCAAAATGTTCAATACATGCGCTACCTTGGCTGGGAAGTAGGCACTGTCGCTCTCATCTCCCTCTTTATGGGACTGACAGCCTATTTGCCCATGCTCTTAGTCACTGTTTCTTGCAGCATCTTGACCCTGATTATCCGTGTCATCCGCAACGCCTTTGGCAAGGCCATTGAGCTGCAGGATCAAGTAGACTACACTATTTAGGAGGTCTTATGATTCAGATAAATTTAGACCTTGTCATGGCACAAAAGCGCATCAGCGCTGGCCGTTTAGCAGAGTTGATTGACCTAACACCAGCTAATCTATCTATCCTAAAAAATAATCGAGCCAAGGCTGTCCGCTTTTCAACACTCAATGCTCTCTGCCGTGAACTAGACTGCCAGCCTGGCGATATTTTGGAGTATATCCCTGACGACGAGGAGGAAAAATAATCATGGAATATCCAGCACAAGAAGAGATGAATGTCCGGCCTTGTCTGCCCGCAGACGCAGAACGACAGACCATCTTTACAGGCCTAGAGGACAAGCAACTGCGATTCTTTAAAATCAGCTATCTAATCCTCTATCTTTTAACCTACTTTTACTCTGCAGTATTTTTTAATTATCAAACTGCATCCTTTTTCCCTTTTGCAATTGGTCTTATATTGCTAAGCGAAGCCCTAATCAGGAAATTGTCCTATCCATCACTGCAGATAAAGAATCTTGACAGCAGATTAGAGGCTAGAAGCTTTCTGATTATGACGCTAGCTCAAGCCCTAGCTTTAAGTCTCTGGGGGCTTCATCGTCAGCTAGAATTTTTCCAATTTCTAGCCATCCACATCTCATTTGCTTTCTATATTTTGTCCCGCACCGGCTGGTTAAGCCAGGGGCGTTTGGGCATCCTGGTCTGGTTTGATGCCATTCAAGCCTTCTGCATCCTGCCCTTTAAAAATTTCATTGCTGCTATTCTAGTCTTTATAGAAGGCAAGCAGCAGGACTCTTCTGACAGCTCTGACAGTCTTTCTTCAAAGAAAGCCCAACAGCTCGCTATTATTGTCAGCAGCTTCTTTGTCGCGGGAATCTTGGTCTACTTTGTCTGGTCCCAGCTGAGTCAGGTTTCAGACAGCTTTGCCTCTTTCTTCAGCAATACCGCTGATTTCATTGAGAATCTATTTGACTCCCTCTTTTCAAGTCTTGATAGCAGCATGATTTTCTTCAAGGCCTGCTTGGCTGTCCCTGTCAGTCTGTACTTGTACGGCCTCCTAGCCGGCAGTCTGTTAGGCAAAAAAGATACTAAACTTAGCTACAAAAAATTTCAAGCAAGCATCCGCCCTTTGCGAGTAGCACCTGCTTTCGCAGCCTACATTATCATCGGCAGCCTCTGCCTGACCTATGCTCTCTTCTTCCTGACTGGCCTGACTGAGCTCGGTCAGCTCCTTAGCGCTGGAACAGTAGCTCAGGCTATTTCTCCGCAGAATGCTTCGACCGTTGCCGTAGCTGGCTTCTGGCAGCTGGTTCGGGTATCTATCCTTAACTTTGCAGTCCTAGGCGTCTTCTATCTGATTCCCAAAAAGCCACTCTGGGATCAGAAAGAGACGCGATTCGCAGCTACTATCCTCTTTATCTTTACCGGTCTGCTGGCCTTGCTAGCTGGCTGGAAATTATTTGGCATCTACATCTACCTTTACGGACCAACACCGCTGCGCTTGATTTCAGCATGGTTCATCCTAGTTCTCTTAGTTTGGTGTCTACTGACCCTGATTCGTTTCTATAAACCTATCCAAGCTATCCGCATCGGTATCTTTTACGCCCTGATTAGCTTTACCTTGCTCTGCTATCTGTATCCAATACTTTTACCAGTGGCAAAATAAGCAACTGCGCTTAACTATACACAAAAAACCAGAAAGAAACTGATTTTCTTTCTGGTTTTGTTCTCTTTTTTATATCATTTACCGGCATTCGATAATAGGCGCTCATCCTTCTAATAGAGTCTAAAATCACAGGTCAGCAAATGATCATTGACCATGCCAATTGACTGCATAAAGGCATATACAGTCGTAGAGCCAACAAAAGAAAAATCTTTCTTTTTGAGTTCTTTACTAATTTTATCGGATAGTTCTGTTCGAGCGGGCACCTCTTCAATATGAGACCATGAATTGAGAATCGGTTCATTATCTACAAACGACCAAATATAAGAATCCAAACTACCATATTTTTCTTTTAGCTTTAAATAGGCTTTAGCATTTTTTATAACTGCCTTTATTTTTAGCCTATTTCGTATCACTCTTTGATCACTAAGCAATTCTTCAATCTTCTGCTCGTCATAATTGGAGAGTCTTTCAGGATTAAAGTTTTCATAAGCCTCTGTCATAGCATCCATTTTTGACAAAATAGTTTGCCAGCTCAAGCCCGCCTGCTGACCTTCCAAAATCAACATTTTAAAGAGTTTATGCTCGTCATGCACAGGTCGCCCCCATTCATGGTCATGATAATTTCTCTCAAGCTCACTATTTTCAGCCCAGTCGCATCTTTTTATCTCAACCATCTATTTTCTCCCTATAGTTTGATTTTCTCAACTTGATTATTATCTAAGACCAAGAAAGCATCAGAAAAAGATACTTCAAAAAGTTGCAAGGAGTTTATGTGTTGCTCAATAATATCTTGATAGTAAGGATACTTCTGAACAAAAACACTTCCTATATCCTCAATAGAAAGCTGGCTTTCTTTGACTCTCCCTTGAATCCGGACATACCTTCCATCACCTTTCGGGACTGTTGTAAGAGCAATACGATTATTGATTGCCAACTCTTGAATTTTATGACTATTTTTAAATGAGATAAAGAACAATTTCTTTGCCTCCTCATCATAGTAAAAATTTACAATTCTTACATTTGGGATATCCTTTACAGAAGTAGCTAGAGCCATTTCTGTCTGTTCTGCCAATAAGGCCTTAAAATATTGTTTCATATTTGACTCCTTTATTATTTTCTCTAAAACTAGTATAATATAAAAAGGTGTCATTTTTTGAAACCATTTAATAAAAATATGGAGTTTCTCATGAATAAATCTCAAAGAATTAACGATATGCTTATTTTCCTCAATAAGAAAAGACAATTCAATCTAAAAGATATTATGAATCGATATCATATTTCAAAAAGCACTGCCCTTCGTGATATTGCCAGCCTTGAAACGCTGGGAATTCCTATTTATTCTGACTTAGGCCGGAATGGCAGTTATAAAATTCTTAGCAACGACTTGTTATCTCCTATTATTTTCTCCATAGATGAAATTTCTGCCTTGTATTTTTCCATGCTGACTCTAGAAAACTACAATATGTGCCCTTTTGATATTGACCTACAAAAATTAAAAGAAAAATTTGAAAACTCGATTTCAGAACAGCAGTTAAGCAAGATCACAAAAATTGAGAAAATCCTTCAACCAGAAGTCAGGAAAACAATCAACAACTCTCAGTTGCGAATCATTCTTGATATTTTATTACATAGACAGGAAGAATTTTTTCCAATTAAGTATGAACAGCAGTCTCTTCAGGTTCAATTTATCAAACTATTTAGCCACAAAGGAGACTGGTATGTAGAAGTCATAAATAAAGACACTGGACAAAAAGAGGATCTTTCCTGCCAGTCTATTGAATTTCACCCATAAATTTAAGACAAAAAACCAGCGGTCTCGAGTCTCCGCTGGTTTCTTGATAAATCGTTTGAATTAAGCAGCCAAAACTTTGCGTCCTTTACGACGGCGAGCTGCCAATACACGACGACCGTTTTTAGTTGACATACGGTGGCGGAAACCATGTTTACGCGCACGACGGATTTTACTTGGTTGATAAGTACGTTTCACGATGAATACCTCCTCTTAGATTCTTGTATTCGTTTAGCCGGCTAGTTGTGATCAGTTACTAAACATACTTTACTATTCTATATGATTCTGGGGCTTTTGTCAATACTTACTTAAATAACTTTCTCTTTGTAAACGTAATCACAAGGTGCGAGTCGCTTCATAAAAGGGAATCAAGGCTGTCATGGCCTCCTGCAGCTGGGACAGCACCTGCTCTCTTGAAGCAGCCTGAGAAAGGGGAACATCGTATTTGACTAAGACCTTACGAACCTGACCGGCTGCTAGCTGCTGAGTAAGGAGCTGGCGATTTTCCTCAGTACCTTCAAAGCGCTGACTCACACCATCTATCTGAGCAAAATAGTAAGCTGGCGGCTGAATAGGTAGCTCCAATACCCGATTTTGCTTGCTGAGACTGTGCTCATCTTTCTTGCGCTCCATGAAGCTCACCTCTAGCGACACTCCAAAATCTTCTGCAGTTCCATACAAGCGCAGGGCAAACATCGGTTCTGTGATTTCCCCATAGCCTTTAAGATAATTCCAAAAATGGGGCCGCAGTATCTGTGCCTGATTCATCCACTGGCTGGTTCGCTCCAAGGTCAGCTTGGGATAGAGACTCTGAAAATCCTTGACCAAGTCCGCAAACTCCTTGCGTGCCGCCTGACCTTTAGCTCTCAACTCCAACATAGACTCACGCAGCTGCCCTACCTTATCTGGAGATATATACTTAGCCCCTTGATGAGGCAGATAACTTTCAATAGCTGGAAAAAGTGACATAAAAAATCCTTTCTATATGCAAAAACCAGCATCTCTGCTGGCTTTCTTTTTATTCGCTGTCAATATCCACAACGACATAGCGGTTAGGCTCGTCGCCTTCGGAATAGCTAGTCACGCCATCAATGCGAGAGATGATGCGGTGGATAATTTTGCGCTCGCTGTTAGACATAGGGTCTGTGTGCTGACCGCGTCGGTCTTCCAAAGCCCTCTGAGCCAGTTTCTGCGCATAGCTTTGCAGCACTTCAGCCCGATGCTCAACATAGTCATTGACATTAATGGAAATATAGAAGCTCTTAGAATATTGGTTATAAAGATAGTTTTGCGCCAATAGCTGCAGAGCTTTCAAGACTTTTCCGTGGTAGCCAATCACGCGCCCCGGTTCATTGGTATCAATCTGCATGTTGATAGTTCGGCGGTTGTGGCTGCTGGAAATGCCCGCTTCAACATCCATCTCATCAACAATTTTCTGAACATAGTTCGTTACGTTTTCAACTACTTCTTCAATATCGTAGTCTGCTTCGACTTGGATGCCTAAATCTGCAAAAGAGCTTTCTTCTGTTTCTGTTGGCTCAGCCTTGTCTTTAGCCGCTTGTTCAAAAGAGATAACCTTGCTATCGTCCGCTTCTGCTTGAGCAACTGCCTCATCAATAGCTTGGTTGGTCTTGAGAAGGTCAATGGTACCCGTCTCTTCTAAAATCGTATTGGCTTGCTTGTCATTTTTGAGAATTTCAGCCTTGACCTCATCTGAGATAACTTCGCCTTCTCCTTCGACCTTCTTGATGGCAGCTACCACACGGCCCAAATCAACCGTTGCTTCACTGACAGACTGCACAGGCTCATTCTGAGCATTAATCTCTTCGGGAACACCTTTTACAGCCTTTTGATTGGCCTTGACAACTGTCGTCTCAGCAATCGGCTCGACATCCACCTGAGCTGGCTTCTTGCCAAACAAGCCTAAAAAGCCTTTTTTCTCACGTGAAATAACAGTGATATGCGCTCTCATACGTGGAATATCCAACGTTTTCAAACCATTTTGAATGGCTTCTTCAACACTTGCTCCTGTAAAAATAACCATTGCAAGAGTCCTCCTTCTTACTTACTTTTTCTTTTTCTGTGCTTTTTTCAGGGCACGTTTCTTTTTCTGTTCCAATTGACGCTCTGACCGTTCCTTAGCTTCCCGCTCGGCAATGATTTTAAAAGGATTGCTCAACAGCAAAGTCTGAACCACCTGATAAGCATTTGAGACCGCCCAGTAGAGGGCTACCCCACTCGCTGCATAGAAGGCAAAAAAGAAAATCGCAACTGGCAACAGGTACATCATGACTGTCATCCCGCCATTTCTCTCAGGCAAGGCTTTGTTTGAAAGCCACGTACTGAGGAAAGTGAAGAGAGCCGCTAACAGCGGAAGAATAAAGGTCGGATCTGTCGCTCCAAGATTGAGCCAGAGGAAGTGACCTGTCTTCATAAAATCAACCCGAGTCAGGGCTTGAAACAGAGCCAAGAGCACTGGCATCTGGATAAAGAGCGGAATGAATGAAGCATAAGGATTGACACCCATTTCCTTGTAGAGCTTTTGAGTTTCCTCAGCCAAGGCTGTTCTACTCTCCATGTCCTTACCAGGATACTTTTCCTGCAGTTGCTTGATATGCGGCTGTACTTCCTGCAGCTTGCGCGAAGAAGTCGTCTGGAATTGGAAGACCGGCAGGAGAACCGTCCGGATAATCAAGGTAAAGAGAATAATCCCAATCCCCTTGCTTCCACCAAAGGATAGAAAACGAATGGTGTCGGCAAAGAAATAGACCAGCTTCTCCCAGAAGCCATTTGAATCGGCCGTTACTTGACTGGTTCCGCAGGCTGTGAGAAAGAGCAGCGAGACAACCAGCAAAATCCCTAATTTACTTTTCTGTTTCACAAATGAATCCTTCCTGATAAAGTTTAGCAATTTTTAATACATGCAATAAATTTTGTTCAACTTGGTGGTAGTCCAGCTCCTCTACTCCTTTGCGAGCAATAACGACGAAGTCTGCCTGGACTAACTGTTTCTGATGTTGCATCAAGACATGGCGGATTTTTCTTTTAATACGATTACGAACTACTGCATTCCCCAGCTTTTTACTGACGGAAATTCCTACTCGAAAATGCTTTTGCTCTTTTTCTAACATGTAAACGACAAATTTTCGATTAGCAAAACTCTGTCCTCTTTTAAAAATCGCATTAAAATCTTTTTCGCTCTTGACGCGATAGTTTTTTCTCAAAACTCAACTCCATCCACCAAAATTATATCTATTATACCATATTTTTCGAAAATGCCAATAAGTCCTGCTATGACGCTGTTTTTGCAAATATTTAAAAGGTTGATTTGCTTAAAAAAAACCGCAATTTCCTTGCGGTGTTCCCTATATCTTATTCCTTTTCCAGCTGTTTCTTAGCCCGTTCCAACTCCTGACGGATCTGTGCAAATCCAGTCCCGCCAAGGGAATTCCGCTTTTGTACAGCGGTCTGCGACTCAAGCGCTTGATAAATATCTTCCTCAATCAGCGACGACACTTCCTGATAGCGGCTCAGCGGAATATCCTGTAGATAATAGCCTGCCTTGCTGCATTCCAGCACCAACTTTCCGACAATCTCATGGGCTTCTCGGAAAGGCAGTCCTTTTTTGGCCAGATAGTCAGCTAATTCTGTCGCATTGGAGAAATCCTGCTGAGTTGAAACCAGCATTTTTTCTTTGTTTACTGTCATACTAGACAGCATACCCGCCATAATATCCAGCGACTTCTGGATAGTATCTACTGTATCGAACATGCCTTCCTTGTCTTCCTGCAGGTCCTTATTATAGGCCAAGGGCAGGGATTTCATAACCGTCAGAAGACTGAAGAGATGGCCATAGATCCGGCCGCTCTTGCCTCGAATCAGCTCCGCCATGTCCGGATTTTTCTTTTGCGGCATGATGGAAGATCCTGTACTAAAGGTATCTGATAAGCTGACAAAGCCATATTCATAGCTGCACCAGTTAATCAGCTCCTCGCAGAGACGAGACAGATGCATGATGAGAATACTGCTGTTAGATAGAAACTCCAGGATAAAATCTCGATCACTGACCGCATCCAAAGAATTGTGGTAAATGCCTTTGAAGCCCAATAAATCAGCCGTCAGCTCCCTGTCAATTGGAAACGTTGTCCCCGCCAGAGCCGCTGCTCCTAAAGGAGACAAATCTGTATGCTCTAGATTAAAAGCAAAGCGCTGACTATCTCGGCTGAACATCTGATAATAGGCCAGCAGATGATGGGCAAAGCTAATCGGCTGGGCATGCTGCAGATGGGTATAGCCTGGCATGATGGTCTCTACATGCTCTTCTGCCAAATCCAGCAGCACCTGACGCAGATTCAAGAGTTTATCCGCAATCTGACCGAGCTGATCCTTGAGATAAAGGTGCATATCTGTCGCCACCTGGTCATTACGGGAGCGAGCCGTATGGAGCTTACCAGCTACTGGCCCAATCTCCTCGGTCAGAAGAGCCTCCATATTCATATGAATATCTTCATTACGCACATCAAACTCAAGCTCTCCAGACTCATGACGCGCCAACAGCTTTTCCAAGCCTGCCTGAATAGCAGCCACTTCCTCTGGAGCAATAATTCCTGTCCGCCCCAACATTTTGACATGGGCGAGGCTGCCCTGCAGATCATAGAGAGCCAGACGATAGTCAAAGCCGACGCTGGCGCCAAATTCCTCTACCCAGCCTTCCAGAGAGGCTTCAAAACGTCCGCCCCACAGTTTATGATTCGCCATAGGAAAGCCCCTTTCTATTTGTCTTTGTGAGCCTGAACCTCTGCATGAACCTTAGATGGAAGCCCCCACAGCTTGATAAAGCCAATCGCAGCATCCTGGTCAAAAGTATCTGCACTGGTATAGGTAGCCAGACTTTCATCGTAAAGAGAATTGTCAGACTTACGCGCTACGACTGTCGCAGATCCCTTATAAAGCTTCACCTTAGCTGTGCCATTGACCACCTGCTGGGTGGACTTAAGGTAGGCAATCAGGGCTTCTGTCGCTGGATTAAACCAGAGACCATTATAGATGAGATTAGACAGCTCATTTTCGATAATCGGCTTGAAATGAGCCAATTCTCTGACTAGAGTCAGATCCTCAATTTCCTTGTGGGCAGCCAAGAGAGTCACCGCCCCAGGGCATTCATAGATTTCCCGAGACTTAATCCCTACCAGACGATTTTCCACATGGTCAATCCGACCAACACCGTGTTGTCCAGCTAGGTCATTTAGCTCAAGAATCAAGTCCGCCAACTTCATCTTTCTACCATCTAAAGCAACTGGCACGCCAGCTTCAAAGTCAATATTTACATAGACTGGGCTGTCTGGTGCTGCTTCTGGCGTAACTGTCAAATCATAGGCGTCTTCCGGTGCTTCATTCCAAGGATTTTCCAAGACACCACACTCGTTGGCCCGTCCCCAAAGGTTTTGATCGACTGAGTAAGGGCTATCCAGATCTGCAGGAATTGGCACACCATTAGCTTTAGCATAATTGATTTCTTCTTCCCTAGACCATTTCCATTCCCGAACCGGAGCGATGACCTTGAGACTGGGATCTAAGGATGCGATAGCGACTTCAAAACGTACCTGATCGTTTCCTTTTCCCGTACAGCCATGGGCAATGGTCGTCGCCCCTGTCTTGTGGGCAATTTCAACCAATTTCTTAGAAATCAAAGGGCGGCTCAGAGCGGACACTAGAGGATATTTTCGTTCGTAGAAGGTGTGTCCTTGCAGAGCAACCAAGACGTAGTCTTCCGCAAACTCGTCTTTAACATCAATAACATGTGATTCGATAGCGCCAACTTTCAGCGCCTTGTCATGAATGAAATCCAAATCATTTCCTTCACCTACGTCCATACAGACCGCGATCACATCATAATCCTTGTCCAGCCAAGTAATGGCCACCGAAGTGTCCAAGCCGCCAGAATACGCTAAAATGACTTTCTCTTTAACCATGCGATTACCTCTATCCTTCTACATTTTATTTTTAAACATTCTACTGTATGAAAATGCGAATGTCAAGAGGAAATTTAATATTTATTAAAATAAAAGCGTTTTATCAATTTTTATTCAAAATCAATATATTATATACTGGACTCAAAATAAGAAAAAAAGAGTCTGTCAAGACTCCTTATTTTACGCGGTAAAAAACATCGGGATGTTCGGAAACGCTTTGGGTGATGATGAAACGATCTTGGCTGGTATCAGTCGGATCCGTTCCATTGACAGTCTCCCCAGCTGGCAGACCCTTTCCTGCTGGAATTATAAGAAAAGCAGCACCGGTTTGGTTTTTCCAACGAATCCCTGCTCGGTAAATCCCATTTTCATCTGGCCCAGAGTAATCTCCTGTCTCAAGCTTGGCAACATCTGACTCGATACCAGACGCATCGAATGTATAACTGTTCCCTTTGGCATCCTGCCAAGTACCAATCATACTAGAAAAATCTCCAGAAGCAATAGCCTTCATATCCAAACTAGAAGTTGACGCCGTCTCTTTCTCTCCTTTGCTAGTTTCCTGGGCAGACTTTTCAGCTTCAGTTTCCGAATTCTTCTGAGAGCCAGCATCAGAAGCTTCTTGACTATCCGCGTCGCCAGAAAGTTCGCTCGAATTGCTCTCTCTTTCAGGCTTTTTAGAAGATGCAGAACTAGTCGAACTTGCTTTAGAATTGTTGGAAGCAGGGGTCGTCTGCTCTTTCTTTTGGTTACAGGTTACTAGCACGAGTAAGGCTGCTAGTCCTACAACAAAGATGATGATCCATTTTTTCATTTTTATCCCCTTAAGGTATTTTCTTATTACAATTGTGACATAAAAACAAAAATTTGCAAAGTAAAAACCAGTTTTCGAGCTGGTTTATCTTATTGAATTTGATTTAGCATGTTTTCGATATGCTGGATGGATTTTTCGCGGCCTAATAGATAAATGGTATCTGGCAGCTCTGGTCCATGCATTTCACCAGAAACGGCAATCCGAATCGGCATAAAGAGATTTTTACCCTTGATTCCTGTCTCTTTTTGGACAGCCTTGATTTGTGGGAAGATATTCTCCGTTACAAAATCTGCATCAGACATGGCTTCTAACTTTTCTTTGAAAGCTGTCAACACGGTCGGTACCGTTTCACCAGCCATGACCTCACGCTCTGCATCTGTCAACTCTGGAAAGTCCGCAAAGAAGAGGTCTGTCAGCGGCACAATCTCGTCTACAGACTTCATTTGCGGTTTGTAGAGCTCTACGAGCTTTTCTGCCTTATCTGTCAAACGGCCCGCTTCTTCCAGGTATGGCTTAGCCAGAGCGAATATTGTGTCAAAATCCGCATTCTTGATGTATTCATTGTTCATCCAGTCCAGCTTCTTCTGGTCAAAAGCAGCTGGGGACTTGCTGAGACGTTTTTCATCAAAGAGCTCAATCAACTCTTGGCGAGAGAAAATCTCATGCTCGCCGCCAGGATTCCAGCCCAGCAGTGCAATAAAGTTAAAGACTGCTTCTGGCAGGTAGCCCTTCTTGCGATAATCCTCGATAAACTGCAAGGTATTGGTATCGCGCTTGGACAGTTTCTTGCCTGTTTCAGAGTTGATAATCAGGGTCATGTGCCCAAATTCTGGAGCTTCCCAGCCCAGAGCTTCATAAACCATGAGTTGCTTAGGCGTGTTGGCGATATGGTCATCTCCACGAATAACGTGTGAAATTTCCATCAGATGGTCATCAATAACCACAGCAAAGTTGTAGGTTGGGTAGCCGTCTTTCTTCTGGATAACCCAGTCACCACCGATATTGCCGCCTTCAAACTCAATTTCGCCCTTGACCATGTCAGTCCACTTATAGACACCAGCTTCATTTATAGCCAGACGAACCGTCGGAATGATGCCCGCTGCTTCGCGCTCAGCGATATAGGCTGCCTTTTCTTCCTCTGACATGCCTAGAAACTCATTGATATAACGAGGTGTTTCACCAGCTGCCTCCTGACGTTCGCGTTCAGCCGCTAATTCTTCCTCAGTTACATAGGACTTGTAAGCTAATCCTTTGTCCAAGAGTTCATTGACGTATTTTTGGTAAATATCCAAGCGCTCAGACTGACGGTAGTTTTCGTGAGTCTCAGGACTTTCATCCCAGTCAATACCCAGCCAGCGCAGGTTTTCTAGCTGAGAGCGTTCCCCGTCTTCTACATGGCGCTTGCGGTCAGTATCCTCGATACGGATAATGAAGGTTCCACCATGATGACGAGCATAGAGGTAGTTAAAGAGCGCAGTCCGCGCATTTCCGATGTGTAAAAGTCCAGTCGGACTTGGTGCATAACGCACTCGAATCGCTTTTGTCAAAGTTCCATTCTCCTATTTGTATTTCGGGGAATCATTCCCACTCAGATTTTCAAACGTAATCATTATATCATACTCTGAGGACAGAATACGACTTTACAGTCTATTTTTACGACAGGCGCTCTTCCAGCTGGAAGTCGATAGGAAGCCAGGCCAGCACATTCTCCAGCTGCTTTTCCCAGTAATACCACTCATGCTTACCTGGACTGTGGCTGTAAGTAATCTCCAAGCCTAAGTCTTGCAGGTTTTTCACCGCCGCCTGATTGGCCTTGTAGAGAAAGTCTTCTTCGCCACACCATGCCCAAAGCTTAGTCTTTTTATCAGATTGCTTGGCTATACTTTCCAGCGAATGAGGGCTGCTGGTCCAGTCTTTATAGTCTCCAAAAACTCCCCGCCAATAGGCCGGTGTTGCCATCTCAGCATTATCCGGACGAGCATCAAGAAAACTCAAAGCCCCAGAAAGACTAGCGGCGTATGAAAAGCGGTTAGACTTGAGAGCCAGCTTAAAGGCTCCGTATCCACCCATGGAAAGACCAGCGATAAAATTCTTCTCCCGCTTATCTGACATATTTGGGAAAAAGCGCTTGAGCACCCGAGGCAGCTCCTCAGCGATGGCTTCATAATAGTTAAAACCGTACTGAGTATCGGTGTACCAGCCATTGCTGGTATTAGGCATGACAACAATCAAGTTGGTCGAGCGAACCAGGCGTTCAATATTTGAACGCTTGAGCCAGCTATTGTGATTCCCGTTCATACCATGAAGCAGGTACAAAACAGGAATATCCTTATCATCCGGCTTATCAACACGAGCTGCGTCCGGATAGAGGACATTGACGCCCCATTCCATCTCCAAAGCCTCAGAATAATACTCTATTTTCATCACTGCCATTCGCATTTCTCCTTCGTATCTTCCTGACAAGAAAAAGCCGAAGCCCGACTTTTCTTATATTTGTGTTCAGATTTTTACCGCACTTCCATAACAACCGGCAAAATAGCTGGGCGACGCTTGGTTTGGTCAAAGAGATATTTGGCCAGACTATCACGGACAGCACCCTTCAGCTCTCCCCAGTCAAAGCTATCCTGCGCCAGATAGTCTTCCACTGTTTTATTGACAAGGTCAGAGCTCTCACGCAAAATATCTCTGCTCTTCTTGACATAGACAAATCCACGAGTGTGTACTTTAGCCTTGGAAATGATTTTCTTTTCCTTACGGTTAACCGTGAGTGCCACGATGAAAATACCATCTTCAGACAAGACCTTGCGGTCGCGCAGGACGATATTGCCTACATCACCAATCGCATTTCCATCAATCATGACATCTCCAGCTGATACTGCACCAGCCGGCACAAAATCACCATGGTCGTATTCCATGATGCTGCCACGCTTAGGAATAAAGATATTTTCCGGCAGCATGCCAACTTCCATGGCAGCCTTGGCATGAGCATCCAATCCGCGGTACTCACCCTGAATAGGGAAGAGGTACTTAGGCTGTAGCAGGTTAATCATGAGCTGCAAATCACGCGCATTTGCGTGACCTGAAACCCGCAGGTTTTGGGTAATCAGCTTGACAATGCCACCCGCTTGATAAATCATATTTTCCACTCGAGCCACGACCGCTTCCTTGGCAATAGATGGCGTCGTTACGATGTAAATCAAATCGCCTTCCTTGATTTCCACATAGCGGTGACGGCCGATTGACATCTTACGCAGGCCATTGATAGGCTCACCCATCCGGCCAGTCTCCAAGATAATCAATTCATGGTCTTCAAACTTAGACATTTCCTTGGGCTTGATCAAGAGGCGTTCGTCCACCAAGGACAGCTTCTTGAGGCGGATAGCCGTACGGACGATATTTTCAATGTCAAAACCTGTCAAAACCACTCGGCGGCCAGTCTCAGCAGCTGCATCAAAGACCTGCTGGATACGAGACAAGTTGCTGGCAACCGCCGCAACAATCACGCGGCCATCCCAGTCAGCAATCGTATCTTCGATTTCCTTGCCAACCTCGCTCTCACTAGCCACTTGAACGCTACTGTCCGCATTGGCTGAATCACTGAGCAAGGCCAGAACGCCCTCACGGCCAATCTCAGCCAGACGGCCAAAGTCTGTCGCGTAGGACGGGCTAGCAGACTGGTCAAACTTGAAATCACCTGTATAAACGATACTGCCTTTTCTGGTCTTGATGACAATTCCCAAACTCTCAGGAATCGAGTGAGTCGTCCGGAAGAAGGAAACTACTGTTTTGCCAAATTCAATCTCAGTATTTTCATCAATCACATGGAAATCATTGAACTTCTTAACCGCATCATTGTTTTTGACAAACAACTTGGCCAGCTCAATCGTCAATTCTGATCCAAAAACCGGCACCTTAGCATCTGCCAAAAGATTAGGCAGAGCACCAATCGCATCTGCGTGCCCATGTGTCAGAAAGACACCCGCAATCCGCTCCTTGTTTTCAAACAAATAGTCCATGTTGGGAACGACATAATCCACACCCAACTGCTCATTTTCTGGGTACTTCAGCCCAACATCCAATACAAAAATGGAATCATCCACTTCGGCAACGTAAAGATTTTTCCCATTTTCACGTACGCCGCCCAAAGCAATCAGTTTAATATTGCTCTTGCTCATTTTTTCTCCTATTCAATTTTCAGAACCTCACTTTTATCAAAGATTCTTTATTTTATTACTAACGGTCCTTGGCTAGCCAAGTCGAATTACAGTCTTACAAACCTAAGGTTCGCATATCCAACCTATTATAGCATTTTTTCATGTTTTTTCAAAGTCAAGTGTGCCTTCTTAGCGCCCTTTACCACAAAAAAACGACCTCTAGCTTTACTCGGCTAGAGGTCTGGTTTACTTCGCTGGTATGAGAGCAATCAGTTCATCCAAGGTGTAACTGAATAACAATTTTTTATTTATTGTTTTTATTATTTTTTATAAACTTT
The DNA here is from genome assembly GCF_905372115.1 of uncultured Streptococcus sp. Lineage (GTDB taxonomy): Bacteria > Bacillota > Bacilli > Lactobacillales > Streptococcaceae > Streptococcus. The sequence goes on from NZ_CAJPNR010000024.1 coordinate 26,560, forward strand.
TAATTCCTTTAACCGCTAATGATTTTCTTTTTATCTTAGCATTGGAAATCTCTATAACATAATAAAGCACTATTGATTGAATTCTCGAAGTTTGAAAACCATCTAAAAGCTTCTACTTTCTATACTATCGTTACAATCAGGCAAGCTAAGCAGGCCTGTCTGACAATTCAACCAATATGTCAAGTAAAGCAACTACTTATGTATTACAAACAACTATACCAACAAAGTAAACTTAAAAGCGAATGAATTTGGCTTCCTTTCTTTCTATTTCCTTAACTCTATTATAGTACTCTATTTAGATTTTTGCAAGCGTTTACACATTAAAAATACAAAAATATTTTAAGAATTTTGAAAAAGTAGTTACACAAAGAAAAAAGGCCGTGACAAACTAATTTTTGTTATTTGGTTAATAATTCAGTATATGTTGCTTTTTTAATCCAGTAAGAATGTTAAGAAACCTCTTCTCAGAAATTAGATTCTAATCGTAATATTTTTATGTTAAAATAAATAACGGTTATATACCTCTTCCGGTATTTTATTTGGAATATTACTTATTTCATTCATTGCTTTGCATGAATTTATAATTTAGAGGACTTTAATAAGGGGAATACTATTATGAGAAAAATTTTAAAAGAGGATAAACTTTATTCTTTAGTTGAATTTAGAGATAGGCTCTACGATGATTTAGATTTATCAAGAAGCGATTTAGCTACCTTGTTATGTGCAATGTTGATTGCATCTATTGGCTTAAACATGGATTCCACTCCAGTTATCATTGGGGCAATGTTGATTTCTCCATTAATGACACCTATTATTGGAATTGGTTTTTCATTAGCAATACTAGATATGAAACTGCTCAGAAAGTCATTTAAAATTCTTTCTATTCAAGTTTTGTTAAGCCTCTTAGCATCTACGATTTATTTTTTTATTTCTCCAATTTCTTATGCAAGTTCAGAAATTATTGCCAGAACTTCACCAACAATTTGGGATGTAGTTATAGCTTTTGTGGGTGGGGTAGCTGGAGTTATTGGAGCACGAAAAAAAGAAGCAAATAACATTGTACCTGGAGTAGCTATCGCAACAGCTCTTATGCCCCCAGTATGTACTGTCGGCTATGCTATAGCAACAGGGAACTTTGAGTTTATGTTAGGAGCATCCTACTTATTTTTCATTAACTGTAGTTTTATTATGCTTGCTACATACATAGGGACGAGCTTAACTATGGTGAAAAATCATTACATTAAACACAATCAAGAAGCCTATAAAATGCGAAAAATATTAATTCTAGTTTCGCTTATTCTTATTATTCCAAGTTTGGTTTCAGCGACTACCTTAGTGAGAGAGACCTTAATCAATGAATCTATAAATAAATACTTATCTGATCAGTTTAAAGAGAACACAATCCTAAAAAAGAACTATGACAAAGAAGATAATACTTTAAAGTTAACTATTTCAGGAAACTATCTTTCAGATGAGGAAGTGAAAAAAATTCTTAGTAAACAAAAGGATTATGGTTTGAAAAATATTTCAATTCAAATTTCACAATTATCCAATGATCGATTGACCGAAAAAGACATCGTCGAGTATATTATTCAATATAAAAATGACCATGAACTTCAAAAAATTGATAAGGAAAAGGAGAAGAAAGAAACTCCAACTAAAAACAAGGAATAGGAACAATTTTCCTATCCAAATACACAAAAAAGAGAGAACAGGATTTGTACTGACCCCAAAAAGTTAGACAATTAATTATTGAAAGGATTTAGTTCTG
>NZ_CAJPNR010000025.1 GCF_905372115.1 uncultured Streptococcus sp.
AGAGAAAAAATGGCTGAAAAAACTTATCCTATGACCCTAGAGGAAAAGGAAAAACTAGAAAAAGAATTAGAAGAATTGAAATTGGTGCGTCGTCCAGAAGTGGTAGAGCGTATTAAGATTGCCCGCTCCTACGGCGATTTGTCAGAAAACAGTGAATACGAAGCTGCTAAGGACGAGCAGGCTTTTGTGGAAGGTCAGATTTCTAGTCTGGAAACCAAGATCCGCTACGCTGAGATTGTAAACAGTGACGCTGTAGCCAAGGATGAAGTAGCTATCGGAAAAACAGTTACCATCCAAGAAGTAGGTGAAAGCGAAGAGGAAGTCTACATTATCGTTGGTTCTGCTGGTGCAGATGCTTTCGCAGGCAAGGTATCTAATGAAAGCCCGATTGGACAAGCTTTGATTGGCAAGAAAACAGGTGATACTGCAACAGTCGAAACACCGGTTGGCAGCTACGACGTTAAAATTATCAAGGTTGAAAAAACCGTTTAATAAATACCAAAAGGAACTGGCTAGAAGACTGGTTCTTTTTTCGTTTCTTTTAAGACAGAGAGTATAGGATGGATAAGAAGAGCAGGGGAAAAATAGAGAAAAGACAGATGGTTATGCTATAATGAGAATAAGCTAGAAAAGTAGGAGAACTGTATGCAAGAGCAAGATATTTATGGGAAATATGGGGCCTACCTGCCCAAGATTTTAGAGGATCTTAGTCAGCGTATTCAAGAGGCTAATGATCGAGTCAAGCGGGAAACAGGGCAGAAGCTTTTTGAGCATTTTAATGCACGGGTCAAGCAGGCAGCCAGTATGGAAGAGAAATGTCGACGCAAGAATCTGCCTAGGGCGCCAGAGTCTGCCCTGAAAGAAATTCGTGATGCGATTGGGATTCGGATTGTTTGCGGTTTTATTGAGGACATCTATCAGACTATTGAGGTGCTTCGTCAGCTGGAGGGCTGTGAGATTGTTCTGGAAAAGGACTATATCCGAGCTGCCAAGCCTAATGGGTATCGCTCCTACCACTTGATATTAGAGGTGGAGACTCCTTATGAGGACTGTCATGGTCAAAATCCCGGCCGCTATTTTGTGGAAATCCAGCTTCGAACCATTGCTATGGATTCTTGGGCCAGCTTAGAGCATCAGATGAAGTACAAGCATGAGATTAAAGACAGCAAGCGGATTGTCCGTGAGCTGAAACGCTGTGCAGATGAGCTGGCGTCCTGCGATGTGACCATGCAGACCATCCGCAATTTGATTCGAGAAAGTGAGTGAGATGATGAAGATTTTATTAGCTGAAGATGAGCAGCAGCTGTCCCGTGTCCTGGAAACGGCGATGACCCATGAGGGCTATCAGGTTGATACAGCCTTTGATGGGCAAGAAGCTGTGGACTTGGCCAAGGAAAATGCTTATGACTTGATGATTCTGGATATCATGATGCCGGTTAAGACAGGCATTGAAGCCTTGAAAGAAATTCGCCAAACCGGCAATACGACCCACGTCATCATGCTGACAGCTATGTCAGAGGTGGATGACAAGGTCACAGGGCTGGATGCCGGTGCAGATGATTATCTGACTAAGCCCTTCTCTCTGAAAGAGCTTCTGGCTCGCCTGCGCTCTATGTCCAGACGGGTAGCGACCTTCACCCCCAATTTGCTGCAGATTGGCCAAACGAGTCTCAATGTCGGAGAACATGAGCTTATTAGCTCCAACTCCATCCGCCTAGCCGGTAAGGAATCTAGAATGATGGAATTTCTCATGCTCAATGCCCAGAAGAGTCTTTCTACTCAGGAAATCTTCCACCATGTTTGGTCCAAAGACGAGGATGAGGATTTGGACGAAGGCTTCGTCTGGATTTATATTTCCTATTTGCGTCAGAAGCTGAAGGCTATTCATGCTGATCTTGCTATCTTGGGTGAGGAAGGCGGCAGTTTCACTCTGGTGCTGCTGGAAGGAGATAGCCATGTTTCGGAAGCTTAAAATTCGGTTCATTCTGCTGGCTTCGGCAGCTATTGTCTGTATTTTGCTGACCATGATTGCTATCTTAAACTCCGTTCGCTTTCTGCAGACCAACGGAGAAATCCAAGCCGTTCTCAATATTCTATCTGCCAATAATGGAGATTTTCCCAGTGTAGAAGAAACGGCAGAGAGCTTGCAAAACGACCGTATCACCATTGATACCATCTACCAATACCGCTATTTCAGTGTGGTCTATAAGGAAGACAAAACACTTTACTCCACCAACTTAGACCATCTTTCCAATCTATCTAAGGAGCAGGCGCTCAGCTATGCAAATAAGGTGATTAAGAACAGCCGCAGCAGTGGGGTTTTTAAGGTAGGCAGTCAATTTTATTCCTACCAGATAACGCAGGATTCCAAGAGTAAGCGCTATTTACTGGTGGTCTTAGATTCGACCAATTACCTCGAAAGCCGCAATGACTTTTTCTGGCTGTCTATCCAGTTGTGCTTCTATAGCTTTATTTTCTTTGTCTTGGTCGTGTCTGGATTTTCCAACTTTGCCATCCGTCCCTATATCAAAAACTATGAAAACCAAAAGCGTTTTATCACTAATGCGGGCCATGAACTGAAGACGCCATTGGCCATCATCTCAGCCAATACGGAGCTGCAAGAGCTGATGACTGGCGAAAATGAATGGACAGAAAGCACCAAGGACCAGGTCAAGCGCCTCAGTAATCTAATCAATCAAATGGTCGTTCTGGCCCGTTTGGAAGAGCAGCCAGATGTTACTTTGGTAGATGTGAATTTCTCAGAAGTTGTCAAAAAAGTGGCTGGGAACTTCAAGTCTGTCATCGAGAAGGCAGGCAAGAAGTACGAGATCAAGCTGCAGGAAGATATCCATGTCAAGGCAACTGAAGATGAACTCTATGAATTGGTCAGTATCCTGATTGACAATGCCTGCAAGTATTGTGACGAAGATGGGCAAATTTTTGTCACCTTGACCAAGGCTAAGCGCGGGAAACGAGCCCGTCTGACGGTAGCTAATAGCTATGCTGATGGTAAAAATGTTGATTACAGTCGTTTCTTTGACCGTTTCTATCGCGAAGACGAATCGCACAATCAGAAGCAGCCTGGCTACGGGATTGGCCTATCCATGGCAGAAAGTCTGGTGCGGATTTTCAAGGGCAGGATTTGGGTTTCGTATAAGAAGGGCTTGATTGGCTTTACTGTTTTATTGTGATAGAGTCACCTCGTTCATCAGTTATTGCTTTGTTTGCTGAGCTTTTTGTATCGACGATGCGGAGTTTTACCTGAGATTAAAAAATTCTTCTAGTATTAGCTAGAAGAATTTTTCTTTATCTTGACCGTTGCTTACCAGCATTGCGGTTCTTTTTCTTTTTGTTCTTTTGCTCAATAGCCGGCTGAGCTTTTGGAGTGACATCTTTAGCCCGGCTAGCTTTTTTCAAACCTTTAGGAGGATTTTTTTCAAATTCCTCTGCTACCTGTTTTCTCAAGCGAGGTCGAATGATGTAGTTGATGATAAATTGCTGGATGATTTGGATAAATCCACCGACTACCCAGTAGAGAGTAACTGCAGCAGGGGAGAAGAAAGAGAAACCGACAATCATGATAGGACTCATATAAGAAGCCTGTTTCATGCTGTTTCTTTGAGTTTCATCTTCAATACCATGCAGAGAGAGCACCGACTGGATATAGTAGAGGATACCGACAATGGCAGTCAAAGCCAAGTCGCTTTTGGCCAGGTCTTTAATCCAGAGGAAGGAACTGCCTGCAACCCCTTGAGTATACTGGGCTGCAAAGAAGAGGGCTGAGAAGAAAGGCATTTGGATGAGCAGAGGCAGACAGCCTATACCGCCAAACATGCTGAGTCCATTCTCTTTTTGAGCAGCCATCAGTTCTTGCTGAGCCTGCATTTTCTCTTCCTGAGTTTCAGCATTTTTGATTCGCTCTTGGATTGGGGCAAAAATCGGCTTAAAGTAGTTCATCTTTTCAGACTGAAGCGTTGCCTTCCAAGACTGATAGATTCCCAGCGGCAGAATGATAATCCGCACGATGAGCGTAACGATAATAATCGCCAGACCATAACCCAGACCTGAATTCTTGGCAAAGAATTGGATACCATCCGCCATAGGCTGACCAATCACGTCCCAGATCAGACCAGAAGGATTGCCGGCCTTGTCGCGGCCCACACAGCCAGACAGGAAAAGAAGCGCAGCCAGTCCCATACCGGAGAATAAAAAGCGTTTGAAATGTTTCACGAGTTCATATCCTTTGTTTCTAAAAAATAATACCTATCTATTCTACTGTTTTTTTGCAAAATATACAATAGTTCTGCAGACCTAATTTGAAATTTTAAAGTCAGGATAGGAGTCGAAATTAGCCATGGTCACATCCAAATAGCTGACCTTAGAAAAAGGTGTCGGTCCCTTGCGGATTTCTTGGATAAATTTGGCCATCAGAGCTGGCTCATCAGCCTGAGCCAGAATGCCAACAGTCCCGTCGTCGTTGTTCCAGACCCGGCCGGTAATACCACCGATTTCCAGCGCTAGAGAATAGACTCCCCAGCGGAATCCAACCCCTTGTACCCGTCCTTGAGCTATCATTTTTACTTTCTGCATGGCGTCCTCCTTTAGTGAGCGGACCGAGGGGATTTAAGCCCTCAGTATGAGTGCAAGTCTGCTAAATTGTGGTATAATGTTCTTATGAATATTATAACCTCAAAAGTCAATAATGTGGTAAAAAAAGCTAAAAAACTTCATCACAAAAAATACCGCAAGGATTCTTATTTAATCGAGGGCTGGCATTTATTTGAGGAAGCTGTCAGCAGCGGGGCAGAGCTGATTCGGATTTTTGCTTTAGCGGAATATGCAGAGCGATTAGCTGATTTTTCTCAGGTAATCTTTATCAGTCCAGAGATTTTAGCAGATTTAGCTGATAGTAAGACGCCACAGGGCATTGTCGCAGAAGTGGCTTTTAAAAGGGAAGAAATACCATCGGGGTTAAGTGGACGCTATCTTTTCTTGGAGGATGTTCAGGATCCAGGTAATGTCGGCACCATCATTCGGACCGCGGATGCAGCTGGCTTTGATGGGGTTTTCATCTCTCGTTTGTCAGCAGATATCTATAACTTAAAAACGTTGCGCTCTATGCAGGGGAGCCATTTTCATCTGCCAGTTTATCGGATGGATACAGCTGATTTTATTAGGCTGGCTCAGTCTTCCAGTCTGTCAATTCTGGCGTCGACCTTGTCGTCAACATCTATCGATTACAGAGAGGTGGATAGTAAAGAGAGCTTTGCTCTAGTCATGGGCAATGAAGGGCAGGGAATTAGTCCAGAAATGACGGCAGCAGCTGATGTTCTGGTCCATATTTCCATGAAGGGACAGGCAGAAAGTCTCAATGTTGCTGTCGCTGCGGGTATTTTAATCTTTCATTTAAGCTAAAAATCAGAAAAAGAGATATAATAGTTGGCAAGGGAGGTGATTCTATGCCTTACAAAAAGGACGAGGAATTTATGGCCTATGTTGGACACTTGATTGAAAAGCCCAGTGTTCAGCGCCTGAAAGAAATTCCCCATCATATTCATTCCAATAGACTTGAACATTCTATCAATGTAAGTTATACTAGTTACAGAATTGCCAAAAAATTTGGCTGGAATGCCCGCAGCACGGCACGCGGTGCCCTGCTTCATGACTTATTCTACTATGATTGGCGTGTGACCAAGTTTAAGAAGAGTCATGCTTGGGTTCATCCGAGGCTGGCAGTTCGCAATGCTCGTAAGATTACCAAGCTCAATAAGGTCGAAGAGGACATTATCGTCAAGCATATGTGGGGCCTGACTTTGGCACCGCCTCGCTACAAAGAGTCATTCGTTGTGACGATGGTGGACAAGTATTGGGCCGTCAAAGAAGCAACGGCACCTTGGAGACGCAAGGGCGGTAATCGCAAGCTCTTTCATCGAAAGATGCTGAAACCGTAAATGTTTTATTATAAAAGGAGTAACTATGAATCATTCTATTATTCAAGATCAATCAGATATTAATTCTTTCTATGCCAAGATTTATTCTATCGTTGGTGTCGGTATCGGAATCTCAGCAATCGTATCCCTCTTGATGCTGAACTTCTTTCAGGACATTATTATCTCTGTTCTGACAGGCTCCACTTGGATTTTCTATGCGGCTATTGCAGTTGAGTTTATCCTTGTGTTGGTAGCATCTGGAACTGCTCGGAGCAATAGCCCAGCGGCGTTGCCTATGTTTTTAGCTTATTCAGCCATCAATGGTTTTACCTTAAGTATTATCATGGCCCTGTATCTTCAGTCAACTGTTCTCTTAGCCTTTCTGACAACGACCGTGATGTTCTTTGCTATGGGCTTCATCGGCAAGGTGACCAAGAAGGATCTTTCTGGAATGGGCAGAGCTTGTATGGCCGGTTTGATTGGTATTATCGCTGCTAGCGTCCTTAATATCTTCTTGAGAAGCAGTGGCTTGGACTTTATCATCAGTATCGTTGGTGTCCTTATTTTCTCAGGACTCATCGCTTGGGACAATCAGAAGATTCGCTACGTCTATGAGCAGACCAATGGCAATCCAGGAAATGGCTGGGCAATTTCGCTGGCTCTGCACCTATATCTGGACTTCATTAATCTCTTCCTCAGCTTGCTGCGTATTTTTGGAAGAAACAAATAACTCAGCTAAATAAGACTCAAGCATTGGGCGCTTGCCCAGTGCTTTTTGTTTCTCCTATGGATTTATGGTATAATAAATCCAGCAAATAGAAAGTGAGAACAGTATGAAAACTCCTTTTGTCAGTCGTGAAAAGTTAGCTGAGATTACGGATCAGTTTCCAACCCCTTTCCATCTTTATGACGAGAAGGGAATTCGGGAAAGAGCGCGTGCCCTGCATGAGGCCTTTTCTTGGAATCCAGGTTTTAAAGAATATTTTGCCGTTAAGGCCACTCCCAATCCTGCTATTTTAAAAATCCTCAAAGAAGAAGGCTGCGGGGTGGACTGTGCTAGCTATGTCGAACTGCTCATGAGCCAAAAGCTGGGCTTTGCTGGACAGGATATCATGTTTTCGTCCAATAACACACCAGCTGAGGACTTTCAGTTTGCGCGTGACCTTGGAGCGACTATCAATCTGGATGCCTATGAAGATGTAGCTTTTCTAAAGGAAGCCGCTGGTATTCCCAAGGTCATTTCCTGCCGTTACAACCCTGGCGGTGTCTTTGAGCTGGGAACCAGCATTATGGATAATCCAGAAGAAGCTAAGTTTGGTATGACCAAGGACCAGCTGATTCAGGCTTTCAAAGAGCTCAAGGAGTTGGGAGCTGAGAAGTTTGGCATTCATGCTCTCTTGGCCTCAAATACTGTCAGCAATGACTACTATCCTGAACTGGCCCGTCAGCTTTTTGAGCTGGCTGTAGAAGTAGTGGCTGAGACAGGAGTTGAGCTGGACTTTATCAATCTATCTGGCGGTGTCGGCATTAATTATCAACCTGATGGCGAGGAAAATGACATTGCGGTCATTGGCCAAGGAGTTCGTCAGGCCTATGAAGCTATTCTAACTCCAGCTGGCCTAGGACAGGTCAAGATTTATACGGAGTTAGGTCGCTTTATGTTAGCGCCTTTTGGCTTGCTGGTCACCAAGGTTACCCATAAGAAACAAACCTACCGAACCTATCTGGGGGTGGACGCCTCTGCGGTCAATCTGTTGCGTCCTGCCATGTACGGTTCTTACCACCACATTACTAATATGGATCGACCTGAGAGTGAGACAGAAATTGTGGATGTTGTCGGCAGCCTCTGCGAGAATAACGACAAATTCGCCATTAATCGCCCGCTGCCCGTCAGTCAAATCGGTGATACACTGGTGATTCACGATACGGGTGCCCATGGTTTCTCTATGGGTTATCAGTACAATGCCAAGCTCCGCTCCAGCGAAATTCTCTTGGAGCAAGAGGGCAATGTTCGCATGATTCGTCGGGCTGAAAAACCAGAAGATTATTTTGCGACACTGTATGGCTTTGATTTTGAAAAATAGAGAAAATTTGATATAATGAAGAGCAATGTAAAAATGGAAATAGAGGAGTTCTTGATATGAATTTAGTTTTAGCAATTTTCTTGATTATGGCAGCATTTGCTGGAGGCGTGATCTTGGGTATGTATCTGCTTCGTCGGCAGGTGGAGAAGGAATTTGCAGAAAATCCGCGTTTGAATGTAGAAGCAGTTCGGACCTTGCTTAGCGCTAGCGGTCAACGGCCAAATGAAGCGAAAGTGCAGCAAGTCTACCGTCAAATTATCAGCCAGCAGAAAGCGGCGCTTGCTAAGAACAAAAAGAAAAAATAATTTTCTAGAGGCTGGCTTTTAATACCAGTAGAGAAAATCTATAAAAAAATGGGGATTTGGAATCGGCTTCCAGTCCCTTGTTTTAGAAAGAAGACCTTATGGATAATCGACCAATCGGTTTTTTAGACTCAGGAGTGGGCGGTTTGACTGTAGTCCGTGAGCTCATGCGGCAGCTCCCCCACGAAGAGGTCATTTATATTGGAGATTCGGCGCGGGCTCCTTACGGTCCAAGGCCTGCTGAGCAGATTCGCGCTTATACCTGGCAATTGGTCAACTTCCTCCTGACCAAGGATGTTAAGATGATTGTCATTGCCTGCAATACAGCGACTGCTGTTGTCTGGGAAGAAGTGAAGGAAAAGCTGGATATTCCAGTACTGGGTGTTATTCTGCCGGGGGCTAGTGCAGCTATTAAGTCAACTGCCAGTGGCCGCATCGGTGTTATTGGAACGCCAATGACTGTTTCCTCTGATATCTATAGGCAGAAGATTGAAGCGCTTTCGCCGGAGATGCAGGTGGAAAGTTTGGCCTGTCCTAAGTTTGTACCTTTGGTAGAGTCCAATGAACTGCATTCCAGTATTACCAAAAAAGTTGTCTATGAAACCCTGCAGCCTTTAGCTGGTCGGGTAGATACCCTTGTCTTGGGCTGTACCCACTATCCCTTGATCCGGCCTATCATTCAAAATAGGATGGGACCAAATGTGAAGCTGATTGACAGCGGGGCAGAGTGCGTACGGGATATTTCTGTCCTACTCAATTACTTTGAAATCAACCGCAGTCGGGAAAAACAGGAGCTCAATCACCAATTTTACACAACCGCCAATGCCAATAGCTTTTCGGAAATTGCAGAAAGCTGGCTGGGTCTGAAAGTGAATGTGGAGCATGTAAGCTTATGACAAATAAAATTTATGAATACATCGACGAGAACAATTGGTATATCGGAGAATGGACCCGCTTTCGCAAGGCTGGCTATCATTTCAACGACATCCCTTACAGGCTCTTGGAGCATATAAATGCAGAGTTGAGTGAGCTGATTGAGCGGGATTTGGATGAAGACTACAACGCCTTTACCACAGTTGTGGTCAAATACGGCTCGCCTATGTCCTATATCCAGTTTGTCCTCAATATGATTAACGACCGCCAGGAGCGGGATTTTAAGGCGACCAGTCATAAGGGGGCTATTCTGATTACAGAAAAGGACTTGCTGCGCAAGGTTTTCTTCCTGTCTAAAGATGGAGTTAAGATGACTGACTTTTTTGGTCAGGGGCAGGAGTCAGAGATGGCTGTCGGAGATACTATTTTGATTGCGACTCGCAACGAAGGTAAGACAGCAGAGTTTCGCAAACTCTTTGAGAAGCTGGGCTATAAGGTTGAAAATCTCAATGATTATCCTGATTTGCCAGAAGTGGAAGAGACGGGAACTACCTTTGAGGAAAATGCGCGGCTCAAGGCAGAGACAATCAGTAAGCTGACAGGTAAAATGGTGTTAGCTGACGACTCAGGTCTGCAGGTCGATGTTTTAGGTGGCTTGCCTGGCGTCTGGTCGGCTCGCTTCGCTGGAGTAGGTGCGACAGACGATGAAAACAACATCAAGCTCCTGCATGAGTTGGCTATGGTTTTTGAAATCAAGGACCGCTCGGCCCATTTTCATACGACCTTAGTGGTGGCCAGTCCTGACAGGGAGTCTCTGGTAGTTGAAGCGGATTGGCCGGGCTACATTGCCCATGAGCCAAAAGGGGAAAATGGCTTTGGCTATGATCCTTTGTTCTTAGTGGGAGAAACAGGAAAAACGTCTGCCGAGCTGACGATGGAAGAAAAAAATGCGCAATCCCATCGGGCTCAGGCAGTTAAGAAATTAGTGGAGGTATTTCCAGCATGGCAAAGCAAACTATTATAGTTATGAGTGATTCTCATAGCGACCGTGCTATTGTAGAAGAAATTAGGAATCATTATATTGGAAAGGTAGATGCGATTTTCCATAACGGAGACTCTGAGCTTCCTTCTGATGATGAGGTATGGCAAGGGATTCAGGTTGTTGCAGGGAATATGGACTTTTACGACGGCTATCCAGAACGATTGGTGACGGATTTGGCTGGGACCATAATTGCTCAGACTCATGGCCATCTCTTCCATATCAACTTTTCTTTTCAAAAGCTGGATTTGTGGGCACAAGAGGTTAATGCAGACATCTGTCTCTATGGGCACCTGCATATCCCAGATGCTCGAATGGAAGGCAAAACGCTCTTTCTGAATCCGGGATCCATTAGCCAGCCACGTGGCCTGATCAACGAACGCCTCTACGCTAAGGTAGAGATTGATGATGACCGCTTTAAAGTAGATTACTATACGCGAAATCATGAACTTTATCCAAGCTTGTCCAAGGAGTTTAGCCGATGATTGCTAAGGAATTTGAAGACTATCTGCTACAACATGAAGAAACTTTTTTGACGCCTGGGGAAAATTTGGCGGTTATGATTGACACCCATAATGTGGATCATGCAATCCTACTATTGAGCCAGATGACATACTCACGTGTACCGGTCGTGACAGCAGATAAAAAGTTTGTTGGCACGATTTCCTTGACAGACATCATGTCCTATCGCATGCGACATGATTTGCCAGAAGAGGAATTCATGATGACAGACATCGTCCACATGACCAAAATGGACGACTTGACAGTTGGGCCAGATTATACTATATCAGATGTACTTCATAAGCTGGTCGACGAGTCATTCCTGCCGGTTGTAGGCGAGGATCAGCATTTTTACGGAATTATTACTAGAAAGTCCATTTTGAAAGCTGTCAATTCTTTGTTGCACGGCTTTAGCAAAAAGTATGAAATTCGCAAAAAATGAAAGAATACATTAGACCGTTTTTAAATCAAAAAAATATCTCAGAAAATTCTAAAATTGCCTATTCTTATGATTTGGAGCAGTTTATCGAGGAAGTACATGGCCGGATTACCGAGACCAATCTGCGGATTTATCAGGCCTCTATCAAGGATTTTAAGGCGGCTGTTCAGAAGCGGAAGCTCTCAGCAGTCAATCAATTTCTCTATTTCCTTTATCAGCAGCAGCTTATTGAGGAGTTCCACCGTTTGGTCCTGCCCAAGGTTTCTATATCAAAGGAGCAGGAAAATGAACTGCTGGATCTGTCTGCTTTTTGGCAGGAATCAAGCGTTCCCAGGGGGCGGCTGATGGCTCTTCTTATCTTGGAAATGGGCTTGCTGCCTAGCGAGATTCTGCAGGTCAGAGTGGCAGATGTCAATCTTGACTTTCAGGTTTTGAAGATTGAAAAGGCCGGTCAGAAGCGGGTCATCAAGATTCCTGAGAGTCTGACGGTTGAGTTAGAAGACTATCTGACAGGGACATATTTATTTGAGAAAAACGGTAAATCCTATTCTCGTCAATGGGGCTTCCGTCAGCTAGAGGCCTTCTTGATTGAACAGGGACAAGCCAGTCTATCTGCCCAAAGCCTGCGTGAGCAGTTTATTTTGCGTCAGCGGGAGAAGGGGATTGGCCTCTATGATATTGCCCAAGATTTGGGCTTGAAAACCATGATTACACTAGAAAAATACAGATAAAAATGGATATCAAACTAAAAGATTTTGAAGGCCCGCTGGACCTGCTGCTCCACCTCGTATCTAAGTACCAGGTGGATATTTATGATGTGCCTATTACGGAGGTTATCGAGCAGTATCTGGCTTATGTGGCTACTTTGCAGGCCATGAAGCTGGAAGTGACGGGCGAGTACATGGTCATGGCAAGCCAGCTCATGCTGATTAAGAGCCGCAAGCTTCTGCCTAAGGTAGCGGATAATGCTGAGCTGGAAGATGATTTGGAGCAAGACCTCTTGAGCCAGATTGAGGAATACCGCAGGTTCAAGCTCTTGGGTGAGAAAATGTCGCTCCAGCATGATGACCGGGCTCTTTATTACTCTAAGCCCAAGCTGGAGCTGGTTTATGAAGACGCTGAGCTCCTGCATGACAAGTCAACGATAGATCTTTTCTTGGCTTTTTCCAAGGTTATCGCCAAGAAGCAAGAGGAGTTTTCTAAAAGTCATACAACCATTGTGCGAGACGAGTATAAGATTGAGGACATGATGGAAGTGGTGCGCCAGCGCTGTGCTGGTAAGAGCCATTTGGCTTTGCAGGAAATTTTCGCAGAGACCAAGGACATGAATGAAGTTATTACACTCTTTCTAGCGACCTTGGAATTGGTCAAGGTGCAGGAAGTGCAAGTCATTCAGGAAGAAAATTTTGGAAATATTTATTTAGTAGGAAGAGGAAATGAGTAAGTTAGCAGAGATTGAAGCCCTGCTTTTTGTGGCGGGAGAAGATGGACTCAAGGTTCATCAATTGGCAGAAATCCTATCTTTGCCACCGACCGGGGTTATTCAGAGTTTGGAGAAGTTGGCTGAGCAATATGAAGTCAATCCAGACTCTAGCCTGACCCTGCTGGAAACTTCAAAGACATACAAGCTGGTCACAAAGCCAGAGTTTGCTGAGATTCTGCGGGCCTATTCACGGGCGCCAATCAATCAAAGTCTGTCGCGGGCGGCCCTCGAGACCTTGTCTATCATTGCCTATAAGCAGCCGATTACAAGGGTTGAAATAGATGACATCCGCGGGGTTAATTCCAGCGGTGCTTTGGCTAAGCTCTTGGCTTTTGAACTGGTTCGAGAGGATGGCAAAAAGGAAGTCATTGGCCGGCCGAATCTCTATGTGACAACGGATTATTTCTTAGACTATATGGGAATCAATCACTTAGATGAGCTGCCGATTGTCGAAGAAACAGAGCTAGTTGCTGAAGAAAGCCAGCTCTTTATTGAAAGGACAGATATCGATGAGAATCAATAAATACATTGCTCATGCTGGGATAGCCAGCCGTCGTAAGGCAGAAGAGCTAATCAGGCAGGGGAAGGTCAGTATAAACGGCCAAGTAGTACGTGAGCTGGCGACGAACGTCAAGTCTGGCGACCGTGTGGAAGTAGAAGGCCAACCTATCTATAACGAAGAGAAGGTTTATTACCTCCTCAATAAGCCGCGCGGGGTCATTTCCTCTGTCAGTGATGACAAGGGTCGTAAGACAGTCGTGGAGCTCTTGCCTCAGGTTAAGGAGCGGATTTATCCGGTCGGTCGTTTGGACTGGGATACTTCTGGTATCCTCATTCTGACCAATGACGGAGATTTTACTGACGAGATGATTCATCCCCGAAATGAGATTGACAAGGTCTATGTGGCTCGTGTCAAAGGATTGGCCAATAAAGAAGTTCTTCGTCCTCTGACTCGCGGTATTGAGATCGAGGGGCGCAAAACCAAGCCAGCGGTTTATGAGATTATCAAGGTTGACCCGGCGAAAAATCGTTCGGTCGTTCAGCTGACCATCCACGAAGGCCGTAACCATCAGGTCAAGAAGATGTTCCAGGCGGTCGGATTGCAAGTGGATAAGCTGTCACGGACCCGCTTTGGTCATCTGGATCTAACTGGCCTTAAGCCTGGTGAGTATCGTAAGCTCAGTAAAAAAGAAGTCAGCCAGCTGCATACACTGGCTGTAACCAAGACCAAGAAATGATAAAGAAACTGCTTATTGCTCCTGTCCGCTTTTATCAACGCTTCATATCGCCTGCTTTCCCTCCATCTTGTCGCTTTCGGCCTACCTGCTCTAACTATATGATAGAGGCTATCCAGAAGCATGGTGTTAAGGGAGTTTTGATGGGCTTGGCGCGTATTCTCCGCTGTCATCCCTGGTCTCAGCTAGGAGAGGATCCTGTACCAGACCATTTCAGTTTGAGAAGAAATAATTCAAGAAAAAAGTCACACTAGATAAGTATCTAGTGTGACTTTTATATATACCTATATTCTCCGAACATTTCCTATCTTCTAGACCAAGTTTTAGGCAGGAAGAGCAGGAGAATCGGGTAGATTTCCAAGCGACCGCCAATCATAGCAAAGGCTAGCAGAAGTTTAGAAAAAGGACTAAAGATAGAAAAATTATCTGTTGTCCCAATCATGGGGCCGATATTGTTGAAGCAAGAGACAACCCCGCTGACAACCGTCATAAAGTTATTATTATCCAAGCTGACAATGAAAATGAGAGCTAGAATAATCAAGATATAAACGGCTAAGTATTTCAGTACCTTATGCTGAGTATCCTTGTCAATGACCGCACCATTGATATGCAAGGTCAGGACACGATTAGGTGACAGGGTAGATAGAATCTGATTTTTAGCAATGCGGGAAATGATAATTCCCCGAATGACCTTGAATCCCCCAGCTGTTGAACCAGCTGAGCCCCCGATACACATGAGCAGGAGCAGGATAACCTGAGAAAAGAGCGGCCATTTGACTGTATCGCCATAGCCAAATCCAGTTGTTGTGATGACATTGGCTACCTGGAAGAAGGAAATCTCCACGCTCTTGGCAAAGCCTTGATAGAGGTGGAAGACATTAAAGGCAATCAAGGCAGTGGAAAGAAAGACAATCCAGAGATAGCCCTTGAGCTCCTCATCTTCAAAGCAAGCTTTAAACTTACGAATCAGCAAGTAATAGTAGAGATTGAAGTTGACCCCGAAAGCTAAAACTCCAAAGCTGACCAGATAAGTAATCAGTGAGCTATTATAGTGAGCAATACCGTCATTGTAAACGGTGAATCCTCCTGTGCCAGCAGTGCCCATGGCAATGACCAGACTGTCAAAGAGGGGCATACCCGCTAGGAAATAAAGGAGGGCAAATATAGCAAAGAGAGCCAAATAAATGATATAAAGAATCTGAGCAGTATGCTTAAGCTTGGAAACGACCTTGCCAAAGACTGGTCCCGGAACTTCTGCTTTCATAACCTCCAAGTGACCATTTTTAGCATTGTCCATAATAGCTAAGGCAAAGACCAGCACTCCCATCCCTCCGATTAAGTGAGTAAAACTGCGCCAGAAGAGCAGCGAATGAGAGAGAACGCCGACATCGTTGAGGATAGTCGCTCCCGTGGTGGTGAATCCAGAGCTGATCTCAAAGAAAGCATCAATAACGTCTGGAATCTGCTTGGAAAAAACAAAGGGCAGGGCTCCGAAGAAGGACCAAAGAATCCAGCACAGAGCTACAATCAGGACACCTTCCTTGGCGTAGATATGCAGGTCCTTGGGCTTGAAATAAGAGCCTATGCCACCTAAAACGAGCAGGATGGCCATGGTTGCCCCGATAGAGAGAAAGACCTTTAAAGGTTCACCGTAGATTAGAGCGACTATAATGGGTACAATCAGCAGAGCCGCCTCAATCAGCAGTAATTTTGCCAGCAGGTAGCGAATCATAGATCTATTCATGGGGCCTACCTCGCTAACAGATCGTAAATCTGCGTGATATTTTGCAGCAGAGTGGTAACGATAATCTTATCTCCAACTTGCAGATTGTCATCGCCTGTAGGGAAGATAGCTTTACCTTGGCGGATAATGGCCGCAATCAGGACATCTTTCTTCAGATGAAGCTGAGACAGAGGGATACCAGTCATCTTGTTTTCTTCCTTGATTTGGAATTGCAAGGTTTCGATTTGGCCGTTGGCTACATGGTGCAGAGCTTCTAGGTTAGAGAACTGAGCATTGTAGCGACCGCGGATAAAGTGCATAACCGTATCAACAGCAATACCTTTAGGTGTCACGATGCTGGCAAAGTCTTGGTTATCAATGATTTCCAACAAACTAGTCCGGTTAACCTTGGTGATGTTTTTCTGTACACCCAGATTATTAAGGAACATGGAAGTAATGATATTTTCTTCATCTACACCAGTCAGGGTAGCGATGGCATCAAAGTTATTGGCGCGTTCCTCCAGTAGGATATCCTTGGCAGTACCATCTCCATGAACGACATATAGATCAGGAAATTCCTGACTGAAAAAGTTTGCCCGTTCATGGTTAGATTCAATGACTTTGAGCTCGATTTTACTATTCTTGAGAATATTGAGCAAGTAGTAGGCAATCTTTCCTGCCCCGATAATCATCAGGCTCTTAACCACTCTAGGTCGTACCATATTGTGGAATTGGACGATGTCCAGGCGGTTACCTGTGACATAAATCTTGTCGCCGGCATCCAAAGTGAAGTCACCGTCAGGGATCTCCAAGTGCCCTTTTCTCTCAATGGCACAGACGATGATATTTCCAAATTTCTTGCGGAACTGGGAAATACTCATCTGGCAGAGATTGCTGTCTTCCTTGAGTTTGAACTCCATCAGTGCCACTCGGCCATTGGCAAAGTGCTCTACTGACAGGGCGTTAGGGAAGTCAATGATATTAGCGATGTAGCGAGCAGTTAGGAGCTCAGGATTGACCACCAGCGAGAAGCCTAGGATGTTCTTCTCCTTAAAGTAAGGGTTGGAATATTCAGGATTACGCACCCGAACGACGGTTTCCTTAGCCCCCATCCGTTTGGCCAGAACAGCTGAAACCATGTTGACCTCATCATGCTCGGTCATAGAGATGAAGATGTCACAGTGCCCAACATCCGCCTGTTCTAGGATTTTGAAGTTGGCTCCATTGCCAGAAATACCGATAATATCATAGCGCTTGGTAATCTGGTTTAGAACAGCTTCATCCTGCTCAATTAGGATAACATCATGTTTTTCAGCAACTAAGGAGCGACAGAGAGCCGTTCCGACCTTCCCGCCGCCGACAACAATAATTTTCATAAGTTTAGATTCCTCCAAAGTATGTATCTATCATACTCTTTTTTCATTTAAATTTCATCTATAAAATACAGAATAGCTTGCTTATTTATAGAATTCCGAATATTTTTTTACCAAAATGGTATCTTCCTGTGATATTTTTAAAAAAAGTACAACTTTTTGAGCATTTTTTATTGACTTGTAGGCTGAAAGTGTTATACTAAATGAGTACCTTCATTGGTTTACCTCAAACCTGTTGTGATGTAAGTTAATGAAGCCTTAACCACGCTGTTTGCTGAGCTTGACTCCGGGCAGTGTGGCTATTTTTTTATTTAAAGAAAAATACTAGGAAAAATATTCTTATTATGAAAAATCATATCGTTCTTTTTGAGCCTCAGATTCCGCAGAATACCGGCAATATTGCCCGTACTTGCGCCGCGACTAATTCGCCGCTTCACATCATCAAGCCCATGGGTTTTCCCATTGATGATCGCAAGATGAAGCGGGCTGGGCTGGACTATTGGGATAAGTTGGACATCACCTATTATGAGAGTTTAGACGATTTTATGGAGCAGATGGATGGCCGACTTTATCTGATTTCTAAGTTTGCAGAGAAGGTCTATTCTGAGGAAAACTTTGCAGCAGAAGGTTCGCACTATTTTATGTTTGGTCGAGAGGACAAGGGATTGCCAGAGGAATTTATGCGTCGTCATCCAGAAAAGGCCCTGCGTATTCCCATGAATGACCAGCATGTCCGTAGTCTCAATGTTTCAAATACAGTCTGCATGATTGTCTATGAAGCCCTGCGTCAGCAGAATTTTGCTGGCTTAGATTTGGTACATGAGTATGAAGCGGATAAGCTGAAGTAGCGGAATGAATGTATCTAAGCAGTAAATTTTCCTGATTGATAGAATACTATTGTTGAAACACTCTTAATTACATCAATCAAATTGCTTGCTCTGGCAGGCTTTTTTTGTTATGATAATGATGTCTTCAGGGCAGGGTGAGATTCCCGACCGGCGGTAATTTTTGGATTGGAGTTTTTTTCTCAATGTCAAATCAAGTCCGCGAGCGCAAGCTGATGTGGTGAGATTCCACAACCGACAGTATAGTCTGGATGGGAGAAGACGAGAGGCAGTGAAGCATTCTTGCCGTTTAATCTTTATTTAAGGGCTGAGCCTTATACTAAATAATCATTAGCTGACAAGCTTTTTTCAGTGGCCTTTCCGGCTTCTCTAATTTTTATAAATTGGAGGAACCTGTGATGACAAATACTCGTAAGTTGGCGATTGTAGCAGTTTTATCTGCTCTATCATTTCTACTCATGCTTTATGAGATTCCGTTGATAACTGAGTTTCTAAAGTTGGATTTTTCAATTATTCCGATTTTACTGGCTTTGGTAGTCTTGGATCTAAAAAGCTCTC
Source organism: uncultured Streptococcus sp. (assembly GCF_905372115.1). Classification (GTDB taxonomy): domain Bacteria; phylum Bacillota; class Bacilli; order Lactobacillales; family Streptococcaceae; genus Streptococcus. The sequence goes on from NZ_CAJPNR010000025.1 coordinate 18,386, forward strand.
TAGCAGTGCTCTTGATTCGCTCTGTCTTAAAGCTAGCTTTGAATAATAATGGTGTAGGTACTCTAATCGGTCTACCCATGAATATACTAGCGGTAGCAGTCTTTGTATCTGTTTTTTCCCTCTTGTGGAAAAAAAGGAAGAGCTTGTTTGACTATGTAAAGGCTTCCTTGGCAGCAACACTTGGTCTAACGATTACTATGATCATTCTAAATGTCATTTATGCTGTGCCTCTCTATGCGAGGTTTGCTGGTTTTGATATTAATAAGGCATTTGGTCTTTCCAAGTATCTGCTGACCATGATTGTCCCTTTTAACCTATTAGAAGGAGTAATCTGGGCTCTCGTCTTTTGGCTAATATACAAACTCTTACAGCCCGTCCTAAAACGCTATGAAAAATAAACAATCTTATCTAACAAAGGGCTCTTTTGCCCTTTTACTTTTCGTCATGCTAGGCTACATGGTCAAGTTTTATCCTGAGCAGCTGACCAGTTTTGATACCCCGATTCAGACCTGGTTGCGGGGAGACTTGCCTGCAGCTTTGACGACTTTTTTCAAACTTGTAACCAGTGTGATTGATCCGATCGGGATTATCATCTGGGTTTCGGCTCTTGTCCTTTTTTTCCTTTACAAAAAATGGAAGCTGGAAGCTGCCTTGCTAGCGGGAAATCTGGTCTTACATGGGATTTTGATTAAGCTGATTAAACTCGTTTACCAAAGAAGCCGGCCCAGTATTTCGCATTTGGTCAAAGAGGGTGGTTACTCTTTCCCGAGCGGACATTCCATGGCCACAGCCATTGTTCTTGGGACCTTGATTATCATTGTCCAGCAACGGATTCAAAACCAAAAAATCAAGCGCTTGGTACAAGGTTTGCTCTTGCTCTTTATCTTCATGATTGTGGCTTCCAGAGTCTATCTGGGCGTGCACTATCCGACAGATGTAATAGGAGGAGCCTTGATGGGCTTTGCCATTCTCAATATCGAATTTCCCTTTTATGACAAGCTGCGCTTTCAGTGGCGTTTCAAGGGAAAGCAGAAATAAATAGAGATGAGAAAGGTTGGCTTTGCCGGCCTTTTTGTCTTGACAAAGAAAGTCTCTTTCTTTAAGATAGGAGCAAACTAAATTAGGAGGTTAGCATGTCCAATTTAAATCAAGAACTCATCGATGCTGTTTTGGCATTAGTAGATAGTATTCCCTCTGGGCGCGTGGCGACCTATGGCCAGCTTGCCCGTTTGATTGGTCGGCCAAAAAATGCCCGCTTGGTGGGGAAGATTCTCAGTCAGTCTGAGCTTTATGGCGGCAAGCATCCTTGCCATCGGGTAGTCAATGCGGCAGGACGCCTCGCACCAGGCTGGGAAGACCAGAAATACTTGCTTTGGGCAGAGGGAGTAGACTTGAAAGCCAATGGCTGTGTGGATTTGAAAGTCTATTTGTGGGAACGGTGAATTCCTTCTTTCTTTGTGAAAGAGGGAATTTTTGTTTCTAAACTCTTTTTTGTGGTAGAATGAAAGGTATGAAATCTTACAATTCTTTGAATGATTATTATCGCAAACTTTTTGGTGAAAAGACTTTTAAGGTGCCTATTGATGCGGGCTTTGACTGTCCCAACCGGGATGGAACCGTGGCGCATGGGGGCTGTACTTTCTGTACCGTTTCGGGTTCTGGTGATGCCATTGTGGCGCCGGATGCGCCCATTCGCGAGCAGTTCTATAAGGAAATTGACTTCATGCACCGCAAGTGGCCTGATGTTCGCAAGTATCTGGTCTATTTCCAGAACTTCACCAATACCCATGAGAAGCTTGAAGTGATTCGTGAGCGCTATGAACAGGCCATTAACGAGCCTGGCGTCGTTGGTCTCAATATCGGGACTCGGCCTGACTGCTTGCCTGACGAGACCATCGCCTACTTGGCTGTTCTGTCTGAGCGTATGCATGTGACTGTGGAACTGGGGCTTCAGACTACCTATGAGGAGACTTCGGACCTCATCAATCGTGCCCATTCCTATGAGCTTTATGTGGAGACGGTCCAGCGAGTTCGTAAGCTGGCTCCCAAGGCGGAGATTGTCTCTCACTTGATTAACGGCCTGCCGGGTGAGACTCATGAGATGATGTTGGAGAATGTCCGCCGTTGTGTGACGGATAATGACATTCAAGGGATCAAGCTCCACCTGCTTCACTTGATGACTAATACCCGTATGCAGCGGGATTATCATGAGGGGCGACTGCAGCTGCTCAGTCAGGAGGAGTATGTCTCCATCGTCTGCGACCAGCTGGAGATTATTCCCGAGCATATCGTCATCCACCGTATCACGGGCGATGCTCCGCGAGACATGTTGATTGGTCCCATGTGGAGCCTCAATAAATGGGAAGTTCTCAATGCCATCGAAGCAGAAATGCGTCGCCGTGGCAGCAAACAAGGCTGCAAAGCAAAGGAGCAGAGATTCGTATGTTAAGACCCTTACAGATGGCCCATGCCTTTTTGGCAGAAGTCGTGACCAAGGAAGATATCGTGGTGGATGCTACTATGGGCAACGGACATGACACCCTCTTTCTGGCTCAGTTGGCCAAGCAGGTCTATGCTTTTGACATTCAGGAGCAGGCTGTGGAAAAGACCCGCCAGCGCTTGGCAGAAGCGAATTTGGATAATGCCCAGCTAATCTTGGCTGGACATGAGAGTCTAGACCAATACACAGACCATTTCAAGGCTGCTATTTTTAATCTGGGCTACCTGCCTTCAGCGGACAAGTCTGTCATTACCCGACCTGATACGACGCTGGAAGCTTTGGAAAAGGTCTGCCGGGGCTTAGAAAAAGGCGGCCGAGCAGCTATCATGATTTACTACGGGCATGATGGTGGAGAGGTTGAGAAAGATGCGGTGCTAGACTTCGTCAGTCAGCTGCCTCAGCAGGACTTCACCGTTGCCCTCTACAAGACCATCAATCAGATTAACAATCCACCTTTCCTGGTCATGATTGAGAAATTGAGAGAAGGAACTTGAGATACAATAAGGATACAGAGAGAAAAGCCAGATAATAGGAGCTTTCAGTACTGTATCCTTATTTTTTAAATCGTGAAAATCGAATAATTAGGTCTAAATGAAGAGAATTGAGGTGTGTATAAATTTAAAATCTTATATTTTCTTACATAGAAGATATAAGACTTTTGACATTTTTCAATTTATATGATATCCTATGACTGTAAAATCAAAAAACGTCACAGAGTTTTTAGGAGGAAGTTATGGCTACTGCTTTTACTAGCGAAGAAAAAGAAGTTATTAGAAAGAAATTACATAAAGTTGCAAAGGAATGCCTTCAAAGATATGGGGTTAAGAAAACCACAGTTGACCAAATGGCAGCAATGGTGGATATCTCCAAAGGTTCTTTTTATAATTTTTATTCTTCAAAGGAAATGTTATTTTTTGCGGTCTTAGAAGAATATCAAATAGATGTTATGAATCACCTGACAGAACAATTAGGTATGGAAGTCAAGATAGATACAAATCGTCTTGTACAGTTACTTTATGATTTTTATCAAGATTTTCGCTATTCATTTATGTATACCATATTTAAAAATCATGAAATGGAATTACTCATAAGAAAATTGCCGAAAGAGGCGATAACAAATCATCATCTGATAGATGATAGGATGGTAAAAAAAATTGTATCCCGAATCAATATTAGAGAAAATGTATCGGTAGAAATCGTCTCTGCTTTATTTAGAACGATTGCTATGACTATATTACACATCGAGGAAATCGGTGAAGAACAATTTGATACTACATTGAAGTTAGTCATACAAGGAATTGTTGAGCAAATTACTAAGGAGGATAGGTAATGGTGAAAGAAGCAATTAGAACCGCAAACCTTTCTAAAAGATATGGAACAAAAAATGTTGTCAACAACTTGAATCTATCAATAAAACCTGGTGAAATAGTAGGGTTTTTAGGACTGAATGGTGCAGGGAAAACAACGACGATGAGAATGATGCTAGGATTGATAAAATCTACATCAGGAGAATGCTATATTCAAGGAAAAAAGTTAGATCTGAATAATTTAGAACTTCGAAACGAAATAGGTTATATTATTGAGACGCCTTATTCTTATCCGGATTTAACGGTGAGAGAAAATTTAGAAATAGTTAGTAAATTAAGAGGGGTTAATAAAGATAATATTGACTGGGTAATTGAAAAATTAAAACTAAAGCAATATGAACATAAACAGGAGAAGCATCTTTCTTTAGGAAATGTTGCGCGTTTAGGAATTGCAAAAGCGATTATTCATAAACCTAAAATTCTAATTCTTGATGAGCCGACAAATGGATTAGATCCTTTTGGAGTTATTGAAGTGAGAGAACTGTTAAAGGAATTGGCGAATCATCTAGGTACAACTGTTCTTATTTCAAGTCATAATCTAGAGGAAATATCTAAAATTGCTACTAGGATAGTTATTGTACATGAGGGCAGACTTATAAGAGAAGTTGAAAGCAATGAATTAGAACAGTACTTAGAAAAGAGGTTACTAGTAAGTGGATCTAATAATAAGGCCATGAAAGAAGTATTATCTAACCATGGCTATCATGTAAACATTCAATCAGACACAGAAAATAATATCGATTTCTTAGAACTAATTGATAAAAAATCTGTGGAATATCCGGAAGAAATTGCTACATTGCTGGTTAATGCAGGTTATCCACCCAAATCGCTGGCTGTTGAAAAAGAAGATTTAGAGCATTATTTCTTAAGAATACTGAATGACTATAATGGAGGTGTTTCGAATGAAAAAGCTTAGTTCCTGTATTTTAATTGAATGGAGAAAGTTAATAAAATCAAAACTTTCCATCGTAACTGCTTGTTCTATCTGTTTAGTTCCTTTTATTGTTGGCTTGTTTGCAACTATGATGAAATATCCAGAGAATTTCAAAAATCTTGGATTGATTTCTGCAAAAATGGAAATGATGAGGATAACAGACTGGTCGTCGTACTTAATGACCGTATCACAAGTCATTTCTGTTGGGGGATTGCTCATTTTTGGATTTACAGCATCTTGGTTTTTTGGTAGAGAATACTCTGATAAAACGATGATAGACCTATTAGCACTCCCGATAAGAAGAGATACAATCGTATTATCCAAGTTTATCGTTATTGCTCTATGGAGCTATATTCTATCAATTTTTGCACTTTTGTTAGGATTATTAGCTGGCAATTTGATTGGACTTGAGGGTGGGAGCTTAATGGTGATTTTCAAAGGTATACTTACTTTTGTTTTTTGTACTACTCTTACGATCGTACTCTCTACTCCAGTGGCTTTTTTTGCTTGTTTAGGCCGGGGCTATTTGTCTCCATTGGCATTTATTATTTTTACTATTATTTTTTCTCAGCTTGGTTCTGCTCTTAACTTTGGGAAATACATTCCATGGGCGATTCCTGCACTCGCAAGTGGTATTGCTGGAAAAGCGCTATTGAATTTTGGGAGCATTGTCAGTTTATTTGGGGTAAGTATTCTAGGTCTTATCGCAACAATAGCTTGGTGGAGGTATGCTGATTACGATTAAAGTGAAGTGATGAAAATGCTAATAACACAAAACTAAGTCTTATTCATTTCCATTCAAAACAACCCCTCCTGTTCAGATTGAAAAACAAGAAGGGTTATATTATAACAATCGAAAGTTTTGGGGGAGAGGGGACTATGTGAGTATCGTTGGCCTAAACGAAAAGATAGTTTTTAAATATATAGGCGATTGGGAAAAATGACCTTGCCTTTGATAAGTTAAGGTCAAAGCGTTCTCAGATGGCAGTTTTAGAATTAAGATAAAAGCCTGTTTTTACGGGCATTAGTCAAGTAATCATAGCATTAACCTAAAAGAAGTTCAGCGAACGTCTTTAGACGTCGCTAGAGGGAAACGGCTTATAGCCGGTGTACAAGCCACTCGTTTTCACGGGTGGTTATGATTTCTCAAAATGAGCAAAAAAACAGTAAACCTTTGTGATTTACTGTTTTAAAAATTTTTCTATTCAATTAGACAAACTGGGATTTTTAGATTTTAACCCTTAAGGAAAATAAAATGGGCTATTCTCCTGAAGTATGTTCTATAATATTATAGTTTAATGCAAAGTGTAGCGATATAGTCATTTCCATAGCGTGATAATCTATGTCTTTTGTCACACGATTCATAAAAATCTATCATAGCGAGACCATTTTTGAGTTGTCCTCTAATCTGAGTTTCTAAGGTATGGCTAAATTCATATCCATATTCTGGATTGATGGTTATCTTGCCTTCCTCTTCAAGCTCTTTTGAATTAAAAGGTATTGAAAACTTTAAAAGTAATTCCTCATCGGGTTTGTCCCATACAATGTCAGCATCATACATGTATATCCAAGGATTCATAAATCCGACCATTAACAGTCCACCCTTTTTCAATACTCGAGAGGCTTCTTTATACATGTTTTCTAAATCTTCTATATACACATTTGAGACCGGATTAAAAACAATATCAAAAGTTTCATCTTCAAATGGAAATGGTTTTGTCATATCGCCTTGAACTGTATTGATTTTTAAGCCTTCTCTTTTAGCAACCATATCATCTCTTTGTAATTGTGATTTAGAAAAATCCATTATGGTTACATCATAACCTTTTATAGCAAAAACTGGCCCCTGCTGTCCACCGCCACAAGCTAAACCTAATATCTTTTTTCCGTTTGCTTTTTCAAACCATTCTTTTGGAACTTTTTTCCCAACAGTTAATGCAACAGAAATTGGATTATTTCTAACTTCTTCTAATTCTTCATGTGTCAATGGCTCAGTATAGTCATTTTTTACATTATTCCATCTATCTTCATTTAATTTTATATAATTGTTCATCTTATAATCTCCTCGTAATTTTATACTATTTCGATTTAAGTTGAATGTGTTGCCATTACATTTTTCTCACCTCTACAAATTCCAATTTGACGCACTGTAGATGATCCTCGCTTACATACTACATCTGAAATGCTGTTATCCAAAAACATATTGCAGCTATAAGTGAAATCGGAGTCATTACATATTTTTCTTTCTTACTTTTTGAAATCATGTTCATAATCGTATTCAAGGATAGGTAAGCGGCAAAGAAGAAACAAATATATTTAGTAACCTTGAAAGACAGCCACAGGGGAAGCAAACCTCCAGCTTGCAAAATAATGATCATGGCAAAAATTTGAATAGCCACCGAAACGACTGCCGCAAGTCTAAATTTCTTAGGTAAGATTTTATGTTGTCCCCCCATTGTAAATTCGCCCAAAGGCAGACCGCAAGCAACAAGAACTGTCATAATTGCTATAACTCCAAATAATACTGCACCTAATATTGAAAACATAAATCACTATTCTCCCTTCGTAAAATATAAAAAGTTTCAGTTACAAATTCAACTTTGTGTCACTTAATGTTCCTATAAAATTATAAGAAATTCTTATCAAGTGTTCAAGTTTTATAGGTCTTTCTCAAGCTGGTCTGTTGATTTCCCTTTTCCTTTGTTCTTCCACCAATCGCTCAGATCGACTAAGGATTGAGCGGCGGAAGGGATGAGAAGGAGGACATAGATATAGACATACTGGCTCTTGGTTTCCCAGAAGAAGTGAAAGAGGCCGCCCCCCAAGAGAAAGATGAAGGGATAGAGGTCAAAAGGCGTCAGCCTTTCCTCGGCGACGAAAAATTTATGCAGGATAAAGAAACAGGAGAGCAGATAGATGCTGGCTAGCAGGGTCAAGAGCAGGAAATTAACAATCTGATAACCCTTTCTTTCCTCATAAATACTGCGCAGGACAGCTGGCTTCATATATTGCTGGCGTTCAATCTGCGGCCCGGTCCAAATGGACTGAAAAGTCGGCTCAGTCCAGGTAGACTTGACCTTTTCGTAGAAGAATTTGAGCGCATAAGCAGGATGCTTGCTGAAGTGAATCAGGATATCCTTCAAATCCCGAGTGGCCATTTCTGTAGCCAAATTTTCATCGTAATTGTTGCGCTTGAGAATCTTGGTATTGTAGGCATCGTACCAGCCTCCCAGGCTCTGCCGATTAGGATCGTCCCGCAGGCCCATAGTGATGTAGGCGATTTTTGGGGTACCAACACCAATCTTGCCCCCAATCAGCTGCTCATAGTAGACCGTCAGTCCCTTGTTTGAAAGAACGATACCGGCTAAAATCAGGATGATGGCTAAGGGTTTCTTCCAAGACCATTTATAAAAAATGGATAGGAAGTAGACGCCGATTAGCATAATGGCAAAGATAATGTAGTTGTTGCGCAGGAGGCAGGCCAGACTGATGCTGGCAGCTCCCAGCAAAGCATAGAGTAAGTTTCCTTTCTGGTCCAGCTTGATAAAAGCATAGAGACTGAGCAGACAGAAGAAGAGCCCGGGAATGGTACCGTAGACAAAGAGGACGAAAAAGAGCTGTGGTAGAAAGAGAAAAGTCAGCAGAATCGTGTATTTCTGGATGATTTCTCTGGCATTGAGGAGAGCTGTAATCTTGTAAATCAAGAAATGACTGAGTAAAGTCCAGACGACATTCATGCTAAAGGCAAACTGAGTCGTCGGAGAAATAAAAGCATAAAGTCGTTCCAGAGTCATCAGTCCTAGCTGATGAGGATTGCGATACATGTAGCTTCCGACGGTCGTCAGTGAGCTGTAATCTCCTCGGTTAAAGGCTAGCGCTGCATTGAAAACGTGCTTGGCGTCAGCTCGGATGCGTCCATCATAGGCCGTTATCAGAAAAATCGCTGCTGCTATAAAGATGAGGGACAGAATCCAAAAAAGATGCTTGGTCTGAACCTTTTCCAATAGGGGCCGGATTAAAAAGAGGCTGAGGAGAAAGAGCAGGAGGATAGGGTAGAAATACCAAGGATTACTGACGAATTGGACCCCCTCAGCAATCCTCAAAGGGATGTAAGTATGGGAAAGGAGAATCTGCCCGGACAGGAAAAGCAAGGCAATCGCAGTCATGGTTAGAATCAGAAAATAGCCCAAATTGAAGATTGTGTTAGAAAATTGCTTCATGAGGACCTGACCTCCACCTTGACGAAATAGCGGCCTTCTCCTAGCTCAATCAGCTCGACTGGCTGAGGATAGAAGCGATCCATGACCTCTTTTTGAAGAATGTCTTCTTTAGGACCTTGGGCTATGATTTCGCCTTCTTTCAGGAGCAGGACATGATCCATAGCTTCAGTAATTTCTTCTACATGGT
>NZ_CAJPNR010000026.1 GCF_905372115.1 uncultured Streptococcus sp.
AAAACACCCCAAAAGTTAGATTTTTTCTGTCTAACTTTTGGGGTGCGGTTCAATTCTTACTCTTTTAGTTTGTATTCTAATCTTCGTCTCTCTAGTCATTTCCACCGTCACCGGAAGATGAGTCATTGTGGCTAGAAGAGCTATTGTTTGAATCACCAGAATGCTCACTAGAAGCTGATGTGTCAGAGCTAGCTTCTGTACTGTAACTGCTATAGCTAGAATAGTTATAGTACTGCTGGTTATTGTAGTAACGGTTATAGCCAGTACCACTATTGAGATAGACATAAGAGCCACTGCGGTAGAGACCATCTGGCATTTCCCAATCTTCTGAAGCAGAGCCATCTTGAGCTAGGTAAAGCATCATTTCGCGGTAGACATCTGTTGCAACCTTAACCCCGTCATCAAGGATTGGTGTCAGGCGGTTAGAGTAGCCAGTCCAAACAGCCATTGAATACTTAGGCGTGTAACCAACGAAGAGCTCGTCTGGTGTGACAATGCTAGAGTAGTAGTAAGGCTTGGTCAGCTTAGCTAATTCATCATCAGCATAGTTGGAGGTTCCAGTCTTACCGGCCTGATAAACCCCAGAAATGGCAGCGTTTGTCCCTGTACCAGACTGCAAGACTGTTTTCATCATATCGGTCATCATGTAGGCTGTCGTTTCCTTCATAGCCTTGGAACCATTGTTGGAGAAGGTCTTCTCCGTTCCGTCACTGAAGACGACGCGATTGACATACTGAGGCTTGTAGTAAGTACCACCATTGGCAAAAGCAGCATAGGCAGCAGCCATTTTTTCACTGCTGGCTCCGTATTCATTGCCGGATTTGCTGGTATTACTTGAAAAGGCATTAACATAGAACATTTCAGGATAGTTAATTCCTATGCGATTTAGGAACTTGAGGGACTCATCCAGACCAACGGCTTCCAGCGTTTTCACGGCAGGAACGTTCCGGGATTCCTGAATCGCGTATTGAATCGTCATCCCGCCATAGTATTTCTTATCCCAGTTGTAGACTGGTGTGCTGGAATACGGGAAGTTATATGGAGCATCCGTGATAGGCGCAGCTGTTGAAGTATAGACTTCATTTTCAAGAGCTGGAGCATAATCCGTGATTGGTTTCATAGTTGAACCAAAGTCACGGTTGGTTTCAACAGCTTGGTTGGTACCAAAGGATACGTTGGTAGATTGGTTACGAGAACCAAGTTGGGCAATGACTTTACCAGTTTGCACATCCATAACGGTGGACGCAACCTGCATTTCGTCATCTGGATAAGCTACATAGTCTCCTGTGTTGTAAATATCCCAAAGTTTCTTTTGGGCATCAGTGTTGACGTTTGTATAGACTTCCATACCAGTTGTCAGGACATTGTAACCAGTCTCTTCTTCTACTTGTTCAATTACTTCCTTAAGATAATTATCCATGTAAGCAGGATAGCTAGTGGAAGCTTTTAGGCTTTGAAGTCCATCGGTTACAGGAGTGTTCTTAGCTTGCTCATACTGCTCATCTGTGATGTACTTGAGATCATGCATCTCACGAAGTACCAGATTACGGCGATTGGTTGCAGCCTCTGGGTGAGTGTAGGGATCGTATTGGTTAGGTGCCTGAGGCATACCTGCCAGCAGAGCCGTTTGGTGTAAGCTCAAATCTTTTAGGTCCTTGCCATAGTAGCTTCGGGCTGCTGTCTGCATACCGTAGTTACTGTTAGACATGTAGACTTTGTTGACATAATAGGTCAAGATTTGCTGCTTGGTTGCTTTACGCTCAAGCTGAGCGGCCAGCCAAGCTTCTTGGATTTTACGTGAAAGGGTCGCGTCCGAAGAAGAAGTTGAGAAATAAGACAGCTTAATCAACTGCTGGGTCAGAGTTGAACCACCTTGACGGCCTCCGCCACGGATGTTACTGATAAGGGCACCTGCAATCCGAATAAAGTCCACCCCGCGGTGGTTGAAGAAGCGATGGTCTTCGATGGCGACAATAGCGTTGACCAAATCCGTAGGTATTTCACTAGTTTCAGCATTGACCCGCTTTTCAGCGCCTAGGTCCGCAATCAAATTGTTATTGCTGTCAAAAATCTTACTGGATGTGGTCGCGATGAGGTCTTTTTCAGAAAGCTTAGGAGCCTTGACCGCATAGTAGGTAAATACCAAACAGCCAATCACGAATCCAATCATAAGCAGGGTTATAAGTGCACTTGCAAGATATTTTAAAGCCTGCATAAGAGTTTGTTTATTCATTTATAATACCACCTAGTAGTTTTTGTTCGATAATTTCAAGATAAGGGATGCTGGGAAGCTGTTGCATTTCAATCGGATAACCATGCTCTTGGATGTAAGTTAGAGGCATGGACTTCCCTCCCTTGTCGATCTTGTAAAACTCAATTAAATAAGAAGCGGGAAGTAGGTAAGTCTCCCTTAAGCTGGAAAAATGCAGTAAGACAAAACAGATGCCCTTTTGCTCAAGGACTGCCTCCATATGCTCAATCTGATGCAAATGAAAATTTTTCATGGGCATCGATTTTTTCTGTCGGGTCTCCTTGGCTTCAAAGTCAATATAATGGCCCTTGTAGACGCCAGAATAGTCTGTTGTGGAAGCTTGCCGAAAGTAAGCCTCTACAATCTTGGCTCGGCTACGGTGCGGATAATCAACCTTGACAATCTGAATAGGGGTGGGCTTTTTATGGATGACAGCGAGTCCTCTGCTAAGATAGTAGTTGTTGGATTCGTTGATCATCTTTTCAAAAGACATCCCACGATTGGCAAAGTTAATCATGCCGGAAACTGGCCTATTGATACTGCTTTTTGCCTTTAGCTTATGCGGATAGTTGACCATAAAACTCCTTATTGGTACAATAGCATCACTCTATTATACCACAAAAAACTTTTTTAAGGGAGAATAAATGACCAGTCTACTAATTACAGGCTACAAAGCCTTTGAAATCGGCATTTCGACGGAAAAAGACATGAGAATAAACATCATAAAAGAAGCCGCTAAGAGGGACTTAATCCGTTTTTTGGAAGACGGAGTGGATTGGCTGGTTTTTATGGGCAATCTGGGCTTTGAGTCTTGGGTCTTGGAGCTGGCTGATGACTTGAAAAAGGATTATGAATTTCAGATGGCAACCATCTTTCTCTTTGAGAATCAAGGTGAAAATTGGAACGAAGCCAATCAAGCCAAATTAGCTGCTTTTAAGCAGGCGGATTTCGTCAAGTATGCTTATCCGACCTACCAAAATCCTAGTCAGTTTCGTGATTACAATCAATTTATCATTCAAAATACGGACGGAGCCTACCTCTTTTACGATGAAGAACAGGATACAAAACTGAAATATCTTTACCAAGAAATGAAAAAACAAGAACAGTATTTTATCAAAAAATTAACATTTGATGACCTGAACGAAGTGGCCGAAAATTTTTCGGAAAATTAGATGATAAATCTTGATTTTTATAGTGCATTTTGTTTATAATTGAATATGACAAACTAGATTGGAGAGAGAAGATGGCAAGTATTATTTTTACAGCAAAAGATATTTTTGATCAGGATTTTAAACGTGAAGTACGTGGCTATAGTAAGTCCGAAGTGGATGAGTTTTTGGACGATATTATCAAGGATTATGAGACTTATGCAGCCTTGGTAAAGGAGCTGCGTGAGGAAAATCGCCGTCTCAAGGAAGAGTTAGCTGCGAAGCCGGTTGAAAAAGCACCGGTTCAGCCGACTCAGCCTGTCCAATCAACACAAACAACTCAGTCAACTGCAGAAAACTTCCCTCAGATGACTTCTGCGACTAATTTTGATATCTTGAAGCGCTTGAACCGTCTTGAAAAGGAAGTATTCGGAAAACAAATTCTGGATCGTGAATAATGGTTCTTTTAGAGCAGTGCAATTTTTGGATAATCGCGTGGAAATTTTAGATTTTCATGAGGAAAGTCCATGCTAGCACTGGCTGTGATGCCGGTAGTGTTTGTGCTAGGCGAAGAAATAAGCCTAGGGACGGATTTTTCCGTTACGGCGACTGAAAGGGCTAAGTCTTTTGATATGTCTGATTAGGTCTGAAAGTGCCACAGTGACGTAGTTCTTCTGGAAACAGAAGAAGTGGAACGCGGTAAACCCCTCAAGCTAGCAACCCAAACTTTGGTCGGGGCATGGAGTGCATGGAAGCGAACATAGCACTCTGACTGGAAACAGTAGACAGATGATTATCGAAGGAAATGGTACCTAGTCATTTCCGGAACAAAACATGGCTTACAGAAAATTGCATATAGGTTGAGGCTAGGACGTCAAGTCCTGTCCTCTTTAAATTTTATAATAGAATAGCAAGAGAGTGGCTGAGCGCTCTATTCTCTGCCAAGTCCAACTAGCTGTTGCTTCATTTGTCTGATGGACATTTCAAGTGCTGAGCTAGCTGATAAAGAGCAGTGAAACCTTCTCAGCCCAAAATTTAAAAAGGGAGAGTGAGGAAAATCGATGTGACGAAATCACGATTTTTGTCTCACTCCCTTTGTTTGTATAGATTGGAATCCATTTAAAAGCCGAGATGAAAGAAAAATTTAATTTAATTGCGACCGCAGCGGCAGGGCTAGAAGCTGTCGTCGGCCGTGAAATCAGAGAGCTGGGACTTGATTGTCAGGTCGAAAATGGCCGAGTTCGCTTCGAGGGTGATGTCAGTACCATTATTCAAACCAATCTCTGGCTGCGCGCGGCCGATCGGATTAAGATTGTAGTTGGCAGTTTTCCAGCCAAGACTTTTGAAGAGCTCTTTCAGGGAGTTTTTGCTCTGGATTGGGAGAATTATCTACCTCTGGGAGCTAAATTTCCTATTGCCAAGGCCAAATGTGTCAAGTCAAAACTTCACAATGAGCCTAGTGTTCAGGCTATTTCTAAAAAGGCAGTTGTCAAGAAGCTGCAGAAGCATTATGCACGTCCGGAAGGGGTCCCCCTGCAGGAAAATGGAGCTGAGTTTAGGATAGAAGTTTCTATCCTAAAAGATGTAGCGACAGTCATGATTGATACGACAGGGTCCAGCCTCTTCAAACGTGGTTATCGGGCTGATAAAGGCGGTGCACCGATCAAGGAAAATATGGCAGCAGCTATTTTGCTCCTGTCCAATTGGTATCCGGATAAGCCTTTGATTGACCCGACTTGCGGCTCTGGTACTTTTTGTATTGAGGCCGCTATGATAGGGATGAAGATAGCGCCGGGACTTCATCGTTCTTTTGCCTTTGAAGACTGGAATTGGGTGGATAAAGATCTGGTAGCCCAGGCTCGCTCAACTGCACTCAGTCAGATTGATCAGACCATCCAGCTGGATATTTCTGGCTCGGATATCGATGGCCGTATGGTAGAGCTAGCTCGAAAAAATGCTGAGCAAGCAGGAGTAGCAGAGCAGGTTCACTTTAAGCAGATGCGTCTGCAGGATTTGCATACAGATAAGATCAATGGTGTGATTATCTCTAATCCGCCATACGGGGAGCGCCTTCTAGATGATGAGGCTGTGACTCAGCTTTATCAGGAGATGGGAGAAACTTTTGCTCCGCTCAAAACTTGGAGCAAATTTATCCTGACCAGCGATGAAGCTTTTGAAAGCAAATACGGCAGTCAGGCCGATAAAAAACGCAAACTTTATAATGGTACTTTAAAAGTTGATTTATATCAGTATTTTGGCCAGCGGGTCAAACGTCAGTTAGATTAGAAAGGATTTGCCGTGACGAAAGAAGAAAACTACTCACCGGAAGAAGAAAAGAAAGAGTCTGTCCTTGATTTTGAAGAGGCCAAGGAAATGACAGTCGGTCAAGCTACTCGTAAGAAAGAGGAGCTGGAAGCCGGTGTGAATGAAAGCGACAATGTGCTGGATAAGTATATCAAGCAGCACCGTCAGGAAATCGAAGCAGGAAAATTTGAAACCCAGAAAATCAGAAAGCTGCAGGAGCAGGAAGCGGCTCAGGCTGAGCAAGCCTCTTCTGATTTGACCGACTTCATCAAAGAAAGACGGCAAGAGGTTGAAAGTGAACAGGAGATTCCAACAGCTCAGTCGACAGACACTGAGACTGCAAGTGAGCCAGAAGTAGCTCCAACCCCCTTAGGTTCTCGCAGTCAACGCTCAGAGCAGGCGGATTCGATTCCTGCTGCTCCCGTTCAAAAGACATCTTACGGTCCTATTCCGGAGCCGCTTGATGAGAAGGAATTACAGGTTCCTAAGACACCTTTCTACAAGAAAAAATCTTTCCTTTATCCAGTTTTAGGACTTTTAGGGATTGCTGTAGCGGGCACAGGGCTTTACTTTGCTCTGGGGCATAATTGGGGTCACAAGACCGTTACAAGCTCCAGCTCTTCAACATCGCAGTCCAGCAAAAAGAGTTCGTCTTCCTCTAGTTCTGATAATACTGCCAAGGATTTGAAGTCCTTTAATGATGAGTATGCTGCATTCTTCACAGATAGCAATCAGACAGCTGTCAAAAACAGTAAATTTGGCGACTTGGAAAAATTAAAAACCTTACTTGAAAAACTAAAAGGCAGCAAAGACTATGATGCAGCCAAGAGCAAGTATGATTCCCTAGTGAAACAAATTTCGGCTATCCAAAGTGTCAATTCGCAGTTTGACGGTGGAGCGATCACTGACGGTGTCTTGAACAAGGAAGCCAAGGCTAATACAAATGCGACTTTCTCAGATGTATCAAGTGGCAATGCTAAGCTAGATGAAGTTCTAAAGGCAGCAATTGCCCAAGGACGCGGCCAACAGGTTCCAACACCGGCTCCTGCTACTGATCAAGGAGGTACAGGTGCAGGTACAAGTGGCGGTTCAAGCTCGTCTGCTTCTGGTTCAGGAGCTTCCAGCTCTTACTCTGGCTATGGTCTTCCTAGCAACGGAGTAAATCTGCAGAGAGACCTCAGTCGTGTCCCTTATAACCAAGCGGCTATTGATGACGTCAACAATCCGGCTTGGACGTTCAATCCTGGCGTTCTGGAGAAGATTTTGCAAACTTCTCGTGAGCGCGGCTATATTTCTGGTGATAACTATATCCTGGAACGCGTCAATATTATTAAAGGAAACGGCTACTATAACCTCTTCAAGCCAGACGGTACCTACCTCTTCAGTATCAACTGTAAGACTGGCTACTTCGTCGGAAATGGACCAGGTCATGCTGACTCGCTTGATTTCTAGTCATCTTTGAACATTTCTTCAGCAGCTGACTTTCTAGTTTGTTGATGGATTTCATTATACATGCACAAAAAAAGTTCTCAATTTCGAGAACTTTTTATTGTTTTAAATCACATGGCGTTCAAAGGCATCATCTGAGATTCCTTGGCTGAGAATAAGTTTAGCCCATTCTTTGGCTGAGAAAAGGCTGTGATCCTTGTAGTTTCCGCAGGATTCAATGGTTGTTCCAGGGACATCTTCCCAGCTAGTTGACTCAGCGATTTCTTCCAGACAGGATTTGATGACCTGAGCAATCTGGCTGGAGCTGTGTTGGCCCCACATAATCATGTGAAAACCAGTGCGACAGCCAAAAGGTGAGCAGTCAATCATACCATCAATGCGCTTGCGAATCAGCATGGCCAGCAAATGCTCGATGGTATGCAGACCGGCTGTCGGGATTGAATCTTCATTCGGCTGAACCAGACGGATATCAAAATTGGAAATGATGTCGCCTTTAGGGCCAGTTTCTTCTCCGATAAGGCGGACATAAGGCGCTTTGACAATGGTGTGATCCAGCTCAAAGCTTTCGACGATAACTTCTTTAGACATGGTTTCTCCTTTACAATGTAGCAAGTGCGAGAAGGTTTTTCTAGTGATATCAAGCCATAAGTTTGTCTTGTTAGGTAAGAAAAATCCTGTCTCATAGACACCTTTTCTTCTCTGATTATAGCATAAAAAAATTTTATTTGGGAATAAAGTTCAAGTTTTAGGAAAATGAAAAGTTTGAATAATCTTGCTTATGGTTTGAAAAAGTTTTGGTGCACAGGCTTCTACAAACTTTTATGATTTTGTCGGTGAAAATTGGACAAAAGCTTTCTTGAATTTCAAAAAATAGGTTTGTGAATTTTTTAGATTTGTGATAGAATAGTATGGAATTTTGAATTCAACAATTAAATAGATTTGGAGTAAAAACATGGACCTATTTCCTATAATTATGTCTGTTTTTGCTGCCATCATTGGTTTAGTGATTGGATATGTAAGTGTCTCGGCTAAGATGAAATCATCTAAAGAAGCTGCAGAGCTTACTCTTTTAAATGCTGAACAAGAAGCAACCAATTTACGCGGACAGGCTGAACGCGAAGCTGATTTGATTATCAAAGAAGCCAAGCGGGAAACAAGTTCGCTTAAAAAAGAAGCACTTTTGGAGGCAAAAGAAGAAGCCAGAAAATATCGTGAACAAGTTGATGCAGAATTTAAGTCTGAACGTCAAGAGTTGAAACAAATCGAAAGCCGCTTGACAGAGCGCGCTTCTACCCTTGACCGCAAAGACGATAATTTAAGCAACAAAGAAAAGGCTTTGGAGCAAAAAGAACAAAGTCTCTCAGATAAATCTAAACACATTGATGCGCGTGAAGAACAAGTAGCGGAACTTGAAAAGCAGAAGGCAGCAGAGCTGGAGCGAGTTGCTTCGCTATCGCAGACAGAAGCGCGTGATATTATTTTGACGCAGACCGAAGACAAGCTTTCTAAAGAGATTGCGACTAGGATTCGGGATGCGGAGCAAGATATCAAAGAGCGGTCTGACAAGGTTGCGAAGAATATCTTGGTCCAAGCCATGCAGCGTATTGCCGGTGATTACGTCGCTGAGCAAACCAACTCAACGGTGCATCTGCCAGATGACAGTATGAAGGGGCGGATTATTGGCCGGGAAGGTCGCAATATCCGAACTTTTGAAAGTCTGACTGGTATTGATGTCATCATTGATGATACGCCTGAAGTAGTCACTCTCTCAGGTTTTGATCCGATTCGCCGCGAAATTGCTCGTATGACTATGGAAGCACTCTTGAAAGACGGTCGCATTCATCCAGCTCGCATCGAGGAGTTGGTTGAGAAGAACCGTCTGGAAATTGACAATCGCATCCGTGAGTACGGGGAAGCCGCAGCTTATGAAATCGGAGCACCTAACCTGCATCCTGATTTGATGAAAATCATGGGTCGCTTGCAGTTCCGTACTTCTTATGGTCAGAACGTCCTTCGGCACTCTATTGAGGTTGCCAAGCTTTCCGGCATCATCGCTGGTGAGCTTGGTGAAAATGCCAATTTAGCCCGCCGTGCTGGATTCCTCCATGATATTGGCAAGTCTATCGACCGTGAGGTTGAAGGCAGCCACGTGGAAATCGGGACAGAACTGGCTCGTAAGTACAAGGAGCATCCAATCGTTGTTAATACGATTGCCAGCCACCACGGGGATGTGGAAGCAGAAAGTGTCATTGCTGTTATCGTAGCTGCAGCAGATGCTCTCAGTGCCGCTCGGCCAGGAGCTCGTAGTGAATCTCTGGAAAGCTATATCAAGCGTCTCCAAGATTTGGAAGAAATCGCTAATAGTTTCAAGGGTGTCAAGAACAGCTTTGCTTTACAAGCTGGCCGGGAAATCCGGATTATGGTTCAGCCGGACAAGATTAAGGATGACAAGATTACGATTTTGGCGCACGATGTTCGTGAAAAAATCGAAAACAACTTGGAATATCCAGGCAATATCAAAGTTACGGTTATCCGTGAGATGCGTGCCGTCGACTACGCAAAATAAAGAAAAAAAGCAGTCTGGTAACAGATTGCTTTTTTCTTGAATTATCTGCTGGTCTATTTTGTTTTCCGTATGATTGCTTGCTTAATTTTTCTATTTTCTCAAAACTCTAGACACATACATTTCTTCCTATCCTCTTGAAATATCAGCCTAATTTTGTTACACTAGATAGAAAGACTGTGAAGGAGACATGATGACGGAACGAGGCTTACTAATCGTCTTTTCTGGTCCCTCTGGTGTAGGAAAAGGGACTGTTAGACGAGAAATTTTTGAAAGCACTGATAATCAATTTCAGTACTCGGTATCTATGACGACTCGTCCTCAGCGTCCAGGTGAAGTGGATGGAGTTGACTATTTCTTCCGTACTCGCGAGGAGTTTGAAGAGCTGATTCGTCAGGGACAGATGCTGGAGTATGCAGAGTATGTAGGAAACTACTATGGGACGCCTCTGACTTATGTCAATGAAACGCTGGATAAAGGTATTGATGTCTTCCTAGAGATTGAGGTTCAGGGAGCTTTGCAAGTCAAGAAAAAAGTTCCAGATGCCGTCTTTATTTTTTTGACTCCTCCAGACTTAGAAGAGCTCAAAGACCGCTTGGTCGGACGTGGGACAGATAGTGCTGAGATTATCGCTCAGCGCATAGAAAAGGCTAAAGAAGAAATTGCCCTCATGCGCGAGTATGATTATGCCATTGTCAATGATCAGGTGCCGCTGGCTGCCGACCGTGTCAAGCGCGTGATTGAAGCAGAGCATTTCCGAGTAGATCGTGTTATCGGCCGTTATCAGGACATGCTTCCAAAAAATGAAACGATTATTCGATAGAAAGTTAGAAATTAGGTAGAAAATTATGATGTTAAAACCGTCTATTGACACTTTGCTGGACAAGGTTCCGTCAAAATATTCCTTGGTTATTTTAGAAGCTAAGCGCGCTCATGAGCTTGAAGCTGGAGCTCCCGCTACGCAGGAATTCAAGTCTGTTAAATCCACTCTTCGTGCTTTGGAAGAAATTGAATCCGGCAATGTCGTTATCCATCCAGATCCAGAAGGCAAGCGCGAGGCAGTTCGCCGTCGGGCAGAAGAAGAGCGTCTGCGTAAAGAAGAAGAAGAACGTAAGATTAAAGAGCAAATCGCTAAAGAAAAAGAAGAAGGTGAGAAGATTTAAGGTTGGGGATGCTCAATCTTATTTTTTCTGTAATGACGTTTAGGAAAGTGGGGTGAGAATGTGAAGCTAGCAAAGATTATTGTGGATGTTCCTCTGATGCAGACGGACAAGCCCTATAGTTATGCTATTCCAGAAGAGTTTGCAGGAATGCTAGCAGCTGGCATGCGAGTCCATGTCCCTTTTGGGCAGGGAAATCGCCTGATTCAGGGGATTGTGGTCGGCTTTGATGAGACGGGAGGCCAAGAAGAGCTGAAGGAAATTGCGGAAGTCCTTGATTTCAGGCCCGTCTTGAACCAGGAACAGCTCTGGCTGGCGGATGAGTTGCGCAAGTCAGTCTTTTCTTATAAGATTTCCCTTTTAAAGGCCATGCTGCCTAGTCTTCTCAACTCCAGCTATGATAAACTACTCTATCCGACGGAGCTGCTGAATGTTGAGGAACGATCAGCTATCTTTGGTCAAGAGGCTAGTCTTCGCTTTTCTGATTTGGACAAGAAAAGTCAGGCCAAGCTGATGCGACTGACCCAGACTGGCCGTATTCGGCTGGAGTATCAGGCAACGGACAAGAAGCATATTAAGACTGAGAAATGGTATCAGATCAATCATACCGCTCTGCAAAATCATGACCTTCCCCGACAAGCTAAGAAAAAACAAGAATTAAAAGAAGTCTTGCTAGAGCAGCAGGGTAGCCGGCTCTTGGCTGATTTACGAGAAAGCTTTTCGCGCGATATTATTAATTACTTTATCAAAGAAAACCTAATTAGCATTGAAGATAGAGAAATCAGCCGTTCTGCTGCTTATTTCCAAAAGGAGCGGCAGCAGCAAAGTCTGACCTTAAATGATGAACAATCCGCAGCGGTTGCGGCAATCACTCAGAAAATTGGTCAGAGTCATTCTCAGCCAGTTCTCCTAGAAGGGGTCACAGGCAGCGGGAAGACCGAAGTTTACCTACAGGTCATCGCAGAGGCACTGGATCAAGGCAAGACAGCAATCATGCTGGTTCCAGAGATTTCTCTGACTCCTCAGGTGACCGATCGCTTTATTTCTAGATTTGGCGACCAAGTTGCAATTTTGCATTCAGGTCTGTCCGACGGTGAGAAATATGATGAATGGCGCAAGGTGGAGCGAGGAGCTGCTCAGGTTGTTGTCGGCGCGCGTTCAGCTATTTTTGCTCCGCTGACAAATATTGGAGCCATTATCATTGATGAAGAGCATGAATCATCCTACAAGCAGGATTCCAATCCTCGCTATCATGCTAGAGAGGTGGCTCTCCTGCGAGCTCAGTACAATCAAGCTGTCTTAGTGCTGGGATCGGCGACTCCGAGCTTGGAGAGCCGTGCTCGAGCAAGCCGTGGAGTCTATGATTTTCAGCTGCTCAGCAAGCGCGCAAATCCGCTGGCGCAGATTCCTCAAGTGGAAGTGGTGGATTTTCGGGATTATATCGGCCAGCATGAAGCCAGTAATTTCACGCCAGTCCTGCTAGATGCTATTCAAGATCGTCTGGATAAGGGAGAACAGACGGTTCTCATGCTCAACAGGCGGGGGTATTCCAGCTTTGTTATGTGTCGGGAATGTGGGACCGTTGATAGCTGTCCTAACTGTGATATTTCTCTGACTCTGCATATGGACACCAAGACCATGAACTGCCACTACTGTGGTTTTACTAAGAATATTCCTCAGTCTTGTCCTAACTGTGCCAGTCGTAGCATTCGCTATTATGGGACTGGGACGCAGAAAGCTTATGATGAGTTGGTTCAGCTCTTTCCGCAGGCTCGCATTTTGCGGATGGATGTAGATACGACCCGTAAGAAAGGCAGTCATGAAGCCATTTTAGAAAGCTTTGGTCAGGGTCAGGCAGATATTCTCTTAGGCACCCAGATGATTGCCAAGGGATTGGATTTTCCAAACGTGACGCTAGTTGGTGTACTCAATGCGGATACTGCTCTTAATCTACCGGACTTTCGCTCTTCAGAGCGAACTTTCCAGCTGCTGACTCAGGTGGCTGGCCGTGCTGGTCGGGCTGAAAAGGCTGGTCAGGTCTTTATCCAGTCCTACAATCCTCATCATTATGCCATTGAATTTGCCAAGCAGCAGGATTATGAAGGCTTCTATGCTTATGAAATGGGAATCCGTCGGCAGCTAGGCTACCCGCCTTATTACTTTACGGTCGGTCTAACCCTGTCCCACAAGGACGAAGAGACAGCAGTGCGAAAAGCCTATGAGGTTATGGATATTCTGCGGAGCGGTCTGTCAGAAAAAGTGCAAATCCTAGGTCCAACGCCGAAGCCCATTGCCCGTACCCACAATCTCTATCATTATCAGATTTTGCTCAAATATCGCTTTGAGGACAAGCTGCAGGTGACACTAAATCAAGTCTTGGACTGGACACAGAATCGGGACAATAAAGATTTACGCCTGACAATTGATAATGAACCACAAAATTTTATGTAAAGCTTTTTAGCCGAGATTAAGGTTGTTGTAGGCGACTTCTGATATAATAAGGGAAGGAACAAAGAAGGAATCAATAGTTGAAAATGATGAAAATAATATTTATGGGAACGCCGGACTTCTCAGCGACTGTCCTAAAAGGACTGCTGTCCAGCAGTCAATACGAAGTATTAGCAGTAGTGACGCAGCCGGACCGGGCCGTTGGCCGAAAAAGAGAGATACGTATGACTCCAGTAAAAGAATTGGCCTTGGAATACAAGCTACCGGTTTATCAACCGGAAAAGCTGGCTCAAAGCTCGGGTTTAGAGGAGTTGATGAACTTAGAAGCAGATGGTATTGTCACAGCTGCATTTGGACAGTTTTTGCCTAGCCGCTTGCTAGACAGTGTTGACTTTGCGGTGAATGTTCATGCCTCTTTGTTGCCTAAATACCGAGGTGGGGCTCCCATTCACTACGCTCTGATCAACGGCGATGAGCAGGCAGGCGTTACTATTATGGAAATGGTCAAGGAAATGGATGCTGGAGACATGATAGCCAGCAGAGCAATAGCCATTGAAGAGACTGACAACGTTGGAACTCTCTTTGAGAAATTGGCGCTTATCGGTCGAGATCTATTATTGGATGTACTGCCAGCTTATAGGGAAGGGCAGATTACACCTCAGCCGCAGGATCCTAGTCAGGTCACTTTCTCTCCGAATATCAGCCCAGAAGAAGAGCGGATAGACTGGAGCAAAACAAACCGCCAAATTTTCAATCAAATTCGTGGCATGTATCCTTGGCCGGTAGCTCATACCTTGCTGCAAGGGCAACGTTTTAAGATTTACGAAGCAGATATGACGGCTGGCAGCGGTCAGCCTGGACAGATATTGTCTATTAGTAAAAAAGAGCTTGTGGTCGCAGCTGGTCAGGGAGCTCTCTCGCTGAAGACAGTTCAGCCTGCTGGTAAGCCCAAGATGGCTATCGTTGATTTTTTGAATGGACTGGGCCGCAGCCTGTCCATAGGAGATACTTTTGGAAAGTAAGCAAAAAACGGCCCGTTGGCAGGCCTTGGAAATTTTGGAAGAAGTTTTTGAAGAAGGCGCCTATTCCAATATCGCCATAAACCAAGCACTGAGTCAAAGCCAACTGAGTCAAGCAGATAAAGGTCTGGTAACAGAGCTGGTTTACGGCACAGTTGCTCGGAAAATCACTCTGGAGTGGTATTTATCCCATCTGATTGAGGATAGGGACAAATTGGATAACTGGCTCTACATTCTGCTTATGCTCAGTCTGTACCAGATGCTCTATCTGGATAAAATCCCTCAGCATGCAGTTGTTCATGAGGCTGTTGAAATTGCGAAAATACGTAAACGAGGCAGCGAAAAATTTGTCAATGCCTTGTTACGTAGGATTGAGCGTGAGGGTGTGGCTGATTTTGAAACAATCAAGCGCAAAAACAAGCGCTATTCGATCCAGTATTCTCTGCCGGTCTGGCTGGTCAAAGCATTGATAGAAGAGTATGGCGAAGAAAGAGCTCTAGCTATCTTTACCAGTCTTTTTGTTCGCAGCAAAGCTAGCATTCGCGTGACAGATATGTCGCGAAAGGCTGAGCTTCGTCAGCTTTTAGGGGCTGAGGACTCGCTCTTGTCTCCGTCAGCCTTGGTTAAGAAACAGGGGTATTTTGCTGGACATCAGCTCTTTGAAAGCGGAGCGATTACGATTCAGGATGAGTCTAGCCAGCTTGTGGCGCCGACTCTGGCCATAGAAGGGGAGGAGCAGATTTTAGATGCCTGCAGTGCACCGGGCGGCAAGACTGCCCACATGGCTTCCTATCTGACGAGCGGCCACATTACAGCCTTGGACCTCTACGATCATAAGTTAGAGCTCGTAGAAGAAAATGCAGAACGGCTGGATCTGGCTGATAAAATCACCACTAAAAAGCTGGACGCGACCAAGGTGTTTGAGACTTTTGGCCCAGATGCTTTCGATAAAATCCTGGTGGACGCTCCTTGCTCAGGTATTGGCTTAATTCGCCGCAAACCAGATATAAAATATAATAAAGAAAATGCAGATTTTGAGAATTTACAAAAAATTCAGCTGGATATACTAGACAGCGTTTGTCAAAGTCTACGTAAAGGTGGTATAATAGCTTATAGTACTTGCACGATTATGGCCAAAGAGAATTTTGAGGTTGTCGATAAATTTCTGGCCAGCCATCCGAATTTTGAGCAAGTCTTATTAGACCATGAAAGAAAAGATATCGTCAAAGACGGCTGTATCTTGATTACGCCGGAATTATATGAAAGCGACGGATTTTTTATCAGTCAATTTAGGAAGATATCGGAATAAGAGGAGGAAACTGACAGTATGGAAATTTCATTATTAACAGATGTTGGTCAAAAGCGTACAAATAACCAAGATTATGCCAATCTTTTTGTGAATCGGGCGGGCAAGACCCTGATCATCTTGGCAGATGGTATGGGCGGCCACAGAGCTGGAAACATTGCCAGCGAAATGGCTGTGACAGACTTAGGAGCTGCCTGGGTTGATACACAGATTGATTCGGTGAATCAAGTACGTGAATGGTTTGCGGAGCATTTGGAAGAGGAAAATCAGCGCATTCATCAATTTGGTCAAGATGAAGAATACAAGGGCATGGGCACGACTTTGGAAGCCTTGGCTATCATTGATAATCAAGCCATCTATGCTCATATCGGAGATTCTCGCATCGGCTTGATCCGCGGTGATGAATACCGCCAGCTGACTAATGATCACTCGCTTGTTAATGCTTTGTTGAAAGCTGGACAGATCACTCCAGAAGAAGCAGAGCGTCATCCGCAGAAGAATATCATTACCCAGTCTATTGGTCAAAAAGACGAAGTACAGCCTGACTATGGCATGATTACCTTGGAGGACGGTGACTACCTTCTGCTTAATAGTGATGGTCTGACCAATATGATTTCAGACAGTGAAATTTGTGACATTGTCACCAGCGACATCAGCCTGTCTGAAAAAACACAAACCTTAATTCGCTTTGCCAACAATGCTGGAGGGCTGGATAACATCACAGTTGCTCTGGTTCGCTTTGACAAGGAGGATAAGGCATGATTCAAATCGGCAAAATCTTTGCCGGGCGATATAAAATCATCAAGCAGATTGGCCGCGGAGGCATGGCAGATGTCTATTTGGCCAAGGACTTGATTTTGGATGGTGAGGAAGTTGCGGTAAAGGTTCTTAGGACCAATTACCAGACAGATCCTATCGCTGTCGCGCGCTTCCAGCGGGAAGCCAAGGCGATGGCTGACTTGGACCATCCGCACATCGTTCGGATTACTGATATTGGGGAAGAAGATGGCCAGCAGTATCTGGCTATGGAATACGTGGCAGGTCTTGACCTCAAGCGCTATATCAAAGAGAATTCTCCGATTTCAAATGAAGAAGCAGTCAGAATCATGGGACAAATCTTGCTGGCAATGCGCTTAGCGCATACACGCGGTATTGTCCATCGTGACCTGAAACCACAAAATGTCCTCTTGACCCCAGATGGCAATGCCAAGGTAACAGACTTTGGGATTGCGGTGGCCTTTGCAGAGACAAGTCTGACTCAGACTAACTCAATGCTAGGCTCGGTTCATTATCTATCACCTGAGCAGGCGCGTGGCTCTAAAGCAACTGTTCAGAGTGATATTTATGCGATGGGGATTATTTTTTATGAAATGCTGACTGGTCATATCCCTTATGATGGGGATAGTGCCGTTACGATTGCCCTGCAGCATTTCCAAAAGCCGCTGCCATCCATCATTTCTGAAAATCCTAATGTGCCTCAGGCCTTGGAAAATGTGGTCATTAAGGCAACAGCCAAAAAACTGACGGATCGTTATCAGTCAGTTGCAGAAATGTATGTCGACTTGTCCAGCAGCTTATCTTATGAGCGCCGCAATGAAAAGAAATTGGTCTTTGATGATGTAGCGAAAGCAGACACCAAGACCTTGCCAAAAATCTCGCCTGTACCTCAGCCAGTAGTTCCACCTGTTAAGTCAACACCGCCTAAAGCGGAAGCGGCTGAAGTCAAGGAAGAGACAGCTGATGCGGTTAAGAAAGTTCCAAAGAAACGTCGCTTGAGAACGCGTTACAAGGTTCTTTTCTTTGCAGTCCTATTGGTTTTGGCTGCCTTTGTCGTCCTTCTCTATAACAGCCCGTCCAATACCAGCGTGCCAGATGTTTCTGGTCAGACTGTAGCAGAGGCTCGCTCCGCTATTGAAGCTAAGAAGCTGGTTGTTGGAGATGAAAAAGAAGAATACAGCGACAATGTCGAATCTGGCAAAGTTATTAAAACCGATCCACAGGCTAACAGTCAGCGCCGCGAAGGCAGCAAGATTGACCTGATTATTTCCAAGGGATCCAAGACCTTTGTGATGGAAGATTATGTCGGTCAAGCAAAATCAGCCGTAGTTGAAAATCTGAAAACAAACTATAATGTTTCTGAGAAATTGATTGAGATTGTTGAGGAGGAATCGGACGAGTACGAGCCAGGTCAGGTCATTCGCCAGTCTCCGGCAGCTGGTTCGACCTATGATTTGACTTCTAATCATAAGATCAAGCTGACAGTGGCGAAAGAAGTGACTAGTGTGGCCATGCCTGACTTTGGCAGCATGCAATACACCTACGCTAATGCCCGTTCTTACTTGATTCAAATGGGAATTTCTTCTTCTCGAATTGAGCGAGTTGTTGACCGTTCGGTCACTTCGACTCAGGCGGACTTGGTGACCTCTCAGTCTCCAGCGGCAGGTCAGACAATTGACCTCAAGTCAAATGAAAAAATCACTCTTTACGTGACAGAAGCAACGACACCATCGTCATCTAGCTCGTCATCATCATCGTCTAGTAGCAGCTCAAAGAGCAGCTCATCGTCTGAAGATAGTGGACATGGAACTAATTCCAGCTCATCTGATAGTTGATTAATAAACCATCCATTTCAAGTTTTTTATCTTAAAACGGATGGTTTTTTCTTATTTACTGGACAAATTTCCCTATTTCATGCCTTGGACGGAGGTTTTTTGCTTTAATTTTGTTAAAATAGGAAGGTAGAGAAAGGAAAAGGCTATGTGGAAGGTTCAATTATTTGTCTTTGTTGAAACAGTCTTACTATCCATGGCATTGGTGACCATGTTGGCAGCTGATTTTTCACGAGTTGTCATTATCTTGGTCCTTTTTTTGCTGCTGCTCTATTATTACTTCGGCAAGCAAAAAGGGAATTTTCTGCTGGTCGCTTCCATGATTATGCTGTTTTTCATTATTATGCTCAATCCCTACGTCATTGCTGCCCTTTTATTTGCGCTTGTTTATGGGATGATTGTGGCCTACCCTTATATCTATAAGGAAAATCAAGAAACCCATCTCGTTTACGAAGAAGATGTGGAAATTCAGAGTGAAAAGAATCGCTGGTTGGGGGACCTGCAGCATTTTTCTAAGGACAGCTGTCAATTCCACGACATCAATCTCTTGCGCATTGTTGGGAAAGACACCATTCATTTGGAAGATGTGATTTTGGTCAACCATGATAATGTCATTGTCATTCGAAAAGGTTTTGGCGATACCAAGATTATTGTGCCGCTGGATGTGGAAATTCAGCTGCAAATCAATACTCTTTACGGGGAGCTAAACTTTCTGCATCATCCATCCCGCAAGCTGCGCAATGAAACCATTTCGCTGACGACACCAGACTATAAACGGGCCAATAAGACAGTGAAGATAGTCCTCGTCAGCTTCTTAGGAAATGTGGAGGTTGTCAGAAAGTGAAGAAATCAAATTATTTTCTCATTCTCCTCTATACTTTCTTTGTCTTATTTATCATCTTTCATTATATTTTCAATATTTTTGATTTTACTTGGCAGGAGCTCTTTAATGATTTGGAGCTGTTGCAGTCATTTGTTTTCTTTGTTGTGATTATCGGTTTATCACTGACCATTCTGATTGTGATAGCAGCTCGCTTGATACAATATCTGTCGGTAGCCCATGTGCAAAAAAATCTTCGGCGTTTGCTGGATGGACGGAGGCTGGAGCCAACAGACCAGCCCGAGCTGGATCGCTCTCTGCATCAGCTCGAGAGGAGGATGCACCGTCTGACAGAGAATCTCCAGAAGTCTGAAAACCAAACCCTGCAGACAGAAGAAAAAATTATCGAAAAAGAACGGCGGCGGATTGCGCGTGACTTGCACGATACTGTCAGTCAGGAATTATTTGCAGCCAATATGATTCTTTCGGGAGTGGCTGGAAATGTAGAACGGCTTGATGGAGAAAAACTGCAAAAGCAGCTCAAGGGGATTGCCGATATTCTGGACACAGCCCAGAAGGATTTGCGGATTCTCTTGCTCCACCTGCGACCTACAGAGTTGGAAAATAAGACTCTGGTCGAAGGTATGGATGTGATTATTAAGGAGCTGACTGATAAAAGCGACATTGATGTTCACTTCAATCATCAGATTGGGCATTTACCCAAACAGATGGAGGAGCATGTCTTCAGAATCATGCAGGAAATTATCAACAACACACTGCGGCATGCCCAGGCCAGTCGGTTGGATATTTACCTCTATCAGGCACCTAATGAGCTTAAAATTAAGGTATCTGATAATGGCGTCGGTTTTGATCCGCTGGCACAGGATGAACTCAGCTACGGCTTGAAAAATATGGAAGACCGTGTACGGGATATGGCGGGCACCTTTAAGCTTTTGACAGCCCCCAGAAAAGGTCTTTCTATTGAAATCACGATACCTTTACTAGAAGGAGAAGATCATGAAGATATTGTTAGTGGATGACCACCAGATGGTCAGATTGGGATTGAAAAGTTACCTGGAACTGCAAGATGGTGTAGCTGAAGTATCTGAAGCAGTCAATGGTAAAGAAGGCGTTGAGCAAGCTTTAGCAAGTCGTCCGGATGTGATTATCATGGATATCGTCATGCCTGAGATGAATGGGATTGAAGCGACACTGGCCATTTTGAAAGAGTGGCCGGAAGCAAAGATTCTGATTTTGACTTCTTATCTGGATAATGAAAAAATTTATCCTGTTCTGGATGCAGGCGCTCATGGATACATGCTCAAGACTTCCAGCGCTGAGGAAATTCTCCGTGCTGTCAAAAAAGTGGCCAAGGGAGAATTTGCCATTGAAACAGAGGTCAGTAAGAAAGTGGAGTATCATCGCAATCATATCGAGCTCCATGAGGATTTGACCGCTCGTGAGCGTGATATTTTAGGGCTTTTAGCCAAGGGTTATGAAAATCAACGGATTGCGGATGAACTCTTTATTTCCCTTAAAACAGTCAAGACTCATGTTTCCAATATCCTGTCCAAATTGGAGGTGAGCGACCGCACTCAGGCTGTTGTTTATGCTTTTCAGCACCATCTTGTCCCACAAGAAGACTTTTAATGGTATAATAGAAAAGATTAAGATTGGACAAGGGGAGATATGGACGCAAAATTAAAGTATAAGGCAAAAAAGATAAAAATTGTCTTTTTCGATATAGATGATACCCTGCGAGTCAAGGATACAGGTTTTATCCCAGAGTCTATCCAGACGGTTTTCAAGCAGTTGAAGGACAAAGGGATTTTGACTGGTATTGCGTCTGGACGAGGAATGTTTGGTGTCGTGCCGGAACTGAGAGCTTTGCAGCCAGACTTTTTCGTTACACTGAACGGAGCCTATGTCGAAGACAGTAAAGGAAAGGTGATTTCTCAGGCGGTTATCCCGTCTGATAGAGTAATGTCCTATATTGCTTGGGCTCAGGAAGTAGGGATTGACTATGGTCTGGTCGGCAGCCATGAAGCGGCCTTGTCTAATCGAAATTCTCTGATTTCAGAGGCCATTGATGTGGTTTATCCAGATTTGCCTGTAAATCCAGACTTTCATTTAGACAAGGATATTTATCAGCTTTGGACCTTTGAAGATAGAGGAGATTGCCTGCAGCTGCCAGAGGCATTAGCGGAGCATCTGCGTTTGGTTCGCTGGCATCCTCATTCGTCAGATGTCGTACCGACAGAAGGTTCCAAGGCAGCCGGAGTTTCCAAGGTTGTCGAGCATCTGGGCTTGAAACCTGAAAATGTCATGGTTTTTGGCGACGGACTCAATGATCTGGAATTATTTGACTATGCCGGAATTGGCATTGCCATGGGCGTTTCCCATGAAGAACTGCGAAAAAGAGCAGATTATATTACAAAAACAGTAGAAGAAGACGGTATTTTTGCCGCCTTAGAGGAGTTAGGTATGGTAGAAAAAGAATTACATTTTCCACAAGTAGAACTTGCAGCAGCAGAAGGTCCAAAAGCGACTATCAAGACTAATCATGGGGACATGAAAGTTCATCTGTTTCCAGAACAGGCACCAAAAACAGTAGCCAACTTTATTGCCCTTGCTAAAGATGGTTATTATGACGGTGTGATTTTCCACCGCATTATTCAGGACTTTATGATTCAGGGTGGCGATCCTACTGGTACCGGTATGGGCGGTCAGTCTATCTATGGTGAGAAATTTGAAGATGAGTTTTCACCTGAGCTTTACAATATTCGTGGGGCTCTTTCCATGGCAAATGCTGGGCCGAATACTAACGGCAGTCAATTTTTCATTGTTCAAAATAAGAATCTACCTTATTCAGCTAAGGAATTGAGCCGCGGCGGCTGGCCTGAAGCTATCGCTGAAGTCTATGCCAGTCAGGGAGGAACACCGCATTTGGATCGGCGCCACACTGTCTTTGGTCAGCTGGCTGATGAAGCGTCCTACCAAGTTTTGGACAAGATTGCAGCTGTTGAGACGGGGGCGATGGACAAGCCGGTGGAAGATGTTGTGATTGAAACGATTGAGGTAGAAGACTGATGAAAATCGGTGATAAATTAAAAGGCAAAATCACAGGGATTCAGCCTTATGGAGCTTTTGTTGAGCTGGAAAACGGAACAATTGGTCTTATTCATATCTCAGAAATTCGTCCGGGTTATATTGAAAATATCCATGATAGTGTAAAGATCGGTCAGCAAGTATTGGTACAGGTTGTGGACTATGATGAATTTTCTGGGAAGTCCAGTCTGTCCATGCGAACCCTAGAAGAAGAAAAGCACCGCCTCCCTAGACGCCACCGCTTTTCAAACGACCGCTGTAAAATTGGTTTTGAACCTTTAGGCAGACAGCTGCCTATCTGGATCAAAGAGGCAAAAAAAATCTTAAAAGAAGAAGCTTAAAAAATATCCTGTTCGATAAGAGAACAGGATATTTTTGTTAGATAGAATTGCCATTCAATTCATAGCTGAGTGCTAATTTGAAATGGACATATTTTTCAAAAAAACTAAGCATCAAATTCATAGAGAGCAGTAGATAGGTAGCGTTCGCCGTTATCAGGTGCCAGAGCAAGGACTTTTTTGCCAGCTCCTAGTTTTTTTGCTACTTCAATAGCTGCGAAAATAGCAGCAGCAGATGAAATTCCCACTAAGAAGCCTTCCTGACCGCCAATATAGCGTCCGAATTCCAGTGCTTGATCAGAAGTTACGCGGACAATACCGTTGTAGGCTTCTGTATCTAAGGTCTCTGGAATGAATCCAGCTGAAAGTCCTTGGATTTTGTGAGGACCTGGCTTCTCACCAGAAAGGATAGCAGATTCGTCTGCTTCAACTGCGTAGGTTTGGATGTCCGGATTAACTTTTTTTAGAGCGTGAGATACACCGGAAATAGTTCCGCCAGTTCCGACACCGCCAACAAAAGCGTCCAGTCCAGTTTCACCGAAAGCAGCAATAATTTCTGCTCCTGTTGTTCGTTCGTGAACCTCTGGATTGGCCGGATTATTAAATTGCAGTGGCAGCCAGCCATTACGTTCTTGCGCAATTTCTTGTGCTTTTGCAATAGCCCCTTTCATTCCTTCGCTGCCTGGAGTCAAAACTAGCTCTGCTCCATAGGCTTGAATAATCTTGCGGCGCTCTACACTCATGGTTTCTGGCATAACAATGACAACCTTGTAGCCTTTAGCTGCTCCAACCCATGAAAGGCCAATGCCAGTATTTCCGCTGGTTGCTTCAACGATGGTATCGCCAGGTTTGATGAGGCCATCGCGTTCAGCCGCCTCAATCATGCTAAGAGCAATCCGGTCTTTGACGGAAGAGCCAGGATTAAAAGCCTCTAACTTCACATACACCTCAGCGGCTCCTTCTGGAACCAAGTTGTTCAATTTGACAATGGGAGTTTGCCCAATTAGTTCTGTAATGTTTTGATAAATACGTGACATAGAATACATACCTCAATATAATTTAATAGAATTAGTATAAAATGAAACAAGCGCTTTGTAAAATATAAAAAAGCTATGAGAGCCATAGCTTTTCTTTATGTCAAAACGTCAAGGGGACTTCTACTTGGCGCAGTCCTTGATCCATCATCTCCAATTTGCCCTTAAAAAACTCAGTCAGTTTATCTTTAAGCAGTTCTCTTTCACCTTTGTCAACGAAAAGAAGAGTGGAGACAGTATCTGTAAATTCAGTATCGTATTCAGCAAGATTTTCCGCCTTAAGAAAATTCGCAAAATCCTGATATTGGCTGTAAGACAGTTTTAGGCGCAGGCCGGCTTGTTCTTTTATCTCAACCAGTCCAATCTCCTTAATAGCCAGAGCAACACTGCCGGCATAAGCTCGAATCAGACCGCCGGCTCCTAGCTTAATACCGCCAAAATAGCGAGTAACGACCACGCAAAGATTGGTCAATTCATGCTTTTCTAGGACTCCCAGCATGGGAACTCCAGCTGTTCCGCTGGGTTCTCCGTCATCACTGGTCCGCTTAATATCGCTCTTTTCTCCAATGATAAAAGCAGAGCAGTTATGGGTAGCCTTGTAATGCTCTTTTTTTATAGCACCGATAAAAGCGCGAGCCTCTTCCTCGGAGTAAACTCGTTTTACATGGCAGATAAAGCGGGATTTTTTAATTTCCTCTTGAACCATGCCATCTTCCTTAATTGTCTTAAATTCCATAACTATATTTTACAAAAAAAGATGGATTTTGCCAAAAAATTACGAATATATAAGTATGTTAGAGTTACAAGATTGTTTAGGACGGATATTTACAGAAAATCAGTTAGAGCCTAGCTTGCGAGCAAAAGCAAAAGAAATTCCCAGTATCCAAGAAGAAAAAGGCAAGCTCTTCTGTGGACGCTGCAACAGCTTGATTGAACGAGAAAATCAACTGCCGGTTGGAGCTTATTATTGTAGAGAATGCTTAATCTTGGGTCGGGTACGGAGTGACCAAAAACTCTACTATTTTCCTCAAGAGGATTTTCCTAAAAATCAGGTGCTTAAATGGCAGGGGCAACTGACAGAGTTTCAGGGGAAGGTCTCCAAAGGCTTACTTGATGCGCTAGAGAAAAGGCAGAATACGTTAGTGCATGCTGTTACTGGCGCTGGAAAAACAGAAATGATTTACCAAGTGCTTGCAAGAGTTATTGATAGAGGTGGTTCTGTTTGCTTGGCCAGTCCGCGGATTGATGTTTGTTTAGAGCTTTATCGGCGCCTAAAAGAAGACTTTTCTTGTGAAATAGCCCTTCTGCATGGGGAGTCAGAAGCTTATTTTCGCAGTCCCTTGGTAATTGCTACCACTCACCAGCTATTAAAATTTTATCAAGCTTTTGATTTGCTGATTGTGGATGAGGTAGACGCCTTTCCTTATGTGGATAATCCCATGCTGTATCACGCTGTAGAACGTTCTGTAAAGGAGGATGCTACAACTATTTTTCTGACAGCCACTTCCACAGATGAACTGGATAAAAGAGTTCAAAAAGGTGAGCTGAAACGCCTGAGTCTTCCCAGAAGATTTCATGGTAATCCCTTGACCATCCCTCAGAAAGTTTGGTTATCTGATTTTCAAAAACATCTTCAGAAGAAGAAAATAGCACCTAAGCTTTTAAAATATATACAAAAACAGAGGGAGACGCAATTTCCTCTCTTGATATTTGCTGCCGAAATTCAAAGAGGAGAGGATTTTGCTCAGGCTTTGCAGATTGCTCTGCCAGTTGAAAAACTGGCTTTTGTAGCCTCCACCACAGAAAATCGTCTGGAAATTGTCGAACAGTTTCGTCGCAAAGAGATCACTATTTTGGTGACAACGACTATTTTAGAGCGTGGGGTAACCTTTCCTGGCGTAGATGTTTTTGTCTTGGAAGCCAATCATCGCTTGTTCAGCAGTAGTGCTCTGGTTCAGATTTCAGGCCGAGTTGGCCGCAGTATGGATAGACCTACTGGACAGTTGCTATTTTTTCATGATGGGACTACCCTTGCTATGGAAAAGGCAATTCGAGAAATGAGAGATATGAATAAGGAGGCGGGATTGTGACAGAGTGTCTTTTATGTAAAGGGCAAATTGAGGAGAAAGGTAGTTTTTTGCAGCTTTTTCTATTAAAAGGAGAAGGACCAAGCTGCTGCTCCACTTGTTATCAAAATTTTGAAGGCATATCTGAAGAGCATTGCCCTCGCTGTTTTCGCAACGGGAAATCAGATTTATGTACAGATTGCCAAAAATGGGAGGAAGAGGGTAATCAAGTCCAGCATCAGTCACTATTTACCTATAATGATGCAATGAAGGATTATTTCAGTCAATACAAGTTTCAGGGAGACTATGCGTTACGCTTTGTATTTGCAAAAGCAACTAGAAAAGCAGTCAGAGTGTTTAGAGAGCATACCATTGTTCCGATTCCAGTCAGTGTCGAAAAATTCCAAGCAAGAGGATTTAATCAAGTGCAGGGGATTTTAGATGCTGCAAACCTGTCATATAGAAATATCTTAGAGAAAAAAGACACCATAGCACAGTCGAGCAAGACACGTGAGGAGCGTCTGCTGACGCAGCAAGCTTTTGAAATTAGGAAAGGAATTGATTTGCCAGATAAAATTTTGCTGGTTGATGATATTTATACGACTGGAAAAACCTTGCAATTGGCTAAGCAAATCTTATTGGAAGCCGGTGTGAAAGAAGTATTGTCATTTTCAATCGCAAGATAAGAAAAAATTTGCAAAAAAAGAATGAAAGCGTTATAATGATATTATAAATAAAACATTTATGTTTAGAAAGAAGGTACTTATATGCTTAAATATAGTATCCGTGGTGAAAACCTAGAAGTAACAGATGCTCTCCGTGACTACGTAGTTTCTAAACTTGAGAAGATTGAGAAGTATTTCCAAGCAGAGCAAGAACTTGATGCGCGTGTGAACCTCAAGGTTTACCGTGAAAAGACTGCGAAAGTGGAAGTGACAATTCCGCTAGGCTCCATCACTCTTCGTGCAGAAGATATCTCTCAGGACATGTATGGATCAATTGATTTGGTCACAGATAAGATTGAACGCCAAATCCGCAAAAATAAGACCAAGATTGAAAGAAAGAATCGCAATAAAATTGCTACAAGTCAGCTTTTCACAGATTCCTTTGCTGAAGAAGCAGAAGAAGTTCCGTCAAAAGTTGTCCGTTCAAAACACATAGATTTGAAGCCGATGGACTTGGAAGAAGCAATTCTGCAGATGGATTTATTGGGGCATGATTTCTTTATCTATTCCGATGCAGAGGACAGCAGCACAAATGTTATATATCGTCGTGAGGATGGAGATATTGGACTGTTAGAAGTCAAATAAATGAGAAAAGAGGGTTGAGAGCAAGTTTCTCAACCTTTTTAATTTTATAGAAAGTTATACTGTCAGATGACATAGAACAAGCACCCTAGGCACAAAGAAATTAACTTTACACTTAGAGTTTAAAAATAAACTTCAAAAAAATGTAAAAAATATTAGAAAAGGTATTGACAGGAGGTGTGGTTGGGTGATATACTAATATAGTTGTCGCGAA
>NZ_CAJPNR010000027.1 GCF_905372115.1 uncultured Streptococcus sp.
CCGATGGCTTCAAGGGGCTTGAGCAGATGATCAGTCAGGCTTACCCATTAGCTAAACAACAACGTTGCTTCATTCATATTAGTCGAAATCTGGCTAGTAAAGTGAAACGAGCAGATAGAGCGGTTATTTCGGAGCAATTTAAAACGATTTATCGCGTTGAAAATTTAGAAATGGTAGTACAAGCTTTGAAGGACTTTATCGCTGAATGGAAGCCAAAGTATAGGAAAATAATGGAAAGTTTGGAGAATACGGGTAATCTTTTAACTTTTTATCAGTTTCCCTACCAGATTTGGCACAGCATTTATTCGACAAACCTCATTGAGTCTCTCAACAAAGAAATCAAACGTCAAACGAAAAAGAAGGTTCTTTTTCCTAACGAGGAGGCTCTGGAACGTTACTTAGTTACTTTGTTTGAAGATTATAATTTCAAGCAAAGTCAACGAATCCATAAAGGGTTTGGCCAATGTTCTGACACACTTGAAAGCTTATTTGATTAACACTCCATAACTCTACTAGAGTGTTTACACATAATTATTGACAGTATCAACAGGAACCTAACCAGCTCTTATAAAATGTCATTGTATTCATACTTAAATATAATAAAAAATCTTTATTAAGAGATTAAAGGGGCTGTCTTAAAACGATAAGAATATAAAAAAAGCAGGGCAAAGCGAATTCCTGAGGAAGCCCGTTTGCGGCTGCTTTTTCTTTTTAACGATTATTCACTTTCATGATGAGGACGAGGTTGGCAGTATCTTCCTTGCCTTCATTTTCATATATGGCACAGTGCGCTGCTGTCTTATCCCAGTCTTGAAAACTGGGCCGGCTTTCTAGCCCAATTTGGCTTTCTGTTGGTCATTCCGCTGTTGGAAGCTTACAATGGCCGGCGCGGCTACTCCCCACTCTGGGTTAAATGGGGCTTCTACGCTTTTCATCCCATACACATCAGCCTGCTCTGGCTTATCCGTTTTATTCTTTTAGGACATTAAAAACGAGACTTTGACAATACATCAAAGTCTCGTTTTTTGATTCTTTAATTTAAAGCTAATACCTGATTGATAAAGTTCATGCATAATTTTTTCCAAATTGCTAACTCTTCATAATCTGAAAATTCTGCCTGTGTATTTCGATTAATGACAGATAAGCCGTGTTCCCCCATCGCAAACATGTGCAATTCGTATAAAACAGCCTTATCTTTTAGTTTTTTAGCATAGTCCAAGAGAGCATTGTTATAGATGCAGTCGTCATTCTGCATGCCCCAAATGAAAGTGGGAACGGTGTCTGCAGAAATATGTTCTATCGGACTGTGTTCTTGTAGATTTTCTCTGGTTAACTCTTTACCCACAACTGTTTTCAAGGCCCCAGTTAGAAAGTCTAGTTTGGGCATGGGAGATAACTTGGTTGGCCGCTGATTATCTGGATCCGCCACAACACTATCATACTGATGGTTAAAGTCTAATAAGGGATAAGATAAAACTACTAAAGTTGGTCTTATTTTTTCCTTTGGATAGTTAAAATAGTCTTGCAAAATAGACTCATTCCAGCGATTAGCTAGGGAGGCACAGTGGGTAGCACCTGCTGAAAAGCCAATAAAAATGATTTTATCTGGATCAATATTCCACTGCTGCGCTTTCTCTCTTGTTATCAGCAACATTTTCGCTAAATCATAGAGGGGAGCTGGGTAGCTACTATCTTTGCCGACTGTATAATCAAGCGTAATAGCTTGAAAGCCTTTATTAAGAAAATAAAGGGCTGCCGGCTCTTTTTCACGATCTGTTACTTTAAAGAAACCGCCCCCACCGCAGATAATCACAGCCGGACGCGGATTATGATTCTTAATATCTGGCGTTTCCTCCACTAGATAGGTTGTATAAGTGACAGAGCTTTTATCAGCTCCTGACCAAAGTTCGTGTGTATTAATTTTCATGAGAATCCTCCTTAATATAAGATACAAAGCCCGTAAAAAGCGACTAGGATTTTAGGCAAGTGACGCCGGCTGCTTGCAGACAAGAAGCTTGGTCTAAATCTCTAAATCCCAATCTTTTAGGGTGTGTTCCGTTATTTACGGTACTAAGACAATTTTTCGCCTTTCTTTTTTATTATCCAGTAATCGGTGAGCCTCTGCTGCTTCATCAAAGGTCTTAATAACAGTATCATCTTCTAAAAGTCGGCCTTCTTTAAAGGCATTATTCACAAGTCTTCCTGCCATTTGCAATTGTTTTAAGTTGGCTTGGCTGATAACAAAGCCTCTGATTTGCTGACAGTTCATATAGAATTGTCGGGCATCAAAGGTACTCTCCCGAGGAGTTGTTATGAGGGTTATGGCACCCTTTAAAGCCAGCAAATCAATATTAGTCTGTAAAGCTATTTCCCCAGAAGTGTCAATAATATGATCAAAGCCAGCTGGAAATTGCTCCGTCAGCTTTTGAAAAAGCTTATCATCACGGTAATCAAAACAAGCAGAACTCCCAATTTGGCCTAATTTTGAAAAATCCTGATAGTTAGAGGTCGTAACAACCTTTGCACCTGCTTCATGGGCAAGGCAAAGCAGTTTGCTGCCTACATGGCCTGCTGCCCCTTCAATTAATAAGGTTTGACCTCTTGCCAGCTGCATAATATCCTGCAAAACGATGGCCGCAGTCGCAGCAGAGTGAACAGCTCCAATTAGTCTTACTGGATCGGCTCCTTCAGGAACTGAGAAAAGCCTTTCTGCCGGGATCAAAGCATATTCGCTAGTGACCCCCTGCCTGCTATCATAACCCATACTATTGGTCCAGACTAAATCACCAGCGGCAAATTGGCTAACGTCATCACCAACGCTGACCACCTCGCCAACAGCATCCCGACCGAGAATATAAGGTTGAGGCAATTGAGTCTGATAAAGTCCCGAGCGAATAAAGGTATCAACATAATTGACCGAGACTGCCAAAACTTTGATGAGAACTGTTTTAGGTATCACCTCTGGGACAGGCAAATCACCAATTTGGATGACTGAAGGGTCTCCCTGCTCATAAATGTAAACTGCTTTCATTTCTACTCCTTTCTCTCAATGTGTTTTGAAATATTAGTAAAATAAATTAGTCTCATTAAAAAGCCTGCAAACCAGCCAAAAGGGGCTGCCAGCCAGATACCGTTAAAACCTAGTTTTGTATGAGATAAGCAGACAGCTAACGGAACCTGCAGCAGACAAAAGGTGGTGACAGAAGCAATCAATGGCAATAAGGATTTTCCATATCCCAATAATAGACCATTTAGCACCTGCATAGCACCAAAAACAAAGTAAAAAATAGATACAATTCGTAGATAGCCTTCTCCAATCTGAACAATTGCCTTCTGACGATTAAAAATAGCAATAAAATGAGGAGCAAAACTGTAAATAAGTCCAGAAATAGCAATCGAAATCCCCAAAGTTATTATTAAGGCGCTCCTGCCTCCTTTTGCTATCCGTTTTTGTTCACCTGCCCCTTTATTTTGAGCGGTAAAATTCATAAGAGCCTGACCTAAATTAATAGCAGGCATTTCTGCAAAAGCATCTACTTTGGAAGCGGCAGTATAAGCAGCAATCGCATTTGCTCCAAAGCCATTGACTAAAAATTGGATAACCAAAAAACCTAAACTGATAAAAATTTGCTGTAACATAGCAGGAAGCCCGATAGCTAAAGAAGTCTTTAAAACGCTGACTTTCCACTTTAAATGAAGAAGATTGGGAGCCAGTTTAGGATAATATCTGTACATGTAGCGCAAACAGACTATAAAGGAAAAGACCTGTGCAAGTACGGTTGCCAGAGCGGCACCAACAACACCATAAGTGAAAAATTTTATGAAAATGACGTCTAACAAAATAGTTTGTAAATACGCATCTGCATCAGATAGCAGGCTGGCTGGAACATTCAAGTGTTCTAAAAGAACAGGAGAGTAAAGTAGACCTAAGACCATTAAAAAGAAAGAAAACAGACTAATAAAAATAATATTTGTGTCAACGACTTCTTTCATATTTTGATTTCTTTTAGCGCCATAAAGTTGGGAAATAATAACACTTGCACCAATAGACATCCCTGTAGATACTGATATTGTCAACGCTAATATTTGAGTACTAGAACCAACAGCAGCAAGGGCTTCAGCTCCCAAAAGATTACCAACGATAACAGTATCTGTAATATTATAAAGCTGCTCAAATAAGTTTCCTAAGAAAATAGGGAGGGCAAAAACAAAAAGCGCTTTTAATTCACCTCCCTTTGTTAGGTCAGTCATTTTAAACTCCTTTAAAAATGATATAATAAAGCATACAATCCATACAATTATTATAAAGGAAAACTCTTTAACGGGGACCGATAAGATTGTATGACAGACAATTTAAGGAGAGCCTATGTCTATTAATTCATTTGAAAATTACCCTATGACTTGGAAACCTGACAGAAATTTACTAAAAACGCCCCTATATTTTCATTTAGCCCAACTCTTAGAGCAAGACATTAGGGCAGGACGCTTGTCTTTTGGAACTCAGCTTCCACCGCAGCGAGAATTGGCAGATTTTTTAGATATTAATTTAAGCACTGTTACAAGAGCATTTAAAATTTGCATGCAAAAAGGGCTCATTCATGCTGTAATCGGCAAGGGGACTTTTGTCTCATCTCAGCCTCCTCTTCCTTTATCATCCTTTAAAAAGGATGAGACTTGTATCCGCCTCAGTGTCTTATGCTCCTATTATCAACTGAATCATATCGTATCTGATGTATCTAGAAAATTGATGCAGAGCCAATCAGTTGATCAATTATTTGAATTTGATGCCAGTCAAACGGAACAGGAGCAAAAGCAAAAATTGACTGCTCAAAACTGGCTACAAAAATTTCAAGTCCAAACTTCTGTCAACAATATCTTGCTGACCGATGGCACCCAGAACGCTTTAGTCATCGCATTTTTGACTCTCTTTAAAGCTGGCGATAAAATTGGAGTAGACACTTTTACCTATACAAATTTTATAGCTCTTGCTAATCAATTTCAGATTGAACTGGTACCTTTAAAAAGCGATAAAGAAGGAATACTCATTCAAGATTTAGTAAAAACACTCAAACAGCAGAAACTCAAGGCCCTTTATTTGGTTCCTACTTCTAATAATCCAACCACTGTTAGCCTGTCTTTGAAGCGCCGAAGACAGTTAGCAGAGCTTATTGTTAAAAATCATCTTTTGCTGATAGAAGATGATACTTATGCTTTTATAAATGCTAAAAACACACCACCTTTTGTTCAGCTCATTCCCCAGCATACAATCTATATCCACGGACTGTCCAAGTCTTTATTTGCTGGTCTGCGTGTGGCGTATATGGTTGTTCCTAGCCATTTGCAGCCTCAATTTACAAAAACTGCTGACACTCTTAATACTCATATCCCCTTGCTTGATGCTAATATCGTCAGCGAGCTAATTGTCAGCGGTAAAGCCGATGAGGTTATTGAAAGAAAAAAAGCCTTAGCTAAAGAACGCAATGCTTTGTACCGTCAGTATTTTCCAAACTCTGCTGCTGCCAATCCTTATGTTTTATTTCAATGGTTGCCTTTGCCTGAACACATAAATGGGTATGACTTTGAAGAATTGGCCAATAAAAACGGTGTGGAAATTTTATGCGCAGAACGCTTTCTGGTAGGAGGAGCAGAACAATCAGCTCTTCGTGTAGCCACCTGTTCACCAGATACGACAGAAGAGTTAGAACAAGGACTTAAGTTACTAAAAAAGCTGCTGCCTCTTGTCTAGTATCAGAACCCAAAAAATGCTTCCTAAGTTTTCTTTGATGATTTTATTCACTAAAATAAAAATGTGGTGTTAAGCGTGCTATCTTCACTTCATATTCCTCCCCCATCTACAATAATTTCTTTTCAATCTACTTGATAATACTCAACAAAATTTTCTTCTTACTTTTAGAGTTTTGAAGATTTTCAAAGATATTCTCATCTTGGGAAATTATTGTAAATAATTTACTTAATTTTTCATAATTTATATTTTCTGCATTGTTCATAATTTCTATTGTAGAATCAAGGAGCTCTCTCAACAAAGTATAGTCAATTTTCGAGATAAAACTAAAAACTTTGTTATTATCAACTTTGGAAAAATCAAATGTCAGATTAATTAATAAAATTAAGTCAGATAGCAATTGATTTTTTAATGATTCTGCCATACTATTTTCAAATTCAACCTTGGCTACCAATCTATAGTTGGTCAATGAGTACTTAATTTCAGAAAAATATGGAAGTTCCAGATACTTAGCTAACAAGGTTAGTAATTCTTCATAAGATCGTTGACTTGCAATTTTTATAACATGAAAATAGTACTCTTTTAACTCTTCTATTAATAGAGGATTTTCTAATAGAAATTGTTGAAATGTATTTATCAACAGTTTTTTTGCTCGAGGAATATTTATTTGTGGTAAATGAGTAGATACATGCTGTAAATTTTTAAATTTTCCAAATTTCATCATTTAATATTTCCTTTCTGGACTCTTCCTTTGGCTTGGAGGAAGAAAAGAATTGTTTTTTTAGATAAACAAAGCTACAAAAGCTACTAGTAAGACAGCTATCACTAAAATAAATAGTTTTCTTTTATTCATTTATTGACCTCTTCCTCTTGTCCGACCGACGAAGCCTCAGATTGAGTATCTCCTTGACTGTCGCTGGTGCTCGCTGAACTATCCGATTTTGGAAAATCCAAACTATACTCAGTTTCTGTACTAATCGCCGGAAGATCAACATCTATTATCTCCTGATTTTGAACAGGATGATAAGAAGCGAAAAAGGCCCAAGCCATATAAACAAAAATGGCTGGATATACAATCAGATGTTTTCCCCAAAAATTCCCAGAAGCTTCAGTACCTCTTGTAGACATTCCTTTCAATTCTGGATACTGATTCTCGTATTGTTTCTTTTTTGTCCAATACGGCCTTGATATAACAACACCTGCAAACACAACTAAGCCAATTGAAACATTTTCAAAGATTAGATTCCTAGATCCTGAATGAATCAAAATAAAGGATAGAATAGCTCCTGTAACGGCCGTTAGCAAGAATATAAGGCGGCTATAAATAGCTTCTTTTTTTAATCTAAGATATTCTTTGATGGGTGTCAAGCCCCAGTTAAACTGGACAGTAAAAAAGTACATTATTGATGAAGGTATGACTCCCTGAATTCCACAGGGGTCATACCTTTTAATTTTTCTTGCGGTCTATCAAAGTTATACCACTGAATATAGTAGCTAATTTGTTGGATTAACTCATCTCTAGTTTCTGGTTTGTGAAGGCTAAGTGACTCACTCTTTAAATGGGAGAAGAAATTCTCACAACAAGCATTGTCATAACAGTTTCCTCTTCCTGAGTGAGAGATTGTTACGCCGTAGGCATCTAATTTTCTTAAGTATTGAACGTTTGTATATTGAAAGCCTTGATCTGAATGGAGAATACAAGATTGGGTCGTATCCCATGTTTCATTAAAGACCAAATCTAAATTATCAAAAACAAGACGATTATCATTGAAATCGGAAAGCTGATAGGCTAGAATAGAGTTGTCATATAAGTCTTTTATGACACTTAGAAACATCCGTCCATTTTTGTAATAGACATAACTGACGTCTGTCACGAGTTTTTGGTTGGGACGAGATGCTTCAAACCTGCGGGCAAGCATGTTGTAGTGGACGTGTCTTGCCTTTTCGTTTATCTCACGTTGTGTACAAGAGTCATATTTTTTCTTGCGAATGGGGGATTTGAGCCCTAAGATTCTCATATAACGATGAATGGTTTTCGGATTATGATAGATATTTTTTTGGCGTTGGAGTTGACGCCAATGATAGCGATAGCCCTTAGGCTGCTCTTTGAAAGATGCTGTAATGTGTTCAGCTAAATTCCAATCAAACGCTTTATAATCTGATTTGCCATTTTTTAGCCATAGATAATAAGACGAGCGAGGAAATCCAAAATAAGCACACATAGCCACTATTGAATAACGATCTTTTAATTTGTGAACCACTCGATACTGGGCACTTCTCACTTCTTGAGGAGTGCCCTTAAAGTTTTTAAAATATCATTTTCCATCCTAAGATATATATTTTGTTCCTCTAGTGTCATATCTTCTAGTTTGATAGACTTTGGACGACTGGTAGATGATTTCCCTCGTAAATCTTGTTTCAGAAGTTCGGGATTTTTGCGATACTTTTTTACCCAGTTCTCTACCTGACTTTTGGATTTTAAGCTATATTTTCGTGCAATTAATGACAGTCCTCCACTTTTTCCACTTAAGTAATCTTCTACTACTTGGAGT
Organism: uncultured Streptococcus sp.; assembly: GCF_905372115.1. Lineage (GTDB taxonomy): Bacteria > Bacillota > Bacilli > Lactobacillales > Streptococcaceae > Streptococcus. The sequence continues at coordinate 8,296 of NZ_CAJPNR010000027.1, forward strand.
TTAAAATCTGGATGGTAGGTAGTGAATTGACTTCCTTTTTTAGCCATAAGAAAAGAACCTCCTTATAAGAACAGTATAGTGTACTTTTTTATACTGTCCATTATAAGCGGTTCTGTTCAGGGTGGTTCTTTTTCTGTCATGATGACAATCCTTTCATCTATCAGTCTCTGTTTATTTTAACACAATATCAATCAAATAAGTATAGGGTTATGAAAATCAAAAACGAATGATGGTCTTAGACTGGGCTTGGTCTTCATCATTCGTTTTATTCTTGTTTTACATCAAAATGTAAGCTTAGCTAATCTGAACAGTTTTTAGCTGGCCATCTGATCCTGTAAAGCTGATGCTTCTACTTGCTGGATTATAGCTGAAAGTCTCTGGACTGACACCGTAGAGCTGAGAAAGCTCCTGCAATTTCTGGTTGAATGCTTCCTCTGTCATGCCAAAACTCGCTGCTAAGCTTGATTGACCAGTAGGATTTGCAGCCGCCGAAGCTTCTGCTGGCTTGTCAGATTGTTTTTGAGCTGTTTCTGCAGCATCAGATTCGGAAGGTTGTTTGCCATTTTGCGCCGTTTCAGGAGTACTGCTGCTGGCTGGCTGACCAGAAGCAGGTTGTTCAGCCGGTGCTTTGAGGAAGCCTTTTTGCACCGCATAGGCATCTGCTGCTTGGCGCTCGGCTTCTGACAAGTCTTTCTTGTAAATATAATGCTCGTGGTCCAGATGGGCTACCCGATAGCCTTGCTCGTCCGCTCCGACCATATCCTGCAGATTAAAGCGATAACCATCATCGTCCCTATGCTGAGAATCAGACTCGTTTGTTCCCTCAGGATGGACGAGTGACTGTTGGAAGGCCAAGATTTCCTTGAGCAGCTCTTTCTTGTCAGTAGCTCTCTGTCCAAGCTTATCAAAAAGCTGGTCCAGCTGCTGGTATTGCTGCTCACTTCCTTGATTCTTTTCCAAATACTGATGGATAGACATGAGCAGATTATAAAGCTGTTGATAAACTTCCTGATTTTCCGTGTTAGCTGGCTCTTCCTTTTGTCCAGCAATGGTTCGGCTCATCTGTTCCAAAAGCTTCTGACTAGCTGTCAGTAAAGCTTGCTTATCTGAGCTGCTGCTCTTTAATTCCTTGCCTAATTCCAAGATTTTAGCTGCATAGTCTGCCCGGCTGTTTTGGTCCTTTACTTCTCCAAGCAATTCCTGCGCTTTCCCAAGGAAGACAAGGGCTTGAGCGCTCTTTTCGCTATCATCCGAGGTGCCAAAATCATCATAAATACCTTTCAAAAAGTCATAAATCATGGCTTTGTAGGTTGGCTGATCTGGCTCTCCCTGATCCAACTCTGTCTTTTCAGAGGACGGAGAAGGCTGACCGCTAGCAAGGGCAGCTGCAATCTCTTTCTTAGTCTGATAGAGGGCAGGAAAAAGCTGCTGGAGATTAGTCGCTTCTATAAAGGCTTGAGACTTATAGAGAGTCAAGGTCAGCCCAGCTGCTTTTCTGCGCAGCTCAGGGCTCAAACGCCCATCCTCTAAAGCTTGATAGAAATAACGAATATAATCAACTGCTGTGACGCCTGTCCGATCATGATAATCTTCTAAAGCTGATAGTAATTGTCCTAGCTCTGTCATTTCAGCTTGGTTCTGGCTAGCATAAGCATTCTGCAGACGCTGCAGCAAGTCAGCTTTCTTCATTCCATAACTATCCGTATCAAGTCGGTTCATTCTCTCCAAAAGCCCTTGATAGGTCTTGTCTAGCTCGGTCTCCTGGATTGGCTTGACCGTCTGATCCACATGGATAAACTGCTTATCAAAGTTATCCAGACTGCTCAGGTAGCCAGCTGTTGAGTTGCTAGGCAGCTTCTTCATGGTTTCCACAAACTGCCCCAAAGCCAGCTCAATCCGCCGCTGCATAAGAGGATCATCGGCATAGAGACGCTGACTGTCCGATTTTAGACTTTCTACTTTTTGCAAAACAGCAGCCTCATCATAATCACCTTGCTCATACTTAGATTGAATCTGAGGCAGACGATTTTTCAAGGCTTCTGCTGCGCCCTTGGACTGGATCTTGATATAGTGGCTGTGGTCGCCATGAGGAATGACAAACTGACTATCTTCCACTTGCAGACTGTAAGGCGACAGACCTGAACGCAGGGCAGTTGTGTAGAGCTCATTCATGAAGTCCAGCTCTGCATTACCCGTTACCAGAGGAATGCGGACATGCTCCTTGCGGACAGCATAGGGGTGGATATGCGTCGGATCATAGGCTTGGTCAGGGTTATTAAAGACAAAGAAACCATTTGAGATGCGAACCGCTTCCTTGGGCACGCCATAGGTTTGAGAGATATAAGCAATCTTTTCCTCATCGCTGGCATCGCGTGAATAGCGTTCAGCGTCATTAACTGCTGGTAACGGTTTTGCTGTTTGCTGCTTGGCCAAGACTTGCTCCGCTGCTTGAATCTGTTCAGCAGTCAAGTCTTTCTTGTAAAAGTAATGAGCATGGTCTCCGTGCGATACCATGTAGCCTTGGTCGTCCTTGCCAATGACAGCCTCCGCATGAAAACCATGGTCGTGCTCAGGCTGTGACGGTAGCTGAGGCTTCAAAGCTTGCAGAGGATCTCCTAGCGGCTCGTAAGTATATCCAATAGGAATCAAGCGGGCAATCTTCGCTTCCAAGTCTGATAGCTTGTCATAAGGAATGAAATGATGGTGGTCTCCGTGGGGTATAACGACTCCTTTGTCTGTCCGACGGCTGATTTTCAGCGGGTCAAAGACCACGCCGTCCCCTTCATGATAGCGCTGAGACTGAGGCAGGGCATAGAGTTGCTGCAGCAGACTTGGCAAAGATAGCTGAGATGGTTGAGACGGCTGGAGCGGATTGGACAGACTCGGCTGCGTAACCGCTAAGCCAGGACTTGGTTGCTCAAGCTTTGAATGATTTGGCAGCTGTGGAGTCGGATTTGAGACTACTGGTCCACCCTGATTGATAGCACTATTCTGGTTCCAAGTATTGGAAGAAGTAATCGTCCTGCTGTAGTTAGGCAGATTCACCCTTCCGCCAGCCCGCCTGCTATTCCAATAGCTCTGAGCCGCAGCCAATTCTGCAGGCGACAAGTCGCTCTTAGGAATATAGTGAAAATGCCCGCCATGCGGCACGATAAAAGCATCACCTGTATCTTCGATGACGTCAGAGGGACTGAACGTATAACCATCATCCGTCCTATATCCTCCTTGACCTTGATAAGAAACTCCTGCAAGGTCTGCGGCCGTCTTTCCCGCAGCTAAGGACTTGCTAGGCTGGCTGAAATCGCGAGTTCTGCTTGATTTTATAGTGGAAGATTTGCCACTATCGCCTTCTTCCTTAGTCTTATGCAGCTTCTTCTGCCGAGCAATCTCATCCACCGAGCGGACATTACTGGTATGCTTGGCATCCTTGAGGTAGAGATAATACTTCCCCTCCACCTTAATGATATAACCATCCTTGACCTCATTAACAATATCTGCTTGCTGCAGCGTGTAGTTAGGATCTCGGATAATCAACTCTTCGCTAATAATGGCATCAAAAGGCACTTTCCCGTCAAAGTAATGATAATGGTCTCCATGAGAAGTGACATAGCCTTGATCTGTGATTTTTACAACGATTTGTTCTGCTTCAATACCTTCCTCATCATTGATTTGGTCAGGTGTCAAATTTTTATTTTTATCCGTCTTGTCACCCGAAGTCTTGTCCTCAATATAGGCTACTTTGTTATCTTTGGTCTGAGGTCGGGGCTGAGCTTGCCATTGGATAAGTCCGTAAGTTCCGAGACCGAGAGCTAATACAGCAGCTGAAGCAAGGAAATATTTCTTTTTCATGGTTGTCTTTTATCCTTTCAAATCTTTAGCTAAAACAGCTAGATTCTTTTCTAAATTTTCTAAATAAGATAGTTGGTTGGCTGGATCTGCTTCCAGAGGATTCAGCTCCTTGATTTCTACACCGGTCGCCTTGACCAAGGTTTGAGCTACTTTGGAAGAAGCATTGCTTTCCACAAAAATGGTCTTCACCTTGTGCTCCTTGACAAAGTCTTCTATCTCTGTCAGCTGACGAAGACTAGGCTCCTGCTCCGGTGAAATACCAGCAATACCCAACTGGGTCAGCCCGAAGCGCTTGGCTAGATAAGAAAAAGCTGTATGCTGGGTAACAAAGGTCTTGTTGGGTACTTTGTCGAAAATCTTCTGGTAACGCTCGTTCAGCTCCTTGGCCTCTTCTTGAAATTTTCGGGCATTGGCCTGATAAGTATCCCGATGGTCGCTATCCAGCTCCGACAGCCTGTCGGCGATAATCTGAGCTTCCTCCGCAGCTTTCTGAGGATCTAACCAGGTATGGGGGTCATAGAGCGTCTTCTCATCCACTCCCTCTCCTGCTTGGACATCTTCCAAGCCTGCAACCCGATCCAGCTTCATACCCTGGGAAGCCTCAAGGACTTGAACCTTGGAATTCTTGAGACTAGGATTCAGCTCGCCAGCCCAGGACTCCAAGGTCCGTGAGTGATAGACAAAGACATCTGCATCATAGATGGCTGCCACATCATTGGCTGAAGGCTCAAAATCATGAATGCCGCTATTAGACTGAATCATGCGCACATCATTCAGATCGCCCGATATAGCCTTAACCATGGAGTAAATAGGATAAAAGCTGGTTACAATCCTAAATCCTTGCGACGGACTGGATGGACTGGATTCCTTTTGAGACTGACAAGCACCGAGACACAAGACAAGGGCCAGCAGGCTAAGGCAAGCTGAAAATTTTAAAGCGCGTTTCATAACATCTCCTTAACTCATTATCAACCGGTTTATTAACCGGTTAATATCATACACTTTGTCAACTTCTTTGTCAAGTTTTTTAAGAAAATAAAGAAAAAAGGAAGTAGGATTCTTTCCCACTTCCTCTTTGCTTTTAATTTAATATATTTGAACGGTTATTTATTATGATTATTCAAGGATAGAATAAGCTTGGACAGATGCATTTTTCAAGCTTAACTGTATGAGATTACTTTTCCGACTTACAGACTGTCAAATGACAATCTGGAACTGAAAACTCCATCTCTATATCGCTTCTGTAGTGAAACTGCGGCTTTCAAGCACCTTCAGCATGGCATCAGCCGTGTCCAAGGCTGTGAACAGTGGAACTCCGTGCTCAATAGCTGAGCTGCGGATAATTTGACCATGCTTATCAGCTGTCCGCTTGGTTCCGACCGTGTTAATAATAGCCTGAATCTTGCCCTTGCGGATATAGGCTGGGATGTCCTTGTTATCATCACTGCCGATTTTTTCAACAAGTCGAACGTGTAGGCCGTGATTTTCAAAATAAGAGGCTGTCCCCTTAGTTGCCCAGATACCATAGCCAATATTGGCAAAACGTTGAGCCAGCTGCAGGGCTTCTTCCTTGCTGTCGTCTGCAATAGTAAAGACGACATTTCCAAAGTTTGGCAGATGGAGATAGGAAGCCTCAAAAGCCTTGTAGAGCGCTTTTTCCAAAGTTCGGTCGCTGCCCATGACTTCGCCAGTAGACTTCATCTCAGGTCCCAAAAGACTGTCAACCTTCGCCAGCTTGGTAAAGGAGAAGACTGGCGCCTTGATATGAACCATGGAACTCTCCGGATGGAGGCCGTCTTCATAGCCCAGCTCTGCCAGACTTTCTCCAAGAATCAAACGAGTCGCTACTTGCGCCATCGGAATATCGGTCACCTTGGACAAGAAAGGAACGGTCCGGCTGGCCCGTGGATTGACCTCAATGACATAAACCTGCTCATCTTTGATGACGAACTGAATATTCATCATGCCGATACAGTTGAGTCCCAGAGCCAAACGCTTGGTATAGTCTGCAATGGTATCCTTGACTTTCTGCGATAGGTTTTGCGGCGGATAAGCCGCCATGGAATCCCCTGAGTGAACCCCCGCCCGCTCGATATGCTCCATAATCCCAGGAATCAAGACATGACGACCATCTGAAATGGCATCCACTTCGCACTCATCACCAACAATATAAGAATCAACCAAAACCGGATGATCTGGACTGGCCTTAACCGCTGTCCGCATATAAGAACGCAAATCAGCTTCGTTTTCTACGATTTCCATAGCACGGCCACCCAAGACATAGGAAGGGCGCACCAGGACTGGGAAGCCAATCTTACGAGCAGCCTCTACTGCCTCCTCTTCATTAGTGGCCGTCTGACCCGGTGGCTGCGGAATATCCAGCTCCTTCAGCGCTTGCTCAAAGAGATCCCGATCCTCAGCTCGATCCAAGTCCTCTACTTGGGTGCCTAAAATCTTCACACCAGCCTTGGACAAAGGCTCTGCCAGATTAATGGCTGTCTGCCCGCCAAACTGAACGATAACACCTTTAGGCTGTTCCAGCTCAATGACATTCATGACATCTTCAAAGGTCAGCGGCTCAAAATAGAGCTTGTCAGAGACAGAAAAGTCAGTCGATACAGTCTCTGGATTGCTGTTCATAATAATCGCTTCGTAGCCAGCTGCCTGAATAGCCTTTACAGAATGAACAGTCGCATAGTCAAATTCGACTCCCTGCCCGATTCGGATAGGACCTGAGCCCAGCACCAGAACAGATTCCTTGCTGGATTTGACAGATTCATTTTCAAAGCCATAGGTAGAGTAGAAATAAGGCGTCGCAGACTCGAACTCAGCAGCACAGGTATCCACCATCTTGTAAACCGGCACAATATTTTGCTCCTGCCGGATGCGACGCACCTGCTCAGCTGTCATACCCCACAAGGATGCAATCTTAGTATCCGCAAAACCATTTTGCTTGGCTTTCTTAAGCACATAGCTATCTCCGATATGACTAGCCAGCTCCTGCTCAATTTCGTAAATGTGGAGCAGCTTATCCAGGAAAAAGACATCAATCTTGGTTAGCTCGGCAATTTCATCTGGACTGTAACCACGGCGAATAGCCTCTGAGATGTAGAAAATCCGGTCGTCTTGCGCCTTGACAATCTTCCTCATCAGCTCATCATCGCTTACTTGGCTGAGAGCAGGCAGCTCATTGTGATCCACACCAACTTCCAGAGAGCGGCAGGCCTTGAGCAGACTCTCCTCAATATTGCGCCCGATAGCCATGACTTCGCCTGTCGCCTTCATCTGGGTTCCCAGACGGCGCTCACCCTGCTCGAACTTATCAAATGGAAAGCGTGGAATCTTAGCGACCACATAGTCCAGAGCCGGCTCAAACATAGCATAGGTAGAGCCTGTTACCGGATTGATGATTTCATCCAATGTAAGCCCGACTGCGATTTTCGCCGCCAGCTTGGCAATCGGATAGCCAGTCGCCTTAGAGGCTAGGGCTGATGAGCGGGAAACCCGCGGATTGACCTCGATGACATAGTATTTGAAACTATGCGGGTCCAGAGCCAGCTGTACATTACAGCCCCCCTCAATCTTCAGCGCTCGAATAATCTTGAGACTGGCGTCCCGCAGCATCTGGTATTCATAGTCTGAGATAGTCTGACTAGGCGCAAAGACGATTGAATCCCCTGTGTGAATGCCGACTGGGTCAAAGTTTTCCATATTACAGACGACTAGCGCATTGTCGGCGCCATCCCGCATGACTTCGTATTCGATTTCCTTAAAGCCCGCTATAGATCGCTCGATTAGACACTGAGTAACAGGAGAAAGTTTGAGGCCGTTTTCTGCGATTTCCTGCAGCTCTTCTTCATTGCTACAGATACCGCCGCCAGTTCCTCCCAGTGTAAAAGCCGGACGGACAATGACTGGATAGCCGATGCTAGCCGCAAATTCCAGTGCTTCATCAACTGTATTGACAATCTCTGACTCAGGGATGGGCTGGCCTAACTCTTCCATCAGCTGCTTGAAAAGGTCTCGATCTTCTGCTTGGTCAATGGCTGACAGCTTTGTCCCCAAGAGTTCCACTCCCAGCTCTTCTAAAAGCCCTGACTTTGATAATTCCATGGCCATATTGAGTCCAGTCTGGCCGCCCAAAGTAGGCAGAAGAGCATCCGGACGCTCCTTACGCAATATCCGCGCAACAAACTCCAGCGTGATTGGCTCGATATAAACCCGGTCCGCAATTTCCTTGTCCGTCATGATGGTCGCTGGGTTAGAATTAACCAAGACGACACTGTAGCCCTCTTCTTTCAAGGACAGGCATGCCTGAGTCCCTGCATAGTCAAACTCTGCAGCCTGACCGATAACGATAGGTCCAGAACCAATGACCATAATTTTCTGAATATCTTTACGTTTTGGCATAGTGCACCTCTCAATCTTGCTTCCTAGTAAGCCTGATGGGCATCCATCATTTCCATAAACTCATCAAAGAGATAGTCTGCATCATGTGGTCCCGGCGCAGCATCTGGGTGGAACTGCACAGAAAAGGCAGGATAATCTCGATGGCGCACACCTTCGACAGACTTATTATTGATTTCTTCATGAGTCACAATCAGGCATTCCGGCAAATCCTCACGGCTGACTGCATAGCCGTGATTTTGACTGGTAAAGTCAACTCGGCCTGTCGCAATCTCCCGCACAGCATGGTTGAAACCACGGTGGCCGAACTTCATCTTATGCGTCTTAGCACCGTTAGCCATGGAGAAGAGCTGATGTCCCATACAGATCCCGAAAATTGGAATCTTGCCCTGAACACCACGAATCATGTCCAGGGCCTCCGGCACATCTTCCGGATTGCCCGGTCCATTTGAGAGCATGACTCCGTCAGGATTGAGCTGGAGGATTTTCTCAGCACTAGTATCATAAGGTACTACTGTCACGCTGCAATTGCGCTTGGCCAGTTCTCGCAGGATAGAATGCTTCAAACCAAAGTCAACCAATACCACGCTGCGACCCGTTCCCGGAGCTGGATAGGCCTGCTTGGTAGAAACCTGCTTGATATTATCAGTCGGCAGAACTGTCGCCTGCAGCTGGTCTTGCAGATGCTCGATGCTATCCTCTGCATTAGCAATGGTCGCCCGCATGGTTCCATGCTGGCGGATAATCTTGGTTAGTGCCCTTGTATCAATTCCCGAAATGCCTGGTATCTTCTTGATTTTGAGGAACTCATCCAAAGACAATTGCTGGCGCCAGTTACTGGCACGACGAGCATACTCATAGACCACCACTCCCTTACAGGTCGGCAGAATGGATTCATAGTCGTCCCGATTGACACCATAATTTCCAACCAAGGGATAGGTAAAGGTCAAAATCTGGCCGTTATAAGACTGATCTGTAATCGATTCCTGATAGCCAGTCATGCCTGTGTTAAAGACGATTTCGCCTGTCACGAAAAGATCCGCTCCAAAAGCTTCCCCTTCGAAAATCATGCCATTTTCTAATATTAAAAGTCTCTTTGCCATTGTTCCCTCCTGTCCAAGATGCAGACCGCCCATGACCATCCACATAAGATATATAATAATAGGGAGTGGGATTGCTTTACATAGCCTCACCCACTCCCGGCCTACTGTCCGAGATTATTGACGGCCTTTCAGAACTGCTTCGATAATAGCCATTCTGACAAAGACGCCGTTGGTCATTTGTTCAGCGATACGCGATTTTGGTGCTTCGACCAGATGATCCGCAATTTCTACATCACGGTTAACTGGAGCTGGATGCATCAGAATCGCAGTATCTTTCATGCGGTCATACCGCTCCTGAGTCAGCCCATGCAGTCTGTGGTAATTTTCTTTAGAAAAGATGGACTCGTAGTCATGGCGCTCATGCTGCACGCGCAGGAACATCATGACGTCCACTTGATCAATCACCTCATCAATGGTGACAAACTTACCATAGTCCGCAAACTCCTGGCTCCGCCATTCTTCCGGACCTGCAAAGTAGAGCTCTGCTCCCAAGCGCTTGAGAATCTGCATATTTGACTTAGCCACGCGCGAATGATCCAAGTCACCAGCAATCGCAACCTTGAGTCCTTCAAAGCGACCAAACTCTTGGTAAATAGTCATCAGGTCCAGCAAGCTCTGGCTAGGATGCTGACCAGAACCGTCTCCTCCGTTAACGATGGAAGTCGTAATTGTTGGACTTTCAACTAGCTCTTTGTAATAATCTACTTCTGGGTGGCGAATGACACAGACATCAACGCCTAGGGCAGACATGGTCAAGATAGTGTCATACAAGGTTTCTCCTTTGTTGACCGAGCTGGTCTTGACATCAAAGTCCAGAAGATCGCAGCCTAACTTCAACTCCGCTACCTCAAAGGCCTTGTGGGTCCGCGTCGAAGGTTCAAAGAAGAGGTTAGACACGATATGCTGCTCATCATAATGGACTTTAGCGCCATTTTTAAATTCGATTCCGCGTTTAATCAAGGCCATAACTTCTTCATTTGACAGAGTTTCCATAGAAACAAGGTTCTTAAGAGCGATTTGATTGGATGACATGATGTAATTCTCCTTTATGAAAGAATGAGGGCTTCCAGAGTGCTGCAAGTAAAGTCGCTCTGAGAGCAAGCTATTTTTGAACGAAAGTTAATGATTTAGTGCCTAGCTCAATCCTTGGGCTCAGGCAGGACAAGATAGAGGACAATTCCCAGAATAGTTGACAAGGCAACTCCTGAGATTTGCAGACCAGACAGCTGCAAGGTCAGACCACCGATACCAGACACCAAGATGACGCTGGCAATCAAGAGATTCTTTTTGTTGTCAAAGTTGGTCTGTGCTTCGATCAGAATCTTGAGACCGCTCGAAGCAATTACCCCAAAGAGGGCGATGGAAATACCACCCAGCACAGGACTCGGAATGGATTGGAGCAGGGCTGAGACCTTGCCCACAAAGCTCATGACAATGGCTAGCACTGCTGCACCCGCAATGACATAGACGCTGTAGATTTTATTGAGCGCCATGACTCCGATATTCTCTCCGTAGCTAGTCACTGGCGGTGCTCCGAAAAGCCCTGCAATAATCTGAGCCAGACCATCACCAGTCAAGGTCTTGTCCAGTCCTGGATCCTTGAAGAAGTCCTTGCCTGTCAAACTATTCAGCACCATAACATGTCCGAAGTGTTCTGTCATGGTTACAAAGGCGATAGGCGCCATAGTTAAAATCGCACTTGGATAAAATTTCACATCGTAGTCCAAGAAAGGCAGACTCATGGGCGGAAGGTGGAACCAAGAAGCTTCTCCTACCTTGGCAAAAGAGACGATTTCCTGCCCAGTCACGGCTCCTAGAATCAAGCTAAAGATATAGCCAACTATCAGGCCTAGCAAGACTGGGATAATTCCCACAATCTTCTTACCATAGATATTAAAGAGAATGACTGCCAAGAGAGTAACCATACCAATAATGAAGTAGGTCAAATCATAAACCTTTTCCCCATTAGCTGCAGTCTTGTTCATCACATCGCTAACAGCTGTTCCAGCCAAGCTCAGACCGATGACCATGATAATGGGGCCAACCACTACTGGCGGCAGCACCTTGTCAATCCAAGCATTGCCGGCAAACTTGACAATCAGGGCTACGATGAAATAAACCAAACCACCAGTGATAGCTCCCTGTGCAACCGCTCCGATACCATCAGTCTTCATCAGCATCTGCATTGCTGCGATATAAGCAAAGCTGGATCCCATGTAGGCTGGAATCTTGTACTTGGTAACAGTCAGATGGGCCAGTGTCCCCAGACCGCTGGAAAAAAGAGCTACCGCTGGGTCAATTCCCACCAGAATTGGTACCAAAACTGTCGCCCCAAACATGGCGAACAAGTGCTGAAAGGATAGTCCTAAAAGCAGACCTGGCTTTGGCATATCATGCACATCATACTTAACATCTTGACTCATTTAGCTAATTACTCCCCCATAATCAAAACGCGATCTTGACCGTCTGTCTCGGTCATCTCAACAACAATCTCCTCAGTTTGGCTAGTCGGAATGTTCTTGCCAACATAGTCTGCTCGAATGGGCAGTTCGCGGTGACCACGGTCTACCAAGACAGCTAAGCCAACCCGAGACGGACGTCCATGACTGACCAGATTGTCGATAGCCGCTCGGATAGTTCTTCCTGTGTAGAGGACATCGTCTATCAGGATTACTTGACGGTTGGTAATATCCACTGGAATCACTGTCGTATCTTCTTCAACCTTGATATCATCACGAAAAGGCTTAGTGTCTACTTCAGCGACTGGAATATCGATATTCTCCAACTGAGCCAACCGCTTCTGAATCCGGTGAGCCAAGTGAACCCCACGGGTCTTAATCCCAGCCAAGACCACTTGATTTAAGTCCTTGTTGCGCTCGATGATTTCATAGGTAATCCGCGTAATCGCGCGATTCATGGTGATGTCATCGACAACTTCTTTTGTTTTCATTCTTTCCTCCTCAAACAACAGAAAAAGTCTCCTCATACAAGGAGACTTCAGAAAAATCTAGTCAGGCAAGCTAAAACAAGACGCACTTGCTTACACTCCACCCATCTTTTTACTTGCTCCTTGTCTATCTCTCTGGATAGAATTAAAGGATTATTTAATTTTTTATACTATATCACAATTTCAAAACTATTTCAAGAAAAAATTGTATTTTTTCTGCTTGACTGGATATGGATTAATGATTAGCTTCTTTCTCTTCTTTTTCCTTATCTTTTGAATTCTTTGGATTTTCTTTGTCTTCTGCTTGAGCTGGCTCGTCTTTTAATTCAGGATTTTCAGCAGTTGGCACTTCTTCTGGTAATGGCTTAGAAGAGTTTTCTAGATTCTCAGCTTGATTGTTTAACTCTGCTTCAGCAGATCCAGCTGGATGCTCATTATCATTTGAAGCTCCTTGGCTGCTTACTTCAGCTGAGGCTGGCTTATCGGATGCTAGCTTTCCTTGTGCCTTATTAGGCTCACTTTCCTTAGGCGCTTCCTTCTTTTCTTCTTTTGGATCAGCCGGCTTATTATTGTCAATGCTGCCACCCTGAACATCTGGGAAATGCTGCGCCAAGGCTTTCGGAATTTTATTTTCATTCAATTCAAGCTCTTCTTTAGGGATGTGATTGTCGCTGACATTGATATAAGTCACCGTCTTATTTGGTTCCTGCAACGCTAAGGTTGTGATTTTATTCTTGTTGACAGCCAGATTGTCTAAAGACCTAAACTGATTAATTCCTTCCAAGTTTTTCAGCTCATTCTCACCCAAGTTTAAATTCTTCAAGGAAGACTGAGCGGCTGGAATGTCCAAAGATGTAATCTTGTTTTGACTTGCGGACAAAGTTACTAAATTCTTAGCAGCTTCAACTCCCGCCAGCGAAGTCAGACGATTGCCATTTAGGCTTAGAGTTGTCAGATTTGGATTAGACTTCAGGAAGTTCAAGCTCTCAACATTGGAATTGTCAGCTGTTAATTCTTCCAGATGGGAAGCCTTAAGGGTATTGATATTTAAGTTTGGGTTATTGGATAAAAAAAGCCTTGTTAAATCTTCTTTTTGGCTCAGAACAGAAACATCGTGCAACTGATTGTGCTCTAAACTTACCGCTTTTAATTTTGAAAGCTTGGTCAAAGCAGAAATATCTGAGATATTGTTGTAGTCAAGGTTCAATGACTCCAGATTTTTCAGCTTAGCTAGGGGTGAGATATCGGTAAGGTCATTTCCCGCTGCGGCGACTGTTTTGAGGTTTGGGTAATCCTTCAAGAAAGATAAATCGGTGATACCATTCTGGGAAATGTCCAAGCCTTCCAAGGTCGGAATTTCTTTTAAGAAATCATAGTTGGTAACGCCTGTCTTTGTCATCCACAGCTGTTTTAAATGCTTAAATTGCAGCACTGGTCTGATGTCCTTTATCGGAGTGAAACCAATCCCCAGAACTTCAATATTTGGCATCAGTTCCAAGCCTTTTCTTTCCAGCGGATCTTTGCGCTGGCCGATATTTAGATACTTCACAGTTGCCAGCCAGGCTTTCATCTTTTCCGTATCCGTCTCATCTGATGGGAATGGGGTATCTGCCGTAGCATGTAAAATATCTTCAATGATTTCATCATCAAATCCTAGAGCTTTCAAGGTTGCCATACCAACTGTTTCATGAGCGTGCGGATTTCCATGAGGGTCAAAAGGCTTGGTCGTATCAATCTCACTGACCAAGGTTGAATGGCTGTGATCGCCATGCGGATAGATAAATACCTTTCCTTTATCTGTATCACTCACTTGAATCAGACTTTCATCGATTCCTAATTGCTGAGCCAAATAGGCCTTTTTCTTAGCAATTTCTTCTTCCTCATCTAATGGACTTGGCGCAGGCTTAGGTGTAGGAGCTGGTTCTGGCGACGGTTCTGGTGAAGGCTGTGCTTGCCCTTGTCGGCCATAGTAGGCATCTTCAGCAGCTTTCTTATGTTCTGCGGGAATCAATGACTCCCAAGGTGAAGCAATCAACTGCTCATAGGGGATGAAATGAGTATGACCATTATGATCTGCTAGCAAGCCTGTAGCAAGTTTGCCTGTTACCCCTGTACCTCTAAATAAGAATCCATCGCTGGTAGGATAATCAATCCCAGCAAACTGGCGTTTAGTTGTCCCTTGCTGCTGGGGAACAGACGGCCTAAGCGTTGGGTGATAAACAGGTCCAGTAGTATTGCTAGGCGGCGTTGGACGATAACTCGGTGCTTGTGCAAGATTACCCACTGACTGCTTCAAAATATAATGAAAATGATCCCCGTGACGCACAACATAGCCGTATTGGTCTTCCGACACAATGTCTCTAGGATTAAAAACATAGCCATCATCAGCAGTGCTCATTTGATTTGCCAGCTGACCTGAGCCCGCAGTCACTTGCCCATCTTTTGGTATCAGATAGGCCCATTTACTATTCTTTAGATCAGAATAAAAAATAAAGTGTGTATGGCCATCATGCTCTAAAATCAAACCTTCACTAGTTCTAGCTTTAATTTGAGACTCGCTTTTGAAGAGAAAACCATCATCCGTCGGCTTATCAACACCAGGAACTTGTCCTTTTTTGGTCGCCTTGCTTTTCTTCTTCACTTCTTGCTTGGTCTTAACCTTATCCTTACTTTTTTCCTGTTGAGAAGGCTGAGACTGACAAGCCACCAAGCAAAGGTTACAAGCTAAGATGATTCCTGCTAAACCTAATAGTTTTTGATTGTGTTTCATTTCTTCCTCCTTTTTGTTTAACTGGTTAATAATTAACTAGTTAACTATATCACACAAATCTGATATTAGCAAGAAAAAATCAAAGCAAAATAAAAAAACAGAGCAAATCTGTTTTTTCATCTACAAGTACATGTCTCTAAGAAGTATTCTTCTTTGAGGAAGAGATGGACTTTATCCCGTAAAAGACAAAACCAAAGATTAGGTAGGCCGCAAAAATAATCAGACACATCTGGATGACATAAGGCCAACCTTTCTTAAAGACATTGAGGAAAAAGTAAGGAAATGGATTGTCCTTGGATCTTGGAATGTTTATTTTCAGGAAAAAGCCATTAAAGAGAGCAAAGGCCATGTAGACCAAAGGCACACTCGTCCAAGAAATCGGATCAAACCAGCGGTACTGGCGCGATTTGTCAAAGATTACTGTATCCAGAAGAAAAGCCAAGGGGACTATATAATGACACAAAAAATTCTCTAGACGGTAAAAATCTGTCGCAATTGGGGCTAGCAAGAGGTGGTAAACGACGCAAGTAATCATGATGGACATGGTTACCCCGCCCTTGATTCGCAAGATTTTCGGCGCCTTCCAAGCATCGCCAGGTCTCATCATCAGATAGACCAGATAGCCCGTAAAGAGCAGGACCAAGAGATTGGACAGAACCGTATAGTACATGAGCATGCCCACGCCATACTTAGTGATTTCCAGATACACACCCAAAAAGGCCAGGATAAAAAGAATAATTCGATAAATTAAGATAAAACGACGATTCATAGAGACCTCAAATTTTCTTAACAAACTCTGACTTGAGCTTCATCGCACCGAAGCCGTCAATCTTACAGTCAATATTATGGTCGCCTTCCACGATGCGGATATTTTTCACGCGCGTTCCCTGTTTGAGATCCTTGGGTGCTCCTTTGACTTTCAGATCCTTAATCAAGGTAACTGTGTCGCCGTCAGCCAGCTTATTGCCATTAGCATCAATTGCAACTGGTCCTTCTTCTGTTTCTTGAACCTCAGCTGGATTCCATTCATAGGCGCACTCTGGACAGACCAAGAGCGTTCCATCTTCGTAGACATACTCAGAATTACATTTAGGGCAGTTTGGTAAGTTGTTCATTTTCTTCTCCATTTCTAGTCAAGGCTGCTAAATTTCCATACCAGCCTTCTATATATGATTAAGCTCTTCTTTCATTTTTCAAGTCCAGCAGAACACTAATCGATGTGACGGTCAACTAAATCCTAAAAATCTAGTTTGCTCCTATTTTCACACCTTTCTAGTATAAGCTATTTTAAGCATTTTGACAAATCTCTTTTAGGATTTTTACAGGTCTTGACCTTTCTGCAAAAACAGTGTACTATACTAATGTATATACAGATAAAAAGGAGTCACTATGAAACCAAAATCTAAAAATCAGTTTATGACGCTGACCGCTTTTTTGACTGCACTAGCTATTGTTATCCCGCTAGTTATGCCGATTAAAATTGTCATTCCGCCCGCTTCCTTCACCTTAGCCAGTCATGTCGCTATCTTTTTGGCTATGTTTATCTCCCCTCTCATGACGGTGATTGTCGTGATTGGTTCTGCTATTGGATTTGGAATGTCCGGACTTCCTTTTATCATCACGCTTAGGGCCCTGTCCCACTTGCTCTTTGCTAGCATCGGCGCTCTTTATCTGCAAAAGCACCCTGACACACTGGACAGCCAGAAGAAGACTTGGATATTTAACTTCCTACTAGCCTTGATTCATGCCTTTGGCGAAGTGGTCGTCTGCATCCTCTTTTACACAACGTCTGCCTATCCTGCTAATGCTTTCTATATCTTATTTGGTCTGGTTGGACTTGGTACGGTCATCCATAGTATGGTCGACTTTGTCATTGCTAAGTTCATCTATCAAGCGCTGAAAAAGATTCGCTAGAGCTTGAAGATTCCTGACTTTTGGTTTACAATGAAGCTATGACCAAGCAAAGACGAGAAGAACTATTAAACCTTTTGAAAACATCATCTGCTGCCCTCAATGGCCAGTCACTGGCTGAACATTTCCATGTGACTAGGCAGATTATCGTGCAAGATATTGCCCTCTTGCGGGCTGATGGTGCCCCCATCCTCTCAACCAACCGTGGCTATCTTTATAAAGACCGCCAAGAAAGCACTGCTGTTTATCAGCTCTTCAAGGTTCAGCATAGGGCTGAGGATATGGAAGCTGAGCTGCTGGCTATCGTGGACAATGGTGGACGCGTACAGACTATTTTGATTGAGCATCCAGTTTATGGCGAAATCCAGACTTACCTGAAGCTGACCTGCCGCCGCGATGTCCAGCATTTTCTCCAGCAAGTCGCATCCTGTGCCTTTCGCCCCTTATCTGAGCTGACAGATGGAGTCCACTATCACCTAGTACAAGCCGACTCCCAGCAGGATTTGGACTATGTAGAAGCCGCCTTGAGAGACCTAGGATTTTTACATGAATGAATAGCAAGAAAGAAAAAGACTGATTAGGCCCCAACCTAGTCAGTCTTTTTAGTACATACTCTTACGCCAACCGCCTTCGATGCGCTCGTGATAGTAATATTCGGATAATTCTTCATCTTCCATCATACGCAGAAGTTCTAGCATATCGTAGGCCAAGTCCAGCTGTGGCAGGCTGTCCTTGTCTACCCAAGAAATCTCTCCCTCTTCAGTCGAGTGAATCTGACCAAAGAATTCAGTTGCTTTGTAGCAAAAGACGATGTAGCGAACCCCTTCATCCGTATGCCAGTTCTTAACCCCAACCAATTTCGGATGACTAATAGTCAAACCCGTTTCCTCTAAAATCTCACGCACAACTGAATCATGCAAAGACTCGCCCTTTTCAATATGACCACCCGAAAAAGCATATCCGGACCAACGATAGCGCTCAGGAGAGCGATACTGCATTAGGAGTTTACCGCGCGATACATCTTCAACAAGGCAGATGTTTGTTAGGATTGTTTCTTGGGCATGTGACATTTCTTCTTCCTTTCTAAATAAATAGCAATAAGAGTTGCAAGCCCAGCTATTGAAAAAAATAGGATATAAGTTGCAATCGGAAACCAAACATAGCGAGAATCCAAACTGATTAGAGGTGGTGCAAAATGTTTTCCACCTTTTGTCCGAATTCCTATAAAATAATGGATTAAGAAAACCGGCCCGTTCAGATAAAGAAATCCTTCCGCTAAAACCTTCAGAGAAGTAAATCCTTCTTTTATCAAGCTACCAAATCGAGAATAATAAGGAATAAGCACCAAGAGGACCAAGTTTACATATAAAGGAGTAATATAATTCAAATGACGAAGTGGAGCAGGAATGCTCTCATTACCAAAAGTTAAATATCCCACACCAATCGCAACAACTATTAAGACTAAAAAATTTAAAAAAGCTTCTACTACCCGATGGTTTTCCAACCAAAGACTAAAATTATTCCCCTGAACTT
>NZ_CAJPNR010000028.1 GCF_905372115.1 uncultured Streptococcus sp.
ATCTCTGTATCTGACTCAAACGGTTATGTTATCGATGAAAACGGTATTGACTTTGATCTTTTGGTTGATGTTAAAGAAAAACGCCGCGCTCGCTTGACAGAATATGCTGCTGAAAAAGCTACTGCTACTTACCATGAAGGCTCTGTATGGACCTACGCTGAGAAATATGACATCGCTCTGCCATGTGCGACACAAAATGAAATCAATGGCGAAGCTGCCAAACGCTTGGTAGCTCAAGGAATTATCTGTGTATCTGAAGGTGCCAATATGCCGAGCGACCTGGATGCTATCGCAATTTACAAAGAGAATGGCATCTTCTACGGACCTGCTAAAGCTGCCAATGCTGGTGGTGTAGCTGTATCTGCTCTGGAAATGAGCCAAAACAGCCTTCGTCTGTCATGGACTCGCGAAGAAGTTGACGGACGTTTGAAAGATATCATGACCAACATCTTCAACACAGCTAAAACTACTGCTGAAACTTACGGACTTGGCAAAGACTACCTGGCTGGTGCTAACATCGCGGCCTTCGAAAACGTAGCAAATGCTATGATTGCGCAAGGTGTAGTTTAACTGATCGATACATCCTATCGGAGGACAAATCATGAACTTACGGCCAATAGAAGTGAGAGACAATCCAGCTGTAGCGCAGCTCATTCGAGCCAGCCTAGAAGAATTCGGGCTTGACAAACCAGGAACTGTCTACTTTGATTCTCATCTAGATCATTTGGCCGACTATTATCAACATCAAGAGAGGGCAGCTTACTTTGTTCTGGAAGATGAGGGACAGCTCGTTGGCTGTGGTGGCTTTGCACCTGTGTCTGATAAGATTGCTGAGTTACAAAAACTGTATGTCACTAAAAATAGTCGTGGCAAAGGTTATTCCAGCCGGTTGATAAAGCGGATATTTCAGGAAGCCCGTCTAGCAGGTTATGAACAGCTTTATCTAGAAACCACTACTGAACTGGCTACGGCCGTGGCCATCTATCAGCACTATGGTTTCACATCACTGCAACAACCACTTTCTAACGCCGCCGGCCACCCAGCTATGAATATCTGGATGATAAAATCTCTCTTATCAGATAAATAGATGTCAGTATACTCTGGCTGTCTCAAGAACATCATGTCCAGCATCCCCAACACAGATAAAACTACCGTTGAAACTTACGGACTTGGCAAAGACTATCTGGCTGGTGCTAACATTGCTGCCTTCGAAAACGTAGCCAAGGCTATGATTGCCCAAGGTATTGTCTAAGAACTATCAAACTAGAATAAATCCGACTGCTTGTAAAAGCAGCCGGATTTTTATATATCTAATTTTTCAAAAAATTTGCCTGCAGACTGCTTTTCTTTTAGCTTCTCCAGCAGCTCATTCTTCAGAAAAGGACTTAGTTCATCAAAATCTTGACAAACCTTAAAGACAGTTTCTCTGTCCAACTGGTCATAAGCTAGTTCGTAATAGTCCTTATTATGATGCCAGTTCTGGTCATAGTTGATATCTGTCCGTTGATAGTAAACAATGTTTTGCTTCGGTGTCAGGTAAAGCTTCTGCGTCAGAATGCTTTTCTGATCGTTGGACAACTTGCTGCGGCTGAAAATTTTAACACCTTGAAAAATCTTACGCTCGTGGATACCTTGATTTGTGACTTTTAACTCAATTCTTTTATAATGCATACTATCACCTCCAGAAATCACCTACATTATATCAAGTTTTGACAGATTTTCAAGCAAAAGTGTCATTTCCAAAAGTCTTTAGTAGCTTCTAAAATCTCTGCCGTCGGTGTTACTGTCGCTTCAATAATGCTCTTGCCAGTCTTTTTCAGATAAGCTTGTATCAAATGATAGCCATAAGCATAGCCCGCAGCATAAGGCATTCCAACTGGTATCTGACCCTGTATCTCTGCAATTTCATCACCGTAGAGATATGGAGCCATTTCCGCCATCCCCGTTAGCTGAAGCTGACTTGAGATGATGGGCTTAATCTCTTCTAACTGCTCGGAACTAGTCGAAGTGACCCAAGGTCCGATGAGCTCCTTGCTATAGAGTTCAGCTGCAAAAAACTCTGCCAATCCTTCACTAACTACCCAGTCTGCTAATGTCGTCTGCTGGTTCCATTTGATAAATTGGAAGCGGACATTATGATTACACTCGTGGGCTAGCGCCGCCTGTACACGTGGCAAAGTATAGTCATTCGGTAGCAGACTAAGCATGAGGTAGCCCGGAATCCCTCCATCTCCGCTGTAACCCTTATTAAGCTGTAGCATAGATTTTTCTGGGTTGCCCAACAAAATAGTAAAATAGTAATCCTCAACCTCTAAATCATAGCCAGCCTGTTCAAAAAGACCAACACTCCTTTTGATGGTATCCTGGCAGTCTTGCCAGAGTTGATCAGAGCTCAGAGCATCGATAGCCGGCTTATCCTTTTCTGATAGAGTTCCGGGCAACTGATTCATAAAGCCAAGTAGAAATAGAGCATCAAATCCTCCAGGATACTTCGCTTTTAAAGGAATGTGCTGAGTTTGGTATTTGGGAGCAAAAGGCGCTAACAATTTAGCTCGAAAACATCCCTCTCTCTTTTCCAAGGGCAGTTCAAGCAGCTCTTGATAAACCTTATCTGAACGAATCATATTGATTTTCATGGTAATCTCCTTTTCTAATTTTCACCAGTATACACCCTCCTCTAAGGTCATAGTCAAGAAAAAGATTTGAAACTTTTGTCTAAAATCCTCTTTCATCTATAACATTTGCTGCCTCCACTTTCAAATCTGGGAGCGAAAAGTAGCAAAGGCATTAGAGTAATAGGATAATTTTCCCTATTGCTCCTTCTTTTTCTCTTGCTTTGGCTTGCTTTTCTCCTTTTGCCACTTAGCATTGTCGTAGGTCACGGTATAGGTATCCTCATCGCCGCCTTCCCCGTCAAATACCAAGTCAAAGCGGATAGACTTGCCTGGCGCCAGATTGGTGCCGATTTGTGTATTGTCAAAGGTTGAGCCGTCCAAAATATAGACATTCTCCTTCTTATCATAAAGTCCAAAGTCATAAGGACTGACCAGAATGGGCTTTTTAGAAGTGTTTTCAATCGTGATTGTCGCAACAACAGCTACTCCTGTTGACTCATCGCTCATGACTCTCTTGCTATCTTCCACTGCTGAATGAACTGTCACCTTGAGTCCGCTGGAAAATTCAACTGTTTTCTCAAAAGCATGGCTGGAATAGGTCTCTAAAGGCGAGTTATGGTAGCCTGTGAGAGACTTGAGATGGTCATTTTCCTCCATAAGACCAATCGTAGTAATGACGAGGAGAATGCTGAGCAAGGCCAGAAGAAAGATGATAATACCAGACACCAGAGCTGCCCAAAAGAGACCCTGCTTGTGGAGAGGACGTTTTAAACGGTAAACAAGATTGTCCTCACTGACAATTTCCTGCTGAATTCGCTGATTCATATGGACCTTTCTAAATCAATAATTACTTGCCTTTTGAAAGAGGTCCAAGCGTCGGAAGCTCAATCCCCTCTCGTAAAAGCGCCTCATGGTAAAGACGGTAGAAGATATGGTAAATAGAAATCTGCATGCCTCCCTGCACTATCATGCTGATACGGAAGTTAAACTGGCCATTTGAAGCCATCTGTGGCCCCAAAATATTCGGTTCCTTGAGAATCTCTGGATGTTCTGGCACAGCTTCTTCATTGACCTTGGCAATGATGCGGTAAATCTCGTCCAAATCCGTCTGGGCATAAATAGGAATGTCAATCAAGACCCGCATATCTCCACGAGACAAATTGCTGACAACCATGATATTGCGGTTTGGCACAAAATGAAGCGTTCCGTCCGCATCCCGTACCTGCGTCGTCCGAATCCCGACACTGATTACTGTTCCAGCGATGTTGATAGGGCCGTTAGTCAGGCGGACATTGTCACCGACATCTAACTGTCGCTCGAGAAGGATAAAGAAGCCATTGACCAGATCCGACAGGAAGCCCTGGGCTCCCATCCCGATGGCCACCCCGGCAATTCCGGCACCAGCTAAAAGGCTGGAAACCGGCAGTCCCAAGATGGATAAAACCCAGTAAATCAAGAGGAAATACAAGACATAATTAAGCAGATTCTCAATGAGACGGGTAATGGTTTTCTGTCTGGCTACATCCTGCTTGGATAGTTTGAGAGAGGGGGCAATGATTTTGGTCACTGACAAATGCAGGATTTTCTTAACGATGTAAAATAAGATAAAAAGCAGAAGTAAAGAGACCAGCTTGGAAAAAAGGTCATCTGCAATCTTGCTCCAGTCAAACTGCTGGATATAGCGGGAAAAGACATTTCCGGTCTTAGACATAGGCTACCTCCAAAAAGATTACTACCATTATACCACAAAGACTAATCAGCGCGGACATAGAATAGTTAGTCCGACCTAGCATTGCTTTCACTCCCTTTCTATCGTATGATAAAATAAGTATCTAAGACAAGAAAGCAACTTACATGCTCCATCGCTTCATCACCATTTGGAATAAAACCAATCTAATCAAGCGAATTCCCATCGGTATTGGCATTGCTGTCCTGCTGGCTGTCATCTTCCCCAAAGCACAGGCCATTGGACTTCTGGGCCAAATCTTCGTTGGCGGTCTCAGGGCTATCGCGCCACTCCTCGTCTTCGCTCTGGTGGCAAGCCTTTTCTCAACAGCAAAAGGGGCAAAAGAGCAATATGAAGACAGTCATCTTGCTCTACCTTCTGGGAACCTTTGCGGTGGCCTTGGTAGCGGTCCTGGTCAACTTCTTCTTTCCCATTAGTATAGAGTTGGCTTCATCCTCACAAGAAGTTTCTCCACCAGACGGAATCGGACAAGTCCTCAGCAATCTTCTGCTTCAGCTGGTGGACAATCCCGTCAACGCCCTCATCACCGCGAACTACATCGGTATCCTATCCTGGGCTGTCATCTTTGGAATTGCCATGCGGGAAGCCAGCCACCACAGCAAGGAACTGCTCCAAACCTTGGCAGATATCATTTCTAAGATTGTCGAGTGGATTATCAATCTAGCCCCTCTTGGCATTTTAGGCCTGGTCTACACGACCATTTCCGGCAAGGGCTTTCAGGCTCTAAAAAGCTTTGGTGTCCTGCTGCTGGCCTTGATAGCCAGCATGCTGATTGTCGCTCTGATCATCAATCCTTTGATTACCTTTATCATGCTGCGGAAAAATCCCTATTCCTTAGTCTGGCGCTGCTTGCGAGTCAGTGGTGTGACTGCCTTTTTCACGCGCAGTTCAGCGGCTAACATCCCCGTCAACATGAAACTCTGTCGGGAGCTGGGACTCAATCCAGAGACCTACTCAGTCTCTATTCCTCTGGGTGCTACTATCAATACCCTGACCTTGGCTGCTGTCAACACGCTGGGCATCAGGGTTGACTTTGGAACGGCTCTAGTTCTCAGTATTGTAGCTTCAATTTCTGCCTGCGGGGCTTCCGGCGTAGCTGGAGGTTCTCTCCTGCTCATTCCGGTCGCCTGCAGCCTCTTTGGGATTTCCAATGATTTGGCCATGCAGGTTGTCAGCGTCGGTTTCGTTATTGGTGTCATTCAGGACTCCTGCGAGACAGCCCTCAACTCTTCTACTGACGTTCTCTTTACAGCTGTGGTCGATATGAGCAGCTGGCAAAAAGAAAAACGCTATTAATTTCAACAAAAAACCTCTAGACTTCCATCATTACGGAAAGCTAGAGGGTTTTTTATGTGAGCAGATTAGTTCTTTCGATGTTTGTCAAAATATTTCTTCGTTTCACTGATGACAATTGGAGACAAGACTAATAAGGCAATCAAGTTTGGCAAGGCCATGAGGGCGTTGACAATATCTGCAAGAATCCAGACCGCCTCCAGACCCACAAAGCCACCGAGAACAATCATAAGGACAAAGAGCAGACGATAAACGCGGATATAGCGCACCCCAAAGAGAAATTCAAAACAGCGCTCACCATAGTAGTTCCAGCCCAAGATAGTCGTAAAGGCAAACAGGACCAGAAAGACTGAAAGCAGAACCGGACCAAAATTAGCAAAAACAGTCGCAAAGGCAGCCTGAGTCAGGGACACACCATTGAGATTGCCATCCCAGACTCCTGTGATTAAAATCGTCAATCCTGTCAGGCTACAGATAATCAGGGTGTCGATGAAGGTTCCGGTCATGGAAATCAAGCCCTGTTCTACTGGTTCCTTGGTCCGAGCTGCCGCCGCTGCAATGGGTGCTGAACCCAAACCAGATTCATTGGAGAAAACTCCACGCGCGACCCCGTTTTGAATTGCCATATGGATGGTCGCACCGGCAAAGCCACCGACAGCAGCCGTCTGACTAAAAGCTGAGCTAAAGACCAGCTGGAGAGTTGGCAGCAGACGGTCCAGATTGACCGCTAAGACAGTCACAGTCCCCAAGATATAAATCGCTGCCATAAAGGGCACAACCTTGGTCGATACTCGGGCAATAGACTGGATGCCGCTGAAAATAACCAGAGCCACCAAAATAGCCAAGATAGAAGCTGTCACGGCTGGAGGCAGCTGAATGGTATTCTGCATGGCCTCTGTGATGGAATTGACCTGCGTAAAGGTCCCAATCCCCAAGAGAGCCACCAAGATACCAGCTATCGCAAAAAAGATAGCCAGCGGGCGCCACTTCTCGCCCATCCCTAGTAAGATATAGTGCATGGGTCCGCCCGCCATAGCACCATGAGCATCCTTGCGGCGGTACTTGATAGCTAAGAGGCCTTCGGCATACTTGGTCGCCATCCCAAAGAAAGCAGCCACCCACATCCAGAAGAGGGCACCCGGTCCACCGGTTTTAATGGCTGTTGCCACTCCGATGATATTTCCTGTCCCAACAGTCGCAGCTAGAGCAGTACAAAGAGCCGCAAAGCTAGAGACATCGCCCTGATGCTCCTCGTCTGATACAAAAATTAGCCGAAAGGCACGCGGAAGCCGAAAAATCTGTAGCAAGCCCAGACGCAAACTGAGATAGATACCGGTACCAACCAGCAAAATGAGCAGGGGTGGACCCCAAACCAAAGAATCCAATTGATTCAATATTTCCAACATGATATAAGCTCCTTTTCACACCGAGAAAAAGAAAGAGCACATGCATAACATGTACTCTGGATGTGCTGGAGTAGGGAAATCCCTGCCTCTTCGCTCTGTCCTTTTACCTGAGAGTTTGAGCGGTTCTAAACCGCCTTGCCCCTTCGGTGCCATTCATGGTCTCTCCAGAGTTCCGTCCATTTCACAGTCAGAGT
The DNA here is from genome assembly GCF_905372115.1 of uncultured Streptococcus sp. Taxonomy (GTDB): domain Bacteria; phylum Bacillota; class Bacilli; order Lactobacillales; family Streptococcaceae; genus Streptococcus. The sequence goes on from NZ_CAJPNR010000028.1 coordinate 7,256, forward strand.
CGCCTACCTCTTTCTGAAAAACTTCGTTCGGTGTTGATTATTAATTTTCTATTATTCTAAAAGAACATTCACCTTTTGTCAATATTTTATAAAAAAATTTAAGCATGTAAACGTTTTTTGATACAAAAAAGAAGCCCAGAGGCTTCTTGCTTAGCTTAATTCGGCGATAATAGCCTTGAGCTGGTCTTTGGTATGAACACCTGCGACTTGCTTCACGACTTGACCATCTTTCTTGAACAGAAGGGTCGGAATGGACATAATGCCAAATTCGCGGGCAGTATTTGGATTTTCATCCACATCCATTTTAAGGATTTTCAGTTCGTCCTCATGAACTTCTCCTGCCAACTGCTCCAAGATAGGTGCCTGCATACGGCACGGACCGCACCAAGTTGCCCAAAAGTCAATCAAAACCAATCCCTCTTTTGTTTCTTCTGCGAATGTTGCATCTGTAACTGCTGCTACCATAAATCTTCTCCTTTAAATAGCTTACTTTTGATAACATTTTACAACAAAAGCCAGAGAAAGAAAAAAATTCTCTAGCTAAGTAGAGAATTCTTATTTTTCCAAACAATTTTTTAAAATAAAAATAGATTGAGGAACATCTGAAAAAACTTGGCTTAAAAAACCCAAATGTTGCTGATCTACGCTATTTAAAGCTACGGTGTGCTTGACATTTACAGTGCCATCATCGTTCTCAATGATCTGATGACCAAAAAGGATATCTCCAAACGGGGTCGCTGTTTCATCCCAAAATTCCTCAAAGGGCTTGACAAGTGTCAGCTGATATTCCATTGGGGGCATTCCTTCGAGTTCCATCATCCCACAAGATCCTGTCTTAAATTCACCATTTAATGTAATATTTTTTAAATCTTCTTCCCAGTCATACCACTTTTCAATATTTTCATAGTAGGCCCATACATCTTCTTTTGATGCTTTTATGGTTAAACTAAAACTAAATTCCATTATAAAATCTCCTTTATATTATGTACACTTATTATAAGTATGTTTATGAAATTTGTCAAATGGTTTTCCACTCTAGCATTAGCATTTCTTCTAAATGAGCTACCTGCTTTGGTTCTTCTTTTCATACTGATAAAATGGAATCAGAACGATGTCTTGGTCGTATGGCTTGATTTTCGCTCTCTTATTTAACCATTTAGGCAATAGTGCGATTCCTTTCCCGTTTTCAACTAAGCTGATAATGTTCTCAAAAGAATCAATTTCTACAACTGATTTTAAATGAGCAAACTTCATTAAGCTTTGTTTTCTAAAAGGGCAATTTTTATCTTTATTAACGAATATAGGCATTTCCTCAGTAGCCTTTATATTGCTCGAACAAGCATAAACTGACTCGATATGCCCGATAGTCTCATCATAATGCTTTAAATTTTCAATTTTTTGAAAGCAAAAAATTTTATCAAAGTCTTCCTGATGAGCAATGATTGGTATATCCGAAGTTTTTTGGATATTGATCTCACTTTTATTCAAATCAATTGTTTGTGAATTATTAATATCGTGATTGAACAATAATTCTGAAATTAAGATGGATATTTTCGAGGTTTCACATTTCTTTTTTAATTTCTCTAAATTGTTAGAAGTTTCCTTACAAAATTGATAAAATAAATCTCCACTTTCTGTCGGAATTAAACCATTATATTTTCTGTAAAATAATTTTGTATCTAATTCAGTTTCAAGCACCTTCAATCTAGCACTGAGATTAGATTGCGCATATTGTAAGATCTTTGAACTTTTGTTTATTGACCTTGTCTCATAGATTGTCACAAAAATGCTCATATCATTAAAATTCATTTAAAGTACCCTATCACTTTTTATGATAATTATATCATTTTTAAGTATTATTCAATATGATATAAATCATTTATACTATCAATAATTCATTAGAAAAGGGGTACTACAATGCAAGCAATGCAATATACTATAAAATTACCAGCAGATTATGATATGGATATCATTAGACAACGTGTCCGAAATACAGGTCATTTGATGGATGGATTCGACAATTTGTTTTTCAAAGTTTATTTAATCTCTGAAAAATCTGAAGGCCAATTATTTAACAGTTACTGTCCGCTATATATTTGGAAAAATACCAACGGAATGACAAAATTCATATTTGATGGTTACTTTGATCATATTTTAAATTCGTTTGGCTGGCAAAATATTGAAATCGGAATAACTTCATCAGTCGAAATATCTGATCATTTTGACTCAAGTAAATATGCTACATTAGAAGTCATTGATATAGAAGCATCTGAAAGTTTAAAATCCTTTACCATTCACGAGCAAATGCAAAACAACGAAAGTGGCAAAGCCGTTATTTTCAATCCTGATAAATGGAAAAAATGTATTTTTACTTTTTATACCAATAAACCCGACACACAACTACCAACATTTGAAATTTTGCACATTTCACAATAAGTGCTTATGATAAGTTATAGGGAAACGCCTGAGCAAACACTTCTTCAGTATTTTGCACACTATGATAGTATACTTGCTCTTCCCAAAATTGTATGACCTTTACTGTCATCGGCTAAATGAAAAAATCGTTACGACATGTAACGATTTTTTGGCTATGCTATTAACTCAATTCGGCGATAATAGCCTTGAGCTGGTCTTTGGTATGAACACCTGCGACTTGCTTCACGACTTGACCATCTTTCTTGAACAGAAGGGTCGGAATGGACATAATGCCAAATTCGCGGGCAGTATTTGGATTTTCATCCACATCCATTTTAAGGATTTTCAGTTCGTCTTCATGAACTTCCCCTGCCAACTGCTCCAAGATAGGCGCCTGCATACGGCATGGACCGCACCAAGTTGCCCAAAAATCAATCAGAACCAGTCCGTCTTTTGTTTCTTCTGCGAATGTTGCATCTGTAACTGCTACTACCATAAATTTTCTCCTTTAATAGCTTACTTTTGATAACATTTTACACCAAAAGCAAGAGAAAGAAAAATATTTGCTACGGGTAGGATCTTAGTCACTCAGTGAGAAATGGTTGGTCATGAGATTGCTGGCATCCAAGAGAACTTTCTCCAAGAGCCGGTCTGTCGCTTCTTGCACCTTGTCGCTCATAGCTTGATTTTCAGCTTCAAAGTCCACATCCTCGCCCTTAGCCAGAGCTCGATCTACCCGACCGATCATCTCATGACCCCAGGCCATGGTCTTTTCCTGATAATCATCCAAGTCTCCGACATGACTGCTAAAATGAGCATCAGCCAGACCAGCAATCAGGCGATTGGCCCAGTAGAAGGAATCCGTCGAAACCTTGTCTGTCGTGTTGGCAAAGTAGTCTGGCGTTGTTGAGACTTGAGTAAAGAAAGGAACAGCTGTATTGTAAGGCATGGAGCCGTAGGATAGCCACTGGATACCCGTCGTTGCCTGCGGTTGATTAGGGCGCAGCTGTAAGATAGCTGTCTGACTGGTCCGATTGATCCCAATGGTCCGAAAGGCCCGTCTGCTGTGGTAATCTCCCTCTGCTCCATAAGGATCATAAGGCGAATCCTGATAGTGACTGCTCAGGACATACTTGACATCCTCTATAGTAATCTTGCGATATGGCTTGCGGCACCAAGGAATGAAGAAACTCCTTGGATCTTGCTCCACTTCTGGATTGAGAAAACGCTGGATATCCCAAGCTCGTGGTGTATTATAATGGCGGTCCTTATCCTTCTGGCTGCCAAAAGCATAGCGTGGATTGAAACCCTCATCTGAGTAATTCAGATTGAGATGGTTTTCCTTGATAAAGTTTTTGAGATTTGGATGACAGAGGAAGTGCTCAGGATTGTCAAATTCAAAATAATCACTGCCCAGCTGATTGGGATTGGTCACATAGGCGTCATCCGGCACGCGCCGCGCCATCCAATGGTGGCCGCCAATGGTTTCCAACCACCAGATCTCATTAACATCTGAAATAGCAATCCCATTGGACTCATAAGTGCCGTACTCCTCTAAGATTTTCCCTAGACGAAGAACCCCTTCACGAGCCGTCTTGATATAGGGCAGAACCAGCGTAAGAATATCCTCCTCGCTGATACCTGACTCTACCAAAGGATCAGCTCCCAGCACGCGGCTATTAGTCGTAATCGTTTCCGTTGCACTGACAGCAACATTGTAGCTGTTAATTCCAGCTGCTCCCCAAATTCCATCCTTGGGAACTGCATCTGGTACTGCCGTATAGCGGACTGGATTGTCCGGCAAATCCATCTCAAAAGACGTCAAAACAGACTGATAATGGCGGGGCTGGTCTTGTGGCTCCACTACGACAAATTTCTTGGGCGTAAAAACCCCATTTTGTGAATCCTCCGTACGAGCCACAATGGTTGAACCGTCGTAACTGGCCTTCTTGCCCACCAAAATAGTCGTGCAGGAATCTGATAAATAATTAAATTTCATGGCTTATCTCTCCAATCTATTATACGCCTACATTATAGCACAAAAAATGGCTTAACCAGCCATTTTTCTTTATCTTTCTTACTTAAAGATCACAATCGTTGCACCGCTGCCACCGGCATTTTGCGGAGCATAGCCGAAGGACTTAACGTGCTTGTTGCGGCGGAGGTATTTTGTCACCCCTTCACGGATGACCCCGGTCCCGATACCGTGGATAATATCCACCTGAGCCATGTTATTGAGGAGGGACTGATCGATAAAGTCATCAAGCTCTTCCATAGCCTCTTCATAGCGTTTGCCGCGCAGGTCCAGTCTGGCTTTGGGTCCATCAGTATTGGCCCGCTTGACCACATTGACCTGCTTGCGCTTAGGCTGCTGCTCCTTTTCAGCCTTGAGCAGATTAAACTCCTGCTCTTCCAGAGTCATCTTGATGAGACCGACCTGAGCTTCCCAGCGACCGTCCTTGAGTTGTTTGACCAAGGTTCCCCGCTGACCATAGCTGGTGACTAGGATATCATCTCCCACCTTGGGCGCCCGATTTTTCTTGGCCTGCTTGAGCACCTTATTCTTTGATAAATCAACGGTTTCTGGTGCCAGCTTTTTGAGCTGAGCCTTAGCCTCGATAATCTCATGCGGCTTGAGACTGGATTTATCATGGAGATTTTTGAGAATGCTCTCACTCTCTGACAAAGCCAGATCAACGATTTCCTGGGCTTCCAAGCGCGCCTTATTGAGCTCGGTTTCCTTTTCTCGGTTAAACTCATTGTAAAGCTTTTTGAGGGCTCGGTTAAATTTGAGATTTTCCTGCTCCACCTCGCGAATATTGTCCAAGCGCTTGCGGCTCTCTAGCGTCTGCTCCTCCAAGCGCTCAATGATTCGATTGACATCACTGTCTGTGTCAGTCTGCTCTTGGGCATGGCCAACGATAACTTCTGCCAAGCCCAAACGTCGAGCGATTTCAAAGGCATTGGAGCGTCCAGGGACTCCCTGCATAAAGCGATAGGTTGGTCTTAAACTATCTGTATCAAATTCCATGCTGGCATTTTCCACCCAGTCCGTCTCAATCCCATAGGCTTTGAGCTCAGGATAGTGGGTCGTCGCCATGGTTTTAATCTGCCTCAACCGCAAGTCTTCCAAGATAGCAATAGCCAGAGCTGCACCCTCCTGCGGATCAGTCCCAGCTCCCAGCTCATCCAGTAGGACCAAACTCTCGCTATCAACCTGCTCTAAAATAGAGACGATATTGGTCATGTGACTGGAGAAAGTCGACAGGCTCTGCTCAATGGACTGCTCATCACCAATGTCTGCAAAAATCTGACTGAAAATCCCGACGCGGCTCCCCTTGTCCGCCAGAATCGGCAGACCTGACTGAGCCATGATCTGAGCTAAGCCCAAGGTCTTCAGCATGATGGTCTTACCACCCGTATTAGGCCCAGTAATGACAATCTCTGTCAAATCAGGCCCGAAATGCAAATCATTAGCCACTGCATTTTCAATCAGGGGATGGCGGACACTAAGCAATTGGATATCCTGCTCTTCCGACAGGTCTGGCACCACCGCTCCCGTCTCCTGCATGAAGCGGACCTTGGCACGCACCAGGTCCAGATGTCCGATAATCCAAGCATTGTTGGCAATTTCAGCTGCATGGGGACGGAAGAGGTCCGATAATTCCTGCAAAATCCGCTGAATTTCATAACGCTCGTCCGCCCGACTGCTGGCAATTTCTTCGTTGAGATTGACAACTGCTCTAGGCTCGATATAGACGGTATTGCCGCTGGCAGAAATATCGTGAACCACACCAGAAATGCGGTTGCGGTAGGTATTTTTCACGGGCAGCACATTGCGGCCATTCCGGCTGGCCACTACCTGATCCGCCAGCATCTCTCCCTTGTTTTTGAGAATCTCCTGCAGAATTTCCCGCACCTGGTTTTCATTTTCTTGAATTTTTCGGCGGATGCGGCTCAAACTTTCGCTGGCAAAGCTTTCAATAAAGCCGCCATCATTAACAGCCTGCAGACTTCCTTGCAGCTTAGGGAAAACAGCCAGGTTCTCAAACAGACGGTCCAGCTTTTCCAAGTGCACATTTTCCAAGTCCTCATAAAAGGACTTGAGCTCCTGAGTCACAGCCAAGACGCGCTTGAGAGCCAAAAACTCCTCAATATTCAAGTCGCTCTCCAGCTCCAAGCGCTTAGTCAAGGCAGTAATATCCTGAGTCGCTGCCAGACTAAAGTGCGGATGCTGCACAAAAATCTGCTGCATATCTGTCATTTCAAGAAAAGCCGAGGCTACTGTCTCTTTCTTACTGGTCGGCAAAAGCAGGCCCAGCTCCAGCTGCCCCTGCTCAGTCAAAAGATAGGGAGCAAAAAGTTCTTTAATCTTGCTAAATTCTAAGGTTTCTAAAATTTTTGTGTTCATAATTTTCTTTTCTAGTAAAAAAGAACTCAGCTAGCAGGCCAACTGAGTCGTCTCTTATCCGATAACTTGATTCACCCAGAGATCTTTGAGGATATTGGATGTGATAGGGGTATACTTGACAATAAAGCGAATCATGAAACTGCTGTTGAGCCGCTCCTGAACCATCTCCATCGGCACCGTCGCTAAAATAGTCAGGCACATTCCCAAAACAAAAATAGAGATGCAAACAGCGATGGCTCCGCTGGTCACATTATACCATTTGGTGTCTAGCTTATTGGGGTAGGGAATCAGATTCGCAAAAATCCCAAAAAAGCGACCAAGGATGTAGACAGCTGTAAAAATAATAAGATAGGCCAAACCAGCATAAAAAACCTGATCCAACTGAAAGAGCTGGGAGCTAGGGAAAAAATAGGTCGAAGAGCCCTGAGTCGCACTGGCATAAGGCACCCAAAGGCTGATAAACTTAGCCAAACTCTTATAAAAAGCTCCAGCTACCAGCATAGAAACCATGGTCGCAGCGGCATAATAGCCCTGCAGAACAATACCACGCGAATAGCCGATATAAAAGCTCCAGGCCAATATTAGTAAAATAATAATAGAAAACATTACTTCTCCTCTATTTACCCGACTTTTCTCTCAGCTCACTGAGCATTTTGTGACGAAAATCTTCTAGTTCTTTTTCCTTGTCGTCAAACTCAATTTCGCGGCTGAGCTGGGTAGATAGGCTATTGACCGCCAGCAAAATCGCCAGGACTTCATCATCTGCCGCAGGCATCTGCTCTTTGATAGCCTTGTATTTTTCCTTTGCTACCCGTTCCACTTCTTCCATAAAGAGATTATCGTGTTCTGTTGTTAGAGTTAAGGTCTTGTTTCCAAATGTAAATTTATATCGATTCAAATTTGCCATAAAATCACCTCATTGTATTATATCAAAAAAGAAGCCCTTTGTCAGTTATAAAAACACTGGGAACTAGACAGGGACTTTCTTTTTCATCTTTTTTGACATAGCAAGCAGCTGTGCTCTCCTACAAAATTTTTGTAGGATTTTCAATCTTATGGCTTTCGACTTTTCCTTTTTATGGTACAATAGGGGGTATGGAAAGTATCACCCTCAGTCCCAAACAGCAAGAAATTCAGGCTTTTGTTGAGAAATATCAGAGCCAGCTGGCTCCCAGTAAGAACCCACATATTCAATATTTCTTCCGGCTGGATCAGGTGACGGTCAGTGTCTTTAGCTCCGGAAAAGTTCTCTTTCAAGGGGCAAAAGCTGCTCACTACGCTGGCTTTTTTGGCCATCAACCAGAAAAATCCAGTTCTAGTCCTGCTTCTCAGAATTTTGCCCTCATTGGGACAGATGAGGTCGGCAACGGCTCCTACTTTGGAGGTCTAGCCGTCGTAGCTTCTTTCGTAACTCCAGACCAGCATGACTTTCTGAGAAAACTGGGTGTCGGTGATTCTAAAACCTTGAACGATAGCAAGATTCGCCAACTGGCACCTGTCTTGAAAGAAAAGATTGCTCATCAAGCTCTGCTCCTATCGCCAGAGAAGTACAACGAAGTCATCTCTTCTGGCTACAATGCCGTCTCTGTCAAGGTAGCTCTGCACAATCAAGCTATTTACCTACTGCTGCAAAAAGGTCTAAATCCTGAAAAAATTGTCATCGATGCCTTTACCAGCCAGCAAAACTACAATAAATACCTAAAGCAGGAAAAAAATCATTTTCCAAATCCAGTAAGTCTGATTGAAAAGGCTGAAGGAAAGTTCCTAGCTGTTGCGGTCAGCTCTATTATCGCTCGTGACCTCTTTCTGGAAAATCTAGAAAACCTCAGCCAAGAGTTAGGCTATACCCTGCCTAGCGGGGCCGGAAGCAAGAGCGATCATGTTGCCAGCCAGATTCTTCAAGCCTATGGAATGGCCGGTCTGCAGCATTCTGCTAAACTCCACTTTAAAAATACTGAAAAAGCACAAAAACTTCTAGAAAGGTAACCTATGAAAAAATCAAATACTGCCGTTGTCATTCTCAAAGAATGGGGGCTCTTTATCATCTTTATCTCTATCATTATCCTATCACGGCTCTATCTCTGGTCCCCTGTAAAGGTAGATGGCCACTCTATGGACCCTACCCTGGCTAATGGGGAATACCTGCTTGTCCTCAAACATCAGTCTATTGACCGATTTGATATCGTTGTCGCCACTGAGACAGATAATGACGGAACGATCAAGGAGATTGTCAAGCGGGTTATCGGTATGCCGGGTGATACTATTCAGTATGAAAATGATACTCTTTACATCAACGGCAAAAAAACAGACGAGCCTTACCTGACGGACTACATCAAAAAATTCAAAGAAGACAAGCTCCAATCTACTTATACTGGGGATGATTATGATGACAATGGTGTGTTTTTCAGAAAACTCGCTGCTCAGGCTCAAGCTTTCACTGTTGATAGTGAAGGCAGCCCTGTCTTCACCATCAAGCTTCTGGATGATGAATACCTGCTTCTGGGTGACGACCGGATTGTTTCCAAGGATAGTCGCCAAGTCGGTACCTTCCAAAAAGAACAAATCCAGGGCGAAGCCAAGTTCCGCTTCTGGCCACTGCTGCCTTTTAAGACCTATTAAGCATACCGAACTCAGTTGAACGTCAACTGGGTTCGTTTTAAAAGAAGAACCTATAAATTATGGAATTTTACTTTTCAGGAACGATTGAACGGATTATTTTTGAAAATCCCAGCAACTTTTTCCGTATCCTGCTCTTAGATATTGAGGATACAGATGCCGAGGATTTTGAAGATTTTGAAATCATTGTCACCGGCTCTATGGCAGATGTCATAGAAGGCGAAGACTACACCTTCTGGGGCAGTCTTGTCCAGCACTCCAAATATGGTCAGCAGCTGAAAATTTCCCGCTATGAGCGAGCAAAACCCAGCAGCAAAGGCCTAGTAAAATACTTCTCCAGTGACCATTTCAAGGGCATCGGGGTCAAGACTGCTCAAAAAATCGTCCAACTCTACGGAGAAGATACCGAGGACACCATTGACAAGATTTTAGCGGAGCCGGAAAAGCTGACCCAGATAAACGGCTTAGCAGCTAAGAACCGCGAGGCCTTTGTCGCCAAGCTCAGACTCAACTACGGAACTGAGATGGTACTGGCCAAGCTAGCAGCCTACGGCATTCCCAATAAGCTGGCTTTTCAAATCCAGGATACCTACAAGGAAGAAACGCTGGATATTGTCGAAAAATATCCCTATCAGCTGGTAGAGGATATTCAGGGGATCGGCTTTAAAATCGCTGACCATCTGGCAGAAGAGCTGGGGATCCAAAGTGATGCCCCTGAGCGTTTTCGGGCTGGTCTTGTCCACACCTTGCTGACCCAGTCCATGGAGCGGGGAGATACCTATGTCGAAGCTCGTGATTTACTAGAACATACCATCGAGCTCTTAGAAAGCTCACGCCAAGTGGAGCTGGACCCTAGTCTAGTCGCTGATGAGCTGGCCCATCTGATTGAGGAAGATAAGGTACAAAATGTAGATACTAAAATCTTTGAAAACAGCCTATTTTTTGCTGAGGAAGGAATAAAAAGCAATCTGGTCCGTCTGTTGGAAAAAGGAGAGCAAGACTGCTTTGACGCAGATAACATTACTGCGGCTATCCAGCAAGTGGAGGAGAACTCCGGCATCTCCTATGACAGTATCCAAAAAGAAGCCATCCGTCAGGCTATCAATCAGAAGGTCTTTATCCTAACCGGCGGACCGGGAACAGGAAAAACTACCGTTATCAACTGTATCATCGCAGTCTACGCCCAGCTTCGCGGCTTGGATCTGCGAAAGGTCAATGATCTACCTATTCTGCTAGCGGCTCCCACTGGACGTGCTGCTCGGCGCATGAACGAATTGACTGGTCTGCCTAGCGCCACTATCCACCGCCACTTGGGGATGACTGGAGATGATGATACCAGTCATTTGGATGATTATCTGGATGCTGATTTTATCATTGTGGATGAATTTTCCATGGTGGACACTTGGCTGGCTAATCAGCTGCTCAGCAATATCTCCTCTCAGACCAAGCTCTTGATTGTCGGAGATGCGGACCAGCTGCCCTCTGTCAGTCCAGGTCAGGTACTGGCGGACTTGCTGCAGATACCAACTATTCCACAGACTAAGCTGGAAACCATCTATCGGCAGAGCGAGGAGTCTACAATTGTCACACTGGCTAGCCAGATTCAGAAGGGCATTTTACCAGCAGACTTTATAGAGAAAAAAGCGGATCGCTCTTATTTTGAAGCTAGAAATGAGCATATCCCGCCTATGATTGAGAAAATCGCTAGCGCAGCCATTCGCAGCGGTATCCCAGCTCAAGATGTTCAGGTATTAGCACCTATGTATCGGGGGTCAGCCGGTATTGACCAGATTAATAATCTTATGCAAAAACTCATCAATCCTGTCGAGAAAGAGGAACTGACCTTTGAAGCTCCCGACTGTCAGTATCGCCAAGGAGATAGGGTTATCCACTTGGTCAATGATGCTGAAAGCAACGTCTTCAACGGTGACTTAGGCTATATCAGCGACCTGCTGCCTGCTAAGTACACCGACTCCAAGCAGGACGAGCTAACCATTAACTTTGATGGCAATGAACTTGTTTATCAACGCAGCGAGTGGTACAAGATTCGCCTGGCCTACGCCATGAGCATCCACAAGTCTCAGGGCAGTGAATTTCCCGTGGTCATCTTGCCCATCACCAAGAGCAGTCACCGGATGCTGCAGCGCAACCTCATCTACACTGCTATCACCCGCGCCAAGAGCAAGTTGATCTTACTTGGGGAAAAAGCAGCCTTTGACTATGCTGCAAAAAACACTGGCACCGCCCGCAAAACCTATCTCATCGAGCGCTTTGGCGACTTTCCGCAAGCTGAGAGTAATATCCACAATACTGTGGATAAAATGAAACCACCTGTGGAAAACTATGTCCTGACTGAGGAAAATTTCCAGAAAATTGACCCCCTAATCGGCCTGACCGAGGAAGATATCCACAGTATATTCAGCACATAAATAAAAAGGCTGGGACAGAATTAAATTTTTTAGTTCTGTCCTATCGCCTTTTTTTATGCCTTATTTTTCTGGCTAAAGTGCTGCAGGAGCTCGTCAGTAAAGATATCCATGCCGACCGAGGTCATCATAAACTGCAGAAAATGGATGCGTTCTGGCAGTTTTTCAGGATCGCTTTCAAAAACGGTCTCATTCATCCAGAAGTTCACCAGCAGCAGAAAGACTTCCGCAGCCTGGTCCGGATACTGAGTCTGGATAGACCCATCTGCCATGCCTTTTTTGATAATATCGCTGACCAGAGGGGAGCCTATCCGCAGATTGTCCCGCATCATGGTCAAAATAAAACCTGCATCCTGCTCGTACTCTTCCACAATGCCGTCCATGGCCCGGGCTGTCTGACTTTCCAGATTAGACTTGAGGATGGTTTGCAGCTGCTCCCTACCGGTCAGATTTTCCGTAGCCTTGAGCCACTGCTTCATCTCTTCTTCCATCAGCTCCTGCCGGCTCCTCATCACCGCCAGGACAATCTCATCTTTTGACTTGAAATGATGGTAGATAGCCCCCTTGGAGATGCCCGCCGTCTGAGCAATATCCTGCATACTGGTCTTTTCGGACCCCTTTTGGATAAAGAGCTGGGTTGCTGTATTTAAAATTTTTTCTCTCATGGCCTGGGATTTGTCTTTTCGCTGCGCCATTCTGTTCCCCTTTGTTTCTAATATAGCTTTATTCTACCAAAAAAGCCGGAGAAATACAAAATCATAAAAATATCTTTAAGCCTTGTCTTGCTGATCCCTTTGATACCAAAGATAGATACTGTAAGCCGCCATCAAGATATAGCCTAGGAAAAAGAGCGGATTTTCCGTCCCCTTGCCTACAAAGATGCCTTCGCCAATTGTATTAATGAGCCCATGAAAGAGGACACAATAGAGGACAGACTGACTGGTCTTGTAAAGGGCTGCCAGCCAGAAACGGCCGAGCAGGCAAAATGCTGTAAAGACCAGAAGAGAGGTCCCTGCCTGACTGCTGCCGGGGGTAAAGAAGAGGGGCAGATGCCAGACAGCCCAGATTAACCCAGTTGCTACAGTTGCCAAAGGGAAGGGCAGGATCTTCTCCAGACTTGGCTGCAGGAAGCCCTGCCAGCCAATTTCTTCATTACCACCTGTCAAGAGAGTGGTTACCAGAGCCAGAACCAAGACATTCAAAAGATTCAAATTTGGCAGCGGCTTGGTCACAAAGACAATGGAAATCGTGAAGAGACCCACAAAAATCAACAGATAAGGCCAGCTTCCTTTCCTAGCAAACTTGATAAAAGTCAGCATTTCTTTCAAAGACTTACCTAAGACAAGCTTGGCACTTATAGCAGGACCAAATGTTCCCACTATCGTGAGCAGCGGAGGAAGCAACGGCACTCGCCCTTTCAGCACAGCCGAGAGAATCCACGCAGACCAAGTGATACCAAAAGTCCAAAGCAGAAAAATTAGAATTTGCTTGACAGATGAGGAATCTTTATAGTTTCTAGCTTGCATCTTTCTCAGCTCCTTTCCGATTGCCCTTCCAGTACCACCAGCCCAGCAGCAAAATTGTCATCACGGCATTCGCAGCATGAAAACTAAGAGACGTTCCGCCCTTGGTAGCTGCTCCTACGATAACTGTCTGCGCAAAGTTAATACAGCCATGAAAGACCATGCAGGCAAAAACAGACACCGTCTGCTTATATAGAACGGCCAGACAAAAGCTAGCCATGATGCAAAATAGAGTATAAAAAGGCAGGGAAAGTTGGCTTTGACCTGTTCCCGGAATCAGCCAGAGTGGCAGATGCCAGGCAACCCAGATGAGACCTGTGATGACCGTAGCAATCGGAAAAGAAAACTTCTTCTCCAAAGCTGGCTGCAGCACTCCCCGCCAGCCCAGCTCTTCATTCCCGCCACCAGCAAAGGTGATAAAGGTCCAGCCCAAAGGAAACATGAGTATGGCATTGAGCGGCGGCAGGGCTGGATTGGCAATAAAGAGAGTCAAAATCCGAATCAGGCAGAAGACTAGCATATACAGCCACCAGCCCTTGGCATGAGAAAAGATAAAGGACAGCATTTGCTTCGGTTTAGAAATGTTAAGGCTGATAAAGCTCCCTAGAGCTGGGCCAAAAGCCCCTATCAAGATAAAGGCAGTTCCCAGAGTTTCTGCCCCGTTAGTGACCTGCAGCGCAGATAAAATATACAGAATCAGCCAGGATCCCCAGCTAATGCCAAAAGTCCAGGCCAGAAAGGGCAGGATATGCCTTGTCTCTGGCTCTACATGTGTTTGTGTTTTCATATGATTACTCCTTTTTCTTTGGCAGAAAAGCGATTGCCAAGATTTTTAGCTTGCATCTTTCTCAGCCCCTTTCCGGTTGCCCTTCCAATACCACCAGCCGACCAGCAGGGCGGTCATGACCAGATTAGCAGCCTGGAAGCTGAGATACCTTCCGCCATTTGTAGCACTGCCGACAATCGTCGCCTGAGCAAAGTTAATGCAGCCGTGAAAGACCATGCAGGCAAAGACAGAGGCCGTCTGCTTGTAGAGAACCGCCTGACAGAAACAGAGCAAGATACCAAAGGAGAGATAGAAGGGCAAAGAAATCTGACTTTGACTCGTTCCCGGAATCAGCCAGAGGGGCAGATGCCAGGCCACCCAGACCAGAGCCGTGATGACAGTTGCCAGAGGGAAGGAGAATTTTTTCTCCAGAGCCGGCTGCAGGAGGCCCCGCCAGCCCAGTTCTTCATTGCCGCCTCCAGCAAACGTGACAAAGGTCCAGCCCAGAGGAAACATCAGAACGGCATTGAGCGGCGGTAATACAGGATTGGCGATAAAAAGGGTCAAAACCCGAACCAGACAGAAGGCCAGCATATAAATCCACCAGCCCTTAGCATGAGAAAAGATAAAGTCCAGCATCTTCTTAGGATGAGAAATTTTGAGGCTGATAAAAGTTCCCAAGGCCGGTCCGAAGCCCCCGATGAAATTGAGAGCAAGGCCCAAAGGCTCAGCCCCGCTGGTCAGCTTCAGGGCGGTTAAAATATACTGAAGCAGCCAGGCTCCCCAGGTAATGCCAAAAGTCCAGGCCAGAAAGGGCAGGATATGCCTTGTCTCTGGCTCTACATGTGTTTGTTTGTTCATACGATAACTCCTTATCAAATGTAGAATAGTGAAAAGTCATCCGAAAACTGGACAAAGGCATCCTTTACTCTCAGTCTTTCAGATGATTGCCTGTTTTGAAACGCAGATTTTTAAAATCCGACCATTCGGTTTGTTTTGTTATAAAAAATAAAGACCTGCGCCAAATAGAAAACGTAGTCTTTTAGTCCTTGCCTAAAATAAAAAGCAAAGATAGACTAAATAATGCTAAAAGCTATGTCAGCACCGTTTAGCTACTGCCTGCTGCTTTTAGTTTCTAAGTTGTCCAGACTCTGATGCTTAAGACAGGCCATTTCTCTGCTACTTGCTCCTTTCTTTATTTTGCAATCGCCGGATATGCCAGAGATTGGAGGCAAGGCTCAGACCCCCTACTGCCATAATACCCAGTCCTCGCCA
Organism: uncultured Streptococcus sp.; assembly: GCF_905372115.1. GTDB lineage: Bacteria > Bacillota > Bacilli > Lactobacillales > Streptococcaceae > Streptococcus. The sequence goes on from NZ_CAJPNR010000028.1 coordinate 22,688, forward strand.
AGGGCTAAAGACAGAAGTCAGCAAGCCACCAGCAAGGACAGCATATCCAGCTTTGACTCCCCACTTAGAATAGCGTATGCCATTCTCACCCTGTGACATCTTTTTCAGCTTTTCTGCATGCTGCTGCAAAAACTCTTTCTGACCTTCCAGCTGCCGATCCATCTCCTGATTCAACTTGAGAATGTGCTCGCTTGTTTTTTCTACTACAGATTTCTTCATTTCTGCTCCTTTCTTTTCAAAAACCGACCAGACGGTTTTTATTTTATAAACTCAGTATAACAGACACAGAAAACTTTGTCCAGTATTTTTTTGAAAAAGATTATCTTTAGTTAATGAAAATCATCAGACAAATTAGAAACTCGTCACAAGCAACTCTCTCATACTAAAAACTATATCTAAAAAAGCTCGGTAATGAACCAAGCCTTTATCTTTATTCAAACCCCGTCACTGTCAGTCCTAGCAGTCGGATACCTCGTGGTTGCTCTTCCAAGCTATCGTATATCTCATGCGCAGTTCGCTCGATTTGCTCCTTGTCTCGAGTCGCTAGATTCAAACTTTTCCTTTTAGTCAAGGTGGAGAAATCGGCATAGCGGATTTTCAGAACGATGGTTCGTCCTTTCTTATCATGCTTAGTCAAGCTATTTTCTACCTTCTGAGCCAGCAGGGTCAGCTCTTTCTTGATATCCTCCTCACTATAGAGCAGTTTGGCATAGGTCCGCTCCTTCCCAATCGACTTACGAATACGATTGGATTTGACCGGACTATTGCTGATGCCACGCGCTTTCCGGTAGAGTTCAAAACCAAAGCGACCAAACTTATCAATCAAGGTCATTTCTGGTATCTTGAGCAAATCTGCACCAGTATAAACTCCCATTTCATGTAATTTCTCAACGCTCTTCTTACCAACCCCATGAAACTTGGCAATATCCATAGGCGCCAGAAAGGCCTCAGCCTCTTCGGGTAGAATAACAGTCAGACCATGAGGCTTCTCATAGTCACTGGCAATCTTGGCCAGAAACTTATTATAAGAAACGCCTGCCGAAGCCGTCAGATGGATTTCATTCCAGATATCGTGCTGAATCAGCTTGGCTATTTTGACTGCGGATTTAATCCCAAGCTTGTTTTCCGTTACATCCAGATAAGCCTCGTCGATGCTCATTGGCTCAATCAAGTCCGTATAGCGTTTGAAAATTTCTCGGATCTGCAAGCCGACTGCCTGATATTTTTCGTAATTCCCCGATATAAAAATCCCCTGAGGGCAACGCTCATAGGCTTCCTTGGAACTCATAGCCGAATGAACTCCGAACTTTCTAGCCTCATAATTGCAGGTGGAGACGACACCACGACCTCCAGTCAAGCGTGGGTCGCTGCCGATGATGACCGGATGCCCCTTTAACTTAGGATTATCCCGCTCTTCCACCGAAGCGAAAAAAGCATCCATATCAATGTGGATAATCTTCCGAGATGTATCGTTAATCAGTGGAAAAATCAGCATGCCTCCTCCTTTCTCCTACCATAAATTTCAGCTTATGAGCTTTCACAAAGTCGGCCCTTTTTGCTCAAATAAATCTGAAACAGTTTTTTGTTCTTGTAAAAAGTATTTTAAAAGTAAGATTCTTCGTCAGTAATTTTTATATGACATTTTAATTACTTTTATTATAACTTTTTTACCCATTTTTCCAAAATATTTGAAAAGAGTTATGTTTTTCAAATCTATAGTACACATCCGCGACTTTTTACTTTCTGTATTATAAAAGAAAGTCTTTCTTTCTGCCGAAAATGGTTTGTGAAACCGATTACCGTATGATATACTTTACTTATAAATGTAACAGTTTATGTTGCTAGAATAAAGAGGAAAATCAAATGGTTGTAAAAACAGTTGTTGAAGCTCAAGATATTTTTGACAAAGCTTGGGAAGGCTTCAAAGGTGAAGACTGGAAAGAGAAAGCAAGTGTTTCTCGCTTCGTTCAAGCTAACTACACACCTTATGATGGAGATGAAAGCTTCTTGGCAGGTCCTACTGAGCGCTCACTCCACATCAAGAAAATCGTAGAAGAAACAAAAGCTCACTACGAAGAAACTCGTTTCCCAATGGACACTCGTCCA
>NZ_CAJPNR010000029.1 GCF_905372115.1 uncultured Streptococcus sp.
CTGAAAAATAACTACATATGGAACATGCTGGGGACAGTCTCATCCTCATTGATATCAGTTGTCTTGCTTCTACTAGCTTCTAGATTTCTAGATTCAAGAGATTCTGATATTTTTAGTATTGCTTACGCTCTTGGTCAGCAGTTCTTTGTTTTAGGTTATTTTCAGGTTAGAAATTTGCAATCTACGGATGTAAAAGAAAGATACCAATTTGCTTCTTATCATAACACGAGACTTTTTACTGTCTTTTTGATGATTTTAACATCGTTTATCTATACTCTCTGGCAAGGGTATGATGTTTACAAATCTAGTATTATTTTATTGCTTGTTCTTTATCGGGCTATAGATGCGTATTCAGATGTTTTTCAAGGATTATTTCAGCAAAAAAATAGATCAGACTTAGCTGGAAAGGTGCAATTCTATAGGAGCTGGATTTGCATGTTAATATTTGCAATAGTCCTGTTGCTTACAAAATCATTGATGATTGCTAGTATTGTTATTTGCTGTGCGAATTTCATTCTGACCTTCCCCTTAGATTTCAGAAACTGTAGATTACATTTTTCTCAAGAAAAGTTTTCGCCTAAACTCCATGATGACAGAAAAAATGTGTATTCTATTTTGAAAAATAGTTTTCCCTTGTTTTTAAATGGATTTTTGATAACGTATATCTATAACGAGCCAAAAATTGATATTGATTACCTTTTGACAAATGGCTATTTTTCATCTGGGGTTCAAAGAGACTTTAATGTTCTATTCATGCCTGTCTTTGTCCTATCCCTTTTATTCTTCGTCCTGAGACCGTTGACTACACAGCTTTCTATTTATTGGAACGAGAAGAAATTTACACTATTTTTCAAACAGGTCAGTACCCTAAATCTAGTAATGACTGTTTTAGGACTTGTTATTGTTATTTTGGGCTATCTGATTGGTACAGAAGTGCTTAGTGCTGTCTATGGTATCCAATTACAGGAGTATCAGCTTCCTTTTACTATATTACTTATAGGCGGTATTTTGAATGTTTTTGCTCTAGTAGTTGATATCATTATGACCATCTTTAGAAAACAGCATTATCTGATGATAGCCTATTTATTGACATTTGCTGTTTCAAAATTTATTACATTGCCATTTATCCGCGACCAAAAATTGCTCGGAGCTGCTAATTCCTTTTTGATCTCCATGTGCGTCTTTTATGCAACAAGTTTGATTATTTATGGCGTTGTTAAAAATAAGGAAAAAAGAAAGAAGTAGGATTCTATGAATATCTTATTTACATTAAATGATGCGTTTGTACCTCAAGTTGCAACCTGTATGTGTTCTATATTTGAGAATAATAAATCTGTTGAGAATATTACAGTATATTTAATTGGCGAGAGGATAAGCCAAGAGAATCAAAATAAATTAAAAGGATTCGCTAAAAGTTACGATAGAAAAGTTTGTATTATTTCTATAAATAATATCGAAGACTATATTGACTTTGATTTTGATACAAACGGTTGGTCTTCAATTATTTTGGCACGTCTTTTTTTAGATAAGCTTCTTCCACAAGAAGTTGATAGGATTTTATATCTCGACGGAGATACACTAGTTCTAGAAGATATAGGTTCTCTTTTTTATAGCGACTTAGGAGATAAGGTAATAGGTATGTGTCCCGAACCAACTGTGGATAAGTCAAGAAAGGAATTTCTAGCTTTGAAAGAGTACCCCTATCATAATTCGGGTGTCCTATTGATCGATCTAAAAAAATGGCGTAGGGAAGAGATTGGTAAAAAGGTCATAGAATTTTATCAGTTTCATGAAGGAAAGCTATTCGCACCAGACCAAGATGCCTTAAATGGAGCTTTGAAAGAGCAAATTTTCACCTTGCCAATTTCCTTTAATTATTTTAATATTTATGATGTCTATCCTTATAAAACGTTGAGTGAATTAAGTAAGCCAACTAAGTTTATATCACAGGAAGATTTTAATCATTTTCGGAAAGCACCTACAATTATTCACTATCTTGGTGAAGAGAGACCTTGGCGGAAGGGGAATACACATAGGTTTAAAAAGGAGTACCTCTATTATCTCCACAAAACTCCATGGAAGGATACACCAATGGAAGAAGGTTGGCAGCTGTATTTTGTTTGTTTTAGAATCTTTAATATTGTTATGAAGCCTTTTCCAATGATAAGATATAAGATTATCAATTCCCTAATTCCGAGCTTTATGAAATATAGAAAAAAACAGTTGCAGAAAAACAAAAAATAATGTGATGACATGTTATAGAAAGAATAGATTAAATTAATGAAAGTTTTAATGATAATTCCTGCTTATAATGAGGAAGAAAGTATTTTAAATACGGTTATGAGCATTGTAGAATATCGGAAGAAAGTTGATTTTGACTTAGACTACGTAGTTATCAATGATGGGTCAGTTGACAGAACTAAGGAGATTTTGGACAGCCATCATCTGAATGCTATTCATTTGGTTATGAATTTAGGGATTGGTGGAGCTGTTCAGACGGGCTATAAGTATGCTCTTGAGAAGAATTATGATGTGGCCGTACAGTTTGATGGAGATGGTCAGCATGATATTGAGTCACTGGATGCTTTGCTGGAGCATATTCGTCGTCAGCAGGCTGATTTGGTTGTTGGTTCTCGTTTTATCGGTGACAAGTCTTCGGAGTTTCAGACGACTTTTATGCGTCGTTTTGGCATTACCATTATTTCAGCTTTTATTAAATTAACAACAGGCAAAAGGATTCTGGATACCACATCAGGCTATCGTTTGGCCAATCAAGACATTATTCGACAATTCGCTGCGCGCTATCCTATCAAGTATCCTGAGCCAGAATCAATCGTCCATATCTTGAAGCGGAAATATAAAGTGGTGGAAGCACCAGCTAATATGTTTGAACGTGCAGGAGGAGTCTCTTCGATTACTCCGATTAAGTCCATTCGCTACATGATTGAAGTTTGCTCTTCGATCTTGATTGCTGCTTTTATGAAAGAGAGTGAATAATGTCCATTTTGTCTATTGTTATGCTAGTGGCTTCAGTTCTATTCCTGTATTTTGTCTTTCGGAATATCAATCAAAACAATATTTTATTTGAGCAAGCCTTTATGTGGATTATTATTGGCTTTGTACTGATTGTTATCTCTATTTTTGATTGGATTCCCGTTTCGATTGCCAAATTGTTAGGTTTTGAACTGACCTCAAACTTTGTCATGTCCTTGGCCATCTTTTTCCTGTTGGTTATTGTTTTTTTACATACTATTTCCATTTCCAAGCAAAAGGAGCAAATCAAGCAATTGGTGCAAGAACTGTCCATCATGAAGCAAAGAATGTCCAAGTTAGAGAGTAAAAAAGATGAAAAATAACCATACCTGGGTGATTTGCGCCTATGGCGAAAGTGAATTTTTAGAAGCTTGTATCCTGTCTCTGCAAGCTCAAACCTTGCAATCAAAGATAATCTGCTATAGCTCAACACCGCTGGATTCGATCAAGCAGCTGTGCCAGAAGTACGGTATTCCTTTTTATACGAAAGAAGGCGGAGGTATCGGTAAGGACTGGAACAACGCCCTTTCCTTTGTTGGAACTTCTTATGCTACCATTGCTCATCAAGATGACTACTATGAGCCAACTTATCTAGAAGCAGTGATGCAGAAGATAGAGCAGTCGAAGGATATTCTCATTGCCTATACAGACTATTTTGAAGAGAAAAATGGAGTCAAAATTCCGGCTAATACCAATCTGAAAATCAAGACTCTTATGCTCAAAACCTTGAATCTGATGCCGGCCAGCCGTTTTTGGAGAAATCGGGTCCTGGCTTTTGGCAATCCCATTTCCTGTCCGGCAGTGACTTACAACTTAGAGGCATTAAGGGATTTTCGATTTGATGAGGAAATGCGCGTGAGTCTGGATTGGTATGCTTGGTACAAGATTAGCGCCTATAAGGGTCGCTTTGCTTATATTTCTGAGAAGCTTATGTGCCACCGGATTCATGGAGAGTCGGAAACAACCAAGACTATTTCAGATAATACTCGAACCAAAGAGGACTTGTTTATGTATCAGCTTTTCTGGCCAAAGTGGGTGGCTAATCTGATAAATAAAGCATATATGAAGAGTCAAGATGCTAACTCAAATTAATAGAGTTATTTACAAGGAAAGTATATGAAAGATTTAATATCTGTTGTTGTAACTTGTTACAACCATCAAGATTACATTGAACAGTGTTTGCGCAGTATTTTTGCGCAGACCTATCGAAATATTGAGTTACTGGTATTGGATGATGGTTCCTCTGACCATTCTGCTGAAATCATAGAGTCTGTCTTGGTGGATTCCCCTTTTCCTACGCGGTTTGAAAGCCATGAAAATATGGGGGTTGTCAAGACAAGAAACAAGGCTTTGCAGCAAATTCAAGGCGCTTATTTTATTTTTGTGGATAGTGACGATTTTCTGGATTCGGACTATATTGAGAGTTTCTACACAAGCATGGTGCAAGAAGAGGCAGATATTGTCTATGGTGATTTGTATGATCCTGATAAAAAGGAAGTTTACCTTAAATCACGACCATTTGACAAGCTAGCTTTCTTAACGGAAAATTTTATTTCCAACTGTTCTCTCATTCGTCGTTCGGTTGCTGATGGTATTTATTATGATGAAGCGCTGAATCGTGAAAAACTGGAAGACTATGATTTTCTTTTAAACTTAATTATCAATCAAGGCGCGAAACCAGTTTATGATGCAAAAACAAAGCTGAATTACCGGGTCTTTGATAAGGAATCAATCTCTAAACGGGATTCTACAAGATATCATTACGAAATGTATCTGAAAATCCTGCGTAAGTATGTGAGACAGATACCGGATGACATTTACCAAGCTCTGGCCAAGAACATATTTACACTGGAAGGTCGTTTGGATGAGTTGATTCAGCATATGGATAAAGTGAACGACTATGTTCTTGAACTGCAGGAGGATCAGCGGCAGTTACATAAAAATCTAGACTCCTTGAAATCCAGACTGAGAACGATAAAGGAACAGCGAGATGATGCTATTCAGGAGCAGTTTCGTATTCGCCGCTCTATTTCCTATCGACTGGGGAATGGCATGATTATGCCATTGAAACGTCTGGCTCAGATAATCAAGAATCCTCGAAGTATCAAAGCTGTTTTAAGTCGGATTAAGCAACAGCTGGTTCGTTTGAAACGTAACGCTAAGTCTCCTAAGGTTTATTACTATCAAAGGCTGCGGAATTCTCAACGAGAAAAAGCTTTAGCTTCAGTTTCAAGTGGCGAAAAAGTCTTAGTCTATGTCATTTTTGAATCCGAGCCATGCTTACAGCAGTATAAGACTATCTTTTTAGAAAAGTTAGCAGCTTTGGCTGATAAGACTCTCATCGTCGTTAACGGCGGACTGGCTGAAGAGGATTTAGAAATTTTAGGGCAGTATGGGCAAGTCTTGGTGCGGGATAATAGTGGCTATGATACGGCAGCTTTTCGTGAAGGCATTCTTTCCTTAGGAAAGGAAACGTTGCAGCATTGCTCTCAGCTGATGCTCGTCAATGACACCAATATCGGCCCTATGAGTGATTTGGCGGCTGTCTTTCAAACTATGGCTGGCAGAAATCTTGACTTTTGGGGGATTTCCTATGGTGAGACCCAGGAAGATATAACTGGATTTAACCGCTATGGTTACATTCCAAATCATTTGCAATCCTATTTTCTAGTAATCGAGCCTTTGCTGCTTCAGTCCGAAGAATTCTACGACTATTGGAAAGTGCTGACTGAAACGGATTCACGGGAAGAAGCAATCGGAAAACATGAAACGACTTTTACCAAGTACTTTGCTGACTTGGGCTATCGTTACGATGCCTTGGTTCACGAAAATCGGGATTCGGCTATGTATATTCATCCATTAAGGATGTTAAAGGCGGGCACTCCTCTGATTAAGTATACTTCTTTGAAGAATTATGATGATCAGCAGTTTTTATGGCAGGGTCTGGAAAGAGAGTCAGAGGTTACTGATGTATTGGACTATGTTCGGGAGAAGACAGACTACCCAGTGGAGATTCTTGAGAACATCGTTCAAAAATTTAAAGCGGTGCCTCGTGATCAATATATTCTCATCATTGACGGTGTAGAGAACATCATTCCGCAGTGTACGCGCTACCGTGTGTTCAATAAGGCAGAGCAACTTAGAAAGAATGGCTTTGCTGTGAAAGTGGTTAATGCGTCTGAGTTTAGTCCGGCTCAGGCCCAGTATGCCAGCCACATCATTATCTACCGCGCTCCTTGGTCCGTCCAGCTCCAGCTTTTGTGTGATTTGGCTCGGGAGGAGCATAAGCCAGTCTATTTTGATATTGATGATTTGGTCTTTGATACCATTTATACGGACCAGCTGAGCTATACCCAAGGCTTGTCTGAGAAGGAAAAGGGCAATTACGATGCTGGGGTGAGGAATTACGGGAAAATGCTGGCGGCTTGTGATGGGGCGATTACCTCCACGACTCAGTTAAAAGAGGAATTGCTCAAATACAAGGACACAGTTCTGCTGAATCGTAATCTGGCGTCCAGCGAATTGATTGCGGTTAGCTCACAGTTCTTGAAGGAAGACTTTGGTGCAGACGACAGAATCAAAATCGGCTATTTCTCTGGCTCCATCAGCCACAATGAAAATTTTGAGCTCATCAAGCCGGCTATCAAAGAAGTACTAGACAACTACCCAACCGTGGAGCTTCATATTGTAGGGCACTTGGATATCCCGCAGGATATGAAACAATATACACAGCGTATTGTCGTCCATGAGTATGTGGACTGGAAGGCCTTGCCTCAGTTGATTAGTCAGGTTGATATTAATCTGGCTCCGCTGGTTGACTCAGTCTTTAATCGGGCCAAGTCAGAAATCAAGTGGATAGAAGCAGCTCTAGTCAAGGTACCAACGATTGCCAGTCATATCGGGGCCTTTGCGGACATGGTGATTGACGGTCAGACGGGACTTTTGGCTAAAGATAGTGAATGGAAAGAAAAGCTAGAAAGCCTGATTCTTTCTGCGGATTTACGTAGAGAACTGGCGGAGAATGCCTACGATTTTGTATTAGAAAATTGCAGTTTAGATAAAAAAGATGAAATGGTGACTTATTTTGAAAAGAAATAAAGAAGTAAAAGTCGAGAATATTTTCTTATTATTGGCAAGTATCTTTGTCTTGACTTTTATGATTGCACAGCCGATTAATCGGGTGCCTGATGAGACCAATCACGCTCGTATGACATGGGAAATCTTCCATAAATCGACCAGTCGAACATATAAATGGATGGACAAAATCCCATCCACACCGAATGTTTCGCCGGCAGAGTACAAGCAGCTGTTCTCAGAGAAGATAGATCTGGCGCAAGAAGAGTTTACCTTTGGCTTTAATCTCAAGGCTATCTCTTTCCTGCCTCAGCTGCTAGGTATGACCTTGGGAAGCTTGCTTTATCCGTCAGTAGGCTTCATCATGATGCTGGGGCGGCTCTTTAATGCTTTGGCATATATCTTCGGGGTTTATCTGCTGATTAAATATTTCAAATATGGCAAAAAAGCTCTACTTTTCCTATCTCTTTTGCCTATTATGGTCCAGCAGGCTGCTTCTCTGTCTTACGATGTGATGAACTACCTGGAAATTATGTTGGCGATTGGCTTTTTGACCAATATTGCCTACCATAAGAGATTTACTAATAGAAATGTACTGGAGCTTTTGGTGATTTCTATAGGCCTCTTTGTCACCAAACCGAATAATGTCCTTTTATTAGGCTTGCTGCCTTTTGTTGATTTTGAGTTTGAAGGATTCCTTGCGGTTCTGAACAAGCCTTTTGTTGCAACCAAAGCTTTTGTAGCTCGTTATCGCATTATCTTTTATATACTTGGCTTTGCAGCTTTCTTTCTTGCCTTGCATCTGGCATTTCGCAATCAGGGAGGGCTCGTGCACTATGGTCAAGTCTTGCTGAATACGCTCTTTAAGCAAAGTGTTAATGGCGACTTGAATACGATTTTGACAATCGGTATGTTTGGCTTTTTGGGGAATTTTACTATCCAGCTGCCGCTTTGGTTGATTTTTATTGATGTGGCAGTCTTGGCGCTTATCTTCTTGCAATCGCAGAAAGATTTTATGACCAAGGGCTACGCAGTCATGTCGCGGTATCTGTTTCTGGTTCAAGTGATTGCTGTTGTGTCGATTATGTATCTGCAGTGGACGCCCATCGTCCTCGGTAAAGGTGCCATGATATCGGTTGGTGCTCAGGGACGTTATTTTACACCCTTCCTGATCTTATTGCTACCAACTGTTGCTAATCTAGGGACCTTGGACATTAAAGACAGGGTGATGAATCGAATGATGGTTGGGACTCTAGTAGCTAACTTCTTGGTTTCCCTCTACTTGATGGTGCCCTTTTATTGGAATGTATTAGGATAAGCTATGAAAAAAAAGATATTATTCATTTCGCCGACGGGAACGCTGGATAATGGAGCTGAAATCTCTATTGTCAATTTGATGGAATACTTGGTCCAGACAGGCCATCAGGTTATCAATGCGATTCCGGATTATCATGTAGCTGTTCAGCAGGACTATATATCCAGCTTGGCAGCCTTGGGTATTGAGGCTATAGCCTTGCCGGCAGTTAAATGGTGGTGGGAGGACGCGCCTGGTGGCCTGCCAGGTAGTCCTGAGTCTAGAGCTCGGTCTTATCAGGATAATACCTCAGCGCTCAGAAAGATACTAACGGAGCGAAAGATTGATTTGGTTATTACCAATACGGTCAATATGTTTCAAGGTGCAGTGGCAGCGGCCTGCGAGAATGTTCCGCATTTCTGGCTGATTCATGAATTTCCTGACGGAGAGTTTGGCTACTATAAGGAAAAGCTAGATTTTATCAGTGATTATTCGCAGGAAATATTTGCAGTTAGAGGTGCCTTGCAGAGACAGCTGCAGGAGCTGCTGCCAGACAGAAAAGTCTTGTCTTTTGCTCCTTTTACGAAAATTCAGCCTACTGATACAGAAGAAAAGGATGGAGCCGAAAGGCGTATTGTGTCAGTTGGACGCTTGACAGAGCGTAAGAATCAATTAGAATTGATAAAAGCCTATGACCAGTTATCTCAGCCAAAACCGGCCTTGGTTTTTATCGGTGCCTGGGATGAGGAGTACAAAAAAAGATGCGATACCTATATCTCCGAACATCAGGTCAAAAATATTAGCTTCTTGGGACACAAGGACAATCCTTGGGCAGAGGTGACGGAAGCAGATCTTGCGGTATTTCCGTCTGCGATGGAAACCTTTGGTTTAGTCTATATTGAAGCGATTATGAATGGCCTTCCGACCATTTTGTCGGACAATCCTGGTCATCTATCCGCCTATGAAATCTTTGAAGAAGGTCAGCTGTATTCATCTGGCAATATCGAGGAGTTGGCTGATAAGATAAACATTGCCTTGGAAAACTTTGAGGGATTAAAAGACCAGTCGGTGGCCAATCTAGGCAAGATTCAAGAGCGCTACACAGTTCAGAGTGTTTACCAAAACTTATTGGATAAGATTGAAAACACTGAAATGTACAAGGCTAACTCCTTGCGCCATGTCAAATGCTTATTGGATACAAATTTACCTTCTCAACCAGCCAGCTCTTTCTTACGTAAAGTGAAAAATAAGCTGTTTTCTGGTAGAAGAGGTTAAAGAAAGAAAAGGACAAGTTCAGCCGCGGCTCTACCTGTCCTTTTTGTATTATACAAACACACTAGAAAGTGGTATAATAGAATGGATTGTAAAATCTTGAATTGAGGGAAATCATGAAACATGTCTTCATCATCGGGAGTCGGGGACTTCCTGCCAAATATGGAGGATTTGAAACTTTTGTCGAAAAATTGACAGAGCATCAAATCTCTTCTCACATCCAATATCATGTGGCTTGCTTATCAGATGATGAAGCTTTTCATCATTTTGATTACAAGGGGGTAGACTGCTTTACAGTCAAGCCAGCAAAGCTTGGCCCTGCCCGTGTAATTGCCTATGATATGATGGCTGTCTCCTACGCCCTCAAGTTTGCTAAGAAAGAGCAGATTGAGCAGCCAATTTTTTACATTCTTGGAAATACGATTGGTGCTTTTATCTTTCCCTTTGCTCGTCGTATCCATCAGGCAGGCGGTCAATTTTTTATCAATCCTGACGGGTTGGAGTGGAAGCGGGCCAAGTGGTCTAAGCCAGTCCAAGCCTATCTCAAGTATTCTGAGAAGGTCATGACCAAGCATGCAGACTTGGTTATTGCGGACAATCAAGGCATCGAAAGCTATATTCAAAAAGCTTATCCTTGGTCTAAAACGACCTGTATCGCTTATGGAACCGACATTTATCTGTCCAATCTGACGGAAAACGAAGGCAAGGTCAGGGTCTTCTTTGAAAAGTGGGCCAGTAAGGAAAAAGACTATTACCTCATTGTCGGACGCTTCGTTCCTGAAAACAACTATGAAACCATCATTCAAGAATTCATGAATTCCAAAACCCAACGTGACTTGCTGATTATCTGCAATCATGAGGGCAATCCCTATTTTGAAGAACTCGAGCAGAAAACGGGCTTTGATCGTGATTCTCGCATTAAATTTGTTGGGACGGTCTATGATCAGAATCTGCTCAAATATATTCGTAATCATGCTTTTGCATACATACATGGACATGAGGTTGGCGGGACTAATCCGGGACTCTTGGAAGCACTGGCTCAGACAGATGCCAATCTGGTGCTAGATGTGGACTTCAATCGGAAGGTAGCAAAAGAGACGGCTCTGTACTGGCAAAAAGAATCTGGCCAGCTGGCCCAGCTGATTGACCGAGTAGATGCTCAAACAGATTTTACGGAGCTAGGTCAAGCCGCCAAAGAAAATATGAAAGAAAACTACACCTGGGAAAAAATTGTGGGTGAATACGAGGATTTATTTTTATCATGAAAGTGACCATTCTTCTGTCCACCTATAATGGGGAGCAGTTTCTGTCCGAGCAGATTAAGAGTATCCAAGAGCAGACATACAGGGATTGGCAGCTGCTGATTCGTGATGATGGCTCCACAGATGGGACGCGGGCTGTCATAGAGGATTTTTGCCGCAAGGATGACCGCATTTCCTTTATCAATCGAGAAAATCCACAAAATCTGGGTGTCATTCAGAGTTTTCATAGCCTGCTTCAATACCAAGATTCGGATTTCTATCTCTTTAGCGACCAAGATGACGTTTGGCTGCCAGACAAGATTGCCATGCAATTGGCTGAGGCAGACAAGTATGATAGCAGTCTGCCCTTGCTGGTTTATACTGACTTGAAGGTCGTAGATCAAGAGCTACAGGTTGTTCACGAAAGTATGATTCGCACTCAGTCAGATCATGCTAATACAGAACTAGTCCAAGAGTTGACGGAGAATACGGTGACGGGCGGTGTTTCTATGATAAATCGCGCCTTGGCCCAACTTTGGACTGGGAAGGAAGAGCATGAACTGCTCATGCACGATTGGTATCTGGGCTTGCTGGCTGCGACTTTTGGCAATCTAGTCTATATTGACAAGCCGGGTGAGCTCTATCGCCAGCATTCGAATAATGTGCTAGGAGCTCGAACGCTCAGAAAACGCGTAAAAAACTGGGTGCGTCCCCATGTTCTTTTTGCCAAATATTGGAAATTGATAAAAGACAGTCAGACTCAGGCCAGAAATTTGCTGGTCCTACCGTTGACTGCTGAAAATAGAGAGTTAATTGAGAACTTTGTGACCATTATGGAGGTGCCTTTTAAGGAGCGCTGGCGAAGGATTCACCAGTATGGCTACCGTAAAAACCGTACTTTTCATACGCTTGTTTTTACGAGCCTCATTCTCACAAAGTTTGCTTATAAGGAGTAATATTCATGGATTTTTTTAGTAAAAAAAATCGTATTCTTTTGAAAGAATTAATCAAGACGGATTTTAAGTTGCGTTATCAAGGGTCCTTGGTCGGCTATCTCTGGTCGATTTTGAAGCCGTTGATGATGTTTACTATCATGTATCTGGTCTTTGTCCGCTTTTTGCGCTTTGATGACGGCACACCCCACTATACAGTAGGACTCTTGCTGGGGATGGTCTTCTGGTCTTTCTTTACCGAAGCTACCAATATGGGCATGCTTTCCATCGTTTCTCGGGGAGATTTGCTGCGTAAATTGAACTTTCCAAAGCATACCATCGTCTTTTCATCAGTTCTTGGAGCAGCTATCAATTTCCTGATTAATCTGGTCGTTGTTTTCCTCTTCGCCTTGATTAATCAGGTGAAATTCGGCTTGCATACGCTGGTTATTATTCCTCTTTTTCTGGAGGTATTGGTCTTGGCAATGGGCTGCGCCCTTATGCTGTCTTCCTTGTTTGTAAAGTATCGGGATATTGGACCGATTTGGGAAGTGGCTCTTCAGGCTGGAATGTACGCCAGCCCCATTATCTACTCTCTGAACTTCCTTTTGGATGGTAAAAAACTTTTTGTAGCTAAAATTATGATGCTCAATCCGATTGCCCAGATGTTGCAGGACATGCGCCATTTCATTGTTGATCCTGTTAATTTCAGAGGCTGGGACATCGTTAATAACAAACTAATCGCCCTCATTCCCTACTTGATTCCTTTTGTGATATTGGCTCTAGGTTTGTTCTTCTTTAATAAAAATGCTAAGAGATTTGCGGAGATTTTATAATGTCAAATAATATTGCAGTAAAAGTCGACCATGTAAGTAAATTCTTTCGATTGCCTACTGAGGCTACTCAGAGTTTGAGAACCAGTTTGGTCAATCGTTTTAAGGGGATTAAAGGCTACAAAGAACAGCATGTTTTGAAAGATATTTCCTTTGAAGTTGAAAAAGGGGACTTCTACGGAATTGTCGGCCGTAATGGCTCTGGTAAGTCCACCCTCCTGAAAATTATCTCTGAGATTTATATCCCGGAGAAGGGCAAGGTGACCATCGATGGTAAGTTGGTTTCCTTTATCGAGCTGGGTGTTGGTTTCAATCCAGAACTAACTGGCCGCGAAAATGTCTATATGAACGGTGCCATGCTGGGATTCTCAACAGAAGAAGTAGACGCCATGTACGATGATATCGTGGAGTTTGCTGAGCTAGGCGAGTTTATGAACCAAAAGCTCAAGAACTACTCCAGCGGTATGCAGGTGCGTCTGGCCTTTTCTGTGGCCATCAAGGCTCAGGGTGATATTCTGATTTTGGACGAGGTCTTGGCAGTTGGGGACGAAGCCTTTCAGCGTAAGTGTAATGACTACTTCAAAGATCGTAAGGAGTCAGGCAAGACGACCATTCTGGTGACCCATGACATGGGAGCTGTTAAAAAGTATTGTAATAAGGCTGTCTTGATTGAAAATGGCTTGGTCAAGGCTATCGGTAATCCAGATGATGTGGCTAACCAGTACAGTCTGGACAATGCGACTGAAACAAAAGCCATGAACGAAGGATTCCAGGTTGAGAATGCAGCGGTTTCTGATTTGAAGGTTAAGCTCTTGCATTCGCCTCAGATTTCACCTGAACAAGAGATTGAATTCGAAATTTCTTATCAGGTAAATCAAGACCTTCCGACCTATGTTTCCTTTTCATTGACAGATATCGATCGAACTATCTGGCTTTACAATGATAATTCCATGGATCAGCCAACAGAAGGACCTGGACAGAAGCGTTTGACTTACAAGTGCCATGTGTCACAGATAAATAATGCAAAGTTAAAACTGCAGGTTTCGGTACGGGATCAGGAAGAACAAATTCTAGCCTTTGCAGACTCTCAGAACAACCCAGTTATCTTAGTCAATCGTCAGGATATTAAGGATGACGATGTCTCTGCTAAGGATTCTGCTACTGGCTTAATCCAGCGTAATGGCAGTTGGAAGATTTCTCAATCATAAAGAATAAGGTATTTTCATGGAACGAATATTACTCTATGTTCATTTCAATAAATGCAATCATATAAGCGGTCATGTCTTCTATCAATTGGAGCAGTTAAAGCCGCTTTTTTCTAAGATTCTTTTTATTTCAAATAGTCCTTTGAACAATGAGGACAAATGCTGGCTGAGAGAAGACTTGGGAATTTCTGACTTGCTTGAGCGGGATAATCGAGGCTTTGATTTTGCAGCTTGGCGTGATGGCATGAACTGGCTGGGTTTTGACACTTTGCAGAACTCAGACTCTTTGACTCTCATGAACGACACTTGCTTTGGTCCGCTATGGGATTTAGCGCCGATTTATCAGCGCTTTGAAGAGGATTCGCAAGTCGATTTTTGGGGAATGACTAATTTTCGCAAGACCAGGTACTTTGAAGAACACCTGCAGAGCTACTTTGTCACCTTTAAGCAGTCAGTTCTCAAAGACAAGGCTTTCCGTGAATTTTGGTCTCAGGTAGAAGATTTTACTGACGTTCAAGATGTGATAGACCATTACGAGACTCAGTTTACCAAGCGCTTTGTAGAGGCAGGATTCAGATATCAAGCTCTCCTTGATACCCGTCAGGAAGAAGCAGGAGAATTGGTTCATCCAGATTTTTCATACTATAAGCCACTTAGGATTCTGGAAGCGAAGCTTCCTTTTCTAAAGGTCAAGGCTCTTACGGGCAATCCTTTTTTGGCTAGGTATTTGCTGGAAGATCTTGAAACCAACTCATCTTATCCGACTTCTCTTATTAAGGAACACCTTTTCTATCATTTTGGTCCGGACCTTCCTTGTTTACTAGAGGACAAGTATTTGTCCCAGTCAACTTCGAACTATCTTACAGACCAGCCTGTCCTCCTGCATATCCATGTGACAGATTTCCCTGTTTTTCAGCAGTATCAGGACAAGCTATTCTCTCTGTCATCTCAGTATCAGTATTTAGTGACAACAAATCAGCCAGAAGTGCTGAAACAGTTGCAGATAGCGCTGGCTCATCTGGGCAATAAAGTTCAGCTTGTCCTAAGTCAGAAATCGCATGCCTGGCTTGCCATGCTAGAGCAGAAGGAAATTCTGCAAAACTATGCTTATATCGGCCATCTATCTACTCATCGATTGGTGGAGAATCAGGCAGTTTTTGACCAAGCTATGCGCTCTGATTTGATAAATATGATGGTGGATTCTGCGGATGCAAGTATAGAAGCGCTAGCGCAGGAGTCTGCTGTAGGTCTGGTTATTCCGGATTTGCCGCGCCTAGTCAGAGATGGCTTGTCTGAGTCAGAACCGCCGCGTCCAAGGCTGGCTGCTGTCTGGCAGGAAGCTGATTTGCATAAGTCTTTTGACTTTATGACTACCCCTTCTCTGACGAGAGTCTATGGCGGCTTCTTATGGTTCAAATATTCTGCTTTGGCTAGTTGGTTCCAGATGAAGAGCTTAGAAAGTTTGCCATCCTCTGATCAGGAGCTGTCTGATGTTTTAGAGTATCTATTGGTTTATCTAGCTTGGGACAGTCATTATGATTTCAAGATTATGCCCTTATCTTCCCTCCCCCCTTTACTGGACTGGCAGAGGAAGAGGGCAGAATTGACCGAGCAAAAAGAAAAATTAAGTCAGAAAAATTTATCTCAAAAGATACGAAATCGTTTGTCCAATCTTTTAAAGAAAAAGTGAGATTCTTAATTCACAAAAATCTCGCTAGAGAATATAACTATTTACCAGAAAGAAAAATGAAATTTTTACTCAATCACTATAAGCAGTTCTCATACCTACTAATTAGTTTTTTACTTTTAGATACAGTCGCTGTTACAACAGTCTTATTATTGGAGGAAGGCGAAGATTTGCGGAATTATCCTGCCTTGTGGCTGGCCTTTCTGATGTTGCTTCCTCTTTTGTTTGGCTTGGGCAAGCTTTTGTCTCAGCTCTTCAGCAAAAGATTCTTCCTATGGTCAGCTATTATTTATGCTCTCTATACGGGATTTTCTTACTTACTGACAGTAACGCAGCATGTCAATGATTTTGAGTTCAAAGCAGAACGGGTTTTCAGCAATCATTTTTGGCAGCTTAACTCCCTGCCTGGCTTGCTTTTGATTTTCTTATTTGCGTATATTTTTATCCATTTTCCAAAGCTTAAAAAACGCTTTCCAGGTAAGTTCTTGCAGGTTACTAAGAAAAATAGAGAGGTACTGGAAAATCTCTTTCTGTCCCAACTCTTCCTATTTCTTGCTTTGATGGACGATAAGATGCCGGAATTGCTGCATCACCAAAGCTATTTAGTGAATTTCCTTGAGGAAGGCAAGTTGGAAATAACGCAGAACTTTATGCTAACTTTCCTCTGCCTTATCGCACTCATCTTTATCCTGCTTTCTCTCCCTAGCTTTCTAGCTGTTAAGGGATTGCGCGATCTTGCTCAGAATAAAGCCAGTGTTTCTGTCGCTTTTGTGTTGAGTGCAGTGTTTGCTCTTGTCTTTAACTATACAATCCAAAATAGTATCCGAGGAGATGTGGTTGTTTTGGAGAGGTATCTTTTCACTGGAGCCAGTCTCTTTCAAATCATTGTCTTTTTCATGATTTTTATGGCTCTTTACCTGATTTTCAATCATTTTCTCCTGCCAACCATGCTGATAACAGCGCTAGTGGTGATTGCCACCATAGCTAGCAGTCTGAAATTCCAGTATCGCCAAGAACCGATTTTGCCTAGCGATATGGTCTGGCTGAGAAATCCCAAGACCCTCTTTGACTTTCTCGGAGGAAATTATGGATTATATGCTATCTTGGGACTTGCTGCTCTAGGCGCTCTCTATTGGTATTTGCGCAAGAAAATCTTGCCAGGAAAGCTCATTACCGTTCTTAAATACCAGCTCCTCTTGCTAGTCCTGCCCTTGGTCTTTTTCTTGGGAGTCATGGATATATTTGCCACTAAAAAGAATGGCAAAATAGTAGAGAATATTCCAGTTATTTCAGTCTTGAATAATTACCATGACCTGACTTGGATGGGAAATACTGTCAATTCACAGATGCGCTCTCTTTCCTTTGTCTGGTTTTCACAGATGTCGGATACAACCATGACTGAGCCACGTGGCTATTCCAAAGCAAAGATTCAAGAGATAGAAAAGAAATACAAGGGAATTGCTGAAGCTATTAACAAAGAGCGCCAGAATAAAATCGAAGATCAAACGGTCATTTACCTTCTCAGTGAAAGTTTTTCTGACCCTGCTCGGGTTGACGGCGTTACTATGTCTGAGAATCCAATTCCTTATATTCAGGAAGTTAAAACCCGCACCACTAGTGGACTTATGAAGTCAGACGGCTATGGTGGAGGAACAGCCAACATGGAATTTCAGACCCTGACTGGTTTACCTTTTTATAATCTGTCTCCGTCTATTTCGGTTCTCTACACTGAAATTGTCCCGAGGATGAATAGATTCCCTTCCATTAGTGATGCTTATTCATCTAAGAATCGGACAGTAATCCATCTGGCTTCTCCTAGCAATTATGCCAGAAATGTCATTTACCAGGATTTGGGATTTGATACCTTTATTCACTATGGTACCAAAGGCTTGAAAGGTGATAATATAGGTGGTAATTACAGCGATCAAACGACTTATAATCAAGTCTTGGAGCATTTGAATGGCAAGCAGGGACAGTTTTTCTCTGTCATGACCATGCAGAACCACATGCCTTGGAGTGAGCCCAATCCTGTCTACATATCTGCCAGCTATCCTGACTTTAGCAAGGAAGGGAACGAATCTCTTTCTAGCTATGTCAGAATGCTTTACCATACAGATCAGGCGACCAAGGATTTTCTTGAGAAGCTTTCAAAGGTAGATAAAAAGGTAACAGTCGTCTTTTATGGCGATCATCTGCCAGGTCTCTATCCTCAGTCAGCCTTTAAAGAAGATCCAGAAAGCCAATATCTGACAGATTATTTCGTTTGGAGCAATTATGAAACTCCTAAACTCGATTATCCAAGAATCAATTCTAGTGATTTCTCCGCTCTCTTACTGGAGCAGACAAATTCCAAAGTATCACCTTACTATGCTTTATTAACAGAAGTATTGCATAAGGCTAGTGTAGATAAAAAAGAATTGGACGAAGAAGCTCAAGAAATAGCAGATGATTTGAAACTGATTGAGTATGATATGGTCAGAGGCAAGGGCTACTTGTCTGATAGCTTCTTTAAGACAGCAAAATCATAAATAAAAAATAGAATAGGCAAGTCTACCTGTTCTATTTTTTCTTAATTTATGCTAAACTAGTAGTATGGGGGTGTGAGCATGATAAAGATTTTCGGTAAGGTTCGCTATCACTGGCAGCCAGATGTAGCTATCCTGATAATATATTGGTCTTTATCGGTCATTCCGATTTTTGTTGGCCTGGCTTTGATGTATGAAAGCTCACGAGTGCCGACTCTTGTTCTGTTTTCTTTCTTCTTGTTCATGGTTTTGTTGGGAATGGGAGTTCATCGTTATTTTACCATTTATGACGATGGAACCTTGCGAATTATCACAGCCAATCCCTTTACTCCGATAAAGGTCAAGATTTCAGATATTGAAAAAGTCGAAGTGACTAAGACGTCAATTACCTTATATTTTAAAGGTCAGAGCCGTAGCCGGAGTTTTTGTATGCGCAAGTGGCCTAAGAAATATTTTGTCAATGCCCTGGCCCTTAATGAGCATTTTAAGGGTGAGGTAGAATTAGTAGATAATTTTACCCATATTGACTATTTTGAAGCTTACTATGGCAGTCAGTCCAAAAAATCCTAGTCTTTCAAAAGAGCTCGGGTTGGGCAGTTTTTGATGGCTTCCACGACATCGGGAACCTCAGTGATTTCCTTTTCTAGGAGCTGGTCGTCCTGGTAAAATTTGACGATGCCATTGTCATTATAGTCAAAAAGATCTGAGTAGGTTTGACAAAGCCCGCAGGCAATGCACCGTTCGGGAATGAGTGTTACTTTCATACCCATATTGTAATAAGATTTTAAGAAAAACTCAAGGAGGAAGTCATGGAAAAAGAACCATGGGAAGAAGATGTATACGATAACGGAGAAGATAAGTTGAAACGAACTAAGAAGTTTAGCGCCTTGAATGCAGACCGCTTGTTGACCATATTAACCATTATTTTCTGTATTTTAGTGGTAGCGGTAGTGTGCTTTCTGACCTATTTGTCTACTGGCGGAAGTAATAGACAGACCCAAATGGAAGGTTTCTACGGCACTTCAGCAGCAAGTTCCAGCAGTGAAGCGTCTTCTACAGCAGAGCAGCCAGCGGCAAATACCACAGAATCCTCTGAAGGAACTCTGACTGTTCAGCCTGGTGAAGGTGAGGCGGCCATTGCAGCGCGTGCAGGTATTTCTATTGCTAAGCTTGAACAGCTTAACCCTTCTCATATGTCTACTGGTTCTTGGTATGCCAATCCAGGTGACGTTGTGAAGATTGAGTAGGAGCCAGCCATGAAACAGATTCAAATTGCGATTGACGGTCCAGCTTCCAGTGGAAAATCGACCGTTGCCAAGATTATTGCTAAGGATTTTGGCTATACTTATTTAGATACAGGAGCCATGTACCGGGCTGCAACCTATCTGGCTTTGCGGCATCATCTGACAGAAGCAGATGCCACTGAAATTGTAGACTTGCTCAATAATCATTCGGTCAGTTTTGGTCGAGCGGAAGATGGCGAGCAGCTAGTCTTTGTCGGTGATGTGGATGTGACTCACCCGATTCGGGAAAATGAAGTTACCAATAATGTTTCCTGGGTATCAGCCATTCCTCAAGTACGTGAGAAGCTGGTGGCCTTGCAGCAGCAAATTGCAGCACAAGGAGGGATTGTCATGGATGGCCGTGACATCGGAACAGTTGTCTTGCCTCAAGCTGAGCTCAAGATTTATCTGGTAGCCTCGGTTGAAGAAAGAGCTGAGCGCCGTTACAAGGAAAATCTATCTAAAGGCATTCCAGCTGATTTGGAGAAACTGAAAGAAGAAATTGCCGAGCGGGATTATAAGGACAGTCACCGCGAGGTTTCGCCGTTGAAACCGGCAGACGATGCCATTCATTTTGATACCACGGGTGTTGGCATTTCTGAAGTTGTTGCATTTATTGAAGAAAAAGCGAAAAAAATCATTGACAAATAAAATGAAACTTGGTATGATAGTAGAGTTGAGAAAAGCAGAAGTGAGAGCTTCTCGCCTTGCGACTAACGTTGTCTGGCTCTACAGGATTTAGTTTCAGTGATGAAATACTATCATGTAGTGCGGGTTTGCGTTAGCAGGTCCGCACTTGTTTTTCTCTAAAAATAAAAAAAGAGGTGAAAACCATAGCAAAACAAGACTTATTCATCAATGATGAAATTCGTGTGCGTGAAGTTCGCTTGATCGGTCTTGACGGCGAACAATTAGGTATTAAACCGCTGAGCGAAGCGCAGTCTCTTGCGGATGAAGCAAATGTCGATTTGGTCCTGATTCAGCCACAAGCTAAACCACCTGTTGCAAAAATTATGGACTACGGTAAGTTCAAATTTGAGTACCAGAAAAAACAAAAAGAACAACGCAAGAAACAAAGTGTTGTTACTGTGAAGGAAGTCCGTCTCAGTCCAACCATCGACAAGGGAGACTTTGACACTAAACTTCGCAACGCACGCAAGTTCCTTGAAAAAGGAAATAAAATAAAGGTATCCATTCGCTTCAAGGGTCGGATGATTACCCACAAAGAAATCGGGGCTAAAGTTTTAGCAGATTTTGCTGAAGCGACTCAAGATGTTGCTATTATTGAGCAGAAGCCTAAGATGGATGGACGTCAGATGTTCATGCAGATGGCGCCAATTCCTGACAAAAAATAGATTGTCAGAAAGATAGAAAAAGGAGAAAACATTATGCCAAAACAAAAAACACACCGCGCATCAGCTAAACGTTTCAAACGTACAGGTTCTGGTGGCTTGAAACGTTTCCGTGCTTACACTTCTCACCGTTTCCACGGAAAGACTAAGAAACAACGCCGTCATCTTCGCAAAGCAGGAATGGTGCATGCAGGAGATTTCAAACGTATCAAAGCAATGCTTACAGGTCTGAAATAAGAACTACTGTAACGATTATCTAGGAAATATTGGAGGAAATATAAATGGCACGTGTTAAAGGTGGCGTTGTATCACGCAAACGCCGTAAACGTATTTTAAAATTAGCTAAAGGTTACTATGGAGCAAAACATATCTTGTTCCGTACTGCAAAAGAGCAAGTAATGAACTCTTACTACTATGCATACCGTGACCGTCGTCAGAAAAAACGTGACTTCCGCAAACTTTGGATCACTCGTATCAATGCGGCAGCTCGTTTGAACGGACTTTCATACTCACAATTGATGCATGGTTTGAAATTGGCTGAGATTGAAGTTAACCGTAAAATGTTGGCTGACTTGGCTGTTAACGATGCAGCAGCTTTCACAGCTCTTGCAGACGCAGCTAAAGCTAAGCTTGGTAAATAATTAAAATAAGAACTGAGGATTTCCTTGGTTCTTTTTCGATAACTCTTAATGATAAGTATGAAGAGAGAAATAGCCTGCTATGCCACTTATAGTATAGATAAAGTCTTGTTACTGATAAGACAGCTTTCACGATAAATCTAGTTAAAAATAGGGATTTGCGATATAATAGAGAAAACAGACATTTATGTAAATAAAAAATCAGTAGAATGGAGAAATTATGTCAGAGAATCGTTTAGCTTGGGATCAGTATTTTGCGGCTCAGGCGCTCTTAATCGCTAATCGCTCAACATGTAAGCGAGCCAAGGTTGGCGCTGTATTGGTCAAGGATAATAAGGTTATTTCAACTGGTTACAATGGCTCAGTTTCAGGGACTGAGCACTGTATTGACCACGATTGTCTGGTTATTGACGGTCACTGCGTGCGGACCTTGCATGCTGAGGTCAATGCCATCTTGCAAGGAGCCGAGCGGGGGGTTCCCAAGGGCTTTACGGCTTATGTGACCCATTTTCCCTGCCTCAATTGTACCAAGCAACTGCTTCAGGTCGGCTGCAAACGGGTGGTCTATATCAACCAATATCGGATAGATGACTATGCTCAATATCTCTACAAGGAAAAAGAGGTGGAATTAGTTCATTTGCCGCTGGATGATGTCAAGAAGGCTATCGCTCAGACGGATTTGGTTTAGGCCGAGGAGTTTATACAAAGGGCATATATTTCTAAAAAACTAGGAGGAGAGCAATGTTACAAATTCAAAATTTGCAAAAGAGTTTTGGCTCCAAACAGGTCTTGTTTGGAATCAATTTTGAAGCAAAGTCAGGACAAATTTTAGGACTAATCGGAAAAAACGGAGCTGGGAAAACGACGATATTTCATAGTATCCTGCGTTTTCTAGACTACAGTGGAACTATTACCTTTGATGGTCAAGATATTGCCCAAGAGACCTATCGTAAAATAGGCTATTTGCCTGAAGAACGAAGTCTCATGCCTAAGCTAACGGTTTATGAGCAGGTACGCTATTTAGCAAACTTGAAAGGTGTTTCCAGTGCGGCAGTAAAGGAAAAACTTCCAGTCTGGATGGAGCGGCTTCAGGTTAAAGGAAAACTGACAGATAAGATTAAAAGCTTGTCCAAGGGAAATCAGCAGAAAGTTCAGTTGATTATTACCCTCTTGCATGAACCTGATTTGATTATCCTTGATGAGCCTTTCAGCGGCTTAGATCCTGTCAACACTGAGCTTTTAAAACAGGTTATTTTTGAAGAAAAGGAACGCGGAGCGACTATTATTTTTTCTGACCATGTTATGACCAATGTAGAGGAGTTATGTGATACTGTGGTGATGATTCGGGATGGTGAAGTTGTTGTCAATGGACCTGTCCAAGAAGTTCGTAACCAATATGGAAAGACACGTTTATTTGTTTCCAGTGAACATTCCCAAGCTGAGCTAGAAGGTTTATCACATGTAATCAAGGTTAGTCTCACTAAGAGGGGAATTTGGCGTTTAGTATTGGATGATGAATCGGCTGGTACTGAATTATTTACTTTATTAACCAAAGGAAAGTATATTACTACTTTTGACCAGCAGGCACCGACGATTGATGAGATTTTTAGAATAGAATCGGGGGTTGAAGTATGAAGCAAGTATGGATTGTAGCAAAAGAAACTTATTTACGTCATGTCAAATCATGGTCTTTTGTGCTAATGGTCTTGGCGCCTTTCCTTATGCTAGGTGTGAGCTTGGGAGTTGGGTATTTGCAGGGTGCATCTTCAGGCAATCAAGCAGATAAGATTGCTCTTGTATCTAGTGAAGCAGAGGTGCTAGATAGTTTTTCCATGGAAAATAATTTTACAAAAAGTTATAAGGATGAAGCAGGTGCTAAAAAGGCAATAAAGGAAGAGAAGATCCTTGGCTATGTCATAGTTAAGTTGGAAAATAATCAAATCAAGGCTACCTATCACGGTGAAGGCAACATGAAGCAGGAAGATAAGTTGTTCTTACTCCAAACGCTTAATCAGTTGCAGACAAACATTAATGTCAGTCAAGCTAATCTGTTGAAGGAACAAGTGACAGCTCTCGATCGAGCTCCTAAATTTACTGAAGAGATCAATGAAGCAAAAGAACAGAAGAAGGCATTTCAAAAAATAGGCTTTTTCTTGATTTCTATGATTATCTATATGATTTTACTGACTTATTCAGCTAGCACAGCTCAAGATATTGCCAATGAAAAAGGAACTAAGATTATGGAAGTCATTTTTTCTAGTATTAAGGCTTCGCAATATTTCTACGGTCGTTTGATTGGGATTTTGGGTGTGATTATGACCCACTTTGGAATTTATATATTGGGAGGATTGGCTTTGATTCTTTTTGGATCAAATATAGACTTTGTCAGAAACTTTTTAGATGAGAGTCCAGAAATTCTTAATCAATTAGGCAGCATTTTCTCGCCTGCGACGATTGGTTTTGCGGTGCTTGGAGTCTGTGCTTATGTCGTTCTGTCAGCCTTTTGTGGCTCTCTTGTGGTTCGCATAGAAGATGCGCAAAAGGCAACGCAGCCAATTATTTTCCTTGTGATGATAGGGTTGTTTGGCTCGATGTCCTTGGGACAAACAGATAGCTTTATCTTAAAGATTGGTTCTTACTTGCCTTTCTTGTCTACTTTCTTTATGCCACAGCGTCTGATTAACGGTTATGCTAGCAATATGGAAGCCCTGATTTCCTTTCTTGTCTTACTTGCATTTACTTTCGGAATGGCTTGGTATATTGGCCGCATTTATGCGGGCTTAATTCTTCAAACAGATGATATTGGATTTATAAAAAGTTTCAAGAAAGCCTTAACTCATAAATAATACGTATAAAAAATCTAAGGTTTAAACCTTGGGAAAGTTATAGTTTCTGGCTATAAC
>NZ_CAJPNR010000030.1 GCF_905372115.1 uncultured Streptococcus sp.
TACAGAACTAAATCCTTTACTTAAATTAATTGTCTAACTTTTTGGGGTCAGTACATCTCTCAACTCTTTTTCAATCGCCTTCTTCATTTTCGTACTTTCCGCAATCTGAATCATTTCTTCTCTTTCTGAACGACTGCTTGGCATACTGCAGCCTCCTAAAATAATGCCTAAAATAATCGTGATGATAGTCAGAAAGATGACAAAAATTTTCTTCATGATAGCACCTTTCACTTCTCATATTTTCTAAAGCTAGCTGAATTAGCACGATTTAGAATTTTTAACTATCTAACTTATTACTTTATTATATTATACAGGATTCTTAAATATTCTAAAACTGAAAGGATAGCTAAAAGTCTATGGCTTCATCAATGGGAAACTAACGATACTTAGCATTTTCTCTTATCATCTCATAAAAAGCCGGTGGATAAACAATTTGCAAATTTTTTTGCTGGAGATTGGCGTAATAATTCTCAAACTGCTGATAATAGCCAGTCAGATCAGTAGTTATCTGACAGAAGGAGGCAGCTTGTATTGGACGAATCTGTGGATAGAAATCCTTTGCAATCTTAGTCAAGAGATTATCGCCATTCTGGTAGAGCTGGGCCTGCAGCCGCATCCATCTAGGCTGTTGGTAATAAAGCTGACGGCGGATATAGCTGCAGATCTGCGGATCTTGCTTCGCCAGAAAGCTGTTCATCTCCTGCTTTTGAAAAGGCAAACGCAAAATATCTAAAAGCCGGCCGTGACTAAAGGGAAAGGTCTTGGTCTTGTGCTGGACTTTCCCATGCAAATCTTCGTGAATCAGGTATTTAAGACGCAGAACTCGCTTTTCTTGATCCAGCTCCCAAAGATGAAAGCCCATATTTTTACTAAAATAGAGAAAATCCTTCTGCAGGCGAGTTAAGGAATCCTTGAGCCAAAGTTTTCGCCCCAAGAGCCAGAGGACCTGATAGCCATGCTGGCGGTAAGAAAGCGTCCGTTCCTGCAGCCGTTCTATACTTAGAGGACTGCACTGGACTTCTAGCGCCAGTTTTTTATCGACCAGCAAATCAGCAATCTGCTGCAGAGCAGGCAAAAAAGCCTCCACCTCAACTTCTTCTGTTTGGACAGCCCAGCGAAAAAGCTCCGCCTTAAGATTGAGGTGCTCAGCGCTCTCATTTTCCCTATAAAAACGACACTCTTCTAGCGAAACATGGGCAAAATGCGGCTGCATAACTTTACCTTTTTTAAAACGGACTGCCCCTGAACAAGCTGGGCAGACAAAATCAGCCCCTTTCTCAATCTTCTCCTCCAGTGCATTACACAAAAGCCCCTTATGATTTCGCGCCACAAACATATCCTAGCCCCTCTAAAATTTCTCTCATTTACTAAAATATTCGCAAAAAGAAAGAGAAACTATCTAGACAAAAAACGAGCCAAGAGAACATCTCTCCGACTCGTTTTTCATTATCCAAATAATTGATTTCCTTTTCGTTCTGGTAATTTCAGAAAGAGGGACAACAAGCAGACTAGACAGATGACTACTGCTAGAAAGAGGTTCATTCCTTCGTAACCCCAACTGTCCAGAAAATGGCCGGCCAGATTTTGAATGAGAATGGTTCCTAGACTGCGGGCTGTCTGGACCAAAGCAATGGCTGTTACCAGGTATTTTTCATCGACCAAACTGGCTACGATTTTCAGGGTCACCATAATCAAAACCATGCCAGTCACGTGCTTGGAAAGGAGAGTCATTCCGATTTTTGAAATCAAACCTAGATCCAAAGCATAAACACTGGACTGGAGAAAGATGATTCCCAGACAGATATAAAGAAGCTTTTTCATCGAAAGCTTGTCCATAAAAAGATAGGAATAAAAGATAAAAGGCGCTTCAACCAGAACTGATAAGGCAACGACAGTCGAAGCCATATCCACTTCTAAACCATTATGCTGTAGCATGGCAGGGATATAGGTATGACCAGTATTCCCCACTCCAGAGTAAAGGGCGACCAAAAGGAGGTAAAAGAGATAGGTTTTGTTGGTCAAGAGTTTCCCCAGACCTGTCTGCTTGTGGGTATTCCTGCTTTCTAGGGCTGCTCGGTCGTGCTTGGGCTGGATTCCCAAAAGTCCTATGCTGCTGATAAGCATCATACCAATAAAGACTGGGAAAATAGCCTGCGGTGCGACTCTTTGATAGATTAGTCCTGCTACCTGAGAGCCTAAGGCATAGCCAATAGTCCCCCAAATCCGAATCTTCCCATAAGTATAAGGACTTTGAGCCGCAAGAACATCCAGGACTGGATTGACTCCGTTGATTAACATGAGCACTAGACTATACCAGACCAAGAGCTGCCAAAGCTGAGTTGCCTTCATGAAAAATACAGCCCCAACCATCATAGCTAGAAAGCTAAAAAGAAAGATCTTTTTAATTCCCAAAGCATCGCTGAGAACTCCAAAAATCGGCTGAGCCAACATGGAAGCAAAGAAGGAAGCTGACACTACCATCGATACTTGAGTATTTGAATAGCCTAAATCCTGCATATAGACTGATATCAGAGTCGAAAAAAGAGAGTAGGCCAGAAAGAAAAAATTAAAGAGTAAAAAATGAGCTAGATAGCTGTTGTGAAACTTTTTTCGCATGAAAATCTCCTTAAAATAGAAAGAAAACTCAGCAAAATCACTGAGTTTTAGCTTGGAAAGTCATTCCGTTCGTATGTGACAGAGGACATTCCCTTTATTCAACATCTGTATTTCTACGACGTTCCTGCTTTGCAGCCTTGCGTTTTTGGCGACTGCGGTATTCAAAGTACAGAATGATTAACAGGATGCCAACAGGCAGCAGAATTAGCATCTTATCACTGAAGAACACACCATACCAAGGCTTGCTTTCTGATTTGCTGCCAGTCACATTTTCAATAGCCTGAGCAACTGGATTCTCAACTTTCTCGACTTTCATTTCATCAGAGATCTTGCTCGACAAGGACTTCAAGCCATTTTCAGCCTTGAGAACATTGTTTTCAACCTTGACTTTAGGCTCGGTTCCCTTTTTAACAGTAGCGTAGAAATCCTCAGGCAGCTTATATTTCTGTCCATCAATCTCCTGCTCACCCTTGGATAAGAGTTTTTTGTACTCGTAGTCCGCATAAGCCTTCTCAATCAAAGCATTACCAAAAGGATGGCGGTAATACTCACCGTCTTGGTCAGACCAGTCACCGACTCCCATAATCACAGCAATCATGCGCTGATCTCCACGCTTAATGGTCGCGATATAGTTGAAAGCACCGTTAGGACTAGAGCCCGTCTTCATACCATCTACGCCCTTGAGCGCGTATTTAGCACCCGGCAGAGAGTAATTATAGGTTTCAAAGGTCTCCTCGTAAGGAGTTCCAGCTTTAACCGTAACCTTGGCTTTATTAGTATAGTTTAGAATTTCAGGATGGTGATTGACAAAGTTATAGGCCAGAATCGCCAAATCACGGGCTGTTGTTTGATTGCTGGCATAATTATCGTAGTTTTGAGGGTTATAATAGCCCTTAAAAGAAACCGCCGCTGCACCGCTGGCATTGAACCACTTGGTATTGGTCATGCCCAGCTCTTGAGCCTTGGCATTCATCCGATCCAAGAAAGCATCTGGATCATTGTCAGATAGATAATTGGCCAGCATGACAGTTGTCGCATTGGATGACGGCACGATTGTCATGGTAATCAGCTCAGATACGGTATAGTCCACACCAGCGACAATTTTATTATTAGAAATTTCATAAATATTAGCGGTAGCCTGATCCTGAGGTGTAGCTGTAATGACCGTCTTTTCGCTGATTTTTCCTTCCTTAATCGCTTCAAAGACCAAGTAAAGCGTCATGAGCTTACTCATACTAGCGGGATCACGCACCTCATCGACATTATCCTCCCAGACAACATCACCTGTACTGCCATCAATAACGAGAGAAGACTTGGGACGATTAATCGCCTGAACATTATCATGCGGATACATCTTTTTAGCCATATCCACCAATTCATCAGCCCTAGCAGCTAGTGGCGCTAAAGAGGTCAGGAACGCAATTCCCAATAACAAAAGCTTTTTCTTCACAGGATCCTCCAAAGAACAATTATACCTATCTAGTATATCATATTTTACGCAAAGTCAACCATAAATCTAAAAATCCTACCTAAAAAATAGATAGGAAATTAAGAGACTTTTATCTGGCAAAGCCAGTTTTCTAGCAACAACGTCAAAATCTTAGTGATTTAACAAGCTAAGTGCTTCCTTATCAGCGATAATCACAACATCTGGATGCTTCTGGAGAGCACTGCCTGGCAGCTCCTCTGTCACCTCACCCTCAACAGTCCCTGCTATGGCTTTGGCCTTAGCAGAACCATAAGCAAAGAGAATGATGGACTTAGCATTGAGAATATTGCCAATTCCCATGGAAATAGCCTGAGTCGGAACATCTTCCATCTTGTCGAAGAATCGAGCATTGGATTGAATGGTGGACGGTGTCAGATCCACTAAGTGAGTCTGGCTGTCGAAACTAGTCCCCGGCTCATTGAAGCCGATATGACCATTCGTACCGATTCCCAAAATCTGCAAATCAGCTGGATGCTCTGCTAGAAGCTGATTGTAGCGCGCCACTTCTGCTTCTAAATCTTTCGCTGCACCATTGGGCAGGAAGCTTGCTTTAAAAGGCTTTTGGTTAAAGAGGTGCTGGTTCATGAAATAGCGATAAGACTGAGGATTGTCCTCCTGCAAACCGACATATTCATCCAGATTGACACTGAACATCTCTGAAAAATCAAGGTCACTCTCAACGATTTGCTTGTAAAATTCTTCTGGGCTGCTGCCTGTAGCCAACCCCAAAGTTTTTGCTCCTTGAACTAGCTTTTCTTTGAGCAGGTCAAGAGCTACTTTGCCACCTTCTACTTGGTTTTCCACTTGAATAATTTTCATTTTCTACCTCCACATCTTTTCTTAATCCTATTATATGGTATAGACCAATTTTTGTCAAGAAAAAGTCTGCAAAATGGACATACTTTCTAGTCGTGCTCGCTTCCTTTTGCAGCAAATCGTGTTATAATAGAGACATGTTTTTACTGATTGTTTTATTGATTTTATTTTTTGTCGGAGTCTTACTCTGCAGCTTGAGTTTCCTCATAAAAAAACAGCCAGGCTGGCAGATGCTAAGTTTGATTTTGGGTGGCTTGCTTACAGCCAGTCCCTTCCTACTAGCCGCCTACCTACTCTGGCTGATGAAAACAATATAAGGAGATACGATGAATACCGCTGATTTTGATTTTGACTTGCCCGAAGAACTGATTGCTCAGACGCCTTTAGAGAAAAGGGATGCTTCCCGCTTGCTAGTGGTTGATAAAGAAACGGGGACCTTCTCCGACCAGCACTTTGACCAGATTATTAATCAGCTCCAGCCCGGCGATGCCCTAGTTATGAATAATACGCGTGTTTTGCCTGCCCGCCTTTATGGTATCAAGCCTGAGACAGGAGGCCATGTCGAGCTGCTGTTGCTGAAAAATATCCAGGATGATGACTGGGAAGTTCTAGCCAAGCCAGCCAAGCGTCTCAGAGTAGGTGCTCAGATTTCCTTTGGCGATGGCCGCTTAACTGCTACTGTGATAGAAGAGCTTGAGCACGGCGGACGAATTGTGCGCTTTGGCTACGAAGGGATTTTCCTAGAGGTCTTGGAAAGTTTGGGAGAAATGCCGCTTCCGCCTTATATCCACGAAAAACTGTCAGACCGCGAACGCTACCAGACTGTCTATGCCAAGGAAAACGGCTCTGCTGCTGCGCCAACTGCTGGACTTCATTTCACAGAAGAGCTGCTAGAGCAGATTGCTGCCAAGGGAGTCAAACTGGTCTATCTGACCCTTCATGTCGGACTGGGAACTTTCCGACCAGTTTCTGTGGACAGCTTAGATGATCACGAGATGCACTCCGAATTTTACAGTCTGTCCGAAGAAGCTGCCCAGACACTCCGTCAGGTCAAGGCTAAGGGAGGTCGTGTCATTGCAGTCGGCACGACATCTATCCGGACCTTAGAGACAATTGGCAGTAAATTCCAGGGGCAGATTCAGGCTGACTCTGGCTGGACCAATATTTTTATCAAGCCGGGATACGATTGGAAGGTCGTTGATGCTTTTTCAACCAACTTCCACCTGCCCAAGTCAACTCTTGTCATGTTAGTCTCTGCCTTTGCCGGACGTTCCTTAACGCTTGAAGCTTATGAGCATGCCATTGCTGAGCGCTATCGCTTCTTCAGCTTTGGTGATGCCATGTTTATAAAATAACTATAGGTGAAAATTTATGAATAAAATTGAAAGCAGACACCGTCTCATCCGCTCCTTAATAATGGAGAAAAAAATCCATACCCAGCAAGAACTTCAGGAGCATTTGGAAGCTAACGGTGTCGTCGTGACCCAATCCACTCTTTCACGAGATATGAAAGCACTCAATCTGGTCAAGGTCAGTGAGAACGATACTTCCTACTATATCATCAACAGCATCGCACCATCCCGTTGGGAAAAACGCCTTCGTTTCTATATGGAGGATGCTTTGGTCATGCTACGACCAGTTCAAAACCAAGTCGTCATGAAAACCCTGCCTGGTCTGGCCCAGTCTTTCGGTGCAATTTTAGACGCTCTAGAGCTACCACAGATTGTAGCTACTGTCTGTGGAGATGACGTCTGTCTGATTATCTGCGAGGATAACCAAGGTGCTCTGGACTGCTTTGAGAAGCTCAAAGAATTCACTCCACCATTTTTCTTTAGTAAATAAAAGCTGAGACAAAATTGCCTCAGCTTTTTCTATTTACGATTTTTGCTCAATGAAACCCATTAGTAAATCAGCAAGCCATACTTGACTAGAGTGAAACAAAACCGATAAAGTTTTAAGATAGTTTCAAAAAGTCAGCATTTAAGGTGTTGTAGCCAAACGATAAACGGCTTCCGCGTAAATATCCATGGCCCGATACAGATCATCTAAGCGCAATCGTTCATTGACCTGATGCTCTGTCTGGTCAGCTCCCGGAAAGAGAGCACCGAAGGCAACACAGTTAGGCATAGTACGAGCAAAGGTCGCTCCGCCAGAAGACATAGCTGGACTGTCGTCTCCCGTTTTCTCCTGATAAATTTCCATCAGGGTGCTGACCAACTCACTGTCCAAAGGTACGTAGAGCGGAGCCAAGTAGTCAAACTCCTGATAGGTCAGCTCGTATTGACTGGCTATTTCTGCTAGCTTTTCAACCAGCTTTTCCTTGTCTGCCAAGACCGGAATCCTCATGTCAATCCGAATCTCAAAGCGGTCAGAGGTTAAAGTCAGACCAGCAACATTAAAGGAAAGAAAGCCCGTCGGTTCATCAGACACAGGCCCAAAGAGATGACCGCCTGTCGCATCTTCACCAACCGCCTGAGCCAGAAATGCAAGAGCCGGATGCGAATTCAAGGGCTGCAAGACCTTAGCTAGGCGAATAATGGCATTGATTCCTTGGGCGGCATCCTTGGCGTGCTTGGGCAAGCCGATAACCGTTACTTCTTCTGCCGTTCGCTCATATTCATAACCTAAATCTTCCAATCCTGCAACGACTGACTCTAGTAGGCTGCCCGAATAGGAAGCCTTGGCAGGAACAACATTAAAAGCTTGACCAGCTTCGAGCTCTATAGTGTCAGAGCCAGGCCCTTTCAGCTTGAGCTGCAGAAGCCCCTTCTCAGCATAAGTCAAAGGGAAAGAAGAGTCTGGTGCAAAACCAAGTGTCGCCTGCTCTTCTAGCTGGTTGTATCTTCCCATGCAGCGCCAAAGCGTCTCCTCGTCTGTACCAAAGATAAAGCGAACCCGCTTTTTAAATTCTACTCCGCTATCCAGCAATGCTTTTACCGCATAAAGAGCGGCCATGGAAGGTCCCTTGTCGTCCTGAACCCCTCGACCGAAAATCCAGCCATCCTTGACAGTGGCTTCAAAGGGAGGTGTCTGCCAGTCCGACTCATCACCTGATGGAACAACATCCAAATGACAGAGAACGGCCAGGAGCTGAGCTCCATGACCGATTTCTGCATATCCGTAATAACCTTTAGGGTCGAGGTATGTTGTAAAACCTAGCCCTCGACAGATTTCTAAAGTTTTTTCTAGGACATCTTGGATAGCTTGTCCAAAAGGTGTTCCATTTTGGCCTTCATTGAGGACTGAAGGATAGGAAACGATTGTTTTCAAAGATTCAAGAAAATCTTCTTTAATCTCTTCCGTTATAAATTTTTTCATGGAATCACCTCAGCTTCTAGCTTATAGGAACGGTAAGAAAGTTCCTAGGAGTAAAAGACCAATACTGATAGCAATAATCGCTACAATCAGCTTGCCGATAAATTTCCACCAAGTTCCGATATTGATACGTCCGAGTGCCAAGGCTCCCATAACGATACCAGAAGTTGGTGCAACCAGGTTCAGCACACCTGAAGCAGACTGATAAGCTGTGATAATCAAGCTAGCTTTGACATTGACAAATTCTCCCATTGGAGCCATGATTCCCATAGTTGCACTGGCTAGACCAGATGATGATGGGATAAGGAAGGACATTGGCAGGTAGAAAATGTAAGTCAAGACGATAAATACTTGTGATGATAGACCGCTGAGTCCTTGTTTACCCCAATTGAGGATAGTGTCTGTAATCATACCGTCATTCATGATAACTTGGATACCACGGGCGATTGCTACGATTAGGGCTACGCTAAGCAGATCAGCTGCACCGTTCATAAAGGCAGAGATAATTTTGTCTTCCTTGAGACCGTACACAACACCAATCAAGATTCCCATGAAGGCAAAGAGCATAGCTCCTTCTGGGAAGTACCAAGTACCCAGTGCAGAAGTAGATGAACCAACAATCTTACCAAGAACTGGAAGACCAGTCAGCCAAGTATTGATGTCCTTAAATATAGTAATACCGAGATCTGTCCAAGGAATGAAACTCAATACCATAATAACGAATGTCAAAATGAACAGAACGAGGACAGTTCTTTGTTTTTTGCTCAGAGTTGACTCAACAGATGAAGAAGTTTCAACGTTAAAGTGTTTCAAATCTTCTTCGCGAGTGCTGTAAACCAATGACTTGGTCGGATCTTTTTGAATCTTATCTGCATAGCGGTAAACAAACCAAGTGCTGAGAGCAGTAAGAATAACCAAGAAGATGAGACGAAGGACAATCCCTTCACCAGTTCCGACACCAGCAGCCTCTGAAGCGATAACAGTTGCAAATGGATTTAGCGTAGAAGCCAAACATCCGATTTGCGAACCAAGCAGGATAATAGCCACCCCAGTAAGGCTGTCAAAACCAACTGCCATCATCACCGGCACCAAAAGCGGATAGAAGGCCATGGTTTCCTCACCCATACCATAGGTAGTACCACCAAGAGCAAAGAGAGGCATCAAGACCACAATCAGCATCTTTTCGCGACCCTTGTACTTCTTAACGATAGAGGCAATTCCTACATCCAAAGCACCAGTTTCGTTGACAACACCAAGGAAACCACCAACCATGAGGATGAAGAAGGCAACATCAATGGCTGCGCTTGTCTCCTTAATCAAGGAGCCTTCCTCTGGGTGCGTACCCAGCATAGCACGAATCGGCGCCATCAGGACATCCCAAATCCCTTGCGGATTTTGTGGTTGAGGCTGATAAACGCCTTTCACAAAAGCCCCTGCTGGGATAATCCAAGTCAAGATTGCCATAAGGGCAATGATGAGAAGCAATACGGTGTAAGATGAAGGCATCTTAAACCCTTTTTTTGTTTTTTCACTCATTTGTATTCCCTCCTAAAAATTTTTTAACGAGGTTACGAACCTACATTTCCCTGTATGAGTAAACAAGAAAACGCTTACTTTGTTTTTATTTTACCATATTAACATTGAAAAAGCTAGTATTTTTGAAAATAATCAATGATTTTCAGGAAAAGACTTGCAGCAACGACAGAGCTCAGCTGCTATCGACTTTCAATCAGTTCTATGCCTAGCCTTTTTCAATAATCGTGCCGCTCTCAGACTCAATCAGAGCACCCAGATTTTCAAGAGATGTGATAACAGCTTTGCCTTCTGGACGACCATTGACAAAGGCGATAGCTGCTTCTACTTTTGGAAGCATGCTGCCTGGTGCAAATTGTTCTTGCTTGATGTATTCTTCCAATTGAGCAACATTCACATGTTCCAATTTCGCTTGATCTGGTTTGCTGTAGTTAACAAAGACATAGTCCACACCCGTTAAGACGATGAAGAGGTCAGCATCAACCAACTCAGCCAAGCGCTGAGAAGCAAAGTCCTTATCAATAACAGCTTCAACACCAGTAAGATGGCCATTGTCTTCCTTGACGACAGGAATACCGCCGCCACCTGCGGCTACTACTACTTGACCTTGATTCAAAAGCGTACGGATTGTTTCAATTTCCTTGATATCCACTGGTTCTGGCGAAGCAACAACCTTACGCCAACCGCGGCCAGCATCCTCTTTGAAAGTCGCTCCGCTCTTTTCAGCTTCCGCTTTTGCTTCTTCTTCTGAGTAGAAAGGACCGATTGGCTTGCTGAGGTTGACAAAGGCTGGATCGTTCTTATCAACTACTACTTGCGTCACAACAGAAGCGACATTCTTTTCGATACCTTCATCCAAGAGAGCATTTTGCAAAGCATTTTGCAGCCAAAAGCCGATACTGCCTTCTGTCATAGCTACAAGAGAGTCTAGTGGGAAGGCAGGATTCTTTTCAGAGTCTGCTGCCAAGTGTTGCAGCAGCAAGTTCCCTACCTGTGGACCATTTCCATGGGTAATGATAAGGTCATCCCCGTTTTTAATCAATTTTACCAAGTGTTTAGCAGTTTCCACCAAGGCTTCCTGCTGTGCTTTCGCTGATGGGTCAGATGAAAGGATGGCATTTCCTCCCAATGCTACAACGATTTTACGATTTGCCATTAAATTCTCCTTAATTGCGCTCCAAAGAATGCGCTTCCAATTTATTTTAGTAGATTTTCAAATTTTCAATAAGGAAATAAGCATTCCTTATCATATAAAAGAGGGCTGGACTAAAGCTATTAGTCGCAGCCCTCATAGCTGTTGGTATACGGTTTCTTATGTAAGATTATACTTTTGGAATGTAGAGGTTTCCAAGAGTTGCAGCCATAACCGCTTTAATTGTGTGCATACGGTTTTCTGCTTGGTCGAAATGACGAGCATATTTGCTGCGGAAGACTTCGTCTGTCACTTCCATTTCCTCTACACCGAATTTTTCAGCGACATCTTTACCGTAAACAGTATTTGTATCGTGGAAAGCAGGTAAGCAGTGCAAGAAGATAAGATCCTCATTGTCGGCTTTCTTAACCAGATCCATGTTAACTTGGTAAGGTTTGAGGAGGGCAACCCGTTCTGCAAACTTGTCTTCTTCACCCATTGATACCCAAACGTCTGTATAAAGAACATCAGCGCCTTTAACTGCTTCGTCAGCATCTTCAGTGATCAGCACACGAGCGCCGCTTTCTTTAGCAAAGCCTTCTGCCAATTCAACGATTTCTTTTTCTGGGAAGAGTTCTTTTGGTGAGAAGATGTGAACGTTGACGCCAAGGATAGCTCCTGTTACCAGCAAGCTGTTGGCAACGTTGTTACGTCCATCACCACAGTATACCAATGTCAAGCCTTCCAGACGGCCAAAGTTTTCTTGAACTGTCAAGTAGTCAGCCAACATTTGAGTTGGGTGCCATTCGTCAGTCAAACCATTCCATACTGGAACACCTGAGAATTCTGCCAGTTCTTCCACCATGCGTTGGCTGAAGCCGCGGAATTCAATCCCGTCAAACATACGACCCAAAACTTTAGCAGTATCTTCTGTAGATTCTTTCTTGCCAAGTTGGATATCGTTAGCACCAAGGTATTCTGGATGTGCTCCCAAATCAATAGCCGCTGTTGTAAAAGCTGCACGAGTACGAGTAGATGTTTTTTCAAACAAGAGAGCGATATTCTTACCAGCAAGATAGTGGTGTTGAATATTGCGTTTTTTCAAATCTTTCAAGTGAGCTGAAAGACCAATAAGATATTCTAACTCAGCACGGCTAAAGTCTTTTTCTGCTAAGAAGCTACGTCCTTGGAATACTGAATGTGTCATTCTATTATTTCCTCTTTCTATTCTTTGAGTATCAGTAAAATACTGGATTCCTAAATTTCTTCACGTTCAAATGGCATAGACATACAGCGTGGTCCACCACGACCGCGAACCAATTCACTTCCGCGGATCTTAATCAAACGCAAGCCGTATTCTTCCAAAATCTTGTTAGTAACTGTATTGCGATCATACACTACTACCACACCAGGTGCGATAGTCAAGGTGTTAGAACCGTCATTCCACTGCTCACGCGCAGCAGCTACGATATTGCCACCGCCACAGCGAATCAGGTGAACTTTTTCTACACCAAGGTTTTCTGCTAAGATTTCTGCCAAATCACCTTTTTCTTCAACAATCTTAAGTTTATCATCAACATAAGTTACAGAGTAAACGCGAAGATCGCCTTCGATTTCTGGGTGGATAGTGAACTTGTCATAGTCAACCATAGTGAAGACAGTATCCAAGTGCATGAACTTACGGTTGTTGGCAAATTCAAAAGCCAAAACTTTCTTGAAGCCAACATTTTTCTTGAAGATATTGACCAAGAGTTTTTCGATAGAAGCTGCGTCTGTACGTTGTGAAATACCAACTGCCAGCACATCTTTTGAAAGAACCAACTCGTCCCCACCTTCAATACGTGTATCTTCTTCACGATTGTATACCAAATCCACTTTTCCACCATATACTGGGTGGTATTTGAAGATGTATTTACCGTAGAGAGTTTCACGATTACGAGTATCTGCATACATGTGGTTAAGCGATACAGCATTACCAATCGTAGCAAATGGGTCACGTGTGAAGTAAAGGTTTGGCATTGGATCAATAGCGAATGGATAATCAGATTCCACCAAGTCCGTCAAGCCTTTTGCTTCTTCAGGAATTTCTGGCAATTCAACTTTTTGAACCCCTGCCATCGTTTTTTCAACCAACTCTCGGTTATCTTTGATACCACGGAGCAGTTCACGAATAGCCTTCTTGGTTTCACGTCCGCGAATATTGGCTTCTTCCAGATATTCTTCGATGAATTGCTCGCGGATTTCTGGAGAAGTCAGTGACTCAGCAGCCAACTGCTCAAGATAGAGCACCTCAACTCCTTCATTGCGAAGCGCTTGAGCAAAGTTATCATGTTCTTTTTGTGCATCTTCTAAGAAAGGAATATCATCAAAGAGAAGACGTTCCAAATAGTCCGGCTGCAAGTTTTCCAACTCCTTGCCAGGACGGTGCAACATAACTTTTTTCAGTTTTCCAATTTCTGAGAAAACACGAATTGGATGTGTAGACATCTACTATCCTCCTTTTTCTTTGCGGTTTAGGTTTTTCTAAGCCCGTTTACATGTACTATTCTAGCATTTAATGCTACCGCTTTCAAGAAAAAGCCTACATTGCAAATGTCAAATCCTTTGCTTTTTTTCGTAGCTATGTTTATAATATTCTTTTTTAAAGCGTTTTCTTTGGGTATTTTATGGGTTATATTACTTTTGTGAATATTTATTTTTTCAAAGAAAATCAGTAAATGGTTAATATTAGAATATTTTAAACTTATCTGTCCAAAAAAAGAAGCTAATCAGAACCGATTAGCTTCTAGCAAGGTATTTCATAAAATACTCTTTCTCTTTAAAAGTTAATTTTTTATGTTGGTATTCAATCCGATCTTCATCTAAGAGCTTTTTCAGAACTTGATTGACCGTTTCCCGAGTCGTAGCTCCTAGCTTAGCCAGTTCTTTCATGCTGATAGGAAAAGGCAGGCTATCTCCCACCTTGCACAAATCCATGCAGAGCAGCGATAGAGACTGAACCACACGTTCGCTGGCACTGGCCGCCACGACATTGCGCAATCTCAGTTCCTGAAATTCCAAGATTTGCGATAGCCGCTTGGTAATGAACAACAGCTGGTCCACACTCTTCTTTGAATAATCTTCAAACAAATCGATAGGAACAGAGAAATATTCGACATTGGTGACAGCGCTGGCTGTGTAATGATAGCACTCATCAAAAAACATACCTCCATAGGGGAAAACACTGTCTTTCTTGACATAATCCATATAAGAAAATGTGTCTGTCGAATCATACTGCTCAATCCGAACATAGCCTTGAGACAAGAGAAAAAGGCGCTCTCGTCGGTCTCCCGCAAAAAAGATAATTTGCCCTTTTGGAATCTTGCGATACTGAATCTCCACTGCTAATTTATCGAAAAGCTCCACTGGCAGATTGACAAAGGCAGGGTGCTGCCGGATAAATTGATAATGCTCCTTGGTAATCATGATAACCCTTTTATTTGATACTTGATACCATTATAGCATAAATCCGCTTACAAATAGAAAATGATGACTATAAAAGTAAGAAATCCTAACAAAACAAAGAGGTGTGCCCATTTTCTATTCATGGAATTTCTGTCAGCTTGTACTTTTTTGGGCAAGTAATTGCCTACAATTATGAAAACCAAAGCAACTAGCATAGTTGCTATTTTACGCACATCAAAACTCTCATTTAAACCCCGATAAATGGTAGCTAGATACAGCGAAACAAAGGTAAAAGGAAAGATCCAGCGAATAAGGTGCTTAAAGGTTCTATTTAAGATATCTTTGGCAATGGTTGTCCAGTAAATCATAACTTCTAGTAGCATCATGACAATTGGAAAAGCAGATACTATTAGAAACTTAGGTAAAAAAGCATTTCCTTTTCCAGATAAGTCAAAGTGAATAGCCAAGTTTTCTGGTAATTTTTGATAGACCCAGATGGCATATAAAACTGGCAAGAGCATGACGCCAAGTGCCCAGCCTAATTCTTGAAAACTATTTTTTTTCATTTTTGTTTCCTCCTCCAAGAGATTGAAACCAGACAAGAATTTCTTCAAAAACCGTGACATCTAAGCTGTAATAAATAAAGTTCTTCTGCTTTTCCTCTATGAGCAGACCGGCTTTCTTTAGCTGAGAGAGGTGGTAGGATACCGTCGCAGGAGTCAGCTCAAAAGCTTGAGCAATTTCCCCTGCAGACTTCGGACCATGCTTGAGCATTTCCAGAATCCCCCTTCGAACTGGGTCAGCTAGAGCTTTAAGCGTTTGACTGATCCCCATGATTGAACCTTTCTTTCAGGTAAACTTTCAAGATTTTCTTGGTCAGAAAGACTAGTGCCACTACTTCTACTAAGAGCAGAGCCTCAACAGCCAGTGGCGGAAGAAAGCCTACCTGAGCCAGAGCAGGCGCTAGGTCAATCAGGGCGTGAAGTCCCAGCGCAGCTAAAAAATACACTGGAGCCTTCTCCTTGACCGCCTTCCAAACCCAGAAGGTCAGCAAGATTTGGATAAGAATAGCCAAGATCCGCTCAAGAGCCAAAAGATAGATGCTGCCAGCACTCATGGAACGGACATAATCAATCGTTGCCTGGGGAATTTGAGCAAGCGTCTGGGCATTCCCCTGAGTCACTACTTGAGCTATAACCCAAAAGTTTAAGAGACTGACAATACCAACAAACAAAGCCTCAATACCACCATGACCCAAGCCATAGGCCACACCATCTCTGAAGGTCAGTGGACGCTTCTTTTGCAGCCAGTAAAAGATGACCCAGCGGGCTGTTTCTTCAAAAATAGCTGCCGCAGCAATACCATAAAGGACATATAGCCAAGGATTTTCCGTCTGCAAAGCGATAGTTCCATCAGCCTGAGGCTGTAAAACGATACGATGCAAAATATTTTCCAGAACTTGACTAGACAGATAAAAGCCAACTCCCCCTAAAAGGAAAACTAGCAGAGAAATGTGCTTGGTCTTTTTAAAATAAACCAAAGGAACAAGGACTGACCCTAAAATCAGCAGCATGGCAATCAAGATATGAATGGAAATCATCGTTTTTTCTCCTAAACTGTTTTGGTTTTTTTCTAAATAGATTATACATCTTTCCTTTCTTTCTGTCAAATCTATTTCGAATTTTTTCTAAATAACTTCAATCTAAAAATCATCAAGCTCTACTGCAATAAAAAACGGCTCTATAATTTCTGTAGTGGGTAAAACCACTGTAGGAATGATGGAGCCTATTTGTTGTAGAAAAAAAGTCCCATAAGACCTATAATGAAAAGCGACAAAACCATCATTAGAAAGACTCTTATGGAACAGTTCAATTTTATCACAAACTTACTGGGAATAAAAGACCCTAACATCATAATCTTGGATGTTCTAGATGCTGGAACTCATAAAGAAATCATCGCTTTGAACATCAAAAAGGAGAGGACTGATTTAGTCCTCTCCAGATTATAACTTCTCATCAACCCACTACAGTTGACAAAGAGCCAGAATGAGACTAAACAAAAGCGCACAATCTGTGCACTTTGTTTTCACTTGATTTACAAAAGAAAAAGTCCCACTAGTACGGCTGTCAATCCGACTAGGATAAAGAGGTAGGCTAGCCAACGCGGCGCTGGTTTTTCTTCCACCACCACTTTCTTGGGCATATAATTCCCAGAAATCATAAACATCAAGCCTGAAAAAATCAAGGCAATCTTATTAACATTGAAGTGAGAATCGAGAGCATAGAACAAAATAGAAAGATAGACAATGATATGGGTCAAGGGAACAATCCAAAGGACGAAGCGGGCAAAAGCTGGCTTGGTGATTTCTCGGTAAGCCGTTGCCCCATAAACAATCAGCTGTGCCAAAGTCATAAAGATTGGCAGACCCCAGATAAAGAGAAATTTGGGTACATACTTAAATGTCGGGCTAATCGGCGACGTGAAATTGATCCTAATATTCTCTGGCAAACTAGGATAAATCCATAAGGCATAAGCAAGTGGCAGCCAAATAACCAAGAAAGTCAGCAGCAATTCTCTAAGGTTATTTCTCAGTTTCGTTTTCATTATTTTTCCCTCCTAGCGCGGCAATCCAGACCAAAATTTCCTCAAAAACCGTAGCATCTAAATGGTAGTAAATGTAATTTTTCTGCCGTTCTTCATAGATGAGCCCCGCTTTTTTCAACTGGGACAAATGGTAGGATACCGTCGCTCCCGTCAAATCGAAGACTTGAGCGATTTCACCAGCCGACTTAGGACCTTTTTTTAATATTTCTAATATTTCCCGCCGAACTGGATCAGCTAGGGCTTTCATGGTTTCACTAATTCCCAATTTTGATACCTCTTAAAATTGATTTCTAGCTAAGGACAAACAAAGCAACTAGCTCTAGATAAGTCATGGCTCCTACAAATGTAAGCAAGGCGCTACTCAAACGGACAAGATTTTCTGCCAGCAATCCTCCTAAAACTATTTAGAGAACTTTCAAATTCTTTTCTCCATTATACTGTTTTTGAGGATAAAAGACAAGGAGGGCTTAGCTAAACACTTGCTTTTTCTTGGCTAGATAAGCGGTGAGAAGAGCAGCCAGCGCCATAACGATGACTGCTATCAGCCCGCCTGATAGAGGTTCGCTTGGCGTTCCTGCTAAGAAACTGTTGGCTTGACTGGTCAAAGTCGTCTGTAAAAAACTGCCGTGCTGGAGATTATTGCCCGCCCCAATCACTCCAAAGATGCCTAGATAAATCATGTTATGAGCCG
Organism: uncultured Streptococcus sp.; assembly: GCF_905372115.1. Taxonomy (GTDB): domain Bacteria; phylum Bacillota; class Bacilli; order Lactobacillales; family Streptococcaceae; genus Streptococcus. The sequence goes on from NZ_CAJPNR010000030.1 coordinate 17,641, forward strand.
CATGCAGCGCTGTGACCAGCCAGAGATTGTCCGTCAGTGCAAAAAGGAGGGAAAGGAAAATCCCGGTCAGAAAGACATTGAGGATATAAAGGACGGACGTTCCACCTTTAAAAATGTGGATAACCGCAAAGAGCAGGGAGTTGAGCAGGACAGCCGGCAGCAAGCTCAGTTTGGTGCGGAGCTTGTTCATGACAAAGCCACGGTAAATCATCTCTTCAGCCAGCGCCTGAAAGAAGAAATTGACCAGGAAAAAGAGCCAAATTCCTAGATTGAACTGCTTTTCGACTTGAATGTGGAGCTGTCCGCCGAGCAGATTGAAGCCCACTTCCAGAAGGACTAAGAAGAAACCCAGTGCTGTACCAAGCAGCAGATTGAACCCTAATTTTTCCTTCCAGAGACCGAAACTGGCAAGACTGCGCCGTTCCCAAAATTTAGCGACGAAGAGAATGAGGACTAAACTGCTGCCCAGAAAGACGGATAGAGAAACGAAGCCTATCAGTAAGCGATTGGCGTCCGTCATGCTCGGTAGCAAAAGCCATTGCGACAAACCTCCGCTGATTAGGCTTCCCGCAGCAATCGCAAGAAAAGCCAGCGGCAGGCTCAGCCACCATTTTTTTGCCCCTGCTTCTTCTTGCAAGATTTCTAGACTAGAGCGATGTTGCGTCTTTTGATAAGTGTGTGTCATTTTCAACCTCCTTGAAATGTTTTACACCCTTATCCTAACAAAAGAAGCACACCAAATCTAGCTCTTTTTGGTAAGTGGTTAGATTTTCCAAGTAAGTGGTAGAAAAATCACTTCAAAAAGATTAGGAGTTTTCCCGCTGGATTTCTCTCGCTTCACGCTTGGTCAGCCAAACGGCAATGACAAGAGCAATGAGAGCTCCAAAAAGTCCAGTTGGACTAGGACCAAGGAATTTAAACGTTTCTACCCCACTAACAGTGAAAACGGTAGTTATCATGGCAACGGCATCAATGACCCCATGTCCAAAGGCTGGCAGCCAAATGGTTTTGCTACGTACATAGTAAATATCAAGGATAATCCCAAAAGAAATAGCCATGATATAATAGGGAATTAAATTTAAGAAACGCTCACCCAGCGTCCCTGCTCCAATCATATTGACAGGAAAATGCCAAATAGCCCAGATGAGACCACCAATGATGCGTCCCTTAGTCCGTCCGTAGCGCTCTTTCAAATAAGGATAGAGAATACCCCGCCAGCCGACTTCCTCGCCCAAGCCAGAAAGACTGATGACTAGAGTTAAGACCGTTAAAATCATTAAAATTTGAAGGGCGACTTGTGGGTTCAGGGCAAAAGCCAAATGCTGCGGAAAGACAGCAAAATAGACAAGTGCGCCGCCAAGTATAATGCTACAAATGGCTAACCAGCAGGCTAGGTAATCGCGCCATTTACTGGCGAGCTTCAATTTCCAGCCGATAGACTTGACAGGAGCTTTGGCCAAAAAAGCAGCAACCATAGGGGCGAACATTACCACACTTGCGGATAAAATGTTACCGACAAGTTTCTGATTGATCGCATAAAAGTAAGCTATGGCTAGCATACCTGGCCAAGCGAGCCCAAACGCCCAAGCTAGAAACCTTTTAATGGTTGAAGTTGAAATTGTGTTTTGCATATAAAATGCTCCTTTCTTTTTTTAATTCTAGTTTTCTTTCGCCTCCCGCTTGGTTAGCCAAGTAACCACTACAATGGCTAGTAAGCCTACAAATAGCCCATTGGCTCCAGGCCCGAGATAGGCAAGAGGTTTGACATTGCCTGCGACCAACAAAGAAGTCAGGGGGCCAAGTGTATCAATAGTGGAGTGACCAAAAGCAGGCAACCAAATGGATTTGCTTTTTATATAATAAATATCTAACAAGAAGCCCATGGTAATCGCCATGATGTAGTAAGGAATGATATAGAGAATGGTGTCTAGTGATAATTTGTCCGCAAACAGTAATATAGGTAAATGCCACGAAGCCCAAATCAGACCACCAATGATGCGCCCCTTGGTTCGACCATAGCGCTCTTTCAGATAAGGATAGAGCACACCCCGCCAGCCTAACTCTTCACCTAAAGCTGGAATGATACAAAGTAAATTTATCCACGTTAGAAAATTAAAGACATACTGCCAAGCTGTGGATTGAACCAGAGCCGGATCGCTAGTTCCAATGCTTTTAGCAAGTAGGCTAAAGGCTAGTGAAAAGTGCTGAGGAAAGATAGCGAAGTAAACCACCGCACCAAAGATAATATAAAAGGCAAGCCAGAGCCAAACCGCAGCATAAGATTTCCACTTTTTGATAAAGTTAGGTCGCCAGCCAACCTCTTTTATGGGCGCTTTAGAAAGAAGAGCGGCGATACTCGGCGCAAACATAGCGGAAATAGAGAAGACCGAGGCTATGACATTTTGCTTTTGCTGAGAGAAATAACATAAGAAAATCATAAGAAACCAACCTATGCCATAAGCCCAGATGAGAAACTTTTTAATGGTTGAAGTTGAAATGGAAGTTTGCATATGAAATGTTCCTTTCTGTCATTTGTAAAATTATAAAGTCCACCATTGGTATAGCGACCAATAGAAAATATTAAAAGCCATGATAAAGGCAGCGGAGCTGGTCGCTAGCGTGAGAGCTATCCGCGCCTTACTAGCTGATTTGAAGGCAGAGCGCCAAACGACTGGTAAAAGGGTGCTAACAACCAAGACCAGTCCTATCACGGCAAAGAGGATAAATTGCAAGCGGCTGCCAGCTGTTGAAGCCGTCGCTTGGATAGAGGATAAAGCCGTCACAAAGTTGACTGGCACAATGAGCACAAACACTGCAGTCACATAGTGCCAGATGTTCCAGACTAGATTAGCAGGCTGCTGATTTGGGTTGCGGAAAATCAAGCGATACATTTTAACAAGAAAACCACCAATGTAAGCTAGTAGCGCATAAAACACTGCTACAGCTGCCAAAATCAAAACACCATAGTCCTTTACCACATCAAATATAGACATCTTGACCCAGTCGGAAATCGGCAAACTAATCACATAACGTCCATGTTTTTCACCTGCTATCCAGAAACCACGCGATTGAATATTTGGATTATCATTAGGATTTTTGATATAAGTTGTATAGTTGGGCATCATTTTCATCAGGGATAACGGACCTTGATTGAAAGTGCGAGCCATACGGTAAAAGCCGGGCTGGAAGTTTTTCACTTGTTCTTGCGAAGTCGATTTTTTCTGACCGTAGATAAGCTCGGGTATTTTAGAAGTAAAATTAGTCTCCAGCCCTTGATTAACCATAATGACAGAGCCGACACCCGTTTTAAAATCAAGCAAAAGACTAGTCGTAAAGCCTGTCGTATTTCCACCGTGTCCAAGCGTTCTGGTATTTTCGTACTCTATTGACCAAAGTCCGTGGGCATTGATTGGAATATCTGTATGAGGAAATGTATTCGTAGGGCTGTAAAAGGTCTCCCAAGTTTCTGCTCTCTTAAAGAGTTTTTCTTTGCTTAAGAGAGCCTGGGCAAACTTTTTAATGTCCGCCAAGGTTCCTGTTGCCCGACCTGCTGGGTAAAGTCCGACTTCAAAGGGTGTCAATCCCATTGACTTGCCGTTTGTATCGTAGGCTTTTTCTGATTTGCGTTGCTCTTTTACAAAAGTATTATCCGACAAGTCAGGCTTGAGAGCAGTATGTTCCATACCCAGCGGCTGGAAAATATGTTCATAGACATAGTCGGCAAAGGACTGTCCACTCACTCGCTCCACGATATAGCCCGCCAGCGCTGTTCCATAGTTAGAGTAAGCCGTCAGCTCACCGGGCTTGTAGGATTGTGGTGGTTGATTTTCTTTGAGCAGCTCCTCCAAGCTCTTGTCACTGCCCATGTAAAGGGGTGTTTCGTCGAAACTTTCTTGGTGGTTCATGAGGTCAAGCATGGTTATTGGCTTATCGTATTTGAGGTTTGTCAAGAAATCCTTGGGCAGATATTCCTTAATGTCGGCATTGAGGTCAAGTTTTCCCTCTTCCCAGAGCTGCATAACGCTGACCCAGACCATGATTTTGGTCGTTGACCCCCACTCAAAGACCGAGTTGTCATCTACTGCCAGCTTCTTCTCCTTGTCCATATAGCCAAAGTTGTTTTGATAGAGAGTATTGCCGTCTTTGTCAAAGACGGATGTTGCCAGCCCGGCGCTGGTTTTTTCGTGTTCCTTGTAGTAGTCCTCAATTTTCTGACCGATTTGGTCATAAGGCGTGCCCGACGGTAATTTCTGCTGGTCGGCGTAAGCGTGACCCGCTCCAAAAACGACCAGCCCACAAGTTACTAGCTCCACAGCGCTTTTCAAAAATGATCTTTTCATGATATTCACCTTTCTATTAAAGTGCCCACCACTGGTACAGCGACCAGTAGAAAATATTAAAAGCGATGATAAAAGCGGCGGAGCTGGTCGCTAGCGTGAGGTATTTATTTCCTTGCTTCAATCTCTCTTTGAAAAAAGGCAGATAGGGCAGAAAAGCACTAATCAGCAAGACTAGAGCAAGCAAGGCAAAGAGTTGAAAATGCCCCGTCAGACCAGCTAGGTCGAAAGAATTTTTCGCAAGAATAATAGAGAAAAATGAGAATAAATTGCGAAACACCCAAAGAATAATGAAGCCCGTCAGATAATGCCAGATTGACCAAACAGCTGAGTTGCTTCCCTTATTTTTTCCCAAAAGCAAACGATACAATTTTGCCAAAATACCACAAAGATAGCAAAGAGCGACATAAAGTAAGGCTAGCCCAGCAAGCACTAAACTGCCATAGTCTCTGATAACGTCAAGCAAGGATAGCTTCATTCTATCTGAAATGGGCAAATTCAGACGATAGCTCCCTCCTTTTTCACCTGCCGTCCAAAAACCAAAATAGACTTTGATAGCCGCATTTTCAGAAGGATTATTCAGATAGCTGGTCGATTTGAAAACTCTAAATATGGACAAAGGCCCTTTGCTAAAAATGCGCGCTTCGCGATAAAAACCAGCTTGAAAATCTCTTTGTGACGCCTTTGAGGCTTCTTTTTTCCTACCATAAATGAGGTCGGGCATGGCGATAGCAAAATGGAACTCATTTCTCTGATTGACTGTAACGACTGAGCCAATCCCTGACTTCAAATCAAGCAAGAGGCTGGTCGTAAAACCCGGCGAATTTCCACCGTGCCCAAGCGTTCTGGTGTTTTCAAATTCTGTCGCCCACAGTCCATGAGCATTTACAGGAACGTCCGTACCCGGATAAGTATGGCTAGCGCTGTAAAAATTCTCCCAAGTCTCTGCTCGCTTAAAGAGCGTTTTCTTTTGCAAGAGAGCTTGGGCAAAGCGTTTCAAATCGGAAAAAGTGCCTGTCGCTCGCCCCGCTGGATATTCTCCGAGGACAAATGGCACATCACCTTTTAGCAAGTTACCTTCTGTATCATAGGTTTTCTCCTTCTCCCGCTGCTTTTGTACATAGCGATTATCCGACAAATCAGGCTTGAGAGCGGTGTGCTCCATACCCAGCGGCTGGAAAATATGCTCGTGGACATAGTCGGCAAAGGATTGCCCGCTCACCCGCTCCACGATATAGCCTGCCAGTGCTGTCCCATAATTAGAATAGGAGGTCACCGTTCCCGGCTCATAAATCTGCGACGGAGCTTTTTTTAGCAATGTCCCTAAACTCTTATCAACACCTATATATAAATGGTAATCCTCAAAACCCGCTTGGTGGTTCATGAGGTCAAGCATGGTAATGGGCTTGTCGTACTTGAGGTTTGTCAAAAAATCCTTGGGCAGATACTCTTTTATATCTGTTTTTAGGTCGATTTTTCCTTCTTCCCAAAGCTGCATGACACTGACCCAAACCGTGATTTTGGTCGTTGACCCCCACTCGAAAACCGAGCTATCGTCTACAGCTAGCTTTTTCTCCTTGTCCATATAGCCAAAGTTGTTTTGGTAAAGAGTGTTGCCGTCCTTATCAAAGACTGCTGCCGCTAGCCCCGCGCTGGTTTTTTCGTGTTCCTTGTAGTAGTCCTCAATTTTCTGACCGATTTGGTCATAAGGCGTGCCCGACGGTAATTTCTGCTGGTCGGCGTAAGCGTGACCCGCTCCAAAAACGACCAGCCCACAAGTTACTAGCGCCACAGCGCTTTTCAAAAATGATGTTTTCATGTTTGCCTCCAATCATCATTTACTAGAGTTCACTCACTCAAAAAGGAAAGAAAAAGGGCAAACCGAACAGGCTGAGAAGCAGCCACAACCAGCCAAAGATAAAGAATAACAGGATTTTAACAAAAACGAAAATATAAAACATGATTTTCTCCTTTCGTATCAGACATTTTTAAAAGAGGAAGAGGCTCACAAGAAAAAGGATTGAGCTGATGCCACTGAAGATATAAGCTAAAACGCGTGGAGCCGGCTCTTGGTCTGCCACTATTTTTCTCGTGAGAAAGTAGCTGACAGCATTAAGGCTGATTGCCACCATAATCCCATTGACCTTAAATATCGGAAAAGACGGATTGAGCGCATAAAGAAGAACGCTGATATAAACTACGGCATTGATAAAGGGAACCAGCCAGTAAAGGAAATGGACAAATTGCTTGTC
>NZ_CAJPNR010000031.1 GCF_905372115.1 uncultured Streptococcus sp.
GGACCTTTTCAAAACGTTAAGTTACTATCGTAACTTTCTATCAACAGCCTAAAAATGTCTCCCAGACATTTTGAAGAAAACCTTGTTTTCTTTATCTGCAACTTAAAAAGGTCCACTGGACCTTTTTAACCACCTAGATATGCTTTGCGGACTTCGTCAGAAGCGAGGAGTTCTTGGCCAGTTCCGGACAGAACGATTTTGCCTGTTTCAAGAACATAGCCGCGGTCGGCGATAGAGAGAGACTTGTTGGCATTCTGCTCAATCAAAAGCACAGTTGTTCCTTGTCGCTGAATATCTTGGATAATATCGAAGATTTCCTGGATAAAGATCGGCGCCAAGCCCATAGAAGGTTCATCCAAAAGCAAAAGTTTAGGAGTAGACATCAGCGCCCGTCCCATAGCCAGCATCTGCTGCTCACCACCTGAAAGGGTTGCAGCATCTTGATTTTTACGCTCTTCCAAGCGTGGGAAACGAGAGAAGACCTTTTTGAGATTGGCTTGATTTTCTTCTCGATTTGTTTTGAGAAAGGCGCCCATTTCCAAATTTTCCAAAACGGTCAAACCTGGAAAGACATGACGTCCTTCTGGTACTTGCGAAAGTCCAGCTGCTACGATTTTTTGAGCAGGAACTTTTTGAATTTCATTGCCTACAAATTCAATTTTACCAGCACTTGGACGAACCAAGCCTGAAATAGTCCGGAGAATGGTCGTTTTCCCAGCGCCATTGGCACCAATCAGGGAAACGACTTCTCCTTCGTTTACTTCAAAGCTGACATCACGGACAGCCTGAATCATGCCATAATGGACAGAGAGATTCTCAACTTTAAGCATGGACATTAGGCTTCACCTCCTAGATAAGCTTCAATGACGCGTTTGTCATTCTTAATTTCATCAGGTGTTCCGTGCGCAATCAAGCGGCCGTACTCCAAAACATATATTCGCTCAGTGACTTCCATTACCAGACTCATGTCATGCTCAATCAGCATGATGGTAATGTTAAATTCGTTTTTAATCCGTCGAATCAATGCAGTCAGCTCTGCTGTCTCCTGAGGGTTCATCCCTGCAGCCGGCTCATCCAAGAAAAGAATCTTAGGCTCTGTTGCCAAGGCCCGAACAATCTCCAAGCGACGCTGCTGACCATAAGCTAGGTTCTTAGCCAAGGTTTCTGCTTCCTTGTCCAAGTCAAAAATTTTCAGTAACTCCAAAGCCTTGGCTTTGAGTTCTTCTTCGTTTTTGTAGTAGGCTGGCAGGCGGAGGAAGGAAGCTAACACATGAGCCTTATGATGATTACCAAAGGCAATCAGAACATTATCCAAAACACTAAGGTCCTTAAAGAGCCGGATGTTTTGGAAGGTCCGCCCGAGCCCTAGAGCAGCAATCTTGTACGGAACTTTACCATTGAGCAAGTGCCCATCTAGTGTCACTGTCCCTTCACTAGGCTCATAAACACCTGTCAAGAGGTTGAAAAGAGTCGTTTTTCCCGCACCATTAGGGCCAATCAGACCAACCAGCTCGCCCTCGTTGAGTTCCAAGGTCACATCGCTGACAGCAGTCAGACCGCCAAAGTTTTTAGTTAGATTTTTCACATCAAGAAGTGCCATTATTCTTTGACCTCCTTATTCTTTTTGAAGAGCTTAGACAGACTGAGCTCCCAAGTTCCTAAAAGTCCGCCTGGACGGAAAATCATGACCAAGATTAGAGCCAAAGAATAGACAATCATCCGAATGCTGGATACATCCTGCAGCAGCATATTGAGAATGCCCAATACTACTGCAGCTACAATGGTTCCAGTCATTGAGCCTAGACCACCAAAAACGACAATAATCAAGATATTGATAGTGTTGGTAAAGGAATAGTCCTTAGGAACAACTGAACCAACGAAGCCTGCTTGAAGAGAGCCAGCAATAGAAGCCGTGATAGCTCCCAAGACAAAGGCTGTCACCTTGATTCTAGTAGTATTAACCCCAACAGACTCAGCAGCAATCTCATCCTCACGGACAGACAGAGTACTGCGACCGATAGGACTGCGCAGGAAATTCAAGGTCAAAATAGTTGTGATAACAACAAAGACATAGACCATCTGCCAAGAAGTAAAGGGTGGAATGGATAGGATACCAGCTGCGCCATTCGTCAGAGTACCGCCATTAATAATTAGAATCCGGATAATCTCAGAGACACCAAGAGTCGCAATCGCGAGATAGTCCCCTTTAAGACGAAGCGTTGGCAAACCAACTGCCAAAGCCACAATACCAGCAATGACTGCTCCTACCAGCATAGCAATGAAGAAAGCTCCATAAGTTGGCGATTTAGAGCCAATAATTGCTACAGCGTAGGCACCGATAGCCATAAAGCCAGCATGGCCAAGAGAGAATTGACCTGAGAATCCGACGATGAGGTTGAGCCCGACCGCCAGAATAATATTAATCCCGATTTGCTCTAAGATTTGAATGTAAAAAGCGTTGAGAACACCGGCACTAACCAATACTGTCATCAGCAGGTAGCCGATTAAAACAAGGCCGAGCCAGAAAATATTTATCTTTAAATTCTTTTTCATACCTTACACCTTCTCTTTCACATTTTTGCCGAGGATACCAGCTGGACGGATCAGAAGAATGACAATCAAAATCGCATAGACAATGGCATCTCGGAAATCAGATAATCCAAGCGCTGTCGCAAAAGTTTCCAAAAGACCGATAACAAAGCCACCAAGCGCGGCACCAGGAATGATTCCAATACCACCTAGAACGGCTGCTACAAAGGACTTAATACCTGGAGTCATCCCCATCAGAGGCTCCAATGAATTATAGTAAAGAGCAATTAGAACACCTGCGGCTCCTGCAAGAGCTGAACCCAAAGCAAAGGTGAAACTGATTGTGCGATTGACATTGATTCCCATGAGCTGAGCAGCATCACTATCTACGGATACAGCTCGCATAGCCTTACCCATCTTTGTCTTCTGCACGATGAACTGCAGAGCTACCATGAGGAAAATCGAAATTCCCAAAATCAGCAACTGAATATTTGAGATAGAAATCGGCCCCAAGTTAAAGCGTACTGTTTTAATAACCTGCGGGAAAGATCGGGTATTGGCACCGACAAAGAAAATCATGCCATACTCGAGGAGAAAAGAGACCCCTATGGCTGTAATCAAAGCCGCAATCCGAGTCGAATTTCGCAGAGGACGATAGGCTAAAAACTCAATAACCACACCGAGAATCGCTGTCCCAATCATCGCTAAAATGAGAGAAAGGAAGAAATTAAACTTCAAGATATTAATCAAGTAATAACCTATAAAGGCACCAATCATATAGATATCGCCATGAGCAAAGTTAATAAGCTTAATAATCCCATAAACCATGGTATAACCCAAAGCCAGAAGCGCATAAACACTACCCAGGATTAGACCGTTGACTAATTGTTGGAGCATTAGACACCACTCTTTCTATAATAAAATAAGGAATGGGACAAAAATCAGCAGACTAGGTCGTGATTTTATCATCCCACTCCCAAAATACGAATAATAGTTGATTGAGAAACGAAGAAGAATAGATTATAAAACAATACTCTTTCAAATCCGTAGATTCAGAAAGAAATTATCTACTAATTTGCTCAAGCAACTAGAAATAGAAAACAAGTCAAAGACTGGGATAGCCCCAGCCTCATAATTCTTATTCCGCTTTAACTGTTTCTACAGTATCTACTTGACCGTCTTTCAAGCCAATCATCAAAGCTGTTTTCACTGGATTGTGATCTTTATCAATAGTGATTGAACCAGTCACTCCATCGAAATCTTTAAGCTTAGCCAAGTTGTCTTTGATATCTACAGAAGTTTTAGCGCCTTTAGCTGCTTCAGCTGCCATATAAACAGAGTCATATGCCAGAGCTGCAAACATAGATGGCTCTTCTTTGTACTTAGCTTTGTATGCTTCAATAAACTTCTTAGCTTTTTCTGACATTTCACCAGAAGTTGTAAAGCCAGATACATAGTAAACATTTGTAGCTGCAGCAGGAGTTGCTTGCTCAACGAACTTAGTATCACCAAAGCCATCAGGACCAACGATTGTTTGGTCAATACCCAAACCACGCGCTTGATTGACAATTTTACCAGCTTCTGTATAGTAACCTGGAACAACCAGAGCGTCAAATTCTTTGCCCTTAATCTTTGTCAAAGCAGCTTGGAAGTCTGTATCCTTAGACTGGAACGTTTCTGTTGCTACAATCTCACCCTTGAATTCCTTCTTGAAGGCATCCGCCATTCCTTTAGCGTAGTCACTGGATTGATCATAGTAAAGAACGACTTTCTTAGCTTTCAAGTTGTCAGTGACATACTTAGAAATGATTTTACCTTGGTAGCTATCAATGAAGGTTGCACGGTAAAGATAATCTTGCTTGTTGGTCAAATCATCCTGTGTCGCACTCGGTGTAATGATTGGTACACCTGCTTTAGCAGCATTTGCTGTAGCTGAAGCTGTAGCTCCAGAAGTCGCAGGGCCAATGATTGCATTTACCTTGCTTTGGGTAACCAAGCTAGTAGTGATGGTAGAGGCTTCAGCTGTTTCTGATTTGTTATCCTTATCAGTAACTTCAATCTTCTTGCCATCCACACCGCCAGCAGCGTTGATTTCATCAACTGCCAACTGAGCACCATGTTGTTCAGCTGTACCATAGGCTGCTACTTCACCTGATTCTTCAAAGTTAAAACCAAATTTAATCGTATCGCCAATTTCTGTACCAGTTGCTGTTGAGTTGTTGTTAGATACTTCTCCACAAGCTGCGAGAAGAGCCGCACTAGCAAAAGCTACTAAGGATAGTGCAAATTTTTTCTTCATTAGGAAATCTCCTTAAGTGATTTATTTGATGATATAGTAAGAATATATCGAATTATCTGACAATTGTCAACCCTTTATAGAAATTTTATCGAATGTTAACGTTTTCTTGCTCTCTATACAGGCTTCCAACAAAGTTTTGATCCAGTTCTTTTATGTGAGAAATCCGAACTTGCTTAACATAGCGCTCCTTGGGCAGATTCTCCTGCAAGTTCTGGGCTTCCTCTTGCTTGACATAGAGATGCAGATAACGATGCTTCTTAGAATGATAAATAATATCACCGAAGTTAGCCAGCTTTTTGGCATCTCGATTATAGTAAAGATAGACAATCAAGCCCACTCTTTCTTCTCTCTCTATCATAAAACTCCTTTCCGGTCCATGTAGTTCTTAGATGATTATAGCAAAGATAGGGCAAAAAAACTAGCCCTGAAAAGCTTTATGATTAGCTTAAAACACCAGAACTTGGTAGCTCAGCAGATTCAAAACAGCAAAAAAGGAGCCTCTTTTGGCTCCTCCTATGTTAGCTTAAGTTGCTATTTTCCATGATTTCGTCAATAAAGCCGTATTCCAAGGTTTCCTGAGCACTCATCCAGTAATCACGTTCTGCATCCTTGTGGATTTGCTCAACGGACTTGCCAGAGTTTTCAGCCAAGATTTTTTCCAAGGTATTACGAGTTCTAAGCAAGTGCTCAGCTACAATGGCCATATCTGTTTGCTGAGTACCACTTCCAGCTCCGCCCATCGGCTGGTGAATCAGATATTCTGCATTTGGAAGCATGAAGCGTTTACCCTTAGCACCACTGGAAGCAATGATTGTTCCCATGCTGGCAGCTACACCCATAACAATGGTCTGAACATCAGACTTGATAAAGTTCATAGTGTCCACAATGGCCAGACCTGCTGAGACAGATCCCCCTGGCGTATTTACATAGAGGTAAATATCTTTAGTATTGTCTTGAGCGTCCAAGAAAAGGAGCTGGGCAATGACTGAATTAGCCATATTATCCTCTACTGGGCCAGTCAGCATGATAATGCGGTCTTTTAATAGCCGGGAGTAAATATCATAGGAGCGCTCTCCTCGGCTGGTTTGTTCAATAACTACAGGAATCATAGTTTTCTCTCTTTCTCTTTAAAATTTTCTATCAAACTAGGAAATAGAATTTCAAATTACGAGACTATTATATCCTTTTGGTCAAAAAAGGTCAAATAGAAACTTCTTTTCCCAGAATCTCTTCACAAATTGTCAACATTTTAATTTGTTCTATACACAAATTAAAAATTTATTTTTTCCAGTTTGAGGGAGAAAAACCGATATATGAGTTGTTCTTATATTCTAAATAAGCTAATTTCCCAATAATATCCTGTTCGTTTTTATTAATTGTATATCGAAAACAAATCTCTTTCCCATTTAATAAATCAGTTATTTCTTGTTCAGAGAATTCATGTCCCCCCCATATACGCTTAAAGCGCACCTCTTCACCGTTCCATATACCAATTATATACTCTCCTTTAACAGCATAATTTCTTGAATCCGAGCTATCAAAATAAATATCCATATATTCGCTTACGTGGCTATCGTAAGCGTCAGCAATGTTTTCCTCTTCGCCCAAAATTTCTTCCCAATCAATTGCCATATCAAATTCCTACTTTCATTTTATTTAGTTCCGAAAAGACGATCTCCTGCATCTCCCAGTCCTGGTACGATATAACCATGGTCATTGAGGTGGTCATCCAGAGCGGCTGTGAAAATATCAACATCTGGATGAGCTTCCTGCAAGGCTTTTACTCCTTCTGGCGCAGAAACTAAACATACAAAAGTAATGTGGCTAGCACCACGCTTCTTCAGAGAATCCACAGCCAAGATAGCAGAACCACCCGTAGCCAACATTGGATCTACAACAAAAATTTGACGTTGGTCAATATCTTCTGGCAGCTTGACCAGATATTCAACCGGCTTCAAGGTTTCCTCATCACGGTACATTCCGATATGGCCGACCTTAGCTGCTGGAACCAAGCTCAGAAGTCCATCCACCATGCCAATACCAGCTCGCAAGATTGGTACAATAGCTAATTTCTTCCCTGCAATCTGTTTTTGGACTGTTTTAGTAATTGGTGTTTCAATTTCTACATCTTCAAGTGGTAAATCGCGCAAGACCTCATATCCCATCAGCATTGCGATTTCATCAACTAATTCACGAAAAGCCTTGGTAGAGGTATCTGTACGACGCAAGATAGACAATTTATGTTGAATAAGTGGATGAGCGATAACTTCAAGTTTTCCCATGATTGAATTTCCTTCTTTCAATTTATTCTTCTTATTATATCAAAAAAAAAGTGAAAAGGCTTGCCATAAGCAAGCCTTTTCAAGGATTTTCTGCACCTTACTTCCGCAGACTATAACACTTGATATAAAGGTATTTGTGAAATAAATTAAAACATTTTTGGATTTATTTTGGCAATACCTCTGCAATACGGGAGCAGATTTCTTCAACCATCGTCTCTGGAGCAGCAACATTTAAGCGAGCATGACCTTTACCTTCTGGGCCAAAATCACTTCCTCGATTCAGGACGACCTTAGCCTCTTCTCGCAGCAGCTGGAAGAGCTGGTCATCTGTCAGGCCATAATCTGAAAAGTCCAGCCAAATCAGATAAGTCCCTTGAGGCTTCATGACCCGCAGGCGCGGCGCTTCCTTGGCAAAATAATCAACCACAAAATTTACATTCTTCTCAAGAACTTCCTTGAGCTCCATCAACCAAGACCAACCGTAACGATAGGCTGCTTCTGTCGCTAAAAATCCAAGACCAGGAATTTCATGCTGGTTGTTGGCCAGCTGGCGTTTTTTAAACTGATGCCGCAAGCTAGGATTCTCAATCACAGCATAGGAATTTTTAGTTCCAGCAATATTAAAGGTCTTAGTCGCACTGGCTAAAATCAAGCTAAAGTCCTTAAAGTCAGGCGAGACAGTATTGAAAGACTGGTGCTCATGTCCAAACAGGGTCAAATCTTGGTGAATTTCGTCTGAGACCAAGAGGACGCCATATTTTTGGCAGAGACGGCCAATTTTCTCTAACACTTCCCGTTCCCAAACTCGACCTCCGGGATTATGAGGATTACATAGAACATAAATCTTGACTTCATTGTCTGCAATGTCCCGCTCTAGTTGCTCAAAATCAATCTGAAAAAGTCCGGCTTGCTCTATCAGAGAATTGGTAATAAGCCGCCGATTATTGAGCTTGACACTGCGGGCAAAAGGCGGATAAACTGGAGTGTTGATGAGAACGGCATCGCCTTCCTCGCTAAAGGCTTGAATAGCCGTCGAAATAGCAGGGACAACCCCCTCGATAAATACCAAAGCCTCCCGATCAAAGGTATAGTCGTGCTCATCCCTCTCCCAATCTAGAACGGCATTGATCAGCTCTTCACTAGCATAGGTATAGCCATAGACCAACTGATTAGCATAGTCATGAACGGCTTGCTGAATTTCAGGCAGGACTTCAAAATCCATATCTGCAATCCATGCTGGCAGGACTTCCTTGTCCTTCTCCACTTCTTTCCATTTATAAGTATGATGCCCTACACGACAGGGGGCTTTTTCAAAATTATATCTTCCCATATTATTCATTCTCCAAGGCTGCACGTAAATCGTCTACCAAATCTCGACTATCCTCGATTCCAATCGACAGACGCAGCAAATCATCAGTCAAGCCATAAGAATGACGCACCTCCACCGGAATGTCTGCATGAGTCTGGGTCGTCGGATAGGTAATCAAGCTCTCTACTCCGCCCAAACTTTCCGCAAAGGTAAAGACTTTCAGGCTATTTAAGAGATGAGGAATCTTCCCTTCGTCCACAACTTTAAAGGAAATCATACCACCCTTGCCTGGATAGAGGACCTCTTTTACCGCAGGAGATTGCTTCAGAAAATCAACCACTTCTTGCGCATTCTGAGTAGAACGCTCCATGCGGAGAGCTAATGTCTTGAGACCACGCAAAAGCAGATAGCTGTCAAAAGGAGACAGGACTGGCCCAGTTGTGTTGAGGTTATAGAATAGCTTATCATAAATAGCAGTATCATTAGTCATAATGGCTCCAGCCAAGACATCATTGTGCCCGCCCAGATACTTGGTCGCAGAGTGTAGAACTATATCAGCTCCATCCTCCAACGGTCTTTGGTAAATAGGACTGTAGAAGGTATTGTCCACAATGACAGCTGCTCCTCGCTCATGAGCCGCTTGGGAAATGCGGGCAATGTCAAACTCTACCATAAGAGGATTGGTCGGTGTTTCGATATAGACAATATCTATATCCTCTGTCAGATTATTCAGTAGTTCTTCTTCTGTATTGGCATAGGTAAAGGCAAAACGCCCTTCAGCTTCAGCCTGAGCAAACCAGCGGAAAGAGCCGCCATAGAGATCCCGAACAGCCAAAACCTTGCTGCCGACCGAAAAGGCACTAAAGGCCAGCACAATAGCTGACATACCGGAGCTAGTCGCTAGAGCATAATTTGCGCTTTCGATAGCAGCCAGAGTCTCTTCCAAGCTAACCCTTGTTGGATTCTTGGTTCGAGTATAGTCATAACCTGTTGACTGCCCAAACTCAGGGTGCTGGTAGGTCGTTGAAAAATGCAGGGGTGTTGTTAAAGCACCAGTTGTTTCATCTTTTTTAACCCCAGCCTGAGCCAGTAGTGTATTTAATTTTACGTCCTTACTCATATTAACCTTCCAATCCTTCGCTAATATTTCACCCTCTATTGTAACATCTTTTGAAAATATTTATCTTTTTTCTTTCCAAGAGCTAGCTATAGTTTGAAACTATAATGTTGATGTTTTAGAAAAGCAAAGCTAAAAATTAAAAAGCCGTACGGCTTTTTAATAGATATGAAAGCGTCGTCGCAAACTAGCTGCTTTTGAACCGATAAAGCGATCCATAAGACGAACTTTGAGCGCCAGTCCGCCATAGACAGCAAGACCGATACCGCCAATCAGAGCGATATAGACAAAGCTGGAAATCCGTCCGCTAGGATGAAGGAAGAGACCGATAAGAAGCTCTGCTACCAAGACAAACATGGTCATCAGAACTGTCAGAATCACTGACAGGAGGCTCCGCTTAAAGAGATTCTTAGGATTCAGACCTGTTACCTTGCGAATTTCCTGATACATGAGCAGGATTGGGATAATCAAGCCAACTGTCGTCGCAAGAAGAGGACCATAAGCTTTGAAAATATAAATCAAGGGCACTTGCAGCACCAACTTGAATCCTACTCCATAGAGGAAGTAAATAATAGCTTTTCGATTTTGGAAAAGGGCCTGAATCATCGGAGCTAACACCGTATATAGACTGAGGATAATGGTCTGCAGCATAGCAAAAATGAAAAGGCCTAGTGCTAAACTATCTGGCTTGCCATAGAAAACTGTGTAGAGTGGCTCTGCCACCAAAACAGCACCAATGGTTGCTGGCAAGATAAAGAAAATCAGCATGCTGAGATTGTCTTGCACCAAGCGGGCAGCTGAACGGAAATCACCTTTGACATAGTTCTCGGTCAGAAGCGGAATCCCCACACCACCAATAGAGGTCGCCACAGCAATTAAAATCATGGTGACTTTATTAGGATTAGCTGAGAAATAGGCAAACTGAACCAAGAGCTCTGACTTGCTGTGCTTACTAATCCAGCCCATGACATGGATAAAGGTAGCTTGGTCAATAATCTGAAAAAGCTGAATGGCAGATCCTGTAATAATGAAAGGAATGGCTTCTCGAATCGTATCCCAGAGCAGGGCACGACCATTAATCTCTGTGGCATTTGTAGGCTTATGAATGATGGAAGTCAGCATCCCTGTCTTCCAGAGATAGAAGGCCAAAACAGCCATGCTAGCCAGCATACCGATAAAGGCGGCAAAGGTGGACTGGGTAACCGCTTCTACAAAGTTGCCAGAACCGATTTTCATGATAAAAAAGGCAGTCAGCAGCATCCAGATAACCCGAATGACCTGCTCCGCAATCTGACTGATGGCATAAGGCTTGAGATTGTTAAACCCTTGGAAAAAACCTCGGATAACGCTCATCGATGGGAATATCAAAACAGCCAAAGAGAGGCTCTGCATAACAGGAACCAAGTCTGAACCACCGCCAGACATACTGGCAAAAACCGGCGACAGCAAGTACATGATGACCGCAAAAACAGCTCCCAAAAGCAGCATAAACTTGAGAAACTCACGAATCAGAGTGAAGCTGTGCTCTTCCTTGTCAATTGTATTGTACTTAGCTACCTGCTTGGCCACTGCCACTGGCACGCCGGCTGTCGAAATCAGTAAAAACCAGGCATAGATATTATAGCCCATAGTAAAAAGGCCATTGGCCTCAGCGCCGTGCTTGCCCATCCAGATATACCAAGGAATGATATAGATGGCCCCCAGAAGACGACTGATAAAATTGCTGGCAGTTAGCCAGGCAGTTCCCCGCAGCATCTGCTGCTGCTGGCTTGTTGTTTCTTGGCTCATAGAAAACCTCTTCTATTTATTCTTCTTTTATTATAAACTTTTCCTTGCCTCTTGTAAAACCCAGCCATAAGGTTTACAATAGATTTATGATTAAAATTGAAACCGTATTAGATATTTTAAAAGAAGACCATAATTTTCGTGATATTGTCAAAGACGGAGAATACTTCTTCTCCTACAGCGGCTTAACTTTCGATAGTATCAGCTATGACAGCAGGGAAACGGATGCCTCTACCCTCTTTTTTGTCAAGGGTGAGGCTTTTAAGAGAGAATTTCTAGAAAAAGCCGTCACAGCTGGCCTGCGCTTTTATATCAGCGAGACAGACTTTCAAGTGGGTATTCCGGTGCTCTTGGTCAACGATGTCAAGCAGGCCATGAGTCTCTTAGCTATGGAATTTTACGACCATCCTGAGAAAAAGCTCAAACTACTGGCCTTTACTGGCACCAAGGGCAAGACAACTACAGCTTATTTTGCCTATCAGATCCTTTCCCAAAGCCATCGGCCTGCCCTGCTCTCGACTATGAACACTACTTTGGATGGCGAGACTTTCTTCAAGTCAACTCTGACCACACCAGAGAGTCTGGATCTCATCAAAATGATGGCCCAAGCCCTTGCAAATGATCGGACTCATCTCATCATGGAAGTCTCCAGTCAGGCTTATCTCAAGAAAAGGGTCTATGGCCTGACCTTTGATGTCGGTGTCTTTCTTAATATTAGCCCCGACCATATCGGCCCTATCGAGCATCCAACCTTTGAAGATTACTTCTACAATAAGCGGCTCTTGATGGACCATAGCCGAGCAGTTATCGTAAACAGCGGCATGGATCATTTCCAAATCGTAAAAGAGCAAGTCGCTTCTATGGAACATGATTTCTATGGAGTAGGCTCTAGCAATACCATCAAGGATTCTCAGGCCTTCAGCTTTGAAGTTGCTGGTAAGTTAGCTGGCCGCTACGATATCCAGCTCATCGGCCGCTTCAATCAGGAAAATGCAGTAGCGGCTGGTCTTGCCTGTTTGCGACTGGGTGCTAGCCTCGAAGACATCAAAAAAGGAATTGCTACAACCCGAGTCCCTGGCCGCATGGAAGTTCTGACTCAGAAAAATGGCGCCAAGGTCTTCGTTGACTACGCTCACAATGGCGTCAGCCTGAGCAACCTGCTGTCTGTGGTACAGGAACACCAGAAGGGCAAGATTATTCTCCTTTTGGGTGCTACCGGAAACAAGGGTGAAAGCCGGCGCAAAGACTTCGGTCTCCTACTCAATCAGCATCCTGAGCTGACTGTTATCTTAACTGCTGACGACCCTAACTATGAAGATCCTCTAGTCATTGCAGAGGAAATCGCATCCTACATCTCCTATCCAGTGGAAAAAATAGCCGACCGAGAAGAAGCCATCAAAAAAGCTCTCAGTCTGACAGACCGAGTGGGAGATGCCGTCATTCTGGCTGGCAAAGGAGCAGATGCTTACCAAATCGTAGAAGGAGAAAAAGTAGCCTATCCAGGAGACTATGCTCTTGCAGAAAAGTATTTATAAGAAAAAAGGTGAGCATATCGCCTTTTTATTGTTGTTTTGTAAAAATTACCGCCATTTAATCAGTACATACATCAAGCTGGAGCCAAACATATCCGCCAAGGCGTGCATGAGAAAGAAAGGCAGGAGGTTCTTGACCTTGTACTTGTAAAGGAAATAGTAAAAGAGACCATACACTATTCCGATAACCAAGGCCCACAGCATGCCCTGATAGGTGTGGAAAGAAATCCGAATGATAGTAGAGTAAGCCAGAGCCCACCACTTATACTTATCCTTAACAGAGGTCATAAGCCCCAGAAAAAAGAATTCCTCATAGAAGCCATTGAGAAGTCCGTAGAGAATAGCCATGGGTGTCAGTTCAGCAAATTTCCGAAAGATTTCTAGAACATCTACATAAGACCAGAGAGTTGGATCAAAGTAATTATACTCGCCGCTCAGTGTCGTCACAATATCACCAAAGAACCCTACCACTACAAAAATAAGAGGAGTCCAAAGGAGAACCGACCAGCTCAGACGGATAGGAAGCTGCTTAAAGTCAAAGCGCCGAAGCAATAGATAAAGAATGGTCAAAAACAGCATCAGTAGCTGAAAATTGAAATTGCTAGAAAAAGCCGCTCCTTCAGTGGCTGTATTGGTCACCGTTTCAGTCGCTCCTGTGCTGGCGGCTGGTGCAAAGCTAGCTAAATAAAGCTCCGTTGAGCGGTAAATGAACTGCCCAAACATGAGCAGGGTAATCACAGCAATATCAAACCACCTCAACTCTTTCAAAGGCTTTGAGGGGCGTAAGTGCGTCAATAGTTTCATCATCTTTCCTTTCACCACCTGTAAATTCATATCATCATTGCAGGTTCTTTTTTATATTTCTATCTTAGCATGAAAAGCTTAAATTTTTATTATTTACAATTTTATAAAACTTTTTTATTTTATTTTTATTAAATTGTCAGAAAACTCTTTTTTTAGAAAAATTTTTATGGTATAATAAAAGATGTGATTCTGATAGAAGAATCAGCCAGAAAGGAAGTCTATGTCCACTATCTCTGCAGCAAGTATCCAGGTCGCCTACGATCAAAAGGTTATTATTGACGGACTGGACTGCCAACTAGCCGAGGGAAAGATTACAACTATTATCGGTAGCAATGGCTGTGGTAAATCCACTCTTCTCAAGGCTTTTACCCGTATTTTACCGACAAAAGTCGGCAGCATAACCCTGGATGGACAGTCCATCGCCCTACTGCCGACCAAGGAGGTGGCGCAAAAGATTGCCTTGTTGCCCCAAACCATGGAGGCGACCGATGGCATCACTGTTTATGACCTGGTCTCTTATGGCCGCTTTCCGCATCAAACTGGCTTAGGGCGGCTCAGTACAGAAGACCGGGAAAAAATCTGCTGGGCTATGGAAGCAACTCAAGTCAGCGAATTTTCAGACTGGCAGGTAGATGATTTGTCTGGAGGTCAGCGCCAGCGCGTCTGGATTGCTATGGCCTTAGCTCAAGATACAGAGACTATTTTTCTGGACGAGCCGACCACCTATCTGGATATGAATCACCAGCTGGAAATCTTGGAGTTGCTGAATGACCTCAACCGACTCAGCGGAAAAACCATTATCATGGTTCTGCATGACATCAACTTAGCTGCCCGCTTTTCTCATCAGTTGATTGCTATGAAAAATGGGCATATCCGGTATCAAGGAAGTGTTGAGCAGGTCATGACCTCGGATATTCTGAGAGACATTTTTCAGATTGAAGCCCAGATTATTCGGGATCCTATTCAGGATAAGCCGCTCTGCCTCAGCTATCAACTCCTTAAATAAGCAATGTCTTCATAGATAAGCTTCCCATATCTCCTTCGTGGATACAGCTTCTAAACTTTTTATAGAATTGGAGGAAAAAATGAAAAAGTTTTTATCATTTGCTACCCTTACTGTCACCATCTTCCTTTTAGTTGCCTGCGGCAGTTCATCTAAATCTGAAAACTCTACCTCTTCAAACAAGGTAGAGCTATCCAGCAAGCCCAAAATTGACGGATTCCACTACTACGGCGATATTCCTAAAAATCCAAAACGGATTGCCAGCCTCTCCTCAACCTACACCGGCTATCTGCTACAACTAGGCTTCGACCCTGTCACTGTAACATCCTATGATGCTAAAAATCCTGTCCTCAAGGAAAAAGTCAAAAATGCCAAGGTCCTGATGCCGGAAGATTTGGAATCAATCGCTAAGCAAAAGCCAGACCTTATCGTGGTAGATGCCAGTGACAAAAATATCAATGAACTAAAGAAAATCGCTCCAACTATTGCCATTGATTATGGAAAAAATGACTATTTAGAAATCCTGAATCGCTTTGGACAAATCTTTGATAAGGAAAAAGAAGCTGATCAATGGATTGCCGATTGGAAGAGTAAAACAGCTGATATCGGCAAGCAGTTAAAAGAAAAGCTGGGACAAAATGTTACTTTCACTGTTGTTGGGCTATATGAAAAGGAAATCTACCTCTTCGGTAACAACTGGGGACGAGGCGGAGAAGTTATCTACAAGTCTCTGGGATTTGATGCCCCACAAAAAGTGAAGGATGAAGTATTCCCAAGTGGCTACTTGCAAGTCAGCCAAGAAACGGTGAGTGAGTATATTGGCGATTATGTCCTGGTTGCAGCTGAAGATGATAAAACGGGCAGTGCTCTTTACGAAAGCGATGTTTGGAAATCCATTCCCGCTGTCCAACAGAACCATGTCTTAAAAGTGGATGCCAACGCCTTTTATTTCAACGATCCATTGACACTTGAATACGAACTCAAAACCATTCAAGATGGCCTTGAAAAAATGAACTAGGCCATTCCTTGCAGAAAACTTAGACTAGTGAAAAAACATTGCTAGTATACAATATATCTCATGACAGCTATTTGATTTTCGACTATATAAAGGATACCAGATGACGCTTCATTCACTCTTCACTCAAAAAAATAGGCCAAACATCTTTTGGCTTGTTTTTTTCGCCCTCATTCTCCTGCTGATTGGCGGACTCTATCTCTACCTGCGCTTTGGCATTCCTAGCTACTCCCATCGGCAACTGATAGAAACGCTGAGCAATCCTTTCAAGGAAAGTCCAGCCCAGAACATCATCATAGATCTGCGCTTACCTAGAGGAATTGCAGCTCTGCTAGTCGGAGCTAGCTTGGCCGTTTCAGGAGCCATCATGCAGGGGATTACCCGCAATGCCATTGCTGATCCGGGACTTTTGGGTATCAACTCAGGAGCTGGCCTAGCGCTCATCTGCGGTTATGCCTTTTCTAAGAGTATACACTACAGTAGCATCCTCCTGCTCTCGCTTGCAGGAGCCAGTCTAGCCAGTATTCTGGTTTTTAGCCTCTCCTACCATCCTAGAAAAGGTTTTGAGCAACTACGACTCGTCTTATCCGGTGCCATGGTAACAACACTCCTGACTGCTATCGGACAAGGCTTGACCATTTACCTCAACCTGACCAATGCTGTCATCGGTTGGCAAGCTGGAGGGCTTCTAGGAACCAATTGGAAAATGCTGCAAATCATTGCTCCTTTTATCCTATTAGGCCTCTTACTGGCTCAGCTATTTTCTCACCAACTAACCATTCTCAGCCTCAATGAAACAGTAGCCAAGGGCTTAGGCCAGCGAACGACTCAGATAACCCTGTTCTTTCTGAGTATTGTTCTACTGTTATCAGCGGCAGCCGTTGCCCTAGTAGGAAGCCTTGCCCTCGTCGGACTAATTATTCCACACTTTGTCAAAACCATCAGCGGAAAGAACTACCAAAAAATACTGCCACTGACGATGCTAGCAGGATCGCTATTTCTACTGATTTGTGATTTTTCTGCAAGTCATATGGTCGGTCTGCCTCTTAGCTCTATTATCAGTCTCGTTACGCTGCCAGTCTTCCTATGGATGATGAGAAAGGGGACTTTCTATGAGAGATAAAAAACGGATTCTTTTGGTTCTAGTAAGCCTCAGCCTCCTGACTTCCCTAATTTTCCTACTGTCTCTATCATCAGGCGATCAGGAATTTAATGTCGGAGAAGCTTTTCGATATCTGCTGGGGCAGGGAGATGATGGCAGCGCCTTTATCATGGAGCAGATCCGCTTGCCTCGAATTCTGGTCTGCCTTCTAGCAGGAGCTTCGCTAGGGATGAGCGGTGTACTGCTGCAGACCTTTACCCGAAACCCACTTGCTGATTCAGGAACCTTGGGAATCAATGCCGGAGCTGGTGTTATTATTACTCTTGCTATCAGCAAGCTAGAAGTGACCAATCCTTTCTATATTCGCTATCTTCCCTTTATCGCAACCTTTGGCGGTATGCTGACTGTAGCTCTTATTTACCTGATCTCACATCAAAAAGGCCATGCTATAAGCCCCGTCAAGCTCATTATCGCTGGCGTGACCTTGTCAACCATCCTGTCTTCTAGTATGATTGCCATCACCGGCCGTGTCAATCAGAACAAACTGACCTATGTGGTTAGCTGGCTAGCTGGTAAGATTACGGGTAATAACTGGGAAAGTCTAGCTATTGCTGGCCCCTTTTTGCTTTTATTCTGGCTGCTGACCTATCTGCATTCCCACAAGCTCAATATCCTCAGTCTAAATGATGAAACAGCTCTAGGTCTGGGGCTTCATCTAAAAAGAGAGCGGCAGATAACCCTACTATTGGCCAGTGCTCTCGTCGCCTTTAGCCTATCTCTAGCTGGAAATATTGTATTCATCGGTATGTTGGCTAGCCATATCAGCAAACGATTCCTGCCTAGCGATCATCGCTTACTCTTTCCAGCCGCCATGCTGCTAGGCGCCTTTATCATGACAGGGGCAGATACTGTCACAAGAACCTTTCTCATCGGAAGCTCCGTCCCGACAGGCATTTTGATTTCCATTATTGGAGCTCCCTACTTCCTCTACCTTATGTATCAGCATAAAAAATAATCAGCCGAATAATCGACTGATTGTTTTTTTATTTATCCAAGCTGTTTTTGATACCCTCAACGGCACCTTCTACAGCTCCTTTAGCATCTTCAGCAATTTCTTTGGCTTTAGCAACAGTTTTTTCTACAAAGCCTTCTGCTTCAGTCTTGTTATCGCCTGTAACTTTGCCCACGCCTTCTTTAACAGCGCCTTTAGCTTCATCGAATTTATTTTCTAGTGACATAATTTTGCCTCCATTCTTTTTTACGGTTTCTGATACCGTTTACAGTAGTATAAGTTTTTTCTTTTCAAAGGTCAAATATTCTGCTCATTCTATGAGAAAATAAGTCCAGCTGAAAAATCAATCTCTCCTTATCAAAGCTGGCCCGCAACTCATACTTGCCTGCTTCGTTTTGCCGGATATAGCCCAAGATTACTAGGCTATCGACAAAAATGTCCCGCCGCTTCTGCATGAGCTCATCCTTGCGGACATACTTGAGGAGAAAGGTCGTCATATACTTTAGTGCATACTCTGGATTGACATCGCCCAAGACAGCATAGAGGGGCTTTTGTGCCTCAGACAGGGGATACTGGCGCTGCATCTTGTAAAAATAATTAGCCAAGGTCAGCTTATCCCGCAGAAAATCTGTCTCTTCCAGCAAGACCGTCGCATTGGTCTGATTGGAAAGCTGGGTCTCAAAGCGCAGCTCCAAGAGTTCCTGATAGAGAGGAGTGTCATCACGGATAAAGACCTCCTGATCCAAACGCAAATCCTCCAAACTTTCCACAAAAGGCAGCGACAGGTAATATCGCTTGTTCTCCCGCCGGATGTAGCCTGCCTTGATATACTCCTCTATCGAGCGGTCAATATTAGCCACACCCTCAAACTCTCTCTTAATCTCCCGTAGAATCACTGCCTCATGCTGATCCAAATAATCAATCAGCTCCTGAAAAAAAGGCTGGCGCGTCAAACGGCTGTGATTGATGATTTTAATCATGGAGTTCTCCTTTGTAGATGAGTTTTCTTGACTGAGCCAACTGGCTAGGATTCGTCCCAGGCTGATTTAAGGGCACATCTAAGCCCAAATTCTGATAATACTCCTGCCAAAAATCAGAAATTAGATTTTCCTCGTCTCCAAACTGCATGGGAATCGTATCAAAAATCGGTAAAATTTCCGCAATATACTCCGAACAGTAAAAACCATCGGACTGAGGATAAAAGCTGAAATTGTATGACTTTCCTAGATGTAATTTGGCCCTTTTAAAGACAGCTTCTGCTTCAATAGCTGGATAACGATACACGTCATAAACATCCTCATCCTGCCAAAAATCAGACAAGTCTTGATTGACAACACCCTTCTCATGGGTTGCATGAAAAATCTCACCATTAAAAAAGATAGCCACGTGGCTGTATGAACCAGTCGCTGCTCGAATGGCTGCAGCAATTTCTGAAGATCCGACTGTAAAAATCAAATCTCCATCTTGTAAATCTTGAATCTTCATTTCTCTCGCCTATCAAAAAAGGAGCCGAAACTCCTTTTTAGTATGAGGGGAATAGCCTCTCATGTAGTAACTAATCTATTCAACTGGGCTCTTTAAGCATTAAAACTTGCTGTCAGTTGAGGCACCACTTGCTTCTTACGAGAAACAGCGCCTGCTAGGAAAGCATGGTTATTCTCAAGAGCAAAGTTAAAGGCTGCTTCGACCTTGTCCATATTGCTTCCGATAGCCAAAATTTCTGAGTTTGAGTTGATAATATCAGTAATCATCAAGACAAAGTCAGAGTAGCCATTATCAGCGATTGCTTTTTCAATAGCCGCTTCGATTTCTGTTTGACGTTCCAAAACTTCGGCAATATCAACAGTGTTGACCTGTGCCACACGGACATTGTTTCCGTTCAATTCAAAGGTTTTAGCATCAATGTCAATCAACTCTTCTGCAGACTTGCTAGCCAAGTTTGTACCTGCCTTGAGCATAGCCAAACCATACTCTTCTAAGTTGACACCAGCCAGCTCAGCCAATTCTGGTGCAATAATCTTGTCAGTCGGATGAGTTGTTGGTGACTTAAGCAAGAGAGTATCAGAGATCAAACCAGACAGCATCAATCCTGCAATTTCTTTTGGAACTTCTACTCCGTGCTCCTTGAACATGCGGTAAACAATAGAGGAAGCAGATCCCACTGGCTCCAAGCGCATGTAAAGGGGACTAGCTGTTTCAAAGTTAGCAACACGGTGGTGGTCCACCACGCCATAAACTTCAACTTCTGCAATATCTGCCACAGACTGTTGGAATTCATTGTGGTCTGTCAGGATAACTTGCTCAGCTCCCTCTGCCTTTGCAGATGTAATCACGCGCGGTGCAGCCACGCCAAAGTAATCCAAAACAAAGGCTGTTTCTTCATTAGGCTCACCTAGAGCAACAACTTCTGTATCCAAGCCATAAGCTTCACGAGCCAAGTAAGCAAAAGCGTAAGATGAACCAATGGCATCTGAGTCAGGATTTTGGTGACCGAAAACTAAAATTTTAGACATGATAAACCTCTTCTTTTATATAATGTTTATTGCATTTATTTTACCACAATTACAGGCATTTCACAAAAGCAGAAGGGCATTTTTTTAGGAAAAATGGACTGGTTAACCCACCAGCCCATTAATTCATACTCAAAGTAGATTAGCTATTATGCACCCGATTCATATACTCTGTATAGGACTCAGTCTGCATGAGTTCCTTGGCATTCTTGACCCGATCAGCTGTTGGAGGCTTAACCCCTTCCAGCTTGTAAGGGATGCCCAACTCCCGCCATTTGAATTCTCCCATGGTATGGTAAGGTAGAATTTCAAACTTATCAACATTCTTCAGAGTTTTTACAAATTTACCTAGCTCAATCAGGTCATCATCACGGTCGGTCAATCCCGGCACCAAGACATGGCGTATCCAGACTGGCTTTCCAATGTCAGATAGGTACTTGGCACAAGCCAAGATATTCTTGTTAGTCTGGCTGGTCACGATTTTGTGCTGTTCTTCGTTAATCTCCTTGATATCTAGCAAGACTAAATCCGTCACTGCCATAAGCTTGTCAAATTTTTTCAGATAGCGAGGCGTATTTCTAAAAGGAAGGGCACAGGTATCCAAGGTACAGTGGATGCCCAGCTCCTTAGCCTTGGTAAAGAGGGCAATCAGAAAATCAATCTGCAGCAAGGCTTCTCCTCCGCTGACGGTGATGCCGCCTTTATTGCCCCAGAAACCCTTGTAACGGAGAGCTTCTTGTAAAACATCATCCACTGTCCGCAGCTGAGATTTGTTGGTCTCCATCTCCCATGTGTCCGGATTATGGCAGTACTGGCAGCGCATGTGGCAGCCCTGCAAAAAAACAATAAAACGGATACCCGGTCCATCAACAGCTCCAAAACTTTCGGTGGAGTGGACCATGCCCGTTACCTTTCCATAATCAACTGCTTCTTCAATTTTCTCTTCAACCATCGCGCAACCTCTTAAGTCTGAAAACGTTTTATAACTAACTACATTATAACATGATTAAAGCAAAAATAGACTTAATTTGCCTATTTTTTAGAAAACAAACTGTTTTTCAGTTTCATTTTCAGTGTTTTACAACAGATAAAATTTTAGGGCGAAAGCTGATTAAGACTTGCTCTTAGATGCTGGCAAATAAAAAATCAGGGCAGAATCTTTATTCCACCCTGATTTCACTTTTTAAATTGATTTTAGTTAATTTCTGCTTCTCTTTTTGAGAGTAAAAGCAAACATCAGCAAGGTCAATCCCAAGACTGCCCAGCCACTGTTATTTTGGCCGGTCTGCGGGAGCCCCTTCTTCTTGCTGCCAACTGTCTGACCTTGTCCAGTTTGTTTGGACGATGGAGAATTGGCCTGAGACGGAGCTCCTTGTTCTGCTGCTACAGAAGATTGTCCAGTTGCTTGAGACGGCTGGGAGCTGTCAGATGTTGAAGCTGCGATATCCTTAGAAAAGTCAAGCTGCACCACTACCGGATCATGGTCTGAAGCTCTGCCATGTTCCTCCATGAAAGAGGCATTGATATGGACAGGCGCAAAGACAGCCTTACCTGCCAGGTTCTTCGAAATGAAAATATTGTCCAAGCTTTGGTTGCTGCCACGGTAGAAGTAAGAATAACGGTCAGCCGCATCATGCTCCTGCATAAGATTAATCAGTTCATTACCCGCCAGTGCTTTAGCCGTTTCGGAAAATTCAAAATCATTGAAATCACCAGTCAGCACAAACTTAAGGTTAGGATTTTGTCTCAGCCCTTCTTGAACAAAGCTATTTAAAATTTTAGCCTGCTCAATTCGGGCTGCCTGCGTATGCTGAACTGCTGGCTGAGCGGAGCCATAAACGGCATCATCCCCAATCTTGGACTTCAAATGATTGGCGATAACAACGATATGCTGTCCCTTAAATTCAAACTCAGCTGCCAAAGATTTACGAACTTTGGTAAAGGCTGGATTTGTTGGAGCAATTCGGGCAGGATTCTTAACCAAATGGCCACCGGAAAAGCTAGCTGCTTCGTCACTCGTACCGGCTTCTTTTTCGACTAACTTCACCCGATTTGGATCATAGAGAAAGGCCACGCGGATATTAGAGCCAGGCTTGCCGCCATCTTGACCGTCAAGGGGGGCAACTTCGGTGTACTTGTAAGTTTTTCCGCCCAGTTCTTTGATGCGAGCCGCTAGTTTCTCACCGCTTTTGATACCGCTAGTCGTTCCGTCATTAACACTTCCGTTCTCATCTTGAACCTCAATGAGCGTGATGATATCTGGACTATGAATTTCATTGATAAAGGAATTGGCGATTCTAGTCACTTTTTCCTCAGGTGTTTCACCTTTTTTAGCATTAGCAGAAAAATTCTCGATATTGTAGGAAGCAATAGTCAGCTTGTCCTCGCTTGGATAGATAGGAGAGACCTGTCTCTGCAAGCCACCGTCCACCAAATCAGGCAGCTGAGTCGGCTCCAACTTGTAAATCTTCCCACGATAGGTCACGACTCCTACCACATCACCATTGAAATAATCCTTGGCCTTGGCAATGAATTTATTGCCAACATAGACTGGAATGGTTGCTGTATTTTGAACGTTTGGACGAAGATTGAGACCGCCGATATTGTTTAATGGCAAGGCTTGGTAGCCTTCAGGTAAGACATAAATGTCTCCACGGTACTGCGGGCCTAGAACTCGGGGCCTCTTCACCATCGTCAACATTCCTTCCAAACTTTCCCAATAGTCCAACGCTTCACTTTGAGGCTGATAGTTATTAATATCGTTATCGACCGTATCCTGAGGCATATTAGCCACGATATCTACTGGAGCTGGTAAGTCAGCTTTCCCTTCCTTGGTCACCTTGGAAGCCACCAGCATGGTGACTGTCAAGCTATCACTGGGCTTGTTGAAAGTTTGCCCCTGACGAACGCTGAGCTCTTCCATATAGCCTTCTTTAACGCGTCCTTCAAGACTAAGTTTGTCTCCAACATCGACTTTTTCTTTAGAAACAACATAAAGAGCATCAGAAGTCCTGCTGTTTCCATCAGGAGTCACGTCTTGAACATAAAAACCATAGCGGTCTGTTTTCGTCACAACTACATTGGAAACTTGAACTTCCTTGTCCTCATAGGGAGAGGCTTGTGATTCTCCCTGAATAGTTCCTACATTTGGAACAAATTCTGGTCCGCTAGCCGCAGCTTGTGCTGCAGCAGAGGCTTGGTCTGCCTTTTCCACTACCTCTGTAGAAGCTGGCCTTGACTCTCCCGATTCTGCAGATGGACTCTCTACTTGACTAGCAACCGACGCATCGCTTACAGTTGGATTCTCTGTAAGAGCTGCCGCATCTGAAGTCGACGAACTTACTGCTTCTTCTGCTCCGACCGGTTGGACAGAAAAAAGCAGGGACAGAAAAGCAGCTAGCAAAACCACTGTGGGGAAGAGCTGCCTGTAAGAAACTTGTTTTTTCATGAACTTCTCCTTTTCTGTATAAATGTATATTATCCTATTTAATTTT
>NZ_CAJPNR010000032.1 GCF_905372115.1 uncultured Streptococcus sp.
AGGTTATGTGTCATCTTCTCACGGCGCAAGTCCAGGTAGCGGTATTTCTGACGCAGGTCTTCCCCTGTATGGGCATGCTGGTCCAGCTCAAAAGGCAGGGCCTTGCTGCTAGCAATAACCTCAATCTTCTCTGCCCTCAGCTCAATCTGACCAGACTTGATGGACTTATTGACAAAACGCTCTTCCCGCTGAACCACTTGCCCCGTCACTGCTATGACATCCTCTTTGCCAATGACTTCCAGCTTAGCAAAGTCTTCAATCTCACCGCCGACAAAGACCTGAAGCAAACCTTCGCGATCTCGCAGCTCGATAAAGGCTAGCTTGCCGTGATTGCGGACATTGGCCACCCAGCCAGTCGCGGTCATGGTCTGTCCGACTTGCTCTAAACCATAGTTTCCGATAAAGATTTCTTTCATGTTCTTTCCCTCTCAAATCAATTTGTAGCTCCGCCCTGTTGTTCAGGATATTTGCCGCAGTTTTCCATCGTCTTCACCTGACCTACTGCAAAATAAAAAGCTTCCGTCTCTAAAACAGACGAAAGCCGTGGTACCACTGTTATTCGCCGCCCTAAAAGGCAGCCTCTGAGCTCGTAACGTGAGCGACGTTTGTGCTTAATCACACAAAAGATTACGAAACATGTTCTTCGATTTTTGCTTTCTTGGTGCTGCTCTCAGCTATCAGCACTCTCTGTGCAAGTCAGCAAGCCTACTCTGCTTCTCTTTTACTCTTAAATTGTATCTATTATAGTCGAACCCAGGACATTTTGCAAGTGGTTTAAGGCAAATTTGTGATTTTCCTCTGACAGAGAAGCCACTGCCGACTCTACCACCTGAATCTGATAACCCAGATTATAGGCATCAATCGCTGTATGCAAGACGCAAATATCCGTCAAGACTCCTGTCAAAATGACCGTATCTACCTTTCTTTCTCGCAATCGAATATCTAAATCCGTGCCGGAAAAGGCAGAATAATGGCGCTTATCCATCCAAAAGACCCGAGAGTCCGCTTGATGCTTGTCATAAAAATCAGCCAAAGGACCATAAAGATTGCGACCGCTAGTCCCTTTTATGTTATGAGGCGGGAACAGCTTGCTCTCAGGGTGAAAGGCATCATTCTCATCATGGGCATCAATAGCAAAGAAGATATAATCTCCTCGCTCAAAAGCCGACTTTGTTACTTGAGCAATGGCTTCAGAAATCGCCTGAGCTGGCGCTCCTGCTGTCAACTTGCCCTCATCTGCGACAAAATCAACTGTATAATCAATAGAAATCAGTGCTTTAGCCATTAGTAGTCCCTCTTTTTAATTTCATCAAAGACATCCGGAATCAGGACTTTCAGATAAGTTCCCTTCATTCCCAGTGAGCGGCTTTCAATAATCCCAGCACTTTCCAGCTTGCGCAAGGCATTAACAATAACTGAGCGGGTAATCCCAATACGGTCAGCAATGACAGATGCTGTCAGCTGGCCTTCATTGCCATTGAGCTCGCCCAGAATAGCTGAAACAGCTCTCAGTTCTGAGTAAGACAGGGTATTGACTGCCATGGTCACTGCTGTCCGGCGGCGGATATTTTTCTCATCCTCTTCCCGCTGGAAGTTAAGCAGCTGGATACCAACCACTGTGCTGGCAATCTCAATCAAAATCAGATCATCGTCCGCAAATTCCTTGTCATTGCGCCAGATAATCAATGAACCCAGACGAATCCCTGACACATGAATAGGAGCAATGGTGGTCAGCCCATCTGGAAACTCATCCTTGGTCTCCACTGGGAAAATCGTCAAATCATGTGCAACTGGCAGATTAGCCTCTGTTTCATAGACCAGATTGGCTTCGTGAACGTATTCCTCTGGGAAATTCTTATCCTGGAAAAAAGCTTCCACACGGTCATTATTGGTCTTGTAGCGCATGAAATAGCCTAAAAGACGGCCCTTGCTGTTGATAATGCAGGCATTGCAGTGGATAATATCAGCCAACTGACGCGTAATAGCATTGTAAGGTAGTTCTTCCTGCATCTGCTCTTCCGAGCGCTTCAAAATAGACGTAATTTTTCGTGTTTTTTCTAGTAAATTGGCCATGTTTTTACCTCATATTTATTAGCTTCATTGTAACATAAAAGCAGTAAAATTTCAATAATTATCTGAAAATTTTTTATTGAAAAACAATTACATACAATTCGATAAAATAAAGAATTTTTCAAGTATATGACTTGATATATCAAGCCATATTAAATAAAAAACAGTCAAGAATTTGACTGTTTTTGATTGATTTTGTTCTTTCTAATCAAGAGAACGTTTCTTGTAGAACAATTTCATAGCCATGAGCAGAAGCATTTGGCCTGCTAGAAGAAGCCAAGAAGAGTTTTCTCCTGTCTTAGGCAAGACATGACCTGAAGCAACTGCCTGTTTATGGTTTACAGGGCTAGCACTTTCAGCAGTTCCAGTTCCAACAGTTCCACTTTCAATAATTCCAGTTCCAGTAGTTGAAACAGTCGTATGTTGAGGAGCTCTTGCTTGTCCAGTTGGCAGAGAGCGAGCGAAGCGCTCCTCTGTATGAGCCAAAACAGACTGGTAATAGCGAATATCTTCTTCCTTATTTTGTTCTGCATAAGTTTGAGCTAGCAAGTCGTATGTCGCCTTAGCTTGTGCTTGAACTGCAGTTAAAACTGCTACTTTTGCTTCTTGATCTGTTTGAGCTGTAAGAGCCGCTTGGTAAGCTGCCTGAGCTACAGCTAACTTGCTTTTAGCTTGTTCCAAGTTTTCTTCTGCATTTTCAAGATTTGACAATGACTCTTTAGCTGTTTGCAAGGCTGCTTCAGCTGCTGTAAGAGCATTTTCAAGGTTAGTCTTTCTTTCTTTTGCTGCATTCAAAGCTGCGTCTAGCTGAGCCAACTTATCTGATTCAGTTTTTAGAGCTTCTTGAGCTGCGGCAACTGTTGCTTGAACAGCAGTCAGAGCTTCTTGAGCCTGAGTTAATTTGTCCGCTTTAGTCTTGTCATCCAAGTTTGAGTTTTGCAGAGCCGCTTGTGCTGCTGCCAAAGCTGCTTGATCAGCTGCCAACTTCTCTTGAACTGCTGCAAGAGCTGCTTGAGCCTGAGCAGTTGCTGACTCACCTGCTTGAGCTTGCGCCTGAGCAAGTTGCTGGTTGGCTTGCTCTAAAGCTGCAGCTCTCCGATTATAAGTAGATTGGGCAACTCCCTTAGATGCCAGAGCCAGTTGATTGGCCTTGAAGGCAGCATCATAGGCTGTTTGAGCCTTGGCTACTTCTTGCGGATCTACTTTTGCTGTTGGAGCTTTTCCTGTAATAGGGCTGGCATTGAAGTTCTTTTTGCTAGCATATTTGACTTGATCTTCTGACACCATGGTGAAATGAGCCATAGTGATGTCGCCTTCCATTGAGAAATCAACTCCCAGATAGTTTTTCTGGCGACCAGTATTGAGACCAGAGATTGATGTAGCATGCAGCCATTCGTAGCCATTAAACATGAATTCAACAACGGAATCATAAACCCGTCTCTTCATTTCAGCCACACTCATTTGACTAGCATTTTCTCTCCAGATATAGGCGTTTTCATAATATTGGAGACCTTTACTCTCCTGCTCAGCACTTGTGGTCATCAAACCATATTCACGCGCTACGCGGTTAATTCCTCGAGCGTCGTGATGGTATTTTTCCATCAAATCCCAGTTCCAGTTGTCTTTGCGGTATTCTGTTGCCACTTTATCAGCGAAATCAATTGAAGATGGTGTCACAACTACTTCACCTGTTCCCATCTGAGCACGCAGCTGGTTGATGAGTTCTGAAGCAAACTGTGAAAGTTCCTGACGAACATTCTGTGGAATATTGTTGGTATCAATCAAAGCTTTGCTATCTGTAGGTTCAGCCACATAACGATTGAGAGCCTTAGCACTGGCATTAAGTGCAGCCAGTCTATTTTGAATCTCATTAGTTTTTTGCTCTGATAAATTCGGTGCAATTAGCTCTCTCAAGGCTGCAATGTATTCCGGAGTCATAGACACACGGTTTTTATTGCTAGAAGCTTCAGTAGTAATCGTTCCAGCTTGAGCCTTTTTCAAAGCCTGTTGAGCTTGGTTCAAGTCTGACTGAGTCTTCTCAGCTGCAGCAGTTTTTTCCTGCAAGTTCTTCTGAGAAGCATCACGAGCCGTCTTAGCCTGAGTCTGGTTGGTCTGAGCTTTTGCAACCTCAGCCTGCTTCTGACTGTCAGTCTGACGAGCTGTAGCTACTTTTGCTTGAGCTGTTTCAACAGCAGACTGGTCAGCTGCCACCTTATCTTGGGCTGCTTTCACATTCTTTTCTGCCTTAGCTGTAGCTTCACCGCTTAGGTTGGCCTGAGCTTCCTTCACGTCATTTTGCGCTTTAGCAAGTCGTCCTTCTTGAGTTTTCGCTTGCTCTTGAGCTTCTTTAGTCTTGGCTGCCTGAGCATCGCGCTCAGCTTCAGCCGTCTTGGTTGCTTGGTCAGCTTTAGCCAGTTCTGACTTGTTGCTGTCCACTTGAGCTTTTTGATTGCTCTCTTCTTGCTTAGCTGTTTCAATAGCTTCCGGACCAGCTTTATCAGCTGCCTCCTGTGCCCGGTTAGCTTCAGCTTGTGCTTGCTCGACCTGACTTTGAGCCGCAGCAGTATTTGCCTGAGCCTGAGCCAAATCAGCTTTCCCTTGTGCAACATTGCTGTCGGCTTCTTGTACAAGAGCCTGAGCAGCGTCTACCTGTTCTTTCGAAACAGATTCATCCTTCTGTGTGTTTTCTGCCTGTGGTTGGCTTTGACTAACGGGCGCATCAGAATAAGACTGATTATCAACTAATTGATCAGCCTGAACTCCTTCTGCGAGCACCAAAGACAATGCCGCTGCACTGACAGAAAAAGCACTAAGTGTCTTTTTCATTGTCAATATAATCTCCTCCACTTTTTCATCATTGTTAAAAACATTGACAAACACATTCTACCATGTTTGTCTTCTGGAAGGAAGACGCTAACACATTTTTTTAAGCATTTTTGGACAGATATATAAAAAATGTTGGACAAAATCCTAAAAAATGTCGGTAAAAGCACCTATAATTTTTACCAAACAGGCTCAAATTGAATTTCCAGAGCATCTAAATTTTTTTGTTTCAATTCCAATTCAGCTATAAAGGTAAAATAAATTAAGTATAATAAAGAAGAAAAAGACTGGAACATTGTCCAGCCTTATTTTCTTATCATTTTTTCAATTTTAACGACGGTATTGTTGTAAGAAGCGCGTCATTTTTTCTTGGATTTGAGCTAGCTCATCTACTCTAGGCAGATAAACGATTCGGAAATGATCTGGGTCCTTCCAGTTAAAGCCTCGTCCATGGACGAGAAGGACTTTTTCCTGCTTGAGGAAATTGAGCACAAACTGCTCATCATCGTCGATGCGATACATGTTCCGGTCAATTTTCGGGAAAATATAGAGACCGGCTTTAGGTTTTACAGCTGATAGCCCCGGGATATCCTGAATAGCCTGATAGATGAAATTACGCTGCTCATAGATACGGCCACCTGGCAAGAGCAGTTCATCCACAGATTGGTGACCGCCAAGTGAAGTTTGGACGACCTGTTGAGCCAAGACATTGGAGCACAGGCGCATGTTGGAGAGCATGTTTAACCCTTCAATATAACCCTTAACATGATGCTTAGGCCCAGATAGCACCATCCAGCCAACCCGGAAGCCTGCAATGCGATGCGACTTAGAAAGACCATTCATGCTGACACAGAAGATATCCGGAGCTAGACTAGCCACAGGGGTGTGGACATTGCCATCCATCACCATGCGGTCATAGATTTCATCCGCAAAGATAATGAGATTATTTTGGCGAGCAATTTCCACAATTTCCAGCAGAAGTTCCTTAGGATAAAGTGCTCCCGTTGGATTGTTAGGGTTGATGATAATGATAGCCTTGGTATTAGATGTGATTTTTGACTTGATATCGTCAATATCTGGATACCATTCTGCCTGCTCATCACAGACATAGTGAACAGCATTCCCACCAGCCAGACTGACTGCAGCCGTCCAGAGTGGGTAGTCTGGCATTGGCACCAGCACCTCGTCCCCGTCATCCAACAATCCCTGCATGGACATGACAATCAGCTCGCTGACGCCATTTCCCAGATAAATATCATCAATATCTACATTAGGAAAATTCTTAAGCTGGCAGTACTGCATAATGGCCTTGCGGGCTGAAAAAATCCCCTTGGAGTCAGAGTAGCCCTCACTGTCACGCGCATTCATAATCAAATCATGAATGACCTCATCTGGAGCGGTAAAACCAAATTCAGCCGGATTCCCTGTATTGAGGCGGAGAATCTTTTCACCATTGGCCCGCATGCGCATAGCTTCATCCAAAACTGGACCGCGAATATCATAGGCAACATGTTCCAGCTTGCTGGACTTGTCAAATTCTTTCATTCTTATTTTTCCTCTATTCATCAGAATGTTATCATTATACCACCAGAAAAAGCGATTGACAACAAAAAATAAACTCACTTTTCATATAATTAAAAAGAGAATTTTAGGATACAAAGCGCTATTCTCCTTCTAATTCCTCAAAGTAACGGACTCTTTCTCAGCTTGCAATTTTCTGACAGCATTTCCATTTTATCTTTACTTTTTTTCTGAAAAGGGTTACAATAGAAACAAGAAAATAGTTGCAAATCACTCGGACGTTATGGACTGATTGATTTTCGGTCAGCCTAATCATTCTGTGAATGATGCGACGTCCTTTGCCGACCATTTTAAAAGGAGGTAGCTCTATGACTCAGAAATATGAAAACATTATGGTTGCTGTAGATGGTTCTCACGAATCCGAACTAGCCTTTGAAAAGGGCGTTAACGTGGCTCTCCGAAACGGCTCTCGTCTCACCATCGCCCACGTCATTGACACCCGGGCTTTGCAAAGTGTCTCAACCTTTGATGCAGATGTCTATGAGGACTTACAAGAAGATGCCAAAAAGCTGACAGCTGAGTTGAAAGAAAAGGCTCAAAAATCCGGTATTAAGTATGTTGACATTGTCATTGAGATGGGCAATCCCAAGACTCTCTTGGCTACAGATATCCCAGAAGAGCACAAGGTAGATTTGATCATGGTTGGTGCTACCGGTCTCAATGCATTTGAACGGCTGCTAGTTGGCTCTTCCTCCGAATATATCTTGCGCCACGCCAAGGTTGACTTGCTCGTGGTCAGAGACTCAGAAAAGACTTTATAAAAACTAGAGCAGTTCAGTTACTGCTCTAGTTTTCTTCTTTCTGCTCTATGCTACGCTGGTAGGCCTGAATTTGTCGTTCCAGTTCTTCTTTAATTGCTCCTTCAGGAGCATATTTTTCTTCCCAGTCATCTGGTTTGAGGATTTTATGGGTGACGGGGTCAAAGTGAGCCTTCCCGTCTGGGAAAATTTTGCCCATATTGGCCCGATGGACAATATCGAACAGTTGCTCTGGATCAACTCCCATCAGGACAAAGCTGCCATAAGTGAAGTATAGAGTATCAATCAAGGCATCTACCTGACCGACTAGAGAAACCTCAGCCTGACTCTTGGAGCGAACTTTATCAGCAGCCTTGTCAAGCGCCTGATGAAGGTAGGCTACAGAACTGTCAAAGTCTTCCTCTGACTTACTAGCTGCTCGCAGAAACTCGACCAGTTCTTCTAGCTTAAAGCCTGCCCGATAGCGAGCGTCCTGAGGCGTCCAGGCAATCGGTTCTTCTTGAGTGCTTTCATCCATGACACTATGGAACTCTTTAACCTTATTAAAGTGATGGTCGCTACTGGTAAAGACCTTTTCCCTCGCTAGGATACCAAAATGCTCCAGAGCCTTATGAATCCCATCCTGACTATTGCTACTAGTTGTGTGCTTGGCCACTTCCTTGACCGAGCTGGTTCCATTTCCCATAGCAATGGATAGGCCAACTCCCGATAGCATTTCCAAGTCATTGTCAGAGTCGCCGAAGGCCATGACCTGATGAATGTCAAAGCCGTATTCCTTGCCGACTCGGCGAATCCCCTCTAGCTTAGACGTGTCTTTATTGATAATATCGACCGCATAGGGGCTGCTGCGGGTAAATTTCAAATCTGGAAAGTCCGCTTCAATCTTGCGGCTTTCTTCTGGACTGGCCAAAATCAAAGCTTGGTAAATCGGCTCCTGAATCAGCTGCAGGAGATCCTTTTCATGCTGGGGCAAGGCCTTGCTGATGACCTTATTAAAACCATGACTGACTGTTCGCGCCATTCTCTTAGGGATGAAGCGGCTAGTCCACTGAGAGAACGGGCTCATGCCGAAGGACATAATCTTGGAGCCCAGCATAGCCTCAGCCGTTCCCAAGGAAATTTCTTTCCGATGCTTCTTAGCATAGGCGATTAAATCCCGCAAACTCTGCTTGTCAATGGGGGTGGCAGAAATCACTCTGTCTCTTGAAAAAATATACTGGCCATTATAGGTCACAGCAAAGTCTAAGTCCAATTGCTCCATAAAAGGTTTGACAAAGAAAGGACCGCGGCCTGTTGCCAAACCGACCAATATTCCTTGCTCCTTTAAACTCTGAATAGCCTTTTCTGTAGATTTCAAAACCGTTCGACTGTCATTGACCAGTGTCCCATCAATATCAAAAAAGACGGCCTTTACTTCCATTGATTTTCTCATTCTTTCCTTTTATGATACAATAAATTATAACACAAAAATGACATACAATCACATGAATTGCAGAAAAGAAAAACTGGAGTAATATCTATGCAACGGAATTGAAAACTCCATGAAAACAGAATGTAAGTTTTCGAGTCTGCATCATAACTATAA
This sequence comes from uncultured Streptococcus sp., assembly GCF_905372115.1. Taxonomy (GTDB): domain Bacteria; phylum Bacillota; class Bacilli; order Lactobacillales; family Streptococcaceae; genus Streptococcus. The sequence goes on from NZ_CAJPNR010000032.1 coordinate 8,818, forward strand.
GGAGAAAAAGGATTTATGACAAAGAAAATCTTGGTCCTGCACACAGGAGGAACCATTTCCATGCAGGCTAACGGCTCTGGGGCTGTCGTCACCAATGCTGATAACCCTATGAACCATGTGACAGTCCCGCTAAAGGGGATTGAGACGGAAGTCATTGACTTTTTTAATATTCCCAGTCCTCATATCACGCCCCAACACATGCTCAAACTTTACCAGAAAATCAAAGCCAGTGCTGACCAATTTGACGGAGTAGTCATTACTCATGGGACGGACACTTTAGAAGAGACGGCTTACTTTCTGGATACTATGCAGCTGCCGAAGATTCCGGTCGTTCTGACCGGGGCTATGCGCAGTTCCAATGAGCTGGGGAGCGACGGAGTCTATAACTACCTGACAGCCCTGCGGGTGGCTAGTGATGAAAAAGCCAGTGATAAAGGCGTGCTTGTCGTTATGAATGACGAGGCACATGCTGCCAAGTATGTAACTAAGACCCATACGACCAATGTCAGCACCTTCCAAACGCCGACTCACGGACCGCTTGGCTTGATTATGAAGCAGGAGATTCTCTATTTTAAGGCAGCGGAGCCTCGAGTCCGCTTTGACTTGAACAGCATCTCTGGCCTGGTGCCCATCATTCCAGCTTATGCGGGTATGAAGACAGAGTTGCTGGATATGCTGGATTTAGACAAGATAGACGGCCTCATCATAGAAGCATTCGGTGCTGGCAACCTCCCCAAGGAAGTAGCTGACAAACTGGCTGATATGATAGCTGACGGCCTGCCAGTTGCTCTGGTCTCTCGCTGTTTTAACGGAATTGCTGAGCCAGTCTATGCTTATGAAGGTGGCGGCGTTCAGCTGCACCAGGCTGGTATCTTCTTCGTCAAAGAGCTCAATGCCCAAAAAGCCAGAATCAAACTGCTCATCGCCCTGAATGCTGGACTCAAAGGTCAAGAACTCCGAGATTATATGAAAGGCTGAAAAAATCCCTATTTATTTTCTTTAAATCAAAAAGTGCTAAGTAACCTTAGCACTTTTTTGACTCATTCATATTCTAACACTGGGAAAACTTCATTGAATCGCTGTGCTTAGAAGATAACCTCAAACAGAGACTCTAGAATTTCAAAAATATAATCACTTACCATAGGTCACCTCCATTTTCTGAGCTTGCTTAAATGTCTTCGGATAGTGGACTTTGATTGTAAGTTTCATAGCTTTTACCTCGCTTATCATGAATCCTTTAAGAGCAAAAACGAAACTCTTGGAGCGTTTGACTTCAAGTTTGGTCCCTAATCTTTTTGTTCTTACTTGGATATAAGAATACAGCCCTAAACTTAAGAATCTCTTATAGATTTCTTAGGGAAAGCTTATAATCAAAGAAGTCCAGCAGCAATCCTTATCTACCATTTGAAACGAACAAGTCTTTTCAATCAAATACAAAAAAACTTCACCGATCGGGTGAAGCTTGTGATTTATTAGGAGATTGATGATGAAAAAATTCTAAATTATTCTATTTCTTTGAGTAACTCATAACTCGCAAGTCTTCTAGTCTTCAAGCTTTGGTTACAGGATTTTAAGGGATGCTTAGATTGTCATTGGTCCTACCTCTTTCTTTGATTTGACAATAGTATAATCCCTCAAACTTAAAGCCTACTTATAAATAACTTGCAGGAAACTTAATCCAAAGAACTCTTAATCTAGGTAATCTCGCTTGTCCAAATGAAGAGCAATCAAGTGCCAATTAGGATCTGTCCGCCAGTTCGGATCAGCTGTAATCTGGCTGGCAACCTTTCTGGCTTCTTCTAAAATCGGATAATCTTCCACGATGTCAGCCACTTGAAACTCTGGTATACCAGACTGCCGAGTACCAAAGATTTCTCCAGAGCCTCGCATTTTCAGATCCTCTTCAGCCAGCAGGAAACCATCGGTCGTCTCAGTCATGATTTTCATGCGGCGCTTGCCCGACTCCGTCTTGGGATTGGCAACAAGGACGGCATAAGACTGCTTGCTCCCTCGGCCGACACGGCCTCTTAGCTGATGAAGCTGGCTGAGTCCAAAGCGGTCCGCATCCATGATGACCATCACCGTAGCATTGGGGACGTTGACTCCGACCTCAATGACCGTGGTAGAGACCAGAATATCAGTCCGTCCTTCCTTGAAGTCCTGCATAATCGCCTCTTTTTCCTCGCTCTTCATCTTGCCATGAAGCAGGGCCACTTGTACCTGCTGACCAAAATAGGCTGTCAATTCTTCTTCTAGGGCAATGGCATTCTTAAGATCCAAAGCTTCTGACTCCTCAATCAAAGGAGAAATAAAGTAGACCTGAGCGCCCTTATGAAGCTCTTTTTTAAGCCAGTCGAGGACGACTTCCAGCTGCTCATGCTTGACCCAGCGGGTGATGATAGGCTTGCGTCCTGCCGGCATCTGGTCAATGATAGAGACATCCATATCACCAAATGCTGTAATAGCAAGGGTTCTGGGAATAGGTGTCGCCGTCATCATGAGGACATCAGGATTGTCTCCCTTTTCCCGTAAAATCCGGCGTTGTTCCACACCAAAGCGATGCTGCTCGTCAATAATGACCAAGCCCAATGCATGGTAACGGACTCCTTCCTGAATCAGGGCATGGGTTCCGACAATCATGTCCACCTGACCCTTTTCAATCGCTGCCAAAGTTTCCCGACGTTCAGCTGCTTTCATTCCTCCAGTTAGCAGGGCAAGCTTCAATTCTGGAAATAGCTGAGCTAGGCTGTCAAAATGCTGCTCAGCCAAAATTTCTGTTGGAACCATCAGAGCAGACTGAAAGCCAGCTGTGTAAACAGCATACATAGCCAGACCAGCGACTACAGTCTTTCCACTTCCCACATCCCCCTGCAGCAGGCGATTCATGTGTCCAGGCGACCGCAAATCCTGCAAAATCTCTGTCAGACTGCGCTCCTGAGCCGAAGTCAGCTCAAAAGGCAAGCTCTGCTTTTTCTCGGCCACAGCATCCGACTGCCAATCAATCTTCAATCCATTGCTGACAGCCTTGGTTTCTCTCTTTAAGACCTGCAGCTGCATCTGGAAATAAAAGAGTTCTTCAAATTTAACCCGCCGAAGAGCCTGCTTGTAGTCCGTCAAGTCCTTTGGAAAATGCATGGCCCGTACAGCCTCCACTCTACTCACCAGCTGGTAGCGTTCCAGCAGGGACTGGGGCAGATTTTCCTCTAAGAGCAAGTCCAATCCCTGGTCAAAGGCAGTCTTAATCAGCTTGACCAGACTGACCTGACTAATTCCCTGAGCCAGTCGATAGACAGGCTGCAAGTCGTCCTCTACCTGGGCCAGCAGTTTCATGCCAGTCAGACTAGCCTTAGCTTTGTCCCACTTGCCAAAGACGGCTACATTAGCTCCCACTTCAATCTTGTCCGCCAGATAAGGCTGGTTAAAGAAATTAACTGCCAGAGCGACTTCTCCCTGCTTGATGGTAAAGCGCAGGCGGTTGCGTTTGTAGCCATAATACTGGACATTAGCTGGAGTCACGACCTGACCAGAAACAACCGCCTTTTCTCCATCCTCCAAGTCTAGGACATTCTTACTCTTAAAATCCTCATAACGAAAAGGAAAATAAAGCAGCAAATCCTGCAAGGTCTCTAGACCCAGCTTGGTAAATTTTTCTGCTGATTTCGGTCCCACACCAGGCAGAACCGTCAAAGGTTGGTGTAAATTCATAATTCCTCTTTCAGTTCTGATACTGCTGCGGTGCTAATATCGCAGACAGGGGGGCTAAGCTAGAACATTATCAGATACTCCAAGCTGTTCCCTGCATTAATCCTCTTAGTTTTTATAGACCCTCGGTACACGGTCGCTAATCAAACAAACCACCTCATAGTTAATGGTGCCACGCTTTTCTGCCACATCTGTCGCTGTAATGGTCTCTGCTCCGCTATTTCCAATCAACACAACCGGAGTGCCAAGGGGATAAGCCTGAGGCAGGCGCACTGTAATCTGGTCCATGGAAACGCGGCCGACAATAGGGCAGCGATGACCATCAATCAAGATATCAAATCCTTGCATATCGCGTGTCCAGCCATCTGCATAACCCAAAGGAATGGTACCAATCCACTCTTGAGACTTGCTGGTGTAGGTGGCTCCATAGCCAACATCTGCTCCAGCCTCAACCTCCTTGACATGCACCAATTCTGAGACCAGAGTCAAGGCAGGCTTGAATTCATAAGGAAGTTCCAAGACTCTTCCGCTAGGGTTGAGACCATAGATGATATCCCCCAGCCGAACTGCATTTAGAACGGTCTCGCTGTGCCAGAGAGAGGTGGCGGAATTACTAGCGTGAACGAGAGGAGGCACACTGTCTAGCTCAGATAAGATCTGATGAAAACGAGCCAGCTGGGCTTCAAACTTATGGTGGTCCGCTTCATCTGCCGTTGCAAAGTGGGTAAAAATTCCCTCTGCGACAGCCCCAGCAGTCCGCAAGCGATGGATTGCCTCCTGAGCTTCCTGACTATCACGAAAACCAATCCGCCCCATACCAGAGTCAATCTTGATATGAAAATTCAATCCTGTTAAGTCTTTTTCCGCAGCTAAAGCTAAATCCAACCACTCCAGACTGGCTACGGTCAGAGACACCTTTCCCTTTCTAGCCAGCGGAAGCGCAGCCAAATCTGACACTCCTAGCACCAGAATTTTTTTTCCAATGCCAGCTGAGCGCAGCTCCAAGGCTTCATCAATATTAGACACACAAAATCCATCTACGAGGGGCTCAATGTGCTTAGAAACCTCAATAGCTCCGTGGCCATAAGCATTGGCTTTAACGACAGCCCACTTTTCTGTCGTCTGAGGCAGATGGGCACTCAGTTGTCTAATATTAAAAGCAATGGCAGCTAAATCAATCACTGCCTTGCTGGGTCTATGCAGACTAGCTTTCATCATTTTCCTCCAAAATTACGCTGGCTGTAACTAGGCCAGCAGCGTGGCTGAGCGAGATCCAAACCTTGCCAGTAAAAGGTGACCGGCTGAAATAAGGCGCTCCCTGACGGTCATTTAAAATCTCCAAGTCCTGAAACCTAAGCTTACCGATACCGGTTCCCCAAGCTTTAGAAAAAGCCTCCTTGGCAGCCCACCGGCCAGCCAGAAATTCGATTTTCCGCTTGGCAGATAACTCCTCAAAACGAGAAAGCTCCGCCTCGGTCAGCACCTTCCTTGCAAAGCGGGCATTTTTCAGATAGGCTCGCTCAATGGCAGCCAACTCTTCTATATCAATTCCGTGTCCTTTTATCATATCATTCTCTGGAAAGGCGACAAAACTCAGCTGGGCCGCCAGCTGAGTTCGTCTTCACCCGACAGTTAGTCCTCTTTACAGGTCAAGACTGTCCCTTTCAATTTTCCTTATTTATCTAAAGTGTTGTAAATTTCTTCAATGAGCTGAACAGTATTGTCCCAGCCCAGGCAAGGATCGGTGATGGATTTACCAAAGACTTCCGGCTCATTTTGCCGGCCATCTTCCAGATAAGACTCAATCATAAAACCACGAACCGCTCTCTTAATCTTTTCGTTCCAATCCCGATTAAGTAAGGTCTGACGCACAATCCTAATCTGTTCCAGATATTGCTTGCCAGAGTTATCGTGATTGGTATCAATGACGATGAAAGGATTCTCCAAGCCCATCTTTTCATAGTAGGAAATGGCATCCAGCATATTTTCATAGTAGAAATTTGGAATGTTCTTACCAAATTCATTGGTAGCCCCACGCAGAATAACGTGAGCCAAAGGATTCCCAGAGGTTTCTACTTCCTGACCATGAAAAAGGAAAGTCTGCTTATTTTGTGCCGCATAGACAGCGTTAAACATAACACCCAGATTGCCAGAAGTCGGATTTTTCATGCCGACCGGAGCATCAATACCTGACGCCACAAAACGATGCTCCTGGTCTTCAACTGAGCGGGCACCCACAGCATGATAGCTAACCAAGTCATCTACCAGCACAAGATTGGACGGATAGAGCATCTCATCAGCCGTCGTCAGACCAGTCTCTGTAATGACGCGGTAGTGCAGCTGACGAACTGCCTGCAAACCATTGATAAGGCTAGGTGCTTTAGAAGTATCCGGCTGGTGAACTAAGCCCTTATAGCCATCCCCATTGGTCCGCGGCTTAGCAGTATAGACGCGCATTACGATAAAAATCTTATCCGCGACCTTCTTCTGCAGCTCTGACAAACGGCGGGCATACTCCAGCACAGCCTCTTCATTGTCCGATGAACAAGGGCCAATCACCAAGAGAATACGCTCGTCTTCACCACTGAGAATCTCAGCCAATTCTTGGTCTCGCTTATTTTTATGAGCCAAGGCCTGACCAGTCAGTCTGGTTCTGGACTTAATCTGCTCAATGTCAATCTTCTGACCTTTTTCTATAAATGCCATACTATTTTCCTAATGTATCATAAATTTCACGAACCAGCTGTTCTGTATTGGCCCAGCCCAGACAAGGATCAGTAATGGACTTGCCAAAGACTTCTGGTTCGTCCTGACGACCGTCTTCCAGATAAGACTCAATCATAAAGCCACGTACTGTAGCCTTAATCTTTTCATTCCAGTCCCGGTTAATCAGAGTCTGGCGAACGATACGAACCTGCTCCAGATACTGCTTACCAGAGTTATCATGATTGGTGTCAATGATGATAAAGGGATTTTCTAAGCCCATTTTTTCATACTGGGCAATGGTATCCAGCAAATTATCATAATAATAGTTAGGAATATTCTTGCCGTATTCATTAAGGGCACCACGCAAGATAGCATGCGCCAAAGGATTTCCAGATGTTTCGACTTCCTTACCTGAAAAGAGGAAACTCTGCTTGTTCTGAGCTGCATAGATGCCGTTAAACATGACATTGAGATTGCCAGACGTCGGATTTTTCAAGCCAGTCGGCAAATCCGCTCCACTAGCTACAAAGCGGTGCTGCTGGTCTTCGACCGAGCGAGCTCCTACAGCCATGTAAGAAATCAAATCATCTACCAGAGGCAGATTTTCTGGATAGAGCATCTCATCAGCCGTGGTCATACCTGTCTCAGAAATAACCCGATAGTGCAGATTGCGGACTGCCTTGATGCCGTTAATCAGACTTGGAGCGGCCGTCGCATTAGGCTGATGAATAAGCCCTTTGTAGCCATCTCCATTCGTCCGAGGCTTGGCAGTATAAACACGCATGACCATGAAAATACGGTCTTTTACTTCTTCTTGGAGAGCAGATAGACGCTTGGCATACTCCAGCACCGCTTCTTCATTATCTGAAGAGCAGGGACCAATGACCAAGAGAATGCGGTCATCCTGACCACGCAGAATTGCTTCTAACTCTCGGTCACGCTTTTCCTTGCGAGCGAGCATGTCGCCTTCTAACTTAGCAAGTTGGCGAACTTCTGCCACATCAATGGGTTGACTGGTTGCTTTAAAGGTCATCTATTCTCCTTCTTTTACGCTTACTTTTTACGGCCGTGACAGTTCTTGAACTTCTTGCCAGAGCCACATGGACAAGGGTCGTTTCTCTTTACGTTAGACAGGTCTATATTATCAGGTATATTTGCCGCCTTAGCAGAGATATTGCGGGTAGCAGTCGTACTGATAGCACGCTCTGTCCGCGGACGCTCTTGCTCATGAATCTGCGCTTTCATCATCAGACGAGTCACATCAAATTCAATGGAGCCAATCATGTCGTTGAACATACGGAAACTCTCTGCTTGGTATTCGACAACTGGGTTATTTTGTGCATAACCACGCAGTCCAACAGCATTGCGCAGCTGGTCAAGGGCGTCGATATGGTCAGTCCACTTGCTGTCCACTACGCGCAGGATCAAGACCTTCTGGAATTCACGCACTGCTTCTTCGTCTCGCAGCTTAGCAATCTGACTGTCATAGACTTCCAGTGCACGTTCAAACAGATAATCTTTGATTTCTTGGTCAGATTTGCCTTCCAAATCGCTATCTGAAATAGAATCTTCTGAAACCAAGTTATACTTAGCAAAATTTAAAATCGCTTCAATCTTTTCATCCTGATCAGAGTGGCTGCTGCCATCAACGATACGGTTGATAGTCCGCTTAATCATAGCCTGGATTTCAGGACTGAGGTCACGGTCAGCAGTAATGACATCGTGGCGCTCGGCATAGATAATTTCCCGTTGCTCACGCATCACATCGTCATACTGCAAGACTTGTTTCCGCGTATCGTAGTTATTTCCTTCGACACGCTTCTGAGCTGCCTCTACCTGACGGGTCAGCATGCCAGACTTGATAACAGAATCTTCGTCACTAAGGTTCATTCGATCCAAGAGGGCTTTAATGCGCTCTGATCCAAAGCGGCGCATAAGCTCATCTTCCAGTGACAGGTAGAACTGTGACTCACCTGGGTCACCCTGACGACCTGAACGTCCGCGCAGCTGATTATCAATCCGGCGGCTTTCATGGCGCTCTGTACCAATAACACAGAGACCGCCCAGTTCGCGAACACCTTCACCCAACTTGATGTCGGTTCCCCGTCCGGCCATATTGGTCGCAATAGTAACCGCACCACGTTGGCCGGCGTTCATGATAATTTGTGCTTCTTTATAGTGGTTTTTCGCATTAAGAACTTCATGAGGAACCCCAGCTTCCACCAATTTCTTAGAAATATAATCACTGGTTTCAACCGCAACGGTACCGACCAGAACTGGCTGGCCTTTTTCATGACGCTCTTTAACATCCTGAACAACTGCCTTAAACTTAGAATCAATACTTGGGTAGAGCAGGTCAGAATGGTCAATACGTGCTACCGGACGGTTAGTTGGAATCGGAATAACACGAATGTTGTATGTTTCGCGGAACTCTTCTTCCTCCGTCTTAGCTGTACCTGTCATGCCGGACAGCTTCTTATACATACGGAAGAGGTTCTGATAAGTAATAGAAGCAGAAGTCTTTGTTTCTTCCTGAATCGGCACACCTTCTTTGGCTTCAATCGCTTGGTGGAGACCGTCAGAGTAACGACGTCCTTCCATTGTCCGACCAGTAAACTGATCGACAATCAGAATTTCCTGATCTTCACTGACCACATAGTCAATGTCAAGGAGCATGATGTAGTTAGCTCGCAGAGCATTGTCGATAAAATGAGTCAGGGCAACATTTTCAATATCGTAGAGATTGTCCAGCTTGAAGTAGCTTTCTGCCTTATCAATCCCTGAGTCAGACAGACCAATCGTCTTAGACTGAACATCGATGATGTAGTCGTCCTTATCCAGAGATTTGACATAGTGGTCAGCCATATGATAAAGCTGGTTGGTATCTGAAGAAACCGGTCCGGATACAATCAATGGTGTCCGAGCTTCGTCAATCAGGATTGAGTCCACCTCATCGACCAAGGCATAGTTGAGTGGGCGCTGTACCATGTTTTCAGCGCGGACTACCATGTTATCACGCAGGTAGTCAAAGCCGATCTCAGCATTGGTTGAATAGGTAATGTCGCAAGCATATGCTTCTTTCTTTTCAGATGGAGACTTAGCAGCCAGATTGATACCGACAGAAAGGCCCAGCCAAGAGTAGAGTTCTCCCATTTCGGTCGCGTCACGCTCAGTCAGGTATTCGTTGACTGTGACAACGTGTACTCCTTTGCCTGCAAGGGCATTTAAGTAAACTGGCATCGTCGCAGTCAAGGTTTTTCCTTCACCGGTACGCATCTCTGGAACGTCACCATGATGGAGAACGATTCCTCCCATAACCTGAACCTTATAAGGGAAAAGGCCCAACACTCGCTTAGCTCCTTCACGGACAACCGCAAAAGCTTCAAATAAGAGCTGATCTAAAGTTTCGCCATCAGCATAGCGCTTCTTGAATTCTTCTGTTTTTGCCTGAAGTTCTTCATCAGACAAAGCTGCCATGTCGTCTTCATAAGCCAAGACCTTGTCAGCCATTTTTTCTAATTTTCTTAATTCACCTTTATCATTTTCAATGATAGTCTTTAAAATATTCGCCATTTTTTTCCTTACTATATAATAATCTTTCTGATTTTTAGAATGTTCTTTTCATTATAGCATGTTTTCCTATATCTTTCAAGAATGAAAAAAGCAAAAAAGCTCCATTAGACTGTGCTTACAGAACTGGGAGAGGTCAGGATATTCGAGGATGATTTATACATGATTAACTACGTGCTTTTTAATCTATATTTTTCTCCTCTCAGTTTAGAGTATGCTTTTACATCTTAATTGTATCGCATTTGGATTTTTTAGAGGAATCTTCAATTTGCACCTGCATAGCATGATTTATTGGCTAGCACCTTACGGAACTAGACGGGCTGACAGTTATATAAACGAAAACCAGCACCTAAAGTGTACTGACTCTAAAAAGTTAGATTTTTATGTCTAACTTTTGTAGCGTAGCACAAAGGCACTGGTTTTTTATATGGGGATACCATCCGTATTTCACTTTCCCTTAGCGGGGAATTATAATATTGGTCCTAATACTTCAAGCCCCCCCGACAAACTAGCCTTGCCAGTCAGCTGGATAGGTCACATAGATAAAGCGGGCCTTATCTCTGACAGAGAACTGAATGTCACTGCCTTTAGGGATGAAGAGTACTTCACCAGGGCCAGCTGTCATGACTTCGTCACCAACGATAATATCAAGACGCCCTTCAATAACATAGTCCACTTCATCATAGTCCAGATGCCAAGGGAAAGTTGTCTTTTCCATAGTCATCAGACCCAAGCCCAATCTTGGGCTTTCGTCTAAGGTCAGCAAGTCTCGTGTATAAACTTGATGGCTTGAATCACCTGTATCCAAGCGATCTTCTGGACGAACATCAAGACCAGGCAGAGCGATAGAAGCTACGCCTGCCTTGCTGACTTTTTTCCCACCATCTTTAGTGGCTAATTCTTCCAATAGAATCTTACGAACCAATGTTTCTAGGTCAGAACGATTAATATCTGCCATACTTCATACCTCCAAGTCTAAGCTTCCTTCTTCGTTAAGAAGAAAGCCAGTAATACCGCTGTGATACCGCCGACAAATTTACCAATCATCATCGGCACAATCATTTCCGGTTTTTGACCAGCTGTGAAGCCTAGGTGATCTCCGATAACAAAGGAAGCAGATACGGCAAAGGCTACGTTAATAATCTTACCGCGTTTGTCCATATCCTTCATCATCTGGAACATGGCAATGTTATTAGCTAGAGAAGCTACCAAACCAGCTGCACCAACTTCGTTCATTCCTAGGGATTTTCCGATAGCAGAAAGCGGTTTGTTGGCTACCTTGGTAAAGACAGCTACCAGACCAAAGGCTCCAGCCAAGGTTACGGCAATCGTTCCGACAACTTCAAAGGCTTCTTTCAGTGTCTCAGCACCTTTTGGATAGATGCTGATGAGCCATTCATTTCCAGTCAGAAGCTGCGCTGCACCAAAAGCCAAACCAAGCGTTGCCAAGATAACAATAATCTGACCAAACACTTCAAAACCTTTAATCATGGCATTAGGTGCCAAAAGCAATCCTATGAAAATCAGAGCAGATACAATGATAATCGGGATAAGATTGACAACCAAGGTTCCAAAAGGCAGACCTGGCACGAAAATTCCTCCGAGGAGGCAGCCAATCGGAACAGTTACCAAACCGTATAGGATTCCGCGAGCCAAAAGCGGACGGTCATCTTTTTCGATAATACCCAAGGCAACTGGAATCGTAAAGACGATGGTTGGCCCCATCATAGAGCCCAGTACAAAGGCAGCAAAATTTCCTACCGCCGGATCCTGAGCCAGACTGAGAGCCAGAGGAGCTCCTCCCATATCATTGGCAATGAAGGTTGTCGCAAAGATAGACGGGTCAGCGCCTACCAAGCCATACAAAGGCACGACAATCGGTTTCAAGACATCCGCCAAGAGGGGAGCGATTACCATAATCCCAGCCATAGACAGAGCCAAAGCTCCCATAGCCATGATACCTTCTTCAAATTTTTCACTTAGTCCTAGTTTGCCACCGATACATTTATCCACTGCACCGATCAGCATGAATAGAACCATGATATAAATGATAATTTCATTGATACTCATAACATTACCTTAGTTTCTAATATTCTTCATCACTGTGATAGTCAACCTTGTCAATGATAGCCACAACGACCATATCCACAGGGATATTCGTCTTATTTAGGCTCATCCGGGCAGAACTGCCAGTGGTTACCATTACTTGGTCTCCTTCGCCTGCACCGATGCAGTCGGCCACAATAAGCAGAGCTGGGTCACTTTGATGTTCATTTAGCTGCCGTTCGACCACTAAAAATTTCAAACCATTTAAATTTTCGTCTTTTCTAGTCGCCCAAAGGCTTCCTTTTACTTTACCAACAAACATCTCTACCCACTCCTTTATTCTATGATTTCTATTTTTTGACGTTTTAGATAATCTCTCGCCAAGGCTGTCACAATCATTCCTTTTTCTATTTTAAAGTTTCCATTTTCAGGTAAGCCCATTTCTCTCAGCCTCTTCTCTGTAAGCAAAACCGGCTTGCTCGGAGCCTTAGTCTTCTGGCTGACTTCTTCTGCCACCGCCCGTTTCACTTCCGGGCGAGGCTCTTCAGCCTGATCGCTTTCTAGGAGTGCTAAGAGTTGGCCTTCTTTATAAAATTGCAGACCGTAGCGAATCAGCTTTTCTCGCTGTCCCTGCAGTTCCTGATACAAGTACACTTTAGAAGATTGCTTGTACTGCTGAATAGCAAAGGCGCTGTCTGATACGAGGACTTTTTTGCCTTTCAAAAGACTCTTTAAAATGACTGCTTCCTCCACCGCTAAAGGGCAAAGGGATGAGAGTCTTAGAAAAGCATCAAAACCAAGCGACTCAACAACAACAATCTCTGCTGTGCAAGAATCTTTTACGACTTGAAAGCCTTCCCCTTCTAATAAGTCAGGAATCTTATCGCCTCCAATGACGTATACCGAGGGTTTCTGAGGCTTTTTCTTCAACTTTTCCATCAGGCGGTCTGTAATCAAATCTACCAAATGATCTAGATTTTCCATTCTTTACCTACCTTTTATTTGCTCATAGGACTTATTTTTTAATAATCCGTCCGCGTGTTCCTTTTTTGAAACCACAAGCATTGGCTTCATCGTAGTCGATATGCATATAGGTTGCAAATTTAGGACTAACACGGATGACCACATCATCAAATATCAGCGGACGAGCACCTTCTACTCTGACTTGTACAATCTCGTGATTTTTTACATTCAGACGTTCGGCATCTTCCGGTGTCATATGAACATGACGCTTAGCTACGATCAGACCCTTATCCAGACAAACTGCCTTGTCTCCATGAGCCAAGATAACACCCGGTGTTCCTTCAATATCGCCACTTTCGCGAATGGGTGCCTTGGTACCCAGCTGCAAACAGTCTGTCAGGGAAACTTCTACCTGAGAATGTTTGCGAACAGGTCCCAGAATAACCACATTGTGAAAAGCGCCTTTTGGACCGACAACCGTCAGCCTTTCTTGACTAGCGAACTGGCCTGGCTGTGATAGGTCTTTTGCTTTTGTTAATTGATAGTTGGGACCAAACAAGGCTTCCAAATCTTCCTGACTCAAATGGACATGACGTCCGCTCGCTTCTACCTCAAATGACCCCTGCAATTCTTCCTGAACTTTATCAATTACTTTATTTACCAAATTTTCTAAAGTCATTGCTGTTCTTCTTTCTCTTGTTATTAGCTTGCTATCAACCAGAGCAAGACTTCAATTGATTTTAATAATTGAGAAACCTTACAAGCAAATTGATCTCTGTCACCATCAGCAGCCTGCTCCAATTCTTTGCGCAGGAGGGTCGTTTCGATATATGTTTCATAGCAATTCAGCTGCCAAGTCGGCTCCTGATAACTCATCATAACCGTCTCTTGATCGAGCTGTCGACTGACCCGAACGGCCTGCAATTCTGCATTGCTAGGCAGGTCTGTCTGGTAATCAGAAATATCATCCAGAATATGCTGACCAACGATTTGTTCTACTATGTTCAATAGTTGGCCAACTTGCTCACACTTTTCATCCTGAAAAGCCTGATGCAAATCTCTCTGGTTCTTCAAAAAGCAAGTATAAAGTTTAGTCAGTCTAAATAGTCGTGGATACACAGCAGAGTCCTCAAGGTTTGTAATCGGTACCCTGATAGCATCAACAGCTGAGGCTGTTTTCCCTTTGGCCTGACCTGAACAGATAATTCGAATATGGTGATCATTGAGAAAACCTCTGGCTGCTGGCGTCAGTTTTTCATCTTTGTTTAATTCAAAGACACCGTTATCAGCGAGAACGGATTCTCTATAAAGCTTTCTGATCTTAGCTTCTGTAAAAACTGACATGTATTCACATCCTTCTACTCCGTTGATACTCTGTGAAAATCAATCTGATACTCTCCGAAAATCAACATTTCCTTTTAAGTATAGAGCTACCGCCCATAAGCTTCATTTTCACTGAGTATTCTATTTGCCTCAGGGGCCTGTATCAGGCCTAAACGCTATAATACAGACCCCTTCAGCAAATATTTATCTGTCCCAGATTATTTGGGCAGAATAACTTCCACTTCAGCATGTGGACGTGGAATTACGTGAACTGAAATCAATTCACCAACGTTTTCAGCTGCAGCTGCTCCAGCATCTGTCGCTGCTTTGACTGCGCCGACATCACCACGAACCATTACAGTTACCAATCCAGCACCGACTTGTTCTTTACCAATCAAAGTTACGTTAGCGGCTTTAACCATTGCATCAGCTGCTTCGATTGCGCCGACGAGTCCTTTTGTTTCTACCATTCCTAATGCATTTGCGTTTGCCATGTTTATTTCCTCCGATTATTTTCTTGTTTTTAAGTTTATATGAAAGTCTGTAATCTTATTCTTGATGAGGCAAGATTACTTCTACTTCTGCGTGTGGACGTGGGATTACATGAACTGAAATCAATTCACCAACGTTTTCAGCTGCAGCTGCTCCAGCATCTGTCG
>NZ_CAJPNR010000033.1 GCF_905372115.1 uncultured Streptococcus sp.
AAACTGGCGGAAAACAAGTTAAAGTTGAAGTTGGTCAAGCAATCTACGTTGAAAAGTTAAACGCTGAAGCTGGTCAAGATGTTACTTTTGACGAAGTTGTTCTTGTTGGTGGTGAAAACACTGTTGTAGGAACTCCGCTTGTTGCTGGAGCTTCTGTTGTCGGAACTGTTGAAAAACAAGGCAAGCAAAAAAAGGTTGTTACTTACAAGTACAAACCTAAAAAAGGCAGCCATCGTAAACAAGGTCACCGTCAACCATATACAAAAGTTGTCATCAACGCTATCAACGCTTAATTTTAAGGAGATTAAATGATACACGCAGTCTTTGAAAGAGCCGAAGATGGCGAACTGAGGCGTGCAGAAATCACAGGTCACGCCGCGAGTGGTGAATACGGCTTTGATGTCGTGTGTGCGTCCGTTTCGACGCTCGCCATTAATTTTGTCAATTCAGTTGAGAAATTCGCAGGCTACGAACCAAACTTAGAATTAAACGAAATAGAAGGCGGTTATCTGAAGGTTGAAATTCCTCAGGATATACCGTCACACCAAAGAGAAATGACTCAGCTTTTCTTTGAATCATTTTTCCTAGGAATGGCAAACTTATCGGAGGACTCATCTGAGTTCGTCCAAACCAGAGTTATCACAGAAAACTAACACGGAGGAAAAACATTATGTTAAAAATGAATCTTGCTAACTTGCAACTATTCGCCCACAAAAAAGGTGGAGGTTCCACATCTAACGGACGTGATTCACAAGCAAAACGTCTGGGAGCTAAAGCAGCTGACGGTCAAACCGTAACAGGCGGTTCTATCCTTTACCGTCAACGCGGCACTCACATCCATGCAGGTGTCAACGTTGGACGCGGCGGAGATGATACTTTGTTCGCAAAAGTTGAAGGCGTAGTACGCTTTGAGCGCAAAGGACGCGATAAGAAACAAGTTTCTGTTTACCCAATCGCTAAATAATTAATAAGAAATCCCCATGATCGGATATTGAGCATGGGGATTTCTTATTAGAGACGGCACGATAAAGCATTTATTTAATAATTCATGATGATGCTCATCAGTTTTAGCATACAAACTCTGATAATATTCTAAAATTTTAATTTTTAGACTAATAAATATTTGAAATCGCTTGCATTTCCTATTTTTTTATGTTATTCTGTATAAAATAGATGCAATCATGTTTCTAAATCTAAAAAGATAAGGAGAAATTATGGAAAAAGAATCATTTAAACTTCCAGGCTTTTCATTGTATAAATTGAAAGTTGGATTAGCATCAGCAACTCTTCTATTTGCCTTTTCACAAGCTTCGCATGTTTTTGCAGACCAGGTTGGCACACCACCTTCAAGCAGTATAGCAAAAACTGAAGCAGTAAGCTCTCCGATTGAAGCTGCTGGTACTGAAATTGCTGCTGATACGACGAAACCTGTTGTTGAAGAATCTACAGCGAAACCAGGAGATTTGATTGATGTCTCAAAAAATGTATCACCTGTTGATGTCAAAGAAAGTCAAGAAGGCAATCAAACAGTCCGTGTAGAAACGTCGACTGTTGATGTTACAAAGACAGAAGTGGCTCCGGCAAAGGTTGATAAGGCGCCAGAGCCAATAACTAGACGTACTGAAAATACTTTATCTGGCACAGATGAAAATGGGAATCCCTATACGCAGTATGAGCGAGTAGATAAGACTACAACTATTACCTACACCTCAACGCCACCAACTGTGACAAAAGCTGGTTCAGCTGATATTGTATTTGTTGTCGACCGTTCAGGATCCATGGGTGGCACAATTGATATTGTTCGTGCAAATATTAATGAATTTGTGCGAAATATTACTAAAGAGGGGATTACAGCACGTTTTGGCTTGGCAACATTTAGTGATGAAGTCTACGGCCGTAATTCTGGCAGCAAAGATGAAGATACGGTTCTAACACGGTTTGGGTCATCTTATTTTACAACTGATCCGGCTGAGCTCGAAAAAGCGTTAGCTGCGATTCGTATAGCGAGTGGAGGAGATACTCCAGAAACACCAACTCCTGCCTTGAACCAGATTATTTCGACCTATGATTGGTCTAAGTCATCTAAAAATAAGAAATTCGTCGTTTTATTAACAGATGCTGAAATGAAAGAAGACCCTTCAATTCCAACGGTTGCTGATACACTTGCGGCTTTGAAAGCTGCTGGTATAGAAAGAACCGTAGCAACGGTAAAATCGATTGAGGGAATTTACAAAAATTTTGCAACAGAAGGCAGAGTGCTTGATATCGAAAATAACCTAGCTGATGCTCTAACAAAAGGAACCACTTCATGGATTGTTGAAAGTGTCAATGAAGCTCGTTACTATAAAATCATAAAAGATAGTTATCAATTCTATCTTGAGCGTCGTACTACAATGCCTATATCTACCGTCTACCATGTTCAGGCACCAACACTTTTGGCCAAATCTGAACAGACTCTTCCTAAAACAGGAAGTAGCGAAAAGGCAGTCTATAGTGTTGTGGGGCTTGGTTTGCTTCTGGCTGGCTTGGGGCTAGATATTAGTGTAAGAAAATCAAAAGAACAATAACCATCTGCTTATAAAAAATGAATTTTCTATTTGAGTGATTTTGAATAAAATAAATACCAGAAACGAAGACATACGTCCTCATTTCTGGTATTTTTCGTTATGGTGTAACTTCTTCGTCTTTTATATTGACAACGCCATGCCAATTAGTATAATAGGTCTTTCCTTTGTAGTCGAAAGAACCTTGCCTCAAAAGATCGCCATACTCGGTAAAGTAATAATAGTACTTGCCAATCTTATAAAGTCCGTTTTTATAAGGTGTCCCATCTTCTCCAAAGTAATAAGTATATTCAGAGTAACTAACAAATCTGTTTTTGACCATTTCTCCGTAAGAATCAAAGAAGTATTGCTTGCCGTCTACACTGTAAAGATTGATGACCCTTCGTCCTTTTTCGTCAAAATAATAGACTTTACCTGTTGGGCTAGTATAGAAGGAGTTTTTTAGATTCGTCGGAATTTGTTCTCCTGGATCATCCCGAACTTCGTATATAGATCTATTAGGATCAAGTGCATAGTATTTACCCTTGTAAAGAACGATTCTATTTCTAATCCTTTCACCAGTTTCTTCATCAATAACGCTAGGATAATCATTCTTAGGTGCTTCCGGAACCTTGATAGGTCCTGGATCATCAAAGATAGTAGGGTCGTCCTCAATGTCTGGTACACTAGGATCGTAAATACCAACTTCACGTCTAGAAGCCCAGTCAGGGATTGACTTGTTCTCTGCTCGAACTGTTCCGGTGGAAATCAAAGCAGCGGCCAAAGTTGCAGCAGAAGCGAGGGAAAGCCCCAGCCAGTAGCGTCGGTTGAACATTGTTTTGGTGTTCTTTTTTTGTCTCATAGCAAATCCTTTCTATGCAACTGTTAGTATAAGATTAAAGAATCTCATTTTTAACAGTTAGGTTATGTTGTTTCTATAAAATTATACCTCTGTAACATTTCTATAATATTGTAATACTATTTCGTTTTTATAGAGATTATATTACTAATTGGTGATAAAAACGAACAATCATTAGATAATAAGTAAACGTTTACAAACATCGTTTTTTATGCTATTATTATAGGGATGAAAGGAGAATGCCTATGATGAAAAGGTATAAATTACTATTGGCGCTTGCCTTGTCATTACTGGTTTTTTGGCCATTGGGAGCCATAAAGGCAGATACGGCTAATCAGCCGCCGGAATCTGCTAACCAGTCTGAACAAATAAGTGCTGCTGTTGCAACGGACTCTTCTGATAGCGGTGCAGGGGCTAGGGGCACGCCAAGTCAGGATAGTCAGATTGCCGCAAAAGCCTTGACAGTCTCTGATGCTTCGGCAGTTGCAGCTACTGAAACGGCTGCTTCAAGCCAAGCTGCCAATGCAGAAAATTCGGTGGATAATCCTGCCAAACCAGCGACAGCTCAGTCTGCAGAAGTTTCCTCTGCTACCAATCAGGCGCAGGGTCAGGCAGCAAGTGATACCCCTTCGGCTTCTAAGAGAGTACAGGAGCTTGTGGCGGATATGACACTTCGTCAGAAGATTACACAGATGCTGATGCCAGACTTCAGAAAATGGCAGCAAGATGGCCAAGCCACCCAGTCCGATATGACGGAGCTTAATAAAGAAGTGGCAGAAGCGGTTGATAAATACGACTTTGGTGGTGTCATTCTCTTTGCTGAGAATGTGAAAGGAACTGCTCAAACCTTAGCCTTGACGCAAGCTCTGCAGCAAGCAGCTATCAGCAACCAAGCTAATAATGGTAAATTGCCGCTCTTGCTCGCGATTGACCAAGAAGGTGGTATTGTCTATCGCTTGGGCAGTGGGACTGCTCTTCCTGGCAACATGGCAGTTGGTGCGACGCGTGATCCAGAATTGGCTAACCAAGCAGGTCAAATTATTGGACGGGAGCTATCGGCTCTAGGTTTGAATGTCAACTTTGCTCCTGTTTTTGATACAAATAACAATCCGCAGAATCCAGTTATTGGTTTACGGTCCTTCTCTTCAGACCCTAAGGTTGTTGCCCGTTTGGGGACGGCTATGATGGAGGGGATTCAGAAATACAATGTCGCAGTAGCGGCTAAGCATTTTCCTGGGCATGGTGATACGGCGGTAGATTCTCACACTGGTCTGCCTCTGGTAGACAAGTCCTATGCGGAGCTCGAAGCGCTGGAGTTGCTGCCCTTCAAGGCCGCCATTGACAAAAACGCTGATATGCTGATGACAGCCCATATTCAGTATCCTCAGATTGAAAAAGACACTATTATATCTAAGCAAACTGGAGAAACCATATATATTCCTGCTACCTTGTCTGATGATATTATTACTGGCATTGTTCGCAAAAAGTTCGGCTACAAGGGTGTGGTAGTATCTGATGCTATGGGCATGGATGCGATTGCCAAGAATTTTGGAGAATCTGAAGCGGCTATCATGGCAATCAAATCAGGCGTGGATGTAGTTCTGATGCCAACTGTCTTACGCAGCAAGAGTGATTTAGCTAAGATTGATAAGATTATCAATGATATTGAGCTGGCGGTTCAGAGAGGTGATATTCCAGTCAGCAGATTAGATGAGTCTGTTACCCGCATCTTGAACTTAAAAGAAAAACGAGGTATTTTAGACTTTGACCCATCTGAGCGTACTCAAGCTAAGGCTGAAGCAACTGTTGGTTCAGAGCTAAACAGAGATACTGAACGAAAAATCGCTGCTAGTGCAGTGACCGTAGTTAAAAATGATGATACTGTTCTGCCCTTTAAGGTCAAATCTGGCGACAGAATTTTGCTGTTAGCAGCCTATGACGATGAAGTGCCTGGACTAGAGCTGGGTGTCAAGCGTTTGATAGCTGACGGAGTGATTCCAGCAGGCGTCACATACGAAGCGCTGAACTACAGCAAGACAACCAAGTTGGAAGATTTGAAAGGAAAGATTGATCAGGCTACTCACATTGTTCTGATTTCTGAGATTGGACGGCAATCTCAACTGGCCAGCGATTTCTGGTTGACAAGAGTACCGACGGAAGTTGTAGACTATGCAAATGCAACTGGAAAACAGGCAGCTGTCATGAGCATTTCTAAACCGTATGATGTAGCAAATTATCCTAATGCCAAGGCTATTGTAGCAGTTTATGGAAACAAGGGAATGGATCCGACTGAGTCTCTGAAGCCGGACAATGCTTTTGGTCCTAATATCCCAGCTGGAGTGGAAGTGATTTTCAATGGTCAAAAACATGTTGGAACGCTACCAGTAAATGTGCCGCGTATCAAGGATGGCATCATGTCTGAGACAGAGGTAGCCTATCCTATCGGGCATGGTCTCTTTTATACTGATCCAGTTAAGGATATCAAAGTCAATGTTCCTGCATCTGCTCAGCTAGATCAGCCTTTTACACCTACCGTTACCCTGAGTGGATTAAATGGTCTAGAGAAAAATGACTATCGTCTTGCCCTTAAGATGGATAATCAGCATTTCAGCATTCTCCCTAGTCCAGACTATACCATCTCTGGTGATACTGTTCTGATTTCTAAAAAAGCCAACGATACTAATCCGGTTGAGATTGGTTTGAAAGGCTTAGTGGAAGGTCAGTTCAGTCCAGTGCTTTCCCTAACCTTGATTGACAGTCAAGACAGAGAATTTAGCATGGGAGAAGGATATTACAAGGAGCTTGTTCAAGTTACTGCAGTTAGGCAGAACATGGTCTCAGGTCAACAAAATCCTCCGCAGTTGAGTTTGCGTTCTGTTGAACCTGTAAGTTCTCGTCGGCAACTAAGTCAGCAGGCTGCACAGGCTAGCCAGCTCCCTAAAACAGGAGACGGCAGCAGTTTGTTCTTAACCTTGCTGGGTGCCTTGTTCTTGTTTGGAATTGTCTATCTGTATGGCTTATCATACCGAAGACTATAAGAAATAAAAAATGAGAATACAGCAGTAATACTTTCGTAGCTTTACTTATTCTTGATAACATAACAAAAAGGAAGAATCCAAGACAACTTTGCAGTAAAAGCGGATTCTTCCTTCTTTATTTAGAAATTTGCAGAAATGCGGTAACGGAAAGCTTTGTGATCTTGCTAAAAGAACCTGACCTTAAATATTTTACTTAACTGTCATCGGTTTACTATTTACTTTTTATACGTTTTTTGGTATAATAGTTCATGTTATAAAATATAACATCAAAGGAGGTTCTATCCATGAAAGCATCTAAATGGCTGATTGCGACTGGAGTTGTACTGAGTGCCGGGCTATTGCTGACGGCTTGTAGCCAGTCTTCATCTAGCACAAATAATTATACTTACGTTTATAGTTCAGATCCTGACAGCTTGAACTATCTTGCTACAAACCGTGCAACGACAGGTGATGTCATTTCCAACCTGGTCGATGGACTTTTTGAAAATGACAAGTACGGGAACCTGATTCCCTCAATCGCCAAGTCATGGACAGTTTCTAAGGATGGTCTGACCTATACTTACAAGCTGCGTGATGATGCTAAATGGTACACATCCGATGGTGAAGAATATGCAGAAGTAAAAGCCCAGGACTTTGTGACTGGCTTGAAGTATGCAGCAGATGAAAATTCTGAAGCTATTTATCTAGTTCAAGATTCTGTGAAGGGCTTGGATGCTTATATTAAGGGTGAAGATAAGAATTTCGACAATGTCGGTGTCAAGGCTATTGATGACCATACCCTTCAATACACTCTGGCGCGCCCTGAGCCTTACTGGAACTCTAAAACGACCAACACGATTCTTTTCCCAGTCAATGAAGAGTTTCTGAAAGCAGAAGGAAGTAATTTTGGCTCTGTTAAGCCTTCTAGCATCCTCTATAATGGTCCTTACTTGCTCAAGTCGCTGACTTCCAAGTCTGTGATGGAATTTGTCAAAAACCCAAATTACTACGACAAAGACAATGTCACTCTGGATAGTATCAAGCTGACCTACTATGATGGAAATGATCAGGAAGCACTGATTCGTAACTTCAGCGATGGCGTTTACAGCACAGCTCGTCTCTATCCGAATAGCTCAGGCTTTGCTTCAGTCAAGAAGAAATACGCGGACAATATCGTATACAGCCCGCAGGATTCTACTTCTTATTACTATAATTTCAACTACAACCGTCAGTCTTACAATCATACTTCTAAAACAACAGACGCTCAAAAGTCTGCGACCAACGAAGCGATCATGAACAAAGACTTCCGTCAGGCTATCAACTTTGCCTTTGATCGTACGTCTTATGGAGCGCAAGGAAATGGTGAAGACGGAGCGACTAAGGTCTTGAGAAATACCCTAGTACCACCTAGCTTTGTTCAAATTGGCGACAAGGATTTTGGAACCGTTGTTGGGGAAAAATTAGTCAACTATGGCAGCCAATGGCAAGGAATTGACCTCTCTGACGCTCAAGATCCTTACTATAATCCTGAAAAAGCTAAGGCGAAATTTGCAGAAGCGAAGCAGGCCTTGCAGGCTAAGGGGGTTGAATTCCCAATTCACTTAGATATGCCAGTGGATCAGTCTAGCACGATTGGTGTACAATGGGCTAGCTCAACCAAGCAGTCTATTGAATCGGCTCTTGGAGCGGAAAATGTCGTCATTGACCTGCAAAAGATGAGCACAGACGATCTTAATAATATCACCTATTTTGCTAACTCTGCTGCTCAGAAAGACTATGATATGTCTACTGGTGGCTGGACTGGTGACTACCAAGATCCATCTACTTACCTTGATACTCTCAATATCAAGAACGGCGGAAGCTTGCAAAACTTTGGATTTGAACCAGGTCAAGACAATGATAAGATTAAAGAGCTTGGCTTGGATACTTATACCAAGATGCTGGAAGAAGCCAATGCTGAAACCAACGATGTGCAGCTGCGTTACGAAAAGTATGCAGAAGCGGAAGCTTGGTTGCTAGATAGCGGCTTGATTATCCCGACTGTATCACAAGGTGCAACACCGTCTGTGACTAAGTCAGTGCCATTTACAAAGGCCTACTCACCAGTTGGTGTTAAAGGTTCAGGCTACAACTTCAAGCTGACTCAGCTTCAGAAGGATGTTGTAACGACCAAAGAATACGAAGCGGCTAAGAAAAAATGGAAAGAAGAAGCTACTGCGGCAAATAAAAAAGCCCAGGAAGAACTTGCTGACCACGTTGAAAAATAAAAACGATTAACTTAGCGACATTGGGGCTGGATTTTTCCAGTCCCTTTTTGAATGACTTGACTAAGGTTTTTGTAGTAAAATAGAAAGAAATACTGGAAGGAAGTGAGACGGATGCAAATAAGAATTTATAGTGCATTGCCTGAGAAAGAAAAGCAGGCATTGTTTGAATTAGTTCAAGAGTGTAATAAGGCAGACGGAGGCTATCGACTGCCCTATCTGGATAATAATTATAATGCAGATCCTGAAATGCCCGCCTTCTTCTTGGCTGAGATGGATGGCCGAACCATCGGCTTTTTATCAGTCTACGCGGATGAACCTAGCCAAGCTGAGGTGTCTCTTTATGTTCTGCCGGCGTATCGTCGTCAGGGTGTGGCTAATCAGCTTCTGGCTGCTTTTGCAAAAGTAGCTGAAAAGTATGATTTGACCGAGATTGAGTATGTAGCAGAGCTCGCCTTTTTGAACGCTCAACCCGACTTTGCTAGGAGATTTGATTACCAAGAGGATGAAGCAGAAATCTGGCTAGCGCAGCCTGCTCAAACTTTTCCTCTGGAAGAAAGAGAAGGGATAGAGGTTTTGCAGGGGAGTTTGGACTTGGCAGAGGAAATTGCTGCTTTTCAGTCCCAAGTCTTTGAGACACCGCTTGATGTTGCCTTGAAATACGCCAGAGAAGCTGTCAGCAGCGCATCCAGCTTGCTCTATATCCTGAAAAAAGATCATCGGGTTGTGGCTTCAGTATCAGTTGATACGGATTTTGGAACCAATTATTTCTTTGGCTTGGCTGTTGATCAAGATTTTCAGGGTCAGGGGTTAGGAAGCTATCTCTTGCTTACAAGTATGCAGGATTTGAATGAGCTAAATGGACAGGAGTTTCAGATTGTCGTAGAAAAGCAGAATAGCCGAGCTTTGAAACTTTATAAAAAGCTAGGGTTCAAAGAGATGACAGAGGTTATCTATCCAAAAGAAAAATAGCAAATTTTTCTAAGATTACTCATTAACTTAAAAGGAGAAACCGGCTTCTTACAGCTGGTTTCTTTTGTTCTGCCTTGGTTTATGGTATAATGAGACGATATGTAAAGAAGGAAAATGTTATGAATATTCAACAATTGCGTTATGTGGTTGCCATTGCTAATAGTGGGACCTTTCGAGAAGCAGCGGAAAAAATGTATGTCAGCCAGCCTAGTCTGTCTATCTCTGTCCGTGATCTGGAAAAAGAGCTGGGATTCAAGATTTTTCGTCGGACCAGCAGTGGTACTTTTCTGACTCGCCGAGGAATGGAGTTTTACGAGAAAGCTCAAGATTTGGTCAAGGGTTTTGATGTTTTTCAAAATCAATATGCTAATCCTGAAGAGGAGAGGGATGAGTTTTCTATTGCCAGCCAGCACTATGACTTTCTGCCGCCTTTGATTACACAATTTTCTCAGACCTATCCTGAGTATAAGAACTTCCGGATTTTTGAGTCAACAACTGTACAGATTCTGGATGAAGTAGCGCAAGGCCACAGTGAAATCGGTATTATCTACCTTAATAATCAGAATACCAAGGGTATTATGCAGCGGGTGGAAAAGCTAGGCTTGGAAGTAATTGAGCTCATTCCTTTTCAGACTCACATTTACCTGCGGGAAGATCATCCTCTAACTCAGAAGAAGGAGTTGGTCATGGAAGATTTGGCTGCTTTACCGACTGTTCGTTTCACTCAGGAAAAGGACGAGTATCTCTATTATTCAGAGAATTTTGTCGATACCAGTGCCAGCTCACAGATGTTTAATGTGACGGACCGCGCGACTTTGAATGGGATTTTGGAGCGTACGGATGCTTATGCGACTGGATCTGGCTTTTTGGACAGCAACAGTGTGAATGGCATTACTGTCATCAAGCTTCGTGACAACTTGGACAACCACATGGTCTATGTCAAGCGAGAAGATGTGGAGTTGACTCAGGTCGGAGAAGACTTTGTATCAGTTATGAAAGAGTATTTTGCACAGAAAAAATAAAGTATGAAAAGAAAAATTATTATTCCTTTTGCAGTCTTGGTTCTTATTGCTTTGGACCAGCTGGTTAAGTTATATATTGTCAGAGATTTTAAGCTGGGGGAGGTCAAGAATTTCATTCCGCATCTGGTGAGTCTGACCTATCTCCAGAATACCGGCGCAGCCTTCTCCATGTTGGAAAATCAGCAGTGGCTCTTTACTTTGGTGACATTTTTGGTCATTGGCGGAGCTGTTTACTACCTCATCAAGCATCTCCATGCCTCAAAGTGGATGCTGGGTGGACTGACCTTAGTGATTGCTGGCGGTTTAGGGAACTTCATTGACCGAATACGTCAAGGTTTTGTTGTGGACATGTTTCAGTTAGATTTTATTAATTTTGCTATTTTCAATGTAGCGGATATGTATCTGACCTTTGGTGTAGCTATTTTACTGCTGATGATTTTGAAGGAAGAAAAAGATGGAAGTAAGAATTGAGGCTTCAGTAGCTGGTCAGCGATTGGACAAGGCGGTTGCTGAGCTGACAGACCTATCCCGTAGTTTGGCCAATGAGCAGATTAAGGACGGCCGGATTTTGGTCAATGGACAAGCCAAAAAAGCCAAATACGCTGTCAAAGAAGGCGATGTCATCTCCTATGAGCTACCTGAGCCGGAAGTGGTTGAGTATGTGCCTGAGGATATTCCGCTAGAAATCGTCTACCAAGATGAGGATGTGGCAGTTGTCAATAAACCGCAGGGAATGGTCGTCCATCCTTCTGCAGGCCATACAAGCGGTACGCTAGTCAACGCCCTTATGTACCATATTAAGGATCTGTCTGGCATCAACGGTGTCCTCCGCCCGGGCATTGTTCATCGAATTGACAAGGACACTTCAGGGCTTCTCATGATTGCTAAAAATGACCAAGCCCATGTGGCTCTGGCTGATGAACTTAAGGATAAGAAATCCCTACGCAAGTATTGGGCTATTGTTCATGGAAAGCTGCCTAATGACCGTGGAGTGATTGAAGCACCGATTGGCCGTAGTGAAAAAGACCGCAAGAAGCAGGCCGTGACGGCCAAAGGCAAGCCTGCTCTGACGCGTTTCCAAGTCTTGGAGCGCTTTGGTGACTATACCTTTGTCGAGCTTCAACTGGAAACAGGCCGAACTCATCAAATCCGCGTTCACATGGCCTACATTGGACATCCTGTAGCTGGAGATAAGGTCTACGGACCGCGTAAGACTTTAAAAGGACATGGCCAATTTCTGCACGCACGAACACTGGGCTTCACCCATCCTCGAACTGGTGGAGTGCTGGAATTTACAGCTGAAGTGCCAGCCATTTTCCAAGAAACCTTAGAAAAATTGCGACAAGAATAGGTAGGTTTGCTCATTGTTAAAATACAAATTTTCCTCTGACCGCTTCAATCGCGGTCATTTTTATTTTACGTAAATCGTGGTATAATAAGACAATCTAGCAGTGAAGGAAAAGGAAATGAAAGCAAAGCGAATCGTATTTAAGGTGGGAACTTCGTCATTGACAAACGCAGATGGCAGTCTGTCACGCGCCAAGGTAAAGGAAATTACACGGCAGTTAGCCCTCTTGCACGAGGTGGGACATGAGTTGATTTTGGTCTCATCAGGAGCCATTGCGGCAGGTTTTTCTTCTCTAGGCTTTAAAAAGCGACCGACCAAGGTGGCTGATAAACAAGCCTCAGCTGCGGTTGGACAGGGTTTGCTTTTGGAGGAATATACAACCAATCTTCTTTTGAAGCAAATCATTTCTGCTCAGATTCTTTTGACCCAGGATGATTTTGCAGATAAGCGGCGTTATAAGAATGCCCATCAAGCCTTGTCTGTCTTGCTGAATCGTGGAGCTATTCCCATCATCAATGAAAATGATACGGTGGCTATTGAGGAGCTCAAAGTCGGGGATAATGATACACTGAGTGCGCAGGTAGCGGCTATGGTTCAGGCAGACCTCTTGGTGCTTCTGACTGATGTAGACGGACTCTACACGGCCAATCCGTCTACCAATCCAGATGCCCGCCGGCTTGAAAAGATTGAGAAGATTAGCTCTGAGCTGATTGATATGGCAGGCGGTGCAGGAACGAGTAATGGAACTGGCGGCATGTTGACAAAGATTAAGGCAGCAACGCTTGCGACCATGTCAGGTGTGCCGGTCTATATCTGCTCCTCGCTCAAGACTGATGCTCTGCTGGAAGCTGCTGAGGAAACCAAGGATGGCAGCCTCTTTTTAGCCCAGGAAAAAGGTCTAAAAACGCAGAAGCAATGGCTGGCTTTCTATGCTAAAAGTCAAGGTGAAATCTATGTAGATCAAGGAGCAGCCGACGCTCTCAGAAATAATGGAAAAAGTTTGTTGGTATCCGGACTTGTATCTGTATCGGGGAACTTTGCCTATCAGGATACGGTGACCGTTTACGAGGAAGGCAGCGGAGCTATTCTTGGTAAAGGGCGCGTGCGTTTTGGCAAGGCTGCTCTTAAAGATATGCTCAAGTCAAATAAACCTAAGGGTGTTGTGATTCATCGGGATGATTGGATCTCTTTGACACCGGAGTTAAATGATTTATTTGCTGAATTTTAGAAGACGAGGAAAGGAGAAGCGATGACCTCAACACAAGCGATTTTTAAAAAGGTTCAGAAAGTCAAGAAGACGATCAATACGGCCACAACGGCTGAGAAAAACCATGCTTTGGAAGAAATGGCAAGTCAACTCTGGTTTTCTCGTGCTGACATTTTAGAGGCCAATGAATTGGATATAACCGCAGCTAAAGGTAGGATTTCAGATGTGATGCTGGACCGCCTCTATCTGGATGAGGAGCGGATTGCTGCTATGGCAGAGGGCATTCGCCAGTTGATTGACTTGGAGGATCCTGTAGGGCAAGTCTTGGATATGACCGAGCTTGATAACGGCCTTTTCATCAGTAAAAAGCGGGTGGCTATGGGCGTGATTGGGATTATCTACGAAAGCCGGCCTAACGTCACCTCTGACGCAGCAGCTCTGGCTCTAAAGAGCGGTAGCGCAGTCGTTCTCAGAAGTGGTAAGGATGCTTATCAGACAGCGCTAGCTATTGTCACAGCTTTGAAAGAAGGTTTGGGTCAGACAAAGATTTCACCGGATTGTATCCAGTTGGTTTCTGATACCAGTCGAGCTTCCGCCCAGGCCATGATGAAGGCCAAGGGATATCTGGATTTGCTCATTCCTCGCGGAGGTGCTGGACTGATTCAGGCGGTCGTGGAAAATGCGACTGTGCCTGTTATCGAGACAGGTACTGGAATTGTCCATGTCTATGTAGATAAGGATGCTGATCAAGACAAGGCTTTGGCGATTATTGAGAATGCCAAGACCAGTCGCCCTTCTGTCTGCAATGCCATGGAAGTTCTACTAGTTCATCAAGAGATTGCAGCTGCATTTTTACCACGTTTGCAGAAGATGCTGGTAACAGATCGTGATGCTGCGCAAGAAAACCCTGTTGAATTACGTTTGGATGAGAATGCAGGTCAGTATATCTCGGGCTCGCAAGCTAAATCGGAAGATTTTGAAACCGAATTTTTGGACTATATCTTAGCGGTCAAGCTGGTTTCTTCGCTAGAAGAAGCGGTGGAGCATATTGAAACTCACAGCACCCATCACTCGGATGCCATTGTGACGGAGAACGCTGCAGCGGCAGCTTACTTTACAGAGCAGGTGGATAGCGCAGCAGTTTATGTCAATGCCTCAACCCGCTTTACAGATGGCGGTCAATTTGGTCTTGGCTGCGAAATGGGGATTTCTACTCAAAAACTGCATGCCAGAGGTCCTATGGGACTGAAAGAGTTGACCAGCTATAAATACGTCATCCAAGGAACTGGTCAAGTGAGGAAATAATGATGAAAATTGGATTTATCGGTCTGGGAAATATGGGCGGCAGTTTAGCCCGTCTAGTTGCCCAAGATGAAAGATTTAGAAGCGAATTACTTCTGGCTAATCGCAGTCGTGACAAGGCTGAAAAGATTGCTGCGGAAGATGGTGGGCAGCCGGTCAGTAATGCAGAAGTTTTTTCTCAGGCAGAAGTGATTTTTCTGGGAATCAAACCGGCTCAATTTGCTGACTTGCTGTCTGAATATCAGGAAGTTCTAGAGAAACGGGAGTCTCTTTTACTGGTTTCTATGGCTGCTGGCCTGCCCTTGGAGATATTAGAAAAATTGACATCTAGCCACCATCGTTGGATTCGGATCATGCCTAATACACCGGTAGCTGTAGGTGAGGGTGTTATTAGCTATAGCTTATCTCAGCAGGCGAATCAAGTGGATGAAGATTTGTTACAGGAGCTTCTGTCTTCGGCTGGCCTTTTAGTCAAACTAGAGGAGAAGCAATTGGATGCAGCGACTGCTCTTGCTGGCTGTGGACCAGCCTTCGTCTATCTCTTTATAGAGGCTTTAGCGGATGCTGGTGTTCGAGCAGGACTCAGTCGCGATATATCGCTTGAACTGGCCAATCAAACCCTTTTAGGCACTGCCAAGCTAAGTCAGGTCAGTGGGCAACATCCGGCTCAACTCAAAGATCAGGTCTGCAGTCCGTCTGGTTCAACTATCGCCGGGGTAGCCAGTCTGGAAGAAAATGCCTTTCGGGGAACAGTCATGGATGCCGTTCAAGCTGCCTACAAGAGGACGCAAGAGTTGGGGAAGAATTGATTTAGATCTTCAATTTTTTAGATTATAGGAAAGGGTGTGGCTTGCGAGGACAATTTTTGTCTTTACAGGCTCACTCTTTTTTTTCTTTGTTTGATTATCAAATAAGTCCTCATTCTAAAACTGTGGTATAATAAGTACTATGCAAACCAAACCAACTTCTGCTTATGTGCACATTCCTTTTTGTACTCAGATTTGTTATTACTGCGATTTTTCCAAGGTTTTTATCAAAAATCAGCCGGTAGATAGTTATCTAGAGCATTTGATTGAGGAGTATCATTCTTACGATATCCAAAAGCTCCGTACCCTCTATATCGGTGGCGGAACTCCGACGGCTCTATCGGCGCCTCAGTTGGCCTTTTTACTGGAAAAGCTGACTGGTAAGCTAGATTTATCTTATCTTGAAGAGCTGACCATTGAAGCCAATCCTGGGGACTTGGACCAGGAGAAGATTGCTGTACTTAAAGACTCGCCCGTCAATCGGGTTTCGCTGGGAGTACAGACCTTCAATGACCGCATGCTCAAGCAGATTGGCCGCAGTCACTCGGAAAAGGACATCTATGAGAATATTGCCAATCTCAAAAAAGCGGGATTTGACAATATTTCGATTGATCTGATTTACGCCCTGCCCAAGCAGACCATGGAAGATGTGAAAACCAATGTAGCCAAGGCCATTGCTTTGGACATTCCTCACATGAGTTTGTATAGCTTGATTTTGGAAAATCACACAGTATTTATGAATCGGATGCGGCGAGGGAAGCTGCCTCTGCCTAAAGAAGATTTGGAAGCGGAGATGTTTGACTATATTATAGCTGAGCTGGAAAAGGCCGGCTTCGAGCATTACGAGATTTCTAACTTTTCCAAGCCAGGCTTTGAGAGCCGTCACAATCTCATGTACTGGGACAATGCGGAGTATTATGGTATTGGAGCGGGAGCGTCTGGCTATGTCGATGGTGTTCGCTATAAAAACCACGGGCCGATTCGCCATTATCTGCAGGCGGTGGAAGCGGGCAATGCCCGTGTGCAGGAAGAAGTGCTGACGCTGAAAGAAAAGATGGAAGAAGAGATGTTTCTAGGACTGCGCAAGAAATCAGGCGTGTCTAAAAAACGTTTTGAGGAAAAATTCGGTCTTTCCTTTGAAGACCAGTACGGAGCTGTTGTGTCTGAACTGACTGAGCAAGGCTTGCTAGTCCCGGACAGAGATATCGTGCGCATGACCAAACAAGGCCTCTTTTTGGGCGATACGGTTGCTGAGAAATTTATATTGGAGTAAATCATGGGCTTAACTTATCAAATGAAAATGAAAATTCCTTTTGATATGGCAGATATGAATGGCCATATCAAGCTGCCAGATGTTATCCTGCTGTCCTTGCAGGTATCGGGGATGCAGTCAATCGAGCTTGGCGTCAGTGACAAGGATATGCTGGAGCAGTATAATCTGGTCTGGATTATCACGGACTATGATATTGATGTGACACGTCTGCCACGCTTTGCAGAGGAAATTACCATTGAAACAGAAGCTTTGACCTACAATCGGCTCTTTTGCTACCGGCGCTTCACAATCTTTGATGAAGCAGGCGAAGCCATTATCAAGATGATGGCGACCTTTGTTCTCATGGACCGGGATAGCCGCAAGGTTCGTGCCGTTGATCCGGAGATTGTAGCGCCATACCAGTCTGACTTTTCCAAGAAATTACTGCGCGGTCCTAAGTATCCAGCTTTGGAGAATCCTGTCAGCAAGGACTACCATGTGCGCTTTTACGACTTGGATATGAACGGACATGTCAATAATAGCAAGTATTTGGACTGGATTTTCGAGGTTATGGGGGCAGACTTCCTTACGAAGCATATTCCTAAGAAGGTCCATCTAAAGTATGTCAAGGAAGTTCGACCAGGTGGCATGATTGCTTCTAGCTACGACCTAGAAGGTCTGCAGAGCAATCACCAGATTTCCAGTGACGGCGAAGTCAATGCCCAAGCTTTGGTTACCTGGCAAGAGTTTAAACATGAGAATGAGGAAGAGCAGAAATGACTTATAAAGGATATTTGATTGATTTAGACGGGACGATTTATAAGGGGAAGAGCAGGATTCCGGCTGGTGAAACTTTTGTACATGAGCTGCAGAAGCGCAAGATTCCCTATCTTTTCGTGACCAATAATACCACACGCACGCCAGAAGCAGTGCAGACCATGCTGGCTGCAAATTTCAATATTGAGACGCCGCTTGAGACAATTTACACAGCAACCTTAGCTACTATTGACTATATGCAGGAGAAAAATCTGGGCAAGAAAGCTTACGTTATTGGTGATGTCGGGCTTAAACATGCCATTGAAGAAGCTGGATATATAGAAGA
Organism: uncultured Streptococcus sp.; assembly: GCF_905372115.1. Classification (GTDB taxonomy): domain Bacteria; phylum Bacillota; class Bacilli; order Lactobacillales; family Streptococcaceae; genus Streptococcus. Next base: position 17,695 of record NZ_CAJPNR010000033.1, read on the forward strand.
CACAGAAAATCCTGACTATGTGGTAGTGGGGCTGGACTGGGAAGTGGATTATGAGAAGCTGACAATAGCGACTCTGGCTATTCAAAAGGGTGCTCACTTTATCGGGACCAATCCTGATCTCAATATTCCGACGGAGCGCGGTCTGCAGCCGGGAGCGGGTGCTATCAACGCCCTCTTGGAAGCAGCCACTCGTGTTCAGCCGACCTTTATCGGCAAGCCTAATGCTATTATCATGGAAAAAGCGATAGAGCATCTAGGACTGGCGCGTGAAGAAGTGGTCATGGTAGGTGATAACTATCTGACAGATATTCGAGCAGGAATTGATAATGGGATTCCGACCCTCTTAGTCACGACAGGATTTACCCTGCCAGAAGAGGTGCCTAATCTGCCGATCCAACCGACACATGTCTTGTCCAGTCTAGCGGAGTGGGACTTCGATGCGTGATAAGTTGAGATTTTCAGCCAGCGTCTTGTGCTTGCTGGCAACAGCTATTTTGTTAACCATTTATCTGGCTTGGCTCTTATACCCGATGGAGATTTCTTATTTCAACTTACTGGATAAGGTGTATTTGAAAGCTGAGACCATCCAGTATAATTTTAATATTTTGATGAATTATCTGACCAATCCTTTTAGTCAGAAGCTGGCAATGCCGGATTTTCGCTCGTCTTCAGCTGGGCTGCATCATTTTCAGGCGGTCAAGTATCTTTTTCACTTGGCGCAAGCTATTTTTCTAGTTACTTTGCCGGCTTTGATCTTCTTTGTCAAAAAAGTGGTCAAAAAGGGATTTTTAGGCCTCTACAGACGGGCTTTTCTAGTGATGAGTATCTTGCCACTTGTCTTTGCTGGACTGGCCTTTCTGATTGGCTTTAACAGTTTTTTCACACTCTTTCATCAAGTTCTCTTTGCCGGAGACAATACTTGGATGTTTGACCCGGCCAAGGATCCAGTCATTTGGATTCTACCCGAAGAATTTTTCATGCACGCCTTTATTCTCTTTGCTTTGCTTTATGAGGGAATCTTTTTGACCTTGTATTTCCTATGCAGAAAGGGTAAAGAGCAAATTTAATATAGGAGATTTTATGTATTATATACCTGAACCTTTAAATCCTAAAAAAGATCTAGGACGATTTTCAGCGACTTGCTTTACTTATTTGTGGGTCATGCTTGGCGCAGTTTTCTTTTACGTATTAGTGGCTTTTTTTATCGTCTTACCTGGGCAAGGTATGGATATTCAAAAAACGCAAGACATTGTCACCAAATTCATGGAAAAGGACGGTGGAGCCTATATTCTAGCTTCCTGTCTCGGTGTTCTTACTTTCACTGTGTCTCGGGGTAAGCAGCTCTTTAAATACGACCTTCGTCGCAAGGGGCGGAAGATGACTCCTAAAGTTTTCTTTTATATGATTTGCTTCCTTTTATTCGCCCAACTGTTTACAGCTGTTGTCAATCAGATCATGCAGGCTATCTTGCAACTCTTCAATCTAGATCTTTCTAGTATGGAATCAGGAGGCGGCGGTTCTGAAACACTGACCATGTTGATTTATTCATCCTTGATGGCTCCGGTTACGGAGGAAATTATTTTCAGAGGTGCTGGATTAAGAGCGTTAGAGAAGCATGGAAAGATTTTTGCCATTCTTCTGACTGCGATTTTGTTTGGTCTCTTTCATGAAAATCTTTATCAGTTTTATTTTGCTAGTTTGATTGGTTTAGGTTTTGGCTATATCGCTTTTGAGTATTCGATTATCTGGTCTATCATTTTTCATGCTCTCAATAACTTTGTCATAGCAGAAGGTATAGCTTTTCTTTCAAAAAAAGCTCCAGAGCCTATTGTTAACATCGTTTTTTACGGCCTATTAATCGCTGGCAGTACAGTATTTCTTTTGCTCTTAATCTTGAAATGGCCAAAATTTAAGGAATACATTGACACAAATCGTTCGCTCCCAGAGACCTACCGACAGGCTTTTAAATCAGTCTGGTTCTGGGTTCTGGTTGTGTTTACTTTTCTTGGAACGTTTCTGCCTGTCATGGCAGCCTATCTTGTATCATTGATCAATAATAGCTAATTGCCTTTTATTTGGCAGTTATGCAACGATATGAAAGGAGTTGGATATAGTCCAGCTCTTTTTTGTTCGATAAAAAGATAGAAAATGAAAGTTTTTGATAGAAAGTGCTTGACATTGAAAAATAAAGAGGTATAATAATAATCGTAAACGATTCCAAAGGAGGTGCTTTATGCTGAAGTCGGAAAGAAAACAGGTTATTCTAGAGACAGTCATAAGAGAAAAATTTGTTTCTTTAGACTATCTAGTACATGCTTTAAACACTTCAGAATCAACTGTCAGAAGAGATTTGGATGAATTGGAATGCGAGCACAAGCTGCGACGAGTTCATGGAGGAGCCGAAAGCCTTCATTTTCTACAGGAAGAGGAGAGTAATCAGGAAAAATCTATCAAAAGCATTCAAGAAAAGACAGCTATTGCCAAGATGGCAGCAAGCTTGATTCAAGAGCATGATGTGATTTTTATTGATGCGGGGACAACCAATGAGCTTTTAGTCAATGAGTTGCATGACCCTAGAGTGACAGTCGTCACCAACTCCATTCACCATGCGACAAAGTTGGTAGAGCGCAATATCCCGACGGTCATTATCGGCGGAAAGGTCAAGCGCTCAACGGATGCCAGCATTGGCGGTGTGGCTCTGAATCAAATCGGTCAGTTGAATTTCGATAAGGCCTTTATTGGAATGAATGGCATTGACGATGGCTTTTTTACCACTCCAGATATGGAAGAAGGAGCTGTCAAAAGAGCGATTTTGGAGAACGCTAAGAAGACTTATGTCTTGGCTGATCTTTCTAAACTAGGACAGACGTCTTTTGTCAAGGTTGCTCCTCTTGCCAAAGCAAGCATTATTACTATTCAAAATGAATCGGAAGTGATTCAAGCGCTGAAAGAAAAAACGGAGGTGATTGAGGTATGATTTATACTGTCACACTAAACCCTTCCATCGACTATATTGTCCGTCTGGACAAGGTCCTTATAGGAAGCGTCAATCGGATGGACAGTGACGACAAATTCGCTGGAGGAAAGGGAATCAATGTTAGCAGAGTTCTCAAACGTCTAGGTATTGAGAATACAGCGACTGGTTTTATCGGTGGTTTTACTGGCAAGTTCATCACAGATACTCTAGAAGAGGAAGGGATTTCCAGCCATTTTGTAGAAGTTGAGCAGGATACTCGTATCAATGTCAAGATTAAAGCAGATGCTGAGACAGAGATTAATGGACCAGGTCCTAACATTTCCAGTTATAAACTAGAAGAACTTGAGAAGTTCCTTTCTTCTCTGACTTCAGAAGATACAGTAGTCTTCGCAGGCAGCAGTCCTAAAAATCTAGGAAATGTTGTCTACAAGGAGCTGATTGGCTTAACCAGAAAGACAGGAGCACAAGTCGTCTGTGACTTTGAAGGCCAGACGTTGCTTGATTCATTAGAGTTTGAGCCGCTCTTAGTCAAACCTAACAACCACGAACTAGGTGATATTTTCGGAGTCAAGCTTGAAAGCTTGGATCAGATTGAGAGTTATGCCCGTCAAATCTTAGACAAGGGTGCCCAGCATGTGATTATTTCCATGGCTGGCGACGGTGCCTTGCTGGTAACTCAAGAGGGTGCCTACTTCGCTAAACCTATCAAGGGCAATGTGAAAAATTCTGTTGGTGCTGGCGACTCTATGGTGGCTGGATTTACCGGAGAGTTTGTCCGGTCTGGCGATGTTATTCAAGCCTTTAAATGGGGAGTGGCCTGCGGAACGGCAACCACCTTCTCAGATGATTTGGCGACAGCTGGTTACATAGAAGAAATCTATGAAAAAGTAGAGGTAGAAAAAATATGAAAATTCAAGACTTATTAAGAAAAGATGTGATGTTGCTGGACTTGCAGGCAACAGAGAAAAAAGCCGTTATCGAAGAAATGATTCAAAGCCTAGTGGAACATGGCTATGTGACAGACTTTGAGACTTTCAAAGAAGGGATTTTGGCTCGTGAAGCCTTGACTTCTACAGGCTTGGGTGACGGGATTGCTATGCCTCACAGCAAAAATACTGCAGTGAAAGAAGCGACTGTACTCTTTGCCAAGTCAAATAAAGGCGTAGATTATGAAAGTTTGGATGGCCAGCCAACTGATCTCTTCTTCATGATTGCAGCTCCTGAAGGCGCTAATGATACCCATCTAGCTGCCTTGGCTGAATTGTCTCAATACCTGATGAAGGATGGTTTTGCGGATAAATTGCGCCAAGTGACTTCACCTGATCAGGTGATTGAGCTCTTTGACCAAGCTTCAGAAAAAGCAGAAGAACCTGCTGTCGTCGAACCTGCCAATGAAGGCGGAGACTTCCTAGTGGCTGTAACAGCATGTACGACAGGAATTGCGCATACCTACATGGCTCAAGAGGCTTTGCAGAAGGTCGCAGCTGAAATGGGTGTCGGCATCAAGGTTGAAACCAATGGTGCCAGCGGTGTCGGAAATAAGCTGACAACAGAAGATATCAGAAATGCCAAGGCTGTTATCATTGCAGCAGATAAAGCGGTTGAAATGAATCGCTTTGACGGCAAACCGTTGATCAATCGTCCAGTTGCGGATGGTATTCGTAAGACTGAAGAACTGATTAATCTGGCTCTTTCAGGAAATGCTGAGATTTACAAGGCTGCTAACGGCAGCGGTTCTGCAGAATCAAGTAATGAGAAACTTAGTCTGGGCGGCGCTTTCTACAAGCACTTGATGAGTGGTGTTTCCCAAATGTTGCCATTCGTTATTGGTGGCGGGATTATGATTGCCATTGCATTCTTGCTGGATCAGATCTTAGGTGTACCAAAAGATCAGCTTTCTAATCTGGGAAGTTATCATGAGATTGCAGCGCAGTTTAAAGCAATTGGTGGAGCAGCATTTGGTTTCATGTTGCCGGTATTAGCTGGTTATATCGCTTACTCAATCGCTGAAAAGCCAGGTCTGGTTTCTGGTTTCGTAGCTGGTGCCATTGCAAGCAGCGGTGCATCATTTGGTGGTGTTGCCTATGCTGAAGGCGGTCAGAAGACTCTTGAATTAACTGGTGTATCATCTGGTTTCCTTGGTGCTTTGGTAGGAGGATTCTTAGCCGGTGGTGTTATCCTGATTCTTCGCAAGCTTCTTGCAGGTCTGCCTCGCTCACTTGAAGGTATCCGTTCAATCTTGCTCTTGCCTCTTCTGGGTGTTCTTGTGACTGGATTTGTAATGTTGGCGGTCAATATTCCAATGTCAGCAATCAATACAGCCCTGAACGATTTCTTGGCAAGTCTGAGCGGAAGCTCTGCTGTCCTCCTCGGTCTCTTAGTCGGTGGTATGATGGCTGTCGATATGGGTGGGCCGGTTAATAAGGCTGCTTACGTATTTGGTACAAGTACACTGGCAAGCACTGTTTCAACTGGTGGTTCGCCTGTTATGGCAGCAGTTATGGCAGCTGGTATGGTTCCGCCTTTGGCAGTATTTATTGCAACTCTTTTGTTCAAACATAAATTCACTGAAGAAGAACGCGATTCAGGTTTGACAAACATTGTCATGGGTCTGTCTTTCATCACAGAAGGAGCTATCCCGTTTGGAGCTGCTGACCCAGCCCGTGCTATTCCAAGCTTTATCGTAGGTTCAGCTCTTACAGGTGCTCTTGTAGGATTGTCTGGTATCAAGCTAATGGCTCCTCACGGAGGAATCTTCGTTATCGGTTTGACAAACAATCCAATTCTTTACTTGGTATACGTATTGATTGGTGCAGTAGTCAGCGGTCTTATCTTTGGTTACCTGCGCAAACCACTTGAAAAATAATATTTAAAGAGGCTGGGACAAAAGTCCTAGCCTCTCAATTGTCTTTGGACTGTCGAGCAAGACGCAGTGGTTGAGTGGGCTCTGCTACGCTGATTTCATCAGCTTTTACAGCCCTACTCAACTGTGCGGAGGTGGGACG